>DAOUIY010000043.1:0-122679 GCA_034423215.1 Dehalococcoidia bacterium
CTGATTGTATCGCCGCGCCGGTAGATGGCGTGTTGGGCGTAACCGTCGGGACCGGGTTGGGTGAACGCCTCAATGCAGTCTTCGACCAGGTTCATAATCCAGGTTTCGGGGATACTTGCTTCGGCATAGAGGTTGACCTTCGTGCCCCGGTCGTAGGCCAGGGTGGTGTCGGAGACCTCAATTGCCAAAAAGACACTGTCCGGTCCAGGTATTGTGGCAGGATTGCCTTGTGACTCGGGGGTCAGCAGGGCAACGTCAGGCTCGGGTTGGGAATTGTCGCCCAAAAGAATTGGGTTTTGAATTTGGACCACGACTCTCCCATCAACCACCAGTTGGGCAAAAACAAGGTTCCACCGATTCACACTCCAAAGGTGCAGAGGGCCGATAGGGGCCATAAGAACAATCTCTCCGTCAATCAATTCCACCCGCTCGTCGGGGTGAAGGATGCCCACTTCAGCCATGCGGTAGTATTCGTCCACGGTGAACTTCCGACGTTCGGGGGATTTGGCAGTGCCGGGAGATTCCGTTGGCGCCGGTTGAATGGGGGCTTTGGTTGGTGTTGTCATGGCGACACCTCGATTTGAGGTCTGAGCAGATCCAGGGCTATGCCTCGTCGGATTCTTCGGGCGCCGGCGGCAGCAGGTCCTCCACCGCAAACTCCACGTCGGGCAGGGTTGATGGGCTGATTGTATCGCCGCGCCGGTAGATGGCGTGCTGGGCGTAACCGTCGGGACCGGGTTGGGTGAAGGACTCAATGCAGTCTTCAACCAGGTTCATAATCCAGGTTTCGGGGATACTTGCTTCGGCATAGAGGTTGACCTTCGTGCCCCGGTCGTAGGCCAGGGTAGTGTCGGATACTTCGATGATTAACAGGACGTCCTCGGCGCTGGGTGTCTTGCCGGAATAATCGTCCATTCGGTGGCTCAGGATGGCAACGTCCGGCTCAGGGTCGGCGTATTCGCTTAGGCGAATCGGACACTGTCCGCTCACGGTTACAGCGTTCCCTGACGCATCGTGCCAGACCCGCTCCAGCCTTCTCACTCCGGTAGCATGGGGGTTGCCCATAGGGGCCATAAGAACTATTTCTCCGTCAATTAATTCCACCCGCTCGTCCGGGCGCAAAATGCCCACTTCGGCCATGCGGTAGTACTCCTCCACGGTGAACTTGCGGGACGTGGGATTGCTGGTTGCTGCGGCGGTTTCCGGTTGCGCTGGTTGAATGGGAGCTTTGGTTGGTGTTGTCATGGCGACACCTCGATTTGAGGTCTGGCAGGTTCAGGGCTTATGCCTTATCGGGTTCTTCGGGCGCCGGCGGCAGCAGGTCCTCCACGGCAAACTGGACGTCGGGGAGGGTTGACGGGCTAATTGTATCGCCGCGCCGGTAGATGGCGTGTTGGGCGTAACCGTCGGGACCGGGTTGGGTGAACGCCTCAATGCAGTCTTCGGGCAGGTTCATAATCCAGGTTTCGGGGACATTTGCTTCGGCGTAGATGCGGGATTTAACGTCCCGGTCATAGGGCAGGGTGGTGTCGGAGACTTCAATGATGATAAGGATGTTGCCCGGGCGGGGGTTAGATTCGGCATAGGTATCTTCTCTGGGGTTCAGGATGGCGATATCCGGCTGGAGTTCCAGATCTTCGCCAAGGTGGACCGAATTCTGCGGCCATACCTGTACCGCGCCGGCGGACCGGTTCACGAATTGTGTGGTAACCCGCGCTACTCCGCTGCCGTGTCGGCTACCAATAGGGGCCATGAGTGTAATTTCTCCGTCAATCAATTCCACCCGCTCGTCGGGGTGAAGGATGCCCACTTCGGCCATGCGGTAGTATTCGTCCACGGTGAACTTCCGACGTTCGGGGGATGTGGCAGTGCCGGGAGATTCCGTTGGCGCCGGTTGAATGGGAGCTTTGGTTGGCGTTGTCATGGCGACACCTTGCCGATGAATTGATGCTATCCAGGGATAGTGCCGATGGATAAGCGCTCGACCTAATGATAGACTCTCCCCATCGCCCATTCAACAACCACTTGACACCCCTCATCACCTCCCACCCCACTACCACTTTATAATCATTATCAAAAGCCATCCAATGTTTGGGAAATTGCCCCAAAACTGTTGACAGCCATTCCAAGTTTGCCTACAATCCCCGATAAGTCATTGGGTAGATTTGCGACCCGTGAACAGGCAACTAAAATCTAATAGGAGGCATCGGATGTCAAACAAAGAAGACCTGGCGTTAATGGCTCACCTGATGCGGCGCGCCGGTTTCGGCGCCAACCGGGAAGAGTTGGAAGCGCTTGTTGCCAAGGGCTACGACGCGGTTGTGGATGAACTGGTAGATCCCCCCGCGGACCGCCACGGCGGCAAGGCCGAATTGCTGCTTCGCTACCATCCCGGCGTTCTTCTCCCTGGCGGCAACCCGGTGATGGGTCAGGCCAACTGGCTCTACAACATGGTCAGCACCGACAAGCCCCTGGAAGAGAAGATGGCCCTTTTCTGGCACCATGTGTTCGCCACCGGCAACTCCAAGCTGGATAACTGCGACCAGATGTTGACCCAGATCGAGATGTTCCGCGAACTGGGCATGGGCAACTACCAGGAACTGATCCTGGAACTGTCCAAGAACCCGGCCATGATTTACTGGCTGGACAACAACGAGAACCACCGCGACGCGGTAAACGAGAACTGGGGCCGTGAATTGCTGGAGCTCTTCACCATGGGCGTCAGCAACTACACCGAGGTGGACGTCCGGGAGGCCTCTCGGGCCTTTACCGGCTGGACCATCACCCCCAAGCTGCCTCGCCAGCCCTATGGCCGCTATCCCTGGCGGTTTGAGTACCGGGAAGAGGACCACGACTTCGAAGAGAAGACCTTCCTCGGCCAGACCGGCAACTTCAACGGCGAGGACATCATTGACATTGTGGTGAAGGAGCCGGCCACCGCCCGCTTCATCTGCCGCCACCTGTACAACTTCTTCGTAGCCGACGAGCCCCAGGTTCCCGCCTGGACCATTGAGCCCGCCCGCGACGAAGAGGCCCTGGACAACATGTGCAACGTCTTCGAAGAGTCCAACTACGAGATTCGCGAAGTCCTGCGCTTCATGCTCAAGTCCGACTTCTTTAAGGATGCTCGCTTCCAGAAGATTAAGAGCCCGGCGGAAGTAGTCGCCAGCACCATGAAGATGGTCGGCTCCTACCAGTTCCCGGATCCCGGCCTGGCCAAGATCTGCCGCGAGCCCGGCTACATGGGACAGGACATCCTGGATCCCCCCAGCGTGGAAGGCTGGCACACCGGCTCCGAGTGGATTAACAGCGGCTCCCTGCTGGCCCGCATCAACTTTGTCGCCGACAGCGTGACCAAAACCACCCTGCCCGGTATGCAGAGCATCATCGGCCACATGAAGAGCCAGAACATAACCACTCCCGACGAACTGCTGGAAGGGTGCCTGGACAGCATGGGATTCCTGGAACTCAGCGATGAGACCCGGAGCGAGCTCGCCAGCCACGCCCAGGCCGGCGGAAACGTGGACTGGAACGATGAGGCCGCCGCCGCCACTCGCATCGGCGAGATGATGGCCCTCATCAGCGCCACCACCGAATTCCAATTTGCCTAGCCGGTCCTGCATACGGACCACCCGAACTGACTTTAAGAAGGAGGAACCAATGACTTCAACGAAGAAGGATCCGGTCATCGTCGTATTGCAGCTCACCGGCGGCAACGACTACATGAACACGGTTATTCCCTACAACGACCCCCTCTATTTTGAGAACCGGCCCAACGTCGGTTACAAGATGGAAGACATTATCAAGGTGGACGACAACCTGGGCTTCATGCCCGCCATGGGTCCCATCAAGGAGATGTACGACCAGGGCAAGGTTGCGGTCATCCACGGCATCGGTTATCCCGATTCCCCGCGCTCTCACTTCCGCTCCATGGACATCTGGCACACCTGTGAGCCGGACAAGGTCGGGACGGAAGGCTGGGCCGGCCGCCTGGCGCGCGAGCTGGACCCCAACAAGGAAAACGTTCTGACCGCCATTAACTTCGGTCATGGCCTGCCCCGGGCCCTGGCAGTGCCGGGTGTTCCCGTTGCCGCCATATCCGACCTGGGCACCTACGGCCTGCTGACCGGCATCAGCGACCAGGACCAGCGGGCCAAGGCCCTGGACCTGTTCAGCCGCATGTACTCCCCCACAGTAGGCGGCAGCTTCGTCACCGACTACCTGCGCTCCACCGGCACGGAAGCCATGATCGGCGCCGACATCGTCAAGGTCGCCCCCGAGCGCTACAGCTCCAACGTGGAGTATCCCAGTTCCGCCATCGCACAGCACCTGCGCGACATCGCCCAGGTTTACATGGCCGACCTGGGCACCCGGGTGTTCTACACCCAGCACGCCAGCTTCGACACCCACGCCGGCGAGTACGCCGCTCACCCGGCCCTGTGGAAGGACATCTCCGAGGGCGTGTCCGCTTTCTTCGAGGACCTGAAGGAGCACAACACCGGCGAGAACGTCGTCATGTACCTGTTCTCCGAGTTCGGCCGCCGCGTCCGTGACAACGGCTCCGGCACCGACCACGGCGCAGCCGGCGTAGCCTTCGCCATTGGCGACGGCGTCACCGGCGGCATGTACGGCGAGTACCCGTCCCGGGAAGCCAAGGACCTGGAGCAGGGCGACCTGGTCCCCAACTATGACTTCCGCGGCGCTTACACCACCATCGTGGAAGACTGGTTCGGCATGGACGCCACCCCCATCGTCAACGGCAACTTCGAGAAGATGGGCTACCTGAAGTAATCGGAGGCCCTTACTCGAAACCTGGCGCTCAATCGAGTTGCCCGATTCTAAAGTCGAAGCGAACCAAGATTGAGTTGAGGGCCGGGTGAACTTTCCCAACCGGGGCGGTTCCCCGGCCCTTATTACTGAAAACTAACGCCAAGAGGAGGCGAAAATGGCACAGAATACTGTAGCCGCCGGGCGAGCCTGGCTGTACAGCCACAACATCGGCCGCAACGGCGCCGCCGGTATGGGCTTCAGCCAGCCCGTCAGCATTGCCGCTGCCAAGGACGGTGTCCTGTACGTGACCAACCGGGCCACCGAGCAGAACCCGGGCGGTATCCGCGTTACCAAGTTTACGGCTGACCAGGAGTACTTGGGCGAGTTTGGCCGCCAGGGCCTGGCCTACGGCAGCGACGAGCCCACCACCTTCACCTGGATTTCCGGCGTGGCCCTGGACAGCGCTGGCAACGTTTACGTCGCCGACGAGTGGCAGTGCCGCGTGGCCGTCTTTGACGCCGACGGCGCACCCCTGAGCGGCTTTGGCGTTAAGGGCGAAGGCGAAGGCGAACTGAGCGGTCCCGCGGGCATGGCCTTCGACGCCGACGACAACCTGTGGATCGTCAACTCCTTCAACAGCCGCATCCAGAAATTCACCAAGGACGGCCAGTACATCAGCGGCTTCGGTTCCAAGGGCAGCGCTGAAGGCCAGTTCGAAATGCCCGACGGCATCGAGATCGATACCAATGGCGACCTCTATATCGCCGACTGGGGCAACAACCGGATTCAGAAGTTCACCCCCGGCGGCACCCACCTGCGCACCTTTGCCCACCAGGTCAACGGGCAGGATGCCCTGAATCACCCCACCGACGTTACCGTGGACGGCGAGGGCGATGTCTATGTCACCGACTGGATGAACGACCGGGTGGTCATCTATGACCCCGAAGCCAAGCCCATCGCCTACCTGGAAGGGGACGCGGTTGAGGTTTCCAAGTGGGGCCAGATGGGTCTGGACGCCAACCCGGACATGGTCAAGGCTCGCCGGCGAGTTCCCGACCTGATCGAGCAGCAGCGCCGCTTCGTCAAGCCCGCCGCGCTCACCTTCGACCGGGATTCCAACATGCTCTTCGTGGTGGACACCGCCCGCAACCGGGTTCAGGTGTACGAAAAGGACCACGAGTACATGGACCCGCAGATTAACCTGTAGGGCCAGCGCATTTCGGCACAAACTTCAGGGGCGGGAAATTTCCCGCCCCTGTTTTTGTTTGGTGAATAGCCGCCCGGCCTTTTAAAGGCTATCGCTGGAGCTCAGTAAAACGGATCAACCCTGTCTCTGCGTTGATAGTGAATTCGTAACGGCAGATGACATCTCGTCCGATGACGGCGTCCAGTTCGTGCCCATTCCCGCGGAGAGGCAATCCCGAAACAGGACCGGTCACGGTAAAATCCAGGACAGGAATATACAGGTTGGTTCTGAATGTTGGGAAAGTGCCCCTGCCGGTTGCGCCTGCCGTTTCGTGAGGTTGGCCTTGGGGTAACGATAAGCTCCTCGCGAAGTTTATATCTATGCTCGACCAACTAGCTCCGGTGTCCAGCAGTGCAATTCCTTCTCGACCTTGTATTTCAATGGCAATTACCGGCCCAATAGCTCTTATATAATCGGCAGGGCTTATGTGATACTCAATGATGCTGGCCAAGTCTTATGTGCCCAACAGAATAATAGGCATTGGCTCCACGCCCACCTGTCTGATACAGCAGTTCAAGTAATCGAGCCCCGCATCTGTGGTTGCCTGCTGCGCTTCATCAAAAGACTCATAGGCGCCGAGTATTTCCGAGTTGCATATCGCGACCCATTTCTTGGAGTATTTCTTCTCCAGTTCCCCCTTCATTTCCTCGTAAACCAGCATTTGCTCAAAACGAGGATGTCTGAAGACATTGCGTTCTGACATGAACACATCCCCCAAAATGGATTTCCGACACAGGTGATTGCCAAGTGCTTTGTAGCGCTTCGGTCGTATGTATTCGCACCATTTAGGCTGTTCCTGTCCCGCCTCTCCTCCAGTGTAGCACAATCCCTACCTGCTCCGGTCAATCACTGCCCGCTTGTGCGTCCCCTCGCCAATCTTGCGGTCGCCGTCGTAGGCCTCTACCTGGAAGGTCAACCGGTTGCGGTTCACTTCAGTTAGTTCGGCGTGGGCAATGACGGTAGCGCCAATGTCCGAAGGGGCCAGGTGCCGCACGTGGACCTCGTAGCCCACCGAGGTCTGCTCTTCTTCCAGGTAAGGGTGAACGGCTGCGATGGCCGCTCGTTCCATCAGGCTGATCATGGAGGGGGTGCTGAACTTGTCCACGTGGCCGGCCACGTTGTCCTCGCTTACCAGGGTTTGCTCCTGTCCTTTCAAACCTGGGACTATTTTCTCACTCACCATATCGGGTCGCCTCCTGGATTATGCCGATTTCAATACGGTTACAAAGGATAGACGGGATGCATGGAAATTACAAACCGCCGGAATCAACTGCTGCAGACGCGGCGCCGCGCCGCCCCAGTCGGCCCACCAGCGTGCCCTTGGCGCGACGCCGTCAGGCCCCTTGAAACGGGCAGGGCAAACGCGTCTTAAGCTACGCTAAACGCCTGAACCGCAAGCCATGTCGCCCTGAGTCCTCCGGCTTGACTCAGGATAAACTTTGCCGAAGGGCCTGAAATGCTGCCCAATAGAACTGACCAATAGACCTGTTGCCTGCCCGAAAGTCGGTTAGTGGAATGGATTTTAGATTCTTCACTCCGTTCAGAATGACAGTTTTGGTCGTTCAGGACAACATTTCGTTAAGGCGCGATTGCCCCGTTGAAACGGAGTCTTGCCTTGAATGACCTATAGAATTGATATATGATTGCGCCGCCGGAGAGAAGAGAAAATGCCAAGTATTCGCCACCTGTTATCAGTAACCGACATAAACCCAGCGGAAACCGGGGCCCTGGTACGGCGGGCCCTGGAAATGAAGCTGCCGGGCCAGGGCGGCGCCGGCCGGCCGCTTGAAGGCAAGAGCGTGGCCCTGCTGTTTGAAAAACCCTCCCTGCGCACCAAGGTCAGCTTCATGGTCGGCATCCAGGAATTGGGCGGCTATTCGCTGTACATGGGCCCGGAAGAGGTGGGCCTGGGCACGCGGGAGCCCGTATCCGACGTGGCCCAGGTTCTGTCCGGGTACGTGGACTGCATCGTGGCCCGGGTGAACTCCCACCGCACCCTGGAGGAACTGGCGGAATACGGCACGGTGCCGGTGATAAATGCCCTGTCCGACTGGGAGCATCCCTGCCAGATAATGGCCGACATCCTGACCATCGCCGAGCACCAGCAGGGGCTGGAGGGTATGGCGGGCCGCAAACTGGCCTTCGTGGGCGACGGCAACAACGTGGCCCGCAGCCTGTGCCTGGCCCTGCCGGCGGTGGGGATGAACTTCTCCATCGCGTCGCCCCCTCCCTACTCGCTGGAGGAGGAGGCAATCCGGACGGCCAGGCGGGTCAACGGCAATACTGAAATCCGGTCGGTGCAGGAACCCGTTGAGGCGGTCCGGGACGCCGACATAGTCTATACCGATGTATGGACCAGCATGGGTGACGAGGCGGAGCGGGGAGCGCGGCTGGAGGCCTTCCAGGGTTACACGGTGGACCCGGAGTTGATGCGCCACGCCAAGCCTACGGCCAACTTCATGCACGACATGCCCGCCCACTACGGGGAAGAGGTGCCGCCGGGGATGCTGGAGCACCCCCAGTCCATAGCCTACTCGCAGGCCCACAACCGCAAGCACGCCCAAAAAGCCATCCTCGAATTCCTGCTATCTTGATTTATCCACGAATATCCACGAATTATCACTAATGTATATTTTTGGTGGATAGTAGGCTTGGGTTGAGCAAATATATTTGATGAATGAGTTAGTTGCAGGGGACGAAGTATATGCCATTATGGGCGCAGCCTTTGATGTGCATAATGAGTTGGGTGCGGGATTTCTTGAAGCAGTCTATCAGGAAGCTATGGAGAACGAGCTAAAGGCTCGTGGAATTCCCTTTACATCGCAGCATCCCATTGGAATTAGGTACAAAGGCAAAGCACTGGAAAGCCATTATTTCGCTGACCTTCTCTGTTATGGCAGTATAATTGTGGAACTGAAGGCGCTAAATCGTCTGAGTGGTACCGAGGAGGCGCAAATCCTCAATTACCTGAAGGCTACAGAAATGAAGCTGGGACTGCTAATTAACTTCGGCAAACATCCCAGGCTGGAGTGGAAACGCTTAGTGAGATAGGGTGTTCCAAAAATTTGGCCCATGCTCAAGTATGATATCGAAATCCATTAGTGAATATTCGTGTGTATTCGTGGATAGAAAGAGATGACCGAAATAGAAAGTGAAGCGCTGCCTATTGTGGCGGTGGTGGGGAGGCCCAACGTGGGCAAGTCCTCCCTCTTTAACCGCGTGCTATCCCGCCGCCACGCCATTGTTTCCGACGAGGCCGGCACCACCCGCGACCGCCTTATGTCCGAGGTGGAGTGGGACAGCTACCGCTTTATCCTCGTGGATACCGGCGGCCTGGAGTCGGCGCCCGAGGGGCACATCCGCGAGATGGTCCAGGAGCAGGCCGACATGGCCATGTCCGGCGCCGAGGTCATCGTCTTTGTTACCGATGCCGCTGACGGCATGACCGCCACCGACCTGGAGGTCGCCGAGCGGCTGCGCCGGGCCAGGAAGCCGGTCATCCTGGCCGTCAACAAGGTTGACAACGACCGCCGCGAGGTCATGGCCTCCGAGTTCTACCAGTTGGGCATTGCCGACACGGTGATGATAAGCGCCTACCACAACTACGGCATCTACGACCTGATGGACCGGGTCCTCTTTCACCTGCCCGTTCCCCCCTACGTCCCCCCTGACGACGCAGACGAAGAGTGGGACGATTGGGGCGAGACCGGCGAGGATGCCGGTGAACAAACCGGCGCAGCCCCCCCTGCCGAAATGGGCCAGGGAGCGCCCGGCGCTGCCAGCAAAGAGCTCAAACTGGCCATTGTTGGGCGCACCAACGTGGGCAAGTCCATGCTCCTGAACGCCGTCCTGGGCCAGGAAAGGGCCATAGTAAGCAACGTGGCCGGCACCACCCGCGACGCCCTGGACACCCAGATGACCTACCGGGACAGGCCCGTCACCCTGATTGACACCGCCGGCATCCGCCGCCCCGGCCAGGTCAAGCCGGGGATTGAAAAATACAGCGTCCTGCGGGCTGTCAACGCGGTTAACCGCAGCGACATCACCCTGCTGGTCACCGACGCCACCGAATTGGCTACCGCCCAGGATGCCCACATTTCCGGCCTGGCCTGGGAGATGTGCCGGGGGATGATAGTGGTGATTAACAAGTGGGACCTCGTTGGCGACGAGAACCGCTACGCCCGGGAGGAAGCCATAGCCCGGGTGATTGACCGGCTCCACTTCATGCCCTACGTGCCCATCTGCTTTACCTCGGCATTGAACCGCCAGGGCATTACCACCGTGATGAACACCGCCATTGAACTCTGGGAAGAGCGGATGCGCTGGATTCCGGGGCGGGACCTGCAATACATGCTGGCCGACGCATTGACCGACCACAACCCGCCGCCCGTCAAGGGCAGGGGCATCCGCCGGGGCGAGTTTCTGCGGATTACCCGGGTAAACCAGGTGGGCGTCAACCCGCCAACCTTCCTGTTTACCTGCAACAACCCCAGGCTGGTCCACTTCACTTACCAGCGATACCTGGAAAACCGGATTCGGGACAAGTTCCGGTTCGACCACACCCATCTGAAGCTGGTGTTCCGACGAAGATGAAAGGAGTCCTGACACCGTCCGTACTCTCGTCCCTGATAGCCGTGCCGGCGCTGGCGGTATTGGCTGCGGCTACCCTGCTGTTCCTGTCCGACGCCGCCCTGCCCCTGAAGTATGCGGCCATGCTGCCGCTAGCATACCTGATGGGCGCGCTGCCCTGGGGCTACGTGGTACTGCTGCTGCGGCGCGGCATAGACATAAGGGAGTACGGCAGCGGCCGCACCGGCGTTTCCAATGCCCTGCGCACCGCCGGAATGAAACTGGCCGGCCTGGTGCTGCTGCTGGACCTGGCCAAGGGAATCGGAGTGGTGCTGATGGCGCGGGCCCTGATTGGCGATGCCACCTCGGAGGTTGCGGCGGGATTGGCGGCGCTGGCCGGCCATAACTGGCCCGTATTTCTGGGCTTCCGGGGCGGGCGCGGCATTGCCCCGGGCCTGGGCGGACTGGCCGTAATGTCACCGCTGGCGGCGGCCTGCGGCGTGATAGTCTTCCTGCCAACCTGCCTGCTTACCCGCTACCTTTCCCTGGGTTCCATCCTGGGCGTGGTCTCGGCCGTTGCCGTGCTGCTGGCCCTGGTCCTGCTGGGCTTCAATCCCCTGGGCCTTATTTCAAACCACTACATGATTTACGGCCTGCTGGGCGGCGCGGTAATAATCTGGCAGCACCGGGACAATATCCAGCGGCTGCTCAACGGCACCGAGCGGCGCATTGGCAATCCGGCGGCCCGCATAGAGCAGTAGCCGGACCCTCTAGGGAGTTCTGTCCGGGGCCCTTTGCAGGGCAGCCTGCCGACACTTCCTTTGCCGGGTTCGTCCGGCGGCAATTGCCCTCCCTGGCCTCATCCCCCAAACGTAAACAGGCATAATGCCTCGACGCCCGGCGGCAGTAGGCGCCTACCTGTGCTAAGATTAGAATCTGGTAGTTTGACCACTTTGCATTGATGAGTAAACTAGGGCGTGTCGTCAAATGCATCGTCATTCCTGCGAAGGCAGGAATCTTAACTATTGCCGGGCGAGGTTCCCGCCCTCGCGGGAACGACGAAGAGGGACGCTTGGAAGCTCCCGCTATCAATTTGACGACACCCCCTAGGCAGTCCGCTCACCTTGAGCCTGTCGAACCATGAACGGACTGCCCTACGACAGGCTCAGAGTGAGCGGAAATACTACCCATCTCTTCAGAAGAGTTGAACCAATAGCTATAGCGCTAATCATGGGCGCTGGCCTCGGCACCGCCTGAAAGGCCCGGCGCGCCACGGAAATCCCTTTGACTGCACAAGCCGCCATAGTCGGAACCACCACCTGGGGAACAACCCTGGGCATTATTCTGGCGCGGAACAATATCCGGGCGACTATCCTGGCCCGCACCTCCCAGGAAGCGGACCGGCTCAACTCCTACCGGGAAAACCGCAGGTTCCTGCCCGGCATTCCCTTCCCCGAGTTGCTTTCCGTGGGCAGCGACCCGGGGCAGGTACTGGGGAGCGCCGACCTGGTTATGCTGGCCGTCCCTTCCGAACACTTCCGGCGCAACGCGCGGTGGATAGCTCCCTTTGTCACCTCCGGGGCAACGGTGGTCAGCGCGTCCAAGGGGCTGGAACTGCCCGACGGCAACCGTATGAGCCAGATACTGGAAGAGGAACTGCCCGAGGAAAGCCGGCCGGGCGTCTGCGTTCTCTCGGGGCCCAACCTGGCCAGGGAGATTGCCGACGAGAAACCTTCCGCAACCGTCGTGGCCGGGGCTGACGGGGAAAGGACCGCCTTCGTACAGGAACTGTTGATTTCTCCCACCTTCCGGGTATATACCAGCGACGACGTCATCGGCGTTGAGCTTGGCGGCACGTTGAAGAACATCATCGCCCTGGGCGCGGGCATTGCCGACGGCATGGGCATGGGCCAGAACAGCAAGTCCACCCTCATCACCCGGGGCCTGGCCGAGATGGCCCGCCTGGGCACGGCGGCGGGAGCCCAGTACCTTACCTTCGCCGGCCTGGCCGGCCTGGGAGACCTGGTGGCAACCTGCTACAGCCCGTTGAGCCGCAACCGGTTTACGGGGGAGCAGTTGGCCCAGGGCCGCACCTGGCCGCAGATTCGGGACATCATGGAAAACGTGGTGGAAGGGGTCAATACCACCGGAGCGGCCCTGACCATGGCCGAGCGGCTCAACGTGGAAATGCCCATCGCCGAGGTCACCTATCGCATCCTCTTTGAGGACCTGCCGCCCCGGGAGGCCATCGCCGAACTGATGGGGCGCCCGCCCCATTCGGAGTGGTAGGTTGCCGTCAAACCCGGTGGCGGGCCGTTGGTGGTTCAACAGTTTTGAAAGGATGGCTGATGCCCGGGGGCGTCATTCCTGCGAAGGCAGGAATCTTAACTCCAGCCGGTCAAGGTTCACGCCGGCGCGGGAACGACGGGTGGGGTCGGTCCGACCAGCATTCCCAAAGGGTTGACCTATTGGCGCGCCCCGGCTCGCCTCAGTTCGTCCAGACCCTCTTCCAGCGCCGTCCAGGGCAGCAGCGCGCACTTTATTCGTACCGGGTACTGGCGGACTACCTGCAGGGCGGCCAGGTCCTTCAACTTGGCCAGGGCCTCATCCGTCATTTCCCGGCCCTGCATCAACGCCCGGAACAACTGGGCCAGCTCTTCCAGTTCTTCCGCCGACTTGCCCTCCATTCCTTCCGCCATCATCGAAGCCGACGCCTGGATGATTGAACAGCCCTGGGAGTGGGAGTACACCCGCGCAACCCTGCCAGAATCGTCCAGTTGGGCGCGCAGGGTTATCTCATCGCCGCAGAAGGGGTTAAACTCGTGGCCGGAAAGCTGGGCCTCATCCAGGGGCGCCCGGTGCCGTGGGTTGCGGTAATGATCCATGATGGCCGCGCCATAGAGGCCGTCGAAAGCTACATCGGAAAACTGTGTCATCGCTTGCTGGACCCACCCGAGAGAACTGCCGTGGAGCCCCCTTGTCTATCGGGTCTCCAGCGAAATATAGCTTACCACAAACCTGTCGCCAGGGCCCCACGGACGCAGCGTGGCAACCGTTCACCCGGCTCCCCGCCCCAAAGTCCCGGTTATCCGCAGCCGTAATCGCTGGCGCTTTTGGCCGGTTTGCCGCTAGGCTCTATTTGCGATTTTCCAAAACTACTCACCGCCAACGTGCGTCAATGGCAGGCAGGGAGCCGGAGGAGGGGTATGACGCAAGCTTTCAGCACTATTCTACTTTTGGTCCTCGGTTTGTTATTCCTGGGAATGGCCGCCTGTTCCTCGCGGGAGCAGCCCGCAAAACTCCAGGCGGGGGAACCGAAAACCGTCCCGTCGGCCATTCGGTCCGCAACGCCCCAGCCGGCGGCCGCCGTAGCTCCGCCGGTGGCGGCAATAGAGGAAGGCCAGCCGCAGCGGGGCGGAAGCCTGGCGCTGGCATCCATGGTTGACTACCCGCACCGGGACGTGCACCAGTCCAACCAGGAAACCCTGGCCACGCTGGGCCCCGGCCTCGCCTACAGCCGGCTCCTGCGCCTCAGCGCCGGCCCGGAAGTAAAGCAGCCCAGCTTGACCCTGGAGTGTGACCTGTGTGAAAGCTGGGAACTGGCACCGGACATGTCCTATGTCTTCCGCTTGCGCCCGGATGTTTACTGGCAGGACATTTCGCCGGTAAACGGTAGGCAACTGGTGGCCGACGACCTGGCCTTCAGTTACCAGCGTATGCGGACCCCCGGTTGGCCCGGGGCCGCCAGGTTTGACGACCGCGGCATCGGCGATATTGAAGCCGTTGACGACCGGACCATCAAGGTCAACCTGGTCTTCCGGGATGCCGACGCCCTACTGGCCCTGGCCGACGGGCACAGCAAAATTGTCGCCCCGGAAGTGGTGGAGCAGTTTGGCGATCTCAGTTCGGCCCCCGTAATTGGCACCGGTCCCTGGATGTACGAGCCGACAGACTCCGGCAGCGGCAGCGACTTCGCGCGCAATCCCCAATACTTCGAGCCCGAACTCCCCCGCCTGGACGGAATTTCGGTGAGGGCGGTTGAGACGCCCGAGTCGCCGGGGGCATTGAATCCCAGGCGACTTGCCCTCTTCCATGCCGGCCAGTTAGACGTCATTGTCATGCCGCCCACCGACTGGCAGCGCCTGGAACAGAGCAGCGCCGAGTTCAATTCCCGCGTTTCCCAGCAGCCGGAGATTGGCCTGGTAATGACACTCAACACCCAGGAAGCGCCCCTGGACGACCTGGCAGTGCGCCGGGCCGTTTTCCGCGCCATTGACCCCTGGGAGTATGTGGATGTTGACTGGCAGGGGCAGGGCGGGGTCGGCATGGGGATGCCGGTTCCCAATCCCTACTGGCAGTTGGACGAGAGCGAAATGCTGGCCGACTACCTGGGTTCACCCAGCGGCGCGCGGGACATTCTGAAGCAAAGCGAAATAGTCTATCCGCCCGCCCTGGAAATTACCGTTTCCAGCCTGGGCCCCGAGTACCTTCGGGTCGCCAGGCAGGTGGCGGGAGACCTGGAATCCGTGGGGTTCGAGACCAGGGTGACCCCCGTATCCCCGGACCTGATGCGCGACAAGATGTTCGGCAGCGAACGCAACTACCAGATTGCGCTTGGCCCCATGCCTCCGCACCCGACCACCAATGGCTACCTGTACTCGGTGCTGCACAGCCGCGGGCCGGGCAACGTCGCCAACCATAACGACGACGTGGTAAATGCCCTGATTGAAGCCCAGGCCGGTGAGCTGGACCCCGTGAAGCGCCAGGAACGCCTGCTGGACTTGCAGCGGCGGGTGCTGGACCAGGCTTATATGTTCAGCCCCATCACCGGCTCTTACCGCTGGGTGTTCGACTGGAGGCTGACCAACTTCTACCCCAACACCGCCCTGTCCGAGTACCACTACTGGACCGAGGCGTGGCTGAGCCAATAATCGGGGAGCCCGGGACGAGGAGTCAGGGACGTAGGTAAGGCGACCGAGGTGTAACCGTAACGCAAGGATGTTGTCGCTGCGACAGCCTCGCAACGGCGACCTGGTTGTTCAACTGATTTGAACTGCTGGATAATATCTCAGTGCACCCTGAGCTTGTCGAAGGGCCGACCGTTCATGGTTCGACAGGCTCACCACGAGCGGACTCCCAGCATACCCATCATTTCTATGCTGATGGACCAATATATGCGATGGCGTCGCAGCAAGGGTACCCTGGGCAAGTCCCAAAGCGACTGGGCCACAACCAAGAAAGGGGCAGCCACGGTTGGCTGCCCCCTTCCTTTTCTGAACCATTGCTGCGTTGACTGTCTCCGCATCTACCCCGGCGTGGAATACGTGGGAGGCAGGGCCCCTGCGCCCCGCTTCAACCCCTTCAGGTAAGCAATCTGGCCCTGGTGCTGGTAGAACTCGGCCAGCAGTTGCCGCAAAACCTTGCCCACCGTCAACTCGGGGCGCCGCTCCCTTGGAACTACGTCAAAGTCCTCAACGGAGAGGCCCCGAAGATACTCCAGCGTGCCGGCCCGTACCGACTCCCCGTACCGCAGCAATTCGGCCAGGTCCAGGGCAGGAAAGTTTGCCACCTGGTCGGAGGTATGGCCAAAGCCGTTGTCCCGGGTGGGCAGTCCGAACTTCTCGTTCCAGCCCTCCTGCTCCCACAATTCCAACCGGCCCTGGATGAAGAACTGTATCCACATGTCCTCCACGCGGAGGGTGTGCCACAGCATCCAGCCAATGGGGTTAGCGTCGGGCGCAGGCTGCCAGGTCAACTCCTCCGGCGTCAGGTCCTGCACTGCCTCCAACAGCAGCCCCTGTTCCACCTCCAGGGCAGATTCAATAAACTCGTTAAGGGTCATGGCATGGCCTCGATCAGTTTTCAATAAGGTCGAAAAGTGGGACTCAATCCCTCAAAAACCCCGTTACCGCGGCGAAGAAATCCTCCGGTCGCTCCACCTGGGGGATGTGGCCGCACTGTTCTATGACCTGCAGGGTGGCGTTGGGCAGCAGTTGTTGGAAGGCCGGCCCGTAGGCCGGCGGCACCACCCCGTCGGAATCGCCCCACAGCAGCAGGGTGGGCATGGTGATGCGGTGGGCCCGCTTGGGCAACCCCTTGTCCGGTATGGGCCAGACAAACTTGCCCACCGATGCCAGGGTCTGGGTGCGGGATAAATCAGCTTCCATTCGTTCCGCCGGGTCCTCAGGGACGGCCATAAAGGCTTGGGCCACGTCGGATTCGCCGTCGTGCCACAGCAGTTCGGCCCGCTCGGAGCGGGTCAGGATGAAGAAATCGGCTACGGGGGTCTCCTGCAGCCACAGGCCCAGGGAACCCACCAGGACCAGCCGCCGCACCCGCTGCGGACACTGGGCCGCCAGTTCTGCAGCCAGCAGGCCGCCGTAGGAATGGCCCACCACAAAGGTACGGTCCAGACCCAGTTCGTCCAGCAATTCCTCGTAGAAAAGCGTCAGGTCCCACAGGTCGTCCAGGTGCTCCAGCCCCTCCGACTTGGCGACTCCCGGGTGAGCAGGAGCAATGACGTGGAACTCTTCAGCCAGGCGGTCCAGGCAAGCGTCCCAGCCGGTAAAGCCGCCGGCGCCGTGGATATACAGCAAATGGTCGCCGCTGCCTCCCTCCACCAACTGGACGTTAAACTTGCCGTCCCGGAAGGAGACGAATCTTTCCGTGTGCTGGGCCAAGAGCGGTACCTCCGGTGGTGTGTGGTTGAGTGGATGATTCAGTCCCGCGGCGGATAGCCCGGGTCCTCGGCCAGGGTTTTGCCCTTGGCCGCCGCCACGGCCAGGCGGTCGCAGAGTTCGTTGTCGGGCACCCCCGAGTGTCCCCGTACCCAGCGGAACTCTACATCATGGGTGGCGCACAAGTCCAGCAGCCTTGCCCAGAGGTCGGGGTTGACCGCCTTTTCCCGCTTGTTGCGCATCCAGGCATTGGCCCGCCACTTCACGGCCCAGCCCTTTTCCACGGCGTCCACCACGTACTTGGAGTCGCTGTAGAGGACCACCCGGCAGGGCTGGTTCAGGGCCTCCAGTCCCTTGATGACGGCCAGCAGCTCCATGCGGTTGTTGGTGGTAAGGCGGTAGCCGCCGCTCAACTCCTTGCTGCGCTCGCCGTAGCGAAGGACGACACCGTAGCCGCCGGGGCCGGGGTTGCCCAGGCAGGCGCCGTCGGTGTGTATTTGAACTTGGTCAGGCAGGGGGTTGCTCCGGTTTGTCGAGGAGTTGGCGGACCTGGGATATGTGCATAAGGGTCAGTCGAAATTCGCAATGCTTTGCTAGCCTGAATGTTGCGACAACAGTGTTCTTACTGATGGAACCAACTCGTTGGGGATTGACATGACCGAGTAGTCCGCACTATCAAAGGCGGCCTTGATTTCCGCTACGGCTTCGTCCTCAGTCTGAGATTCGTAGTGCTCTAATACCCAAAGTACCCGTTCCTCGTCCCAGTCGGGCGGGAAGTTTGTAGAGTCGGTCAAAACAATCTACTCCGTCGTAACCGAATCTTCCTTGCCGTCTATGGCGGCGTTCAGGGTGTGCCAGGCCAGGACGGCGCACTTGATGCGGGTGGGGAAGGCGGAAACGCCGGACAGCATCTCCAGGTCGCCCAGCATATCGTAGTCCACGTCGGCGTCCGGGTCGGTTATCAGGGCGTGGAAGCCGTCAAAGATTTCTTCGGCCCTGGCCAGCGTCTCCCCCTTGACGCTCTGGGTCAGCATGGAGGCTGAAGCCCTGGAAATGGCGCAGCCAACCCCCTGGAAAGCCACGTCGGAAATGACGTCGCCCTCCACCTTGAGGTACAGGGTTATCTGGTCGCCGCACAGGGGGTTGTAGCCGTCGGCCTTCCGGTTGGCGTCCGGGAGCGCGCGGTAGTTGCGGGGCTTGTTGTTGTGTTCCAGCAGAATTTCCTGGTACAGGTCGTGCAGGTTGGACATCAGCGGCTGAATACCTCAATTACCCGGTCAATACCCTTGACCAGGGTGTCTATCTCTTCCCTGGTATTGTAGAAGGCCAGCGACGCGCGGATGGTGGCCGGCACGCCGAACCGGTCCATCAAAGGCTGGGCGCAGTGGTGGCCGGTGCGGACGGCGACGCCCTCGGCGTCCAGGATGGTGCCCACGTCGTGGGGGTGGGCGTTCTCCATAACAAAAGACAGGATGCTGCCCTTGTGGCGGGCCGTCCCGATGAGCTGCACCAACTCGATTTCCGACAGCCGTTCCGTGCCGTAGGCCAGCAATTCCTTTTCGTAGGCGGCGATTCTGTCCATGCCCACGCCGTTCACGTAGTCAATGGCCGCGCCCAGGCCCACGCTGCCGGCGATATTCTGGGTGCCGGCCTCGAACTTGTTGGGAATGACGTTGTACAGGGTTTTCTCGAAGGTAACCGACCGGATCATCTCGCCGCCGCCCTGGTAGGGAGGCATGGCGTCCAGCAGTTCGGCGCGCCCGTACAGCACGCCCACGCCGGTGGGCCCGTACAGCTTGTGGCCGGAGAAGGCGTAGAAGTCGCAGCCCAGTTTCTGCACGTCTATGGGCACGTGGGCCACCGCCTGGGCCCCGTCCAGCAGCACCGGTATGCCCCGGGCGTGGGCCAGTTCAATGACCTGCTCCACCGGATTGATGGTCCCCAGGGCGTTGGACTGGTGGACTATGGAGACAAACCTGGTACGGGGACTGAGCAGCTTTTCGTATTCATCCAGCAGCAGTTCGCCGTCGTCGTTGATGGGTATTACCTTGAGCTGCGCTCCCTTTTCCTGGCACAGAATCTGCCAGGGGACGATGTTGGAGTGATGCTCCATGGCCGTGATGATTATCTCGTCGCCGGGGCCAATGTTCTCGCGGCCGTAGGTCTGGGCCACCAGGTTTATGGCCTCGGTGGTGCCCCGGACGAATATAATCTCCTTGTCGTGTTCGGCATTGATGAACTGGCGGACCTTTTCCCGCGCTCCCTCATAGGCGTCGGTGGCCAACTGGCTGAGGGTATGCACGCCCCGGTGAACATTGGAGTTCTCGGTCGTGTAGTAGTTGACCAGCGCGTCGATGACTGCCTGGGGTTTCTGGGTGGTGGCGGCGTTGTCCAGGTACACCAGCGGCTTGCCGTGGACCATCTCTTTCAGGATGGGAAAGTCCTCCCGTATCCTGGTCACGTCAAAGGGGTTAACGGATGTCGTCAATCTAGGCACCTCCCTGACCAGGGCGGGAATTGGGACTCCTGCCTGCTATTCCGGTCAGCACCTTGCCGCTCACCGTATCCAGGAACAGGCTGTCCAGGTACTCCCGCACCAGTTCGTGCTTCACGGTATCTATAATCTCGCTGGCAAAGGCGTGAATCAAAATCTGGCTGGCGGTCTGCGGGTCCAGTCCCCTGCTGCGCATGTAGAAAAGGGTGTCTTCGTCTATGTGGCCGGCGGTGGCCCCGTGGCCGCACTTTACATCGTCGGCGTAAATCAGCAGGCTGGGCTTGCTGTCCACCTCGGCCCGGTCCGACAGGATAAGATTCTTGTCCGTCTGCTGGGCGTCGGTCTTCTGGGCATCCTCCCGCACCAGCACCGTGCCCCCGAACACCGCCCGGGAGCGGCCGTCCAGGATGCCTTTGTAGAAGAGGCGGCTGGAGCCGTGGGGGTGGGCATGGTCTATCGAAACCAGGTTGTCCATGTGTTCCGTGTTGTCGGTCAAATACAGGCCGTTCAGGGAGCATTGGGCGCCCGTGCCGTCCAGCAGCACCGAAAGGTCGTGGCGGCCCAGGGCACAGCCCATGGCAAAGGAGCCCGACTCGTAGCTGCTGTCCCGGGCCTGGGTAACGCGGGTTGTGCCCACGTGGTAGGCGGCCCTGCTTTCATCCAACAACCGGTAGTGGGTAACCTTGGCTCCCTCGCCGACGGCTATCTCGGTAACGGCGTTGGTGAAATACTGGGAAGTCTTGTCTGGGTGGGCGCCCACGTAGGACTCGAACACGGTCAGACGGGTATTGCGCCCCGCGACTATCAACGTGCGGGGATAGACCACCGTGTCCGCGCTCTGCCGCAGGTGAACGACGTTAAGGAAGACTTCTTCCCCGTAATCATCGGGCAGCCGCACGTAGGCCCCATCATTCAGAAATGCCGTGTTCAGGGCCACAAAGGCGTCTTCTTCCATGCTGGCGTGTCCAGCCAGGTTGCCCTGTAAAGCCTCTTCGCCTTCGCCTGTTGCCAGCGCCTTTGCAATGGTGCTCACCGTCGGCGTATCAGGCTGTGGCCCAATAAGGGGGTGTCCATCCAGGAACACCAACCTGGTCCAGTCATTCTTCAGGTAGTCTCCCACATTCGGCGCGCCGTCGGCCCCAACGAGCAGGAGCGTTGGGCCGTCGCCCGAGGAGCCCGGAGCCAGAAAATTCCCCTGGGCAATGGGCCGGACGTTGGTGTACTTCCAGGGTTCGTTGCCCCGGCGGGCCGTGGGGAACCCCTTGGCGTCAAAAGTCCTCCAAGCCGCGTCCCTCAGGTCGTTCAGCCAGGCCGGACTGCCGTCGGAAAGTTGCTCCCGCAGGGCCAGGTAATCACTGTGGTAAGTAGGATGGTTGATGACAGGCGCGGCGCTCATAGCTAGTTCCCCGCCTCCACCGCTTCCTTGATCCAGTCGTAACCCTTATCCTCCAACTCCAGGGCCAGTTCGGGGCCGCCGGAGCGGACGATGCGGCCATCCAGCAGGACATGGACACGGTCGGGGGTGATGTAGTTAAGCAGACGCTGGTAATGGGTTACCAGGACGATGGCGTTCTCGGAGTTGCGCAGGCTGTTCACCCCGTCGGAAACGATGCGCAGGGCGTCAATGTCCAGGCCCGAGTCCGTCTCGTCCAGCAGGGCCAGGGTGGGTTCCAGGATGGCCATCTGCAGGATTTCGTTACGCTTCTTCTCGCCGCCGGAGAAGCCCTCGTTGACCGAGCGGCGGACCAGTTCCGGGTCAATCTCCACCAGCTTGACCTTCTCCCGCAGCATCCGGTCGAAGTCGCGGGCGCTGTACTCCTCCTCGCCCTGGTGGACCCGCTTGGCGTCGGCGGCGGCCTTCAGGAACTGCCAGGCCCGGACGCCCGGCAACTCCAGGGGGTACTGGAAGGCCAGGAAGACACCCTCCCGCGCCCGTTCCTCGGGCTCCAGGGCCAGCAGGTCCTTGCCGCGGTAGGTGGCCCCTCCTCCCGTTACCTGGTACTCGGGTCGCCCGGCCAGGGTGCTGGCCAGGGTGCTTTTGCCAGACCCGTTGGGCCCCATGATGGCGTGAACCTCGCCGGCATTGACGGTCAGGTTTACGCCGCTGAGAATTTCCTGGTCTTCCACGGAAACGTGGAGGTCATTAACTTCCAGAATGGGTGGCATTTTGGTGGTTTTGCTCCTTTGGAGATGATTAAGCCGCGAGTGCACACGAACTGCCACTGATGCCATGGAGGCGGCAGAGATGCAGATTCCTGGGCGTATTCATTCAAGTCTGTCCGTGTGTCGTCCGGTTCCGGTCCAGGATGCCTATTGTGGCGTCGAGCAGGGCGTTGAACACTTCAGGCTTTAGTCTGGCTACCCGTCGGATAATCAATGCCTCGTTTGCGGTGAACAACTTGTTAGGCCTGAAGTAGCTTACGAAGCGGAGGGATCCTTGCTCAAGGCTATCATTCGTCAATTGAATAGCCGAGCCGTCAATGTCAGCGTTCGTTGTTATCTGCCCCAGTATCCAGTCCTCCGGCCCTGCGTTCGCCAACACTACAACCGGTCGAACCGGCCAATCGCTCAAATCCGAATAGGGAAACCTCGCTATTGCGATGGTGCATCTTTCAACAGATGGGCCCATGCTTCGTCCTCTTGCAACTCCTCTCGCAGACGCTCTTCAGACAAGGCAGTCTGGCCGGATGACTTCATTAGCGCAATCAAAGTATCCCGGTCTGCTACCGTGACCAGAATATGGGTACCTTCCTTGAGCTTGACCGGCTCCAACAGGCGAATTGTACCTTCGTCATCAACAATGGCCCTGTAAGTGCTCAGCATGTTCTTTTGTCCTTGCCTTTTACCTCCCCCGCAGGAGGAGGAGACTATTCAATGGTCGCACAAAGCGAGTGCTACCCCACCGTCCCCTCCAAACTCACCTTCATCAGCTGCCCCGCTTCCATGGCAAACTCGAAGGGTAGCTCCTGGAAGATACCGCGGCAGAAGCCGTTGATAATCATGTAGTTGGCTTCCTCCGGCGAGATGCCCCGCTGCTGGCAGTAGAAAAGCTGGTCGTCGCTCACCTTGGAGGTGGTGGCCTCGTGCTCCAGCTGGGCCGTGGGGTTCTGCACCTCGATGTACGGGACGGTGTGGGCGCCGCACTTGTCGCCGACCAGCAACGAATCGCACTGGGTGAAGTTCCGCGCGTTGGTGGCCGAGGGCATAATCTTGACCAGGCCCCGGTAGGTGTTCTGCCCCTTGCCGGCGGAGATTCCCTTGGCCACGATGGTGCTCTTGGTATTCTTGCCCAGGTGAATCATCTTGGTGCCGGTGTCGGCCTGCTGGAAGTTGTTGACCAGGGCCACCGAGTAGAACTCGCCGGTGGAGTTATCGCCCTGCAAAATAACGCTGGGGTACTTCCATGTGATGGCCGAGCCCGTCTCCACCTGGGTCCAGGAAATCTTGGAGTTCCGGCCCTGGCACTTGCCCCGCTTGGTTACAAAGTTATAGACGCCGCCGTTCCCTTCCTTGTCGCCGGGGAACCAGTTCTGCAGGGTGGAGTACTTGATTTCCGCGTCGTCCAGGGCCACCAGTTCCACCACCGCGGCGTGAAGCTGGTTGGACTTGCGCATGGGGGCGGTGCAACCCTCCAGGTAACTGACGTAGGCGCCTTCTTCGGCAACGATCAGGGTGCGCTCAAACTGGCCGCTGTCCATGGCGTTAATGCGGAAGTAGGTCATAAGTTCCATGGGGCAGCGCACGCCCTTGGGGATGTAGGCGAAGGAGCCGTCGCTGAAAACCGCCGAGTTAAGCGCGGCGTAGAAATTATCGGCGTAGGGCACCACCGAGCCCAGGTACTTCTGCACCAGGTCCGGGTGGTTGCGGATGGCCTCGCTCATGGAGCAGAAGATGACCCCCGCCTTCTCCAGCGTATCCTTGTAGGTGGTGGCAACCGACGAACTGTCCAGCACCGCGTCCACCGCCACGCCGGCCAGTTGCTTCTGCTCTTCCAGGGGAATGCCCAGCTTGTCGAAAGCCTCCAGCAACTCCGGGTCCACCTCGTCCATGCTCTTGGGGCCGTCCTTCGAATTGGGCGAGGCATAGTATATGATGTCCTGGAAATCAATGCGGGGGTGCTGAATGTTGGCCCACTTGGGCTCCTCTTCGTTGAGGGTTACCCAGTACCGATAAGCCTTCAGCCGCCAGTCCAGCATCCATTCCGGCTCTTCCTTTTTGGCGGAAATGAACCGGATAATATCTTCGTTGAGTCCCTTGGGGGCCACATCCTGTTCGATGTCAATTGTAAAGCCCCACTTGTACTCGGAGTCTATGTCGGTGGATTCCCGGGAAATGACCCGTTGGGTCGTCATATGGCACCCCTCCTGTGGTTGGCTTCACGTTGGCTGGAAAAACCTCCCCGCATTTCCAACCGGGCCAAGCTGCGCCAATGGACAGAATATAATTGTTGACTGCATTGGTCAACAATCAAGAATAGCATCTGTCAGATATGCTGTCAACGGATTTCGCCATCGGGCAACGGCTTTTCGCACCGCAGCAATCGGTTCCGGCCCGGCAGGAACTTCGGCATCGCCCCCGGCGATAAATTGCATACCGTGGACGGCAAAAGATACTCTGGACACGGCGCAGGCCGGTCACCGGGAATTGCTTTTAACCCCGGCAGCCATTTACGAAAGCGGCCCAAATTTCTTACTATGATTGCCAATCTGGCAGATAGCTAACTTCAAAATGCCGGTATATACTGGCAGCTAACGTACTGGGGGTGGCTAAATGAGAGAACACGACCATGACGCCCATGCCGGCCACGATCATGACACCCACGAAGGGCACGACCATGACGCTCATGCCGGCCACGATCATGACGCCCACGAAGGGCACGACCATGACGCCCACGAAGGGCACGACCATGACGCTCACGCCGGCCACGACCATCACGACCATGACCATGCCCACGACCTGAGGGGCGCCAGCAGGAAGAGCCTGATTGTCGCCCTGTGCCTGATTTCTTCCTATATGGTGGCGGAGGTAATCGGCGGCTTGATGTCGGGCAGCCTGGCCCTGATTGCCGACGCCGGTCACATGCTGACCGACGCTGCCGCCATAGCCATGGCCCTGGTCGCCATGTGGATTGCGGACAAGGCCGCTTCTGTGGAACACACCTTCGGTTACTATCGCACCGAGGTCTTGGCGGCCCTGGCCAACCTCTTTTCCTTATGGCTTATCGCCGGGTGGATCGTGTTCGAGGCTTACCACCGTCTGTTCGTCGAGGACGTGGAAGTAATTGGCTGGCCCGTTTTCATAGTCGGATTTGGCGGCCTGCTGATTAACCTGGTCGCGGCGTGGGTGCTGCACCGGTCGTCGGAGCACAGCGTAAACGTGGAAGGCGCGCTGCAGCACGTAATTGCCGACGCCCTGGGTTCCATCGCGGTAATCGTTGCCGGGGCCGTCATAATCATTACCGACCGGATGGGCAACCCGCTTCACATAGTGGACCCCATCCTCAGCGCCGTTATTGCCCTGCTCATCGTTTACAACACGCGAAAGCTGATAGTTCGCGTTATGAAGGTGCTGCTGGAGGGCGTGCCCGAGCACATTGACGTGTACGAGCTTTGCCACGACATAGAGGAACAGGAAGGGGTTACCATCGTCCACGATGTCCACGTCTGGACCATCACTTCGGGCAGCGAGGCCTTTACCGCTCACATCCTGGTTGACCCCTCCTACCAGGATAGTGACGATACCCTGCTGACCAACATAAAGAGCATCATTCACGATAAGTATGGCATTGGCCACGCCACGATACAGCTGGAAAGGTCGGCCATCGAGTGCAAGGAAGACCACCACGTTGACCACCTCTACGCGCAGGCCCGCTCGTCGGCTTGAGCGCAGCGGCAGGGTCTGCCGCCGGCGAAAAGGAAAACTGCGAAAAAGTGAACCCTGCAAAAGGGAACCGACAAGGGCCAAACAAAAACCCCGCTGCTCATGCAGGCAGCGGGGTTCTTCTTGGCCTGAGTATTAACTGGAACCGGACTCTTGACTGGAACCGTAGCGCCGGCCGGAACCGGGGTCTTGTCCAAGACCGCGGCCCGGCTGTAACCGGGACGGCCTAGTGTACGTGGCCGGCGTGGTCGTGCTCGTGGTGCTCGTGGCCGTCGCACTCGTGGGGGTCGTGGACGTGGCCGGGCTCGTCACCGTGATGCTCGTGGGTGTCGCACTCGTGGATGTCGTGGTCGTGCAACTCGGCGTGATGCTCGTGGGTGTCGCACTCGTGGATGTCGTGAACGTGGCCGGGCTCGTCGCCGTGATGCTCGTGGGTGTCGCACTCATGGATGTCGTGTACCTGCATTGCTTCCCTCCTCGTAACGTACCGCCTCTTGGTATTTGCAATTCTGCCTTGCTTCCCATTAATCGGCCCGCTGCAAGGCTTGCTACTTATATTGAAACACCTGGAAAAATCAAATGTCAACCCTCAAATCTCAATTACTGCCATTTTTCCAATGCAAGCAATGCCCCTTATTGATACTTCATAGCGTTACGTGGTATCAGACCGGCGAGGCTCGACGGCGCCGCAGCAACAGCGTTGGCGACGGGGAATGAGCATTGGCAAAGAGATTGCAGTCATTTTGCCGGTTTCAGGGCGGGCTCATACCTGCCGACAAATCCCCCGTCATAGGGTATAATCCGCTGAACCATGAAACGGGCAGGCGTGTACCAATGAGCAAACTCCTGGACCTCTTGCAAAGAATCAGCGAAGGTTCTCCGGCCCCCCTGGGGTTCGGAGCATCCCGGGCGGAAAGTCTGCCCGGACTGGCCCTGGTGGGTCGGGCCTCCCGCCCGGGTACGGGCAGAAGGCCCAGCGGAGTACCAGACGCTGCCTCCAGCCTCGACGCGGTAATTGTGGACGGGGCCAGCGGCGCCGACTACATCAAGCAGTTGGGCGACCTGATGTCCGACCTGCCCTGGGGCCCCGGCTTGCCGGCTCCGGCAGACGAAGACGCCCAGGCCAGCCGGGACTCGGGAGCGGACCTGCTGTCCTTCTCCCTGGAGAGCGGCGTTGCCGCCATATCGGGTGAGGACGAACTGGCCCGCCTGGTTTCCGTGTCCCCTGACCTGTCGGACCGCGAACTCAGGGCCGTGGCCGCCCTGCCGGTGGACGGTTTCATCCTGGATATGTCCGGCGTCGCCGGCCCCTGGTCCCTGAAGGACCTGGTCACGGTGGGGGCGCTGACCCGCCGCACTGACAAGCACGTCCTGGTTCAACTGTCGGCCATACCCGGCAAGGGAGACCTGGAAGCGTTGCGGGACATGGGCGTGGCCGGCATTATTGTAGAGGTCAATACCGGAAACTCCGGGGACCTGGCCTCTCTCAAGGCCGACCTGCTGAGCCTGCCGCGTCCCCGCTCCCGCCGCAGGGAGAGAATGCGCGCCACCGTACCGGGTTCCGGCTTCACGCCATCCCGGCAACCCGACCACGATGACGACGGAGACGATGACGATTACGACGACGAATAGGCAATAGACTCAAGTACCCTTCCCTCTCAGCGGGGGAAGGTCGGTTCGACGGGGGAAGGTCGGGATGGAGGGTTGATACCGGCCCATCCGTCCCCAACCCCTGTGCCGCTTGACCGGCCGGTTCTTGTTTCTCAACCCTGTATCCATTTGAATTGACCTGACATGCTCTTCAGCTCTTTCGACCTGCTCCTGTACGACCCCGCCAGCTTCCTGCGCCTCACCGTTCTGGTGATGTTTGCCCTGCTGACGGCCATCACCATTCACGAGTTCAGCCACTCCCTGGTGGCCACCGTGCTGGGCGACCGCACCTCCCATCACCTGGGGCGTCTCACGCTGAATCCCATCAAGCATCTCGACCCCAGCGGCACCGTAATGCTGCTGGTGGTGGGTTTCGGCTGGGGCAAACCGGTGCCGGTAAACCACCACAACCTGCGCGGACCGGTATCCATCACGCTGGTTGCCGCCGCCGGCCCCCTGTCCAACCTGGCCCTGGCCTTCCTGGCGGCCATACCCGTCAAGCTGGGACTGCTGGGCTGGAGCGGCGCAACCCTGGGGCGGGCCAACTATGTTCTGACCGGCGGCCTGCGGGAGGGCCTGACGGACATCGTTGGCATGGTCATCCTCTTCAACGTAATCCTGGCTATCTTCAACCTGATTCCCCTGGCTCCCCTGGACGGATCCAAGGTCCTGGGCGGCCTGCTGCCCGAAAGCATGAGGGAAGGCTATGCCCGCTACGAGCGGTTCGGCCCGCTGATCCTGCTGGGCGTAATTCTGGGAGACTACCTGCTGGGCTGGGGCATCCTGTGGTCTATCATGGGCCCCATAGTCCGCACCCTAATCTCCCTGGCCACCGGGTACTAGTGGTTCAACCACTTTGGAATGACGGGCAACTATAGTTGCCCGTCATTCTGGCGAAGGCCGGAATCCAGGAAGCTTAGCGCCGGTCATGGTTCCTTACCTTCAGGACTCCTGGGTTCCGGCCTTCGCCGGAACGACGGAGAGAAGCAGTTTCAACCATCATTTCAAAGTTGTCGGTCTACTAGGAGGCTATCAGCTAGTGAAATATGGATAGTGAAATATGGATTGGACTGACCCAACCCGTCATTCCCGCGCAGGCGGGAACCTCGACAGGCCGGAGTTCAGATTCCTGCCTTCGCAGGAATCACGATTTGGTACATCAGTGTTTCCGCTCATCCTGGGACTGTCGAAGGACACCTCAAGCCTCGGAAACCATCGTGGATATTACGAGAATGGAAACTGACCAGCCCGCTCCCTTCAACGTTAACTACCACCTGGGCCGATTCCACCGGGTTTCGCGGCGGTACGGGCGGGCCATCCGCCTGCACCAGGACGCCCTGGCCGAACGGGAGCGCACCCTGGGCCCGGACCACCCGGAAACCCTGCGAAGTTGCACTGCCCTGGCCAACAGCTTCTACGCCGCCGGTCACTTCGACGTGGCAAACGACCTTTTTCGCGAGACCCTGGAGCGGCGTACCCGCGTCCTCGGGCCGGAACATCCGGACACGTTGCGAAGCCGGGGCAGCCTGGGAAACTGCTATCACGCCAGGGGGGAGTACGAGAGGGCGGCCGAAATGCACCGCGCTACCCTGGCCCTCAGAGAGCGAATCCTGGGGCACGACCACCCCAGCACCCGGGCCAGCCGCAACAACCTCGCCAGGGCGGAAGAGGCCCTGGCCGCCAACTCCACCCGTCCGCCAAGCCAATAGGCCCTCAGGATTGAATTGCCGGCAAGGCCGGTATTCCGGCACGAGACAGGGCAGCCACAAGGGCTGCCCCTACGCATGTATTGATGAGTAAAGCCGGAACTCCCGCTCATGGTGAGCTTGTCGAACCATCAACTGGCGGCCCTTCGACAGGCTCAGGGTGAGAGGAATTGCTGCCCGTAGTTTGAAGGCAGTTGATGAATAAGGCCGGTATTCCGGCATGAGACAGGGCAGCCACAAGGGCTGCCCCTACGCATGTGTTGATGAGTAAAGCCGGGACTCAACTGAGGGTGAGCGGGAGTTTCCCGGCAGCAAGCTATCACCCCCATTCTAACCTTCCCCCATCAAGGAGGAAGGGACCTTCTTCAGAGGTTCCCTAGTTGTCGGCTGCCACCGCCTCGGCCACGGGGGCAGCCACGTAGCGCTCCAGGAACAGGGCCACCGATTCCACGATAGCCTGGCTGAACTCGGGTATCTGGTCGAACATGTGGTCCTGACCGGCGAACAGTCTCATATCCGCCGGCACGTCCGCGTTTTCCAGCAGGTCGAACAGGCGCATGGACATGCGGTGGGGCACCCGGTCGTCGTTGGTCCCGTGCAGCAGCAGCACCGGCGGCCAGTCGCCGTGCACCAGCTCCGTGGGGTTGGCGGCAGTCAGGGCGGCGTCGGAAGCGTCGCTGGCCGTGTAGGGAACCAGCGGGTCCCGCCGCCAGTACTCGCGAATATCCGAGGCCGGCGCCACGCCCACGGCCGCCGATACCCGGCTGAGGTCGGCGGTCTCAATGCCCGGCCCTTCGTACTCCAGCCTGCCGTTGGTGGCGGCGGTCAGCAGGGCCAGGTGCCCGCCGGCCGACTTGCCGGCCACGGCAATGCGCTCCGGGTCAATGCCCAGGCTGGCGCTGTTGCTGCGCATCCACCTGAGGATGGCCTTAACGTCCTGGATGGCCGCCGGCCAGATGGCCTGCTCCATGACCCGGTAGGGGGCGGTCACGCAGACGAAGCCCCGCTCCGCCAGGGGAATTCCGTAGCGCTCCTTCAAAAGCTCGTGGTTGGCCGTAACCCAGCCGCCCCCGGGCAGGAATAGCAGGCCGGGCGCGTTGTCGGATCCCGAGGGACGGGAAACGTCCACCTGCAGTTGGTACCCGTCGGCGCTGAAAACTGCCACATTCTCTTCGACTGTTACGTTAGGCATGGTCATTTTCTCCTTTCGTGTAGTCGTCGCTTGCTCTCTCGCAGTAGAATCATACCACTTGGGAGGGGCGATTTCCCAACGGGCGGGCCCTTTGCGCCGGGCCATTCCAATATCACAAGGCGTTTGCTTGCGGGCGTCGCAGAATACAAGGTGTACTCAGCCTGTCTAACCTGCCAAGGGCCTTGGGGTAACGTCGGGTGGAAGCGCCAGGGGCAAAGCGGTGCAAGGAGAAACATGGAGGCCGGAGCAGTCAGGTTGCGGGGAAGTATTAGGGGGCCGCTAAAAGGGTGCTGCCATCAGCAGAGCGCGACGCCATCCTGGAAGGGGCGCAGGGAGTGGCCGCACCGCACCCGCACGGACACGCCGGAACCCACGTCGTACTCATCGGTGTGGGCCAGCAAGCACCGCACGGAGCCGCCGGAATTGAGAGCTATGCGGTAAAGGTAGAAGGCGCCGCGAAACTCGCATTCAACTATCACGCCGTTGCCGTCCTCACAGGGCTCGCATTCCAGGCAGTCCGGGCGGACCATCACTTCCAGGCGGCTTCCCTTGCCGGGAGCTTCCGGCCAATCCGCGTCGCCAATGGAGGTCGTTATTCGCCCCTCTTCCCACCGGGCGTCCACGAAGTCCACCATGCCGATAAACTCGGCGACGAACTTGCTTTCCGGTTGATGGAAAATGTCCTGGGGAGTCCCCTGCTGCTCAATTCGGCCCTGGTTCATCACGGCGATGGTATCGCCCACGTACATGGCCTCTTCCTGGTCGTGGGTAACGAATACGGCGGTGACTCCCCCGCTGCGCAGGATGCCAACCACGTCCCGCCGCACCTGCTCCCGCAGCGCCGGGTCCAGGTTGGAGAAGGGTTCATCCAGCAAGAGAACTTCGGGGCGAGGGGCCAGCGCCCGGGCCAGCGCCACCCGCTGCTGCTGACCGCCGGACAACTCGTAGGGCATCCGCTGCTCCAGGCCGTCCAGCCCGGTCATGCGGACCACGTCTTCAATTCTCGCCGCCCGGTCGTCGGACTTGCCCAGGCCATAGGCTATGTTCTGCTCCACGGTAAGGTGCGGAAACAGGGCGCCTTCCTGGAAGACCATGCCCACCCGGCGCCTTTCCGGGGGAACGGTACGCCGGTCATCGTGTACCGCTTCACCGGCAATGTTAATGGTACCGGAGTCGGGTTGGGCAAACCCGGCGATGGCTCGCAGGGCGGTGGTCTTGCCGCAGCCGCTGGGGCCCAGCAGGGCTACTATCTGGCCCTGCCGAACCTGCAAGCTGAACCCGCGCAGCACGGCCACGTCGTCGAACTGCTTGGTCAGGTCCAGGCACTCCAGCATACAGTCGGAAAAAGGATCGGAAGAAGGCGGGGCAAAATCCGTTTCGGGCCCCTGCACGTTCCCGTGTATTGCGGCGTCAGCTTCGCTCTTAACTCTGGTAATCAACTATGTTACCTGGCTCTCTAATGGCTTGGATGGCCGATCTATCAGCCCGTATAGGGCCCCGCTTTCCGTTCGCACAACCCGGTTTACTTGTCTGCTAAGTCACATCAGTTAAGGCTACACAATGTTAATGCTTCTTGCAGGCAAAAGCAATACCTTTGGCATATTTCTTTTCTACTTCGTGCTGCTGTCTCCTCCAGGCATTTGTGACCATTGTCCAGTGGTCAATCTCGATAATGAACGTCACATATCACCTTCAACGTCGCCCCTTTCACCTCACTGTTTCCCCGACTTCGGGCCTGGGAGCATTTCCCCTTGCGACGGCTGCCGCTTTCCCGTGGAGAGCGGCAGCTTGTCCTTCCCTTCCAAGGAGCCGTAGCCCTTGTCGTCAACCTGACCAGCCCTTGCCTTGTACCAGCCTGGCGTCGTTTCCGATATACATTCTCAAGTTTACTTGCGCAGGGAACACTGAAAGAAATTGCTGGCTGCTATTTTTTGTAAGTGTTGACATTAAAAGCCATCGGTGCTAACGTCATCGGCAAGTAAAACGGCTGCATTTATTATTTAAGAGTGTGTATATTAACTGGCTAAGTCTTAGTCAGCGCATCCGGCCCCTTTCTCTATCCAGTTCTCCGGGTCGCGAGCGGGGATTGCCGGACCGAAATACTCCATAGCCTGTCACGTGACCTTGCAGGGAATCCGGTTCAAGCAGGAGGGCCCCATGTTTGGAATACTGTTATCCGGTCAACGGTATTGGTTTTTGCTCCTGGCCATGTGCCTGTTGGCCGCCCTGGTGGCCGGCTGCACCAGGGAAGTGGTCAAGGAAGTGCCCCGGGAAGTGGTGGTCGAGAAGGAAGTGGTTGAGGTTAAAGAAGTCCCGGTGCAGGTGGTCGTGGAGCGGGAAGTGGTGAAGGAAATTCCCGTCCACCAGGTAGTAGAGAAGGAAGTAGTCAGGGAGGTGCCCCGGGAGGTGGTGGTCGAGCGGCCGGCAGACCCCGGAAAGCTGGTCGTCTATTCCGGCCGCAGCGAGTCCCTGGTGGACAATATCATTCAGCAATTCGCCGAGGCCACGGGCATAGACGTGGAAGTAAGGTATGCCAATACCGGCCAATTGGCCGCCACCCTGCTGGAAGAAGGAGCCAATTCGCCGGCGGACATCTTCTTCGCACAGGACCCGGGCGGGTTGGGCGCGGTGGAGGCCATGCTGGCCCCCCTGCCCCCTGAAATCCTCGGCCAGGTTCCCGACTGGGCCCAGTCGCCCCGGGGCCAGTGGGTGGGCATTTCCGGGCGGGCCCGGGCCGTGGTCTATAACTCCGAAAAGTTGACCGAGGCAGACTTGCCCGACGATATGTTCGGCTTCACCCGTCCAGACTGGAAGGGCCGCATCGGCTGGGCGCCCACCAACGCTTCCTTCCAGACCATGGTAACTGCCATGCGCTCCCAGTGGGGCGACGACAAGACCCGGCAGTGGCTGGAGGGCATTGCGGCCAACGACGCCAGGGTTTACCCCAAGAACACGCCCCAGGTCGCCGCCGTCGCCGCCGGGGAGATAGACGTGGGCTTTGTTAACCACTACTACCTTTTCCGCTTCCTGGCGGAAGAGGGGGAGGACTTTCCCGCGCGCAACTATCATCCCAGGTCCGGCGGCCCGGGCTCCATAGTAATGGTTGCCGGGGCCGGAATATTGGAGACGGCAGAGAACCATGCCAACTCGTTGCGCTTCCTGGAATTCATGCTGTCTCCGGTGGCCCAGCAATACTTCGCCGGCCAGACCTTCGAGTATCCCCTGGTGGACGGAGTCAGGACTCAGCGGGTCCTGGTGCCCCTGGCCGAAATAATTCAACCCGAACTGACGGCGGCGGACCTGGTGGACCTTGAAGGCACCCAAAGGCTCTTGCAGGACAGCGGGGTTCTGCCATAATTAACTGGATGGTCCCGTCCGCCATTGGTCACCTGGCCAACTCGTCACCGGCCTGGTTACGTCCGGGGCAGATCCCTGGTGAAGCTGCGGGGTAAGGGCAAAGTTCAGCAGCAGATGGTTCCACCATAACAATTGCAGGGACAGGCCATTGCCGGGAAAGTCGTCTTGGCCTGCCCCGACTGCTTCACTCTAACGTCTTTTCGGAGCCTTTCATCTCGGAATCCTTCAGGTCGGAACTCTTCAGGTCGGAACCCATCAGGTCGGAACCCATCAGGTCGGAACCCATCAGGTTGGAATGCATCAGGTTGAACCCATCAGCGCCATGCCAACTCAGTGAGCAGACCGGTTGAATCTTTCCCTTGCAAAATTGGTCGGCACGGTCCTGCGGCGGGTCGGTGGGTTTGATGTCCCTCCGGCCTTCCTGTGGGCGCCGGCCCTGGTTATTGGCGCCCTGCTGCTGCTGTCGCCCGCGTATCTTGCGATCCGTTCCCTGGGCGCCGGCCCGGAATTCTGGGATGCCCTGCTGCGGTGGCGGGTGCTGGAGATTCTGCTGCGCACCCTGCTGCTGGTGGCGACGGTCACCGTTGCCTCCGTAGCCATGGCCCTGCCCCTGGCCTGGCTCACCGTTAGGACCGACCTGCCCCTGGCCCGGGTGTGGGGCGTGCTCCTGGCCCTGCCCCTGGTTATACCCAGCTACGTGGCCGGATTTGCGGTGGTGGTGGCGCTGGGCCCCCGGGGAATGCTGCAGGGTTGGCTGGAGGGCCCCTTCGGCCTGGAGCGGCTGCCCGACATCAACGGCTTCCCCGGGGCCTTTGCCACCCTTACCCTGCTGAGTTACCCCTACGCCCTGTTGACCATTCGGGCCGGCCTGCAACGGCTGGACCCCTCCCTGGAAGAGTCATCCCGGAGCCTGGGCAACAGCTGGAAAATGACTTTCTGGCGGGTAGTGGTGCCCTTGTTGCGTCCCTCCATGGCCGCCGGGGGGCTGCTGGTGGCCCTGTACACCCTCAGCGACTTTGGCGCCGTTTCCCTGCTGCGCTACGAGACCTTCACCTGGGCCATTTTCGTCCAATACGAGGCAGCCCTGGACCGCACCCTGGGCGCTGCCTTTTCCCTGGCCCTGGTGGCGCTGGCCCTGTCCTTCCTGGCGGTCGAATACCTCAGCCGGGGCCGTTCCCGCTATTACAGGGTTGACCAGGGCGTTGCCCGCCCGGCCCAGACCGTGCCCCTGGGAGCCTGGCTCTGGCCGTCGGTGGGTCTTTGCGCCGTCATCGTCCTGCTCTCCCTGGCCCTTCCCCTGGCCGTGCTGGTGTTCTGGGTAGCGCGGGGGGTCAGCGCCGGCGAACCGCTGCTGCTGCTGTGGGAAGCCGCCGGCAACTCTCTTTACATTTCGGCCCTGGCCGCCCTGGTGGCAGTAATGGCCGCCTTCCCCATTTCAGTCCTCTCGGTACGCTACCCGGGAGCCTTAAGCTCCCTGCTGGAGCGGATAACCTACGTGGGATTCGCGTTGCCCGGCATTGCCGTGGCCCTGGGCCTGGTCTTTTTCGGGGCCAACTACGCCCGCTTTCTGTACCAGAACCTGTCCATCCTGATTTTGGCCTACGTCGTGCTCTTCCTGCCCACCGCGGTGGGAGCCACGCGCACTTCTCTGCTGCAGGTCAACCCCAGGATGGAGGACGCGGCTCGGAGCCTGGGCCGGCGGCCGGCCCAGGTTTTCATGTCGGTAACCCTGCCCCTGGTGCGGCCCGGCCTGCTCTCCGGGGCGGCCCTGGTATTCCTGCTCACCATGAAGGAACTGCCGGCCACCCTGATCCTGCGGCCCACGGGTTTCCCAACCCTGGCCACCTCCATCTGGAGCGCGGCCTCCGAGGCCTTTTTTGCCCAGGCGGCGGCCCCGGCCCTGCTGCTGGTGCTGGCATCCTCCGTCCCCCTGGCCTTTCTAATGCTGCGGGAGCGGGGGTAGGGGTCAGGCGTTACCTCGCAGGCCAACAGTTCGGCGCTCAAGGCAAACGCCAAAAGCCCCAAGCTGATATTTCTGCCTGGGGCCCTGAGTAAGTTGTCCACGTTGAACCCGTTGACTCCCGAACAGGCTTACTTCTAATCGGCCAGTCCCTCGGCATCGGGTTGGGACGCCCCCGGCGGCACTCTGAAGACCACATTGCCGTCGGTGTGGTTGGTGTCGTTGGTATGGGAAGTTATGGCATCGAAGAGCCTCTGGATATCGGAGCCGAGAACTTCGTGCTGTTGGTTCATGCGTTGCTCCAGCGATTGTACATCCTGTCGCAGTGACTGCATTTCAAGAGACTGTATTGCCTTGAATTCCTGAAACTCTCGAGCCTGGGATTCCCTAAAGCTATTGAGTTCCAGGGTTTGGGATTCCTTCAAGTCTTGAACTTGTTGGGCCAGCCGGCCAATCCGGTATGTTATGGTTGCTACCAGGAGCAGGAAGGTGATTACCACTCCGGCGATGGCAGCTACCTGGGCAGCTTCTGAGAGTTCCATGGTGATGCTTTTGACCTGGCTCTGATTTTGTCCCTGAATGGGGCCGTGGGTGCACTATAGCCTCTGATTGCCGCCGTTGAAAGCCGGCAAACATGCTAAACTGGTTATGCTTCTTTAATCCGACTTGGTGACGGCATGCTTCGGCTGACAAGACTCCTTCCCCTTCTGGTCCTGGCGGCAACCCTTCTTTTTCTGGGTGGCTTTCCCCAAACCGCCCACGCCCACGGCTTTGGCGAACGCTACGACCTGCCCCTGCCTTTGTCCTATTTCGCCATTGCCGGGGCCGCCGCGGTGGTCCTCTCCTTTGTGGTGGTGGGCCTCTTTGTCCGGGGAGAGCGCTCCCGGTTTAGCTACCCCCGCGTCAACCTGTTCCGGTTCTCTCCCCTCAGAATCGTCCTGGCCGGGCCGGTTGCGTGGGGCCTGAAGGTGATTTCCCTTTTCCTGTTCTTCCTGGTCATCGCCACCGGCCTGTTCGGCTCCGACCGTCCCGTCAGCAACCTGACGCCCACCTTCGTGTGGATTATCTGGTGGGTGGGCATGGGCTTCGTGGTGGCATTGCTGGGCAACCTCTGGGCCGTGGTCAACCCCTGGAAGATACTCTTTGGGCTGGCCGAGGCCGTGTACCACCGGTTCAACCCCGACTGGGAGCTTTGCCTGAACCTGGACTACCCGGAAAAGGTCGGCGTCTGGCCTTCGGTGGTCCTCTTCTTCGCCTTCGTTTGGGTGGAGAACGCCCTGCCCGACGCCGCGTCCCCGGCCCTGCTGGCCTGGCTGATTATCGCCTACAGCATCCTCACCCTGGGCGGCATGTACCTGTTTGGCAAGCATCAATGGCTGCGAAACGGCGAGGCCTTTACCGTGGTTTACGGCTTCCTCACCCGCTTCTCCATAACCGAGACGCGGGTCAAAGACTGGGAAGTGTGCGGGGAATGCGACGGCCCCGGCTGCGGCGCCGCAGGCAGGGAGGAGGGACTATCGTGCGTGGACTGCTACGAGTGCTTTGAGTTTGCCGCGGAGAGGGAACTTAACCTGAGACCGCCGGCCATCGGGCTGCACTCGGAACAGCCATTGCCGGTGGGGCTTATGCCCCTGGTGCTGCTGGTGCTGGCCACAGTTACCTTTGACGGTTTCAGCGACACGCCGGAATGGGCGACGGCGCTGGGCTGGGCCCTGGCGCAAACTCCCAATTTGACCTCGCCCTACTTCAACGGGCTGGTGATTGCCAACACCCTGGGCCTGCTGCTGTTCCCCCTGGCCTTCGCGGGCATTTACCTGGCCTTCGCGGCTATGATGCGCTGGGTGGTGGAGCGCAGCGGCGGCGCCGGCCCCGCGGCCGCGGAGTTGATGACGGCCTTCGTATTTTCCCTGGTGCCCATTGCCCTGGCCTACCATTTCGCCCACTACCTGGGCTTCCTGCTAATCCAGGGCCAGTTGATAATCCCCCTGGCCTCGGATCCCTTCGGCGCCGGGGCGGACCTGTTCGGGACGGCGGGCTACGTGGTGAACATTGCCATCACCAACGCCCGGTTCATCTGGTTCTTTGCCGTAATCTCCATCGTGGTGGGACACATCATCGCAGTGTACCTGGCCCACCTGCGGGCCAACACCATCTACGGCGGCGGCCTACTGGCCCTGAAAAGCCAGTTGCCCATGCTGGCGCTGATGGTGATTTACACGGTGGTGAGCCTGTGGATAATTTCGCGGCCTATCACGGAGTAAACACTTAATCCACTAAGGGCACGAAGGACGCGAAGGGGTTGATTGAAGCCCGTTGCAGTTGGTTACCGGTACGACTGTATATAAGAGCAGAAGCCGGGCCAAATGGCCCGGCTTCTCTTTGCTTCGTGAACCTTCGTGTCCTTCGTGGATAATTAACCTAACTCTCCAGCTTTACCGGGTTGCGCAGGATGCCGATGCCGTCAATGTCTATCTCGCAGATGGCGCCGTCGTCCATGTTGCTGGTGGTGCCCGGGGTGCCGGTGTAGATGCAGTCGCCGGCGTCCAGGGTCACGTAGCGGGAGATGAACTCGATCATGGTGGGCACGTCGAAGATCAGGTGAGCGGTGGACTCGTTCTGCTCCTCGCTGCCGTTGACGCGGGTGCGCAGGTGCTGGGCGTGGGGGTCCAGGTCCGTCTCAATCCAGGGGCCCATGGGAGAGAAGGTATCGGCAGACTTGGCGCGCCACCAGTCGGAGTTGTTTTCGTTGCGGTCCCGGCGCTGCCAGTCGCGGGCGCTGACGTCGTTGCCGCAGGTATAGCCCAGGACATGGTTCAGGGCGTCTTCCTTGGATACGTTCTTGCAAGTGTCCTTGATAATCAGGACCAGTTCGCCCTCAGCGTCCAGGCGCTCCACCTCTTTGGGGCGGACTATGGTGTCCTCGGGACCGATGACGCTGGTGGGGGTCTTGTGGAAGACCATGGGATACGGGGGAGCGGGCCGGTCGCCGATGTGGCTGGTGTAGTTCAGGCCCATGGCCAGAATCTTGCCGGGGACTACGGGGGCCAACAGCTTGACGTCCGACAGCTTGTGAACGTGGTCGGTGACGGAGAAGTCGCCAAACAAATCGCCGTCAATGGCGGACACGTTGTCGCCGTCAATAACGCCGTAATGAATGCTTCCGTGGGCTTCGTACCGGGCTATCCTCATCTGTTGCTCCTTGCATATATGAGAGAAATTGGCGCCCGCCGCGCGCTTGGCGGCAAGGCGCACTAATGTTAGCACCTGCTGTGGGGGTTGGCTACCGTTGGGGACTGGAGAGACACAGGATATTACGCCAGTGGTGGCGGTTCCCAGATGCGGCGCATTTCCAGCACAAACCCCGGAAGTTCCGGGTCGCCGGACAGGGTTTCCGGGGCTTCCAGTACCTCCACCGGGGCGCCTGGGCGGTAGATGTAAACGCGATGGCGGGGGTCCAGCGGGTCTATGAGCCAGCCCAGGCGAGCGCCGTTATCCAGGTACTCTTCCATCTTGGCCTGAATGTCGCGAAGGCGGTCGGAGTGGGAACGCAGTTCGATTACAAAATCGGGGCAAAGGGGGACGAACCGATCCATTGCCCCCTGGGGCAACTCGGCTAGACGGCTCTTCAGCGCCCACGAAGCGTCGGGGGAACGCAAGGTTCCGTTTGGCAAAACGAAGCCGCCATTAGAGTCAAAAGCTTCTCCGGTATCATCAACCTCGGCCCAAACGTCCAAACGAGCCGATATCCTGTTGTTCCGCCTTGAGGTGTTCCCACTGGTAGGCGCCATGAGTTCCAGTTCTCCCCGGGCGTTGATTTCGATGCGGAGTTCGTCGTTAAGACTGCACAATTCCAGAATCTGGTCCTCAGTCAACTTCAATTCCGGGGGCAACCGGAGCACGATGGGACCGCAGGGTTCCGGTGTAACCGGATCCGTTACTGGCGGGGTTTCCTGGCGGGGTTTTGCCCGGGGCGTGGTCATCTTGCCGCCACCTCTCTACTGGTCGGGCTTGGTGGTTTCCTGAAATGATACCAGAATCGCTACCCCGGCTGGGCGTATTGCTGCTGGGCCAGGGTCTGGTAGGTGACGGGGGTTACCTGGACCAGGCCGGCATCCACCGGCAGCACCACGCCGTTGACCCAGCGGGCCTCGTCGCTGGCCAGGTACAGGGCCGCGTAGCCGATATCCCAGGAATCTCCCTCGGTGCGCAGGGGGGCGGCGCTCCGGCGGATTTCCCGCAGGTCGTCGTCCATCCGGGGGGCCACCATGGGAGAATAGACCAGGCCCGGGGCTATGCAGTTGACCCGTATGCCGTCGGGGCCGTGGTCGGCGGCCATGGACATGGTAAGACCCTGCACCGCCGCCTTGGACGTAGTGTAGGGAGTGCTGCTGTGGGCTCGCAAACCGGCGATTGACGAAATGTTGATGATGGAACCGCCGCCGCTCTCGATCATCTTCGGTATGGCGTACCTGCTGCACAGGACGATGCTCTTGACGTTGACGGCCATGACAAAGTCCCAGTCCTCTTCGCTGACCTCCAGCACCGAGCCGCGGCGCGAAATGCCCACGTTGTTGTCCAGCACGTCCAGGCGACCCCAGCGGTCAACGGCGGCGTCCACCATGCGGCGGCAGTCGTCCGCGTTGATGACGTTGGCCTCGAATACGTCGGCCTCGCCGCCCTCCTCGCGGATGATGGCAAGGGTTTCCTCAGCGCGGGCCTGAACATTGTCCACCAGCAAAACCTTGGCGCCCTCGCGGGCAAAGAGGACCGCGGCGGCCTTCCCGTTGCCCACCCCCGGGCCGCTGGAACCGGCGCCGGTTACTATGGCTACTTTACCTTCCAGTCTTCCCCTGCCTTCGGGCATAACAAATCTCCTGAATCTGGCCTGGTTGTGGCCTGGGTCTGGTTCGAAAGCCGGTACAATGGTCCGCCCATCAAGCAAATTGTGGCTCACGAGCCAACGCCGGCAAATCTCTCGACCTTTATTGTTTGAGAAGCCTGGCGAGCTTGCCACAGGTCGTAGGCCGTCTGCATGGCCAGCCAGGTCTCCGGAGTGGAACCAAAGGCTAGAGAAAGGCGGATTGCCAAATCGGCAGAAACGCCTGCTTTGCCGTTAACCAGTTCGGACAGTTTCTGGCGGCTCACGCCCAACCCCTCGGCGGCCCTGGTAATAGTCAGCCCCAGTGGCTCCAGGCACTCATGCTTTACTATTTCTCCTGGGTGGCAGGGGTCATGCATTTCCATTGCGCTTGACCCGCAGTTCATAGAATTCCCTTTCTTCTCTGCGGCGCTTTTCAATACGTGCTTTTCTTTCTACGAAGACAGAGTCTCTCAGATCAAGAAAATCTTTTTCTGACCATTGGGTCATTGGCTGTTTCCATCGGACAGAATAGCGGTTGTCGAATAGGTTGCAACCGAAACAGGCCAGCACAATATTGCTGTACGATTCTTGCCAATTATCTGGAATTCCTAGCCTGAAGCACTCACTGGCAGGAATTACATGGTCAACGTTCAACAGCAGCCAGTGGTAATAGTCATCCACTAAACTGACAGCACAGTAAGCGCAGCTCTCTTGGTTCGTAATTTCCATCAGCCTAAGCCCGTATCCCCGTCGCGCGTTTCCTGAGCTCTTCCTTTCAAGAATTGTACGACCACCTGCCGGGTAATCATCGAAAGGCTTCACGCGCCACTCCCCGAATCAGAGCTTGCAATAGGCTAGTTTCACCTGATCTCCACCACCTCAATGTCAAAGGTCAGGTCCTTGCCGGCCAGGGGGTGATTGGCGTCCAGCTTTACCTTGTCATCGGTCAATTCCAGCACCGTCATCTGGGCGGGAGCGCCGCCGGCCGAGGTGGCCTGCAGCTGCATTCCTACTTCCAGGGGTATGGACGCCGGTATCTCGGACCGGTCCACCTCGAATACGCCCTCAGGTCGGTGCACGCCGTAGGCCTGGTCAGCGGCAATTATCACCGTGCGCTTCTCTCCCTGCTCCATTCCAACTACGCCCTGCTCAAAGCCGGGAATCATCTGTCCCTGGCCGATGGTGAACTCCAGCGGCTCTCTTCCTTCCGACGAATCGAACACCGTGCCATCGTCCAGTTTGCCTGTGTAATGCACCTTTACCGTGTTGCCCTGGCCTGCTTCTGGCATTTATCGCCTCCTAGGCTAATTGGCCTACCTTAACACCGTTGGTAGGGGAAGTCCAATTGAGCAGTCCTCGTCACCAGGGATATTGAGAGATTCCCACCGGACCATTTGGGGACAACGTTTATGGGCCCGTCGGCCCCGTACCGGTGTCCTGGAGCAGCCCCCGGCAGCTTCTGAATGGGCAGGAATGATCGCCGTTCTCTCTTGCTGCCCTTGCCACCTTTACTGGCAAGGGCTCGGCAGCCAAATGCCTTTCCTGCGGCGGCCTTTCTGTAGCGGCTGCGCCGAATCTCTGTAGCGCCCCCCTACCGTTTCGTGTACCATAAAACCCTGAATGGAAAGCCGGAAGCAAGACCCGGAACCGGTACCCCTTTACAAAGAGGCCCACCCGCAATTGCACGCATGGCAACGGGAGATTGACCGATGAAAAAGCGTCGCGTTACCAAGCCGGTTTACGTTGGAGGAGTCAAAGTCGGCGGCGATGCCGAGATTACAGTCCAGTCCATGACCAAAACCGATACCCGGGACGTGAAGGCCACCGTCCGCCAGATTCACGAACTGGAAGAGGTGGGCTGCGACATAATCCGCTCGGCGGTGCCGGACATGGAAGCCGCCAAAGCCATGGCCGAAATCAAGAAGCAGATTAACATTCCCCTTATCGCCGACATCCACTTCCATTACCAGTTGGCCATCGAGTGCGCCATGGGCGGCGTGGACTGCCTGCGCCTGAACCCCGGCAACCTGCGCAACGAGGACCAGGTCAAGGAAGTGGTGAAGGTTGCCAAGGAGCGGAACATCCCCATCCGAATTGGCGTGAATTTCGGCAGCCTGCCCCCGGTGGGCGGCATCGGCCGCACCCGGGGATTCTCCCGCCACATGGACCTGGTCAACAAGCTGCCCAAGGCCGGTGACGCCCAGGAGGGCGAATACAGCATCGTGGACCACATGGTGGCCACCGCCCTGTGGGAAATCAGCCTGCTGGAGCAGCAGGACTTCGACCAGATAAAGATTTCCCTGAAGGCTTTCGACGTGCCTACCACCGTGGAAGCCTACCGCCAGTTGGCCGAGATGGTCCCCTACCCCTTCCACCTGGGCATTACCGAGGCGGGAACGGCCCAGTCCGGTTCCATCCGCACCGCCGTGGGCCTGGGCTACTTGCTCTATGAAGGCATAGGCGACACCATCCGGGTATCCCTCAGCGACGATTCCAGGGAAGAGGTTTACGTCGGGTACGAAATCCTCAAGTCCCTGAACCTGCGTACCAAGGGCACGACCCTGGTGGCCTGTCCCAGTTGCGGCCGAGCCGACGTGGACGTGCGCAAGCTGGCCAACGACGTGGACGCCCTGCTGAAGAAGACGGACAAGAACATAAAGGTGGCTGTGATGGGCTGCGAGGTAAACGGCCCCGGCGAGGCCAAGGACGCCGACGTGGGCATAGCCGCCGGCGCCGGCCGGGCCATAATTTTCCGCAAGGGCCAGAAAGTCCGGGTGGTTCCGGAAGAGGAAATGCTCACCGCCCTGATGGAAGAGGTGGAGAATACACCGGTTACGCCATAATTCTAATGTATCAGGTACTCTTAACGCCCGATTTTAGACAATGGCTAAGTACACTGGACGCTGTTGCCGTTAACCGGGTATTGAGCATCCTTGACCGTATGGCGGAAGGAAACTGGGGGGACTATAAGCCGGTGCCAGGCGCACCAGTAATAATTGAAAGAAGATTGATGGGAAGAGGCCCTGGAATACGTCTGTATTTCTGCCGGCAGGGGGATAATACTCTGGTGTTGTTGACCGGAGGAGATAAAGCTACCCAGCAACGGCGAGATGTTAGAAGGCCCAGGCTATTAAGGGAAACCTATCAAGAATAACTATCGAGGTTACCGACATGCTCATGGACCACAATGAATATGCCAGAGAACGTGCTTTAAGCGATCCTGAATTCGCTACTGCCATTCGAGAACGGGCAATCGAGCTTCTTGACGGCAACGAAGAGGACCGCCGTATTGCACGTCGGATAATGCGCCGACAGCTATGCTTGACTGAGAACCAGGTGGAGGAACTGGTCCGTAACAAGGCCGCTGCGTAGGCAATTTTCTTGTCGCTGCAGAAGGAACAACCGTCAGCATTCAAAAAGCCCCCATCTATCCGGCAAAGGCCTGCGGATTATCAGATGATGGAAAGCTGCGAGCTAGCAATCGGGAGGCCCCTTTTATGGCCAGTTTCACGATACACGAAATTGACGACCATCTGAGACAGCGCCTGCAACACCAGGCCGCCAAGCACGGCGTGTCCGCAGAGGAAGAGGCGCTGCGGATTCTGCGGCAATCTTTGCCCGAATCTACTGAGCCAGTAGAGCATCAGTCGGCCAAAGAATTGTATGACGAAATTCGCAGAATTGTTGAACCCCTTGGCGGCATAGAATTGGAACTGCCTGCCCCTAACCTTGAATTCCCAAATCCAAGCTGCAAAGAGTCTCAGGACGCGGGGACCGGGTAGAGTGATTATTCTGGATACCAACGTAGTTTCAGAGTTAATGAAACCGACCCCCGATTCCTCAGTCGCTAATTGGTTTTCACAACAGGAAAGAGGTGAGCTGAAGGTTACTTCCATTACCCAGGGGGAGTTGCTGTTCGGGGCCCTGAGATTAACACCCGGGCCCAGGAGGAACGAAGTCCTGGGGTCTATCGAACAGGTTCTAAGCCTTTTTTCCGGGGAATCGCTGCCCTTCAACAGTGAAGCAGCCAATCAGTACGGATCAATTATGGCGCATTGGGAGTCCATTGGACGTTCATTGGACCGGAATCGTTTGGACGGCCAAATCGCCGCAATAGCCAGCGCCAACAACGCCGCCGTCGCTACTCGTAACGTGCCGGATTTTACTGACTGCGGCGTTGAAATAATCAACCACTGGGAAACCTCAGCCAATCAATAAGGGACATCAAGATATGCGCTTGACCCAGCTTGTTACCAAGACCCTCCGCGAGGACCCGCCCGAGGCCGAAACCGCCAGCCACAGACTGATGCTGCGGGCCGGACTTATCTACCAGGTAGCGGCCGGCGTTTACGCCTACCTGCCCCTGGCCTGGCGCTCCCTGCGCAAGATTGAAAGCATCATCCGGGAAGAGATAGACGCCGCGGGAGGCCAGGAGTTGATGATGCCCGCCCTGCAGCCCCGGGAATTATGGGAGCAGACGGGCCGCGCCGACGCCATGGGCGAGGTGCTTTTCTCCATGGAGGACCGCCGGGGCCGCCCCATGGTGCTGGCCCCCACCCACGAAGAGGTGGTCACCAGCATCGTCCGCGCCAACGTCCAGAGCTACCGCGACCTGCCGGTGATTCTCTACCAGATTCAGACCAAGTTCCGGGACGAGCCCCGTCCCCGGGCCGGCCTGGTTCGAGTGCGCGAGTTCGACATGAAGGACGCCTACAGCTTCAATGCCGACGACGATAGCCTGGATGACAGCTACCAGGCCATGGCCCAGGCCTACCGCAACATCTACCGCCGCTGCAGCCTGCCGGTGCTGATGGCCGAGGCCGACAGCGGCGCCATCGGCGGCAAGGACTCCCACGAGTTCCTGCTGGCCACGCCAACCGGCGAGGACACGGTCATCACCTGCCCTAGCTGCGGCTATACGGCCAACGCAGAAAAGGCCCAGGGCCTGTATCCCGAGCAGCCGGCGGAACCGGAACTGCCCCTGGAGGAAGTGGACACTCCCGGCCTCAAGACCATCGCCGGGCTGGCCGACTTCCTGGACGTGCCCACCAGCCAGACCCTGAAGGCCGTCTTCTACGCCGCCGATGGCGAGGTGGTCTTCGTAACCGTGCGGGGTGACCTGGAGGTGAACGAGGTCAAGTTGAAGAACTGCCTTCACTGCAACGACCTGCGTTTCGCCACCGACGAGGAGGTACGCGACGCCGGCCTGGTAGCGGGATCCGCTTCGCCCATCGGCATTACGGGAATGCGGCGCGTGGCGGATAACTCCATAACCCAGGGCAGCAACTTCGTGGTGGGCGCCAACAAGCCCGATACTCACTACCTGAACGCCAACTATCCCCGGGACTTCGACGTGGACGTCATGACCGACATCGCCCTGACCCAGCCCGGCCACCTGTGCCCCCAGTGCGGTAAGCCCCTGGCGGCCACCCGGGGCGTGGAGGTGGGCCACATCTTCAAGCTGGGTACTTCCTACAGCGAGGCCCTGGGCGCCATGTACCTGGACCAGGAGGGTCAGCAGCATCACATCACCATGGGCTGCTATGGCATTGGCGTGGGGCGGCTGCTGGCCGCGGCCATCGAGCAGAACCACGACGACCGCGGCATCGTCTTCCCCGCCCCCATTGCTCCCTACCAGGTACACCTGGTGGGCCTGAACCTGGCCGATGAAGCGGTGGCCGCGGCGGCCGACAAGCTATACCGGGAGTTGTGGGACAACGGCATTGAGACCTTGTTCGACGACCGGCCCGACCAGGCGGCGGGGGTAAAGCTGAACGACGCCGACCTGATGGGGCTGCCCCTGCGCCTGGTGGTCAGTCCCCGCAACCTGCGCAGCAACTCCGTGGAAATGAAGGGCCGGACCGAAGACGAAGCCTCGATGGTTCCGCTGGAAGACGTGGCAGCGCTGATCCGGCAGGCGCTACAGGCGTAACGGTGGGCAGCCAATCCCCGGGCCTGCGGCCCCCGACCCTGGTTGAACGACACATCACCTGGATGTACGGCTTCATGCCGGCGGTGGTGATTTATACTGTTCTGCTGTTGGTATCCTACGTGCTCACCCGGCCGGATACCAACATCTTCCTCTACCTTCTGACCTTCTCGCAAACCCAGGACCCCATAACCGGCACGGAACTCCCCATAAATATCCAGATGATGCTGGCCCGGGGCTTTTACCTCATCGCCTACTTCACCTGGGGACGTTCCACCGGCCACATGCTCATGGGCGCCCACGTCATTGACCGCAGGACAGGACGACGCATGCGCACCTGGCAGAAGCTGGTCAGGGGCCTGGCGCAAATGCTCTCCGGCTCTTTGTATGTGGTGCTTGACGGCATATCCCTCATCCTGGTGCTGCTGGACCGGGAGGAAAGGCGGTCGGTGTACGACTGGCTGGCCGGTACCGTGGTGGTGATAGGAGACCTGCCGCCCGAGGAGGAAAAGGCCCCGGAGCGGAGTTGGCTGGCGCAGCTTTCTGATGCGTTGCGAGGACGAACTGCCGAGGAAAGGCGGTAGAAGCAACAGGAGCCGCTAGACCCGGTCCGAAGTCCAGCCCGGACCATCCCTGTCATTCGAGACTGCTCAGAATGACAGTATTGGCGGTTCAAAGTTACAAGTTCGTTAAGACGCGATGGCCCTGGACTCTTGAGCTTAACCATTAATGCAAAGCCGCCGGCCTGCTAACGCCCCCGGACGTCCAGAACCGAGCTCAGGTATATCATGTTTGCCCGCAGCTCGGGGGCGATGTTGCCTTGCCGGGCCGAAGACAACAGCAGCAGCAGCCGTAGTTGGGCCGCCAGGTCTGCGGCCAGCTTGTGCCTGGCTTCCTGCTCCGTATCTCCCGCCACGGGCACCCGCAGTCCCTGCAGCGGCAGCTTGGTGCGAGACTCGCCCGCCCAGAACTGGTCCAGCGTATCTATGATGAGGATGGGAATCTCGCCGGTGATGACAAAGGGGGCATCAGGCGGCGAATCTTCCGGCCCCAGCGCGGACACCTTCACCTGGGTAACATCGCTGTGGTTGATGTGAAAGACGGCAGCGTTGGGCTGGCTGGCCCCTATGATGCGCCAGTCCCAGTCAGCGGGCGTGGAGAGGTCCGTCTCCGACTCAATCAGGACGGGAACCGAGTCATGCTCTGCCAGGCGGCGGTCATCATCATTTAAAGGGTTGTGCTGAGATTCGGGGGCGGCCATAGTCACCTCGCTGAGTGTTCGTTGGAACTCCAAGAGACAAGGGCGATACTACAAGGTCAACTCTGCTTTGATAAACCTTTTATTCTTCGCGTCAACGGCCAGGGCAAGAGTCTCCAGCGCCAACGCTCCCAGCAGAACGCTGCTTCCTTCGTCACCGAAAATCACATAGACACTCGCTGTATCGCCTTCCAGTTCGATGGGAGTCAAGCCCACGTGCAATTCGCGCCTGGTTCCGTCCGCCAGGGTGAACCACGCCGAACGCTCCCGTTGTACGCCTAATTCTTCCAGGACCGACGCCGGAGCCTGTACGTAAGAAGCGCCCGTATCCACCAGTCCTGTCAGGCTGCGAGACTTGGTCATTTCCCGGTTCCACAGCACAAAATCCACGTAAAAGGTTCCCAACTCTCCTCCAATCACAGTTGCGGGGAGTATCATGGGCTCCCCTGGCTTCCTGGCAGTCTTTGTGAAGGAAGACTGTTCATTCATGCTCATGGCGCAACCCTTTCCCTCTACTGCTGCTCCACCTCTATGTCCCAGGCGTTGTAAACCTGTTCCGGCAGGGTTATGGGGCCGACGGCTTCCTCGTAGTCCCGTACGTGCTTGTTGGCCAGCAGGGCGAAGGCCTTGAGCATCTGGGGGCTAACCTTGATGCGCGCTCGCAGTATTGGCTCCCGCTCCTCCATCTGTTCACCGAAAAACAGGACAGCCGAGTAGAGGCTGCTGTAAACGTGGAATGAATCGCAGTAAAAAGTTATCGGCTCCCCGGAAGCTTCCGACGTTTGAGTGTCGCCGGGGTTTACGTAGTTTTCCTCCTGGGGTGGCTGGTCTTCCGGTGGCACGTAGGGGCGCTGGATGATTGGCATTAGATTTGACCTCCCCGATTCTGTTGCGGTATTTCCCATTATACACAGAGTGGGAGAGTAAACGGAGTTAGTATGAACGTGGCAATCAAAGGTTCCGGAGAGGCCCGGTTTCAGACCTCTCCGGCTCGGTAACTAAAGGATACCTCAAGGACTTCCTTCGTTGCTGCTCTCACCGGGCTGTTCTCACCGGGCTGTTCTCACCGGCATGCGGCCCATGCGCCGGCGCCCCGGTCAGGCCATGCGGCGGCCCGGGCGCTGGCACAGGTGGTAGTAGCCTACGGCCAGGGCCTCCCATTCGTGGGTGGACTTTCTTACCCCGATCAAGCCCATGCGCCGCATTATGGCAAAGGCCAGTTGGTCTTGCGGTATGTTGGAGTTCTGCGTAAGGGCCGCGCGGACCTCCTGCGCCGAGTAGGTGTAGAGGGGCAGCCGGTGGCCGGACGACCATTTGAACAGTGCGTTGTCCAGCACCTCCAGCGACGGTACCGGCCAGCGCATACCCGAGGGCTGACCGTAGGCCGCCGCTCCGGGTTTCCAGCGGTCCACCAGTTCGTCCAGGCTCTGTACCAGATGGTCAACCCGGACCGCAGCGTCCAGTTCCCGGCTGCCCGAAGGCTTGATAATGCCGGTATGAACAATCCCGCCGGCATGGAAAACGGCCCAGCCCGTCTCTCGTACACCGGCATCCAGGGCCAGCAGAGTCATATCGTCAATCTCCCGTTCATCAGTCCCCCGCTCGTTGGTCTCTCCAAGTGAATCGTTCAACTCGCTTCCGGCACAGGGCCGGAACGGCCGCCGTGGGTCCCTTCTTCTCACCCGCGCCCGTCCTCATAACCGTCCTCATAACCGTCCTTGCATACCCTCTTGACCGCGCGGTGGGCCGATACCCTACGCCGGAATCTCCAACGGCGTGGGGTAATGGCCGAAGATTGGGTTTGATGCGATGCTGAGTCCTCCCGGAGATGTACCACCGCCCGACATGCCCTTTGAAAAGTCGGGAGGGACCGGACCCTCAGTTCCCGGCCTGCCCTCGGACTCTCCCGGCCCCTGGCTCGCCCCCGAGGGCAGCCCCGTAAATGTACTCAGCGAAAGCTCCTGTTGACGGTAAAGGCCGACGTAGGAATAGGCGCCGCACTGCATACAAATCCAGTCTCCGTCATCCCTTGCCAGGTCGCCACCGCAGCGTACACAGGCCTTCAACCTGTAGTAATCCATCCGTACCCCCTTGGAAGAAAGAAGATAGAACAATTGTTCTATATTGGTAAATTCCTGTCAAGAGGTTCTTAACAAACTTTCGATGACACCGCAGGGCGGAGGCGGGTACAATCCCATAACTCATAACTACTTACCGGTTCATCGCGGCGCCCACAACCAAACGACCCCATCCAAACCAGGCGCTGACAAGGTGTTGACATGGACAACCTGCCGGCAGAACCCAACGCGGAAGCTCCCACGTCCCTGGCTCGCCGGTTGGCGGAGGTGGCCTGGGCCTTTCTGCCCCTGGGCTGGATAGCCTTTGGCGGCCCACAGGCTCACATCGCCCTGCTCCAGGAACGGTTCGTGGCCCGCCGTCGCTGGCTGGACGAGGAACGCTTTGTTGAGTTGCTGGGATTGGGCCAGGGACTGCCCGGACCCACTTCCACCCAGATGGTGGTGGCCGTGGGCGCGGCCCGGGCCGGCCCCCTGGGCGGCCTGGTGGCCCTGTTCCTGTTCCTCCTGCCGGCGGCAACTATCATGGCCCTGGCCGGCCTGGGCGTGACGCGCTTCCTTTCCGAGGGAGAACGGCCTGCCTGGCTCGACGGAGTGCAGCCGGCCACGGTCGCCCTGGTGGCCATCGCGGCCTGGCGGCTGGGCTTGGTGGTGGTAAACACCAGGCTGACCATGGGACTGATGCTGCTGGGGGCGGTGGTGGCTATTCTGGTGCGCCAGCCCTGGGCCTTTCCGGCGGTGCTGGCCGTGGGAGGCGTGGTAACCAGCGTTGCCCTCCGGCGGCAGGAGGCCGCGGCGGTCCGGTCCGGCGGCGCGCCCCTGCGAAACCTGGGCATCTCGCCCCTGGCCGGCGTCCTGCTGCTGGCCGTCTTCTTGGTCCTGCTGGTGGGCCTGATACCCGCCCGCTTAATCTTCCAGCATCAATCGCTGGAGCTTTTCGAGTCCTTCTACCGCACCGGGTCCCTGATTTTCGGCGGCGGCCAGGTGGTGCTGCCCATGCTGCTGACCGAGGTGGTGGAACCGGGTTGGGTAACCGAAGAGCAGTTTCTGGATGGTTTTGCCCTGATGCTGGCCCTGCCCGGGCCGCTATTCAGCTTCAGCGCCTACCTGGGGGCGGTGGCCGGGGGCGTGCCGGGCCTTCTGCTGGCCTTCGTCGGCCTTTTCCTGCCCGGTGTGCTGATAATCTACGCCGCGCTCCCTTTCTGGGAGCGGGTGAGGCAGTATCCCTGGGTGCGGATAGCGCTGGTGGGAGTCAACGCCACCGCCATCGGGCTGGTGGTGGGAGTGGTCTTCCTGCTGTGGGAAAGGGCAGACCCCAATGCCGCCGGCGCGGTTATCGCCCTGCTGGCCTTCGGGGCCGTGATGTTCTTCCGCGTGCCTGCGCCCCTGGTAATCGTGGGGGCCGGCGTCCTCGGCTGGCTGTTCAGCCTGGCCGGTCTTCTGTGAAACCGGTCCAAAGGCCGGCCATAACACTGACCCACGAATAACCTCGAATACCCCGGTGTATCTTCCGGTTAAGCATTGCGGCGGACCGCAGCTATTCGTGAGTGTGAGCATTGGCGGCCATTGCTGGACTTACAAACCTGCTGGCCGGACCTACTGGCCGGAGAACTCCACGCCCACGCCGACAATCTCAATCTGCATGGAGCGGGTGTCGGGAGAGCCGCTGCCGAAGGATACGCCGACCGTCACGTTCAGTCCCTTTTGCACCTCGGGCGTGCCGGGGATCTCAAAGCGGGCGTCCAGGTTATCTCCCTGCATACCCAGGTCCATGTGCTCGGCGATTCGCTTCTCCCCGTCGTACACAATCACTTCGTGCACCGTGGCGTGGGGCCTGGTGCGAAAACTGACCAGGGCCGCCTCGGCCCGGGTGGCCTTGCCGTTGGCCACCGCCATGGTGGGGATGGGGAAGTGTACCCAGGTATTCTGCCCCCCGGCTCCTTCAATTCGGACGAAGGGACCCGTGTGCCTCACCGAAGTTATGCGTCCCAGGTACTCGACCTGCATACTGGCCCCGTGAACCCACTCTACATACTTGCCGTCTGCCATCGTTTGCCCTTCCTCTATCGCTCTTGTATAGCTGCTTGCTGCCTGGATGGTACTGGCTGATACTGACGGGATTATAGCCCCTAACCCATGCCCGGTACAGGGCCCCGAACCGGGCACGTTGCGGGGCTCTATACGTGGCACGTTACAGGGCGTATTTCAGGGAAGGAATTCACGGCCCGTTGCCCGGCCTGTTAGTTGCCCGGCCTGTTAAATAAAACTGCCCCGTCGCCGGCCCCGCTGGTAAACCAGTCTCATCACGTAATACCCGACGGCGCCCATCACCGCCAGGACCAGAATTACCAGGAGCGGCGTCCAGAAGGTCATGCCGCCCGAACTGTCCACAAAGGTCACCCGTATGCTGGCATTGGGCCGGCGGGTGTCCCGGGCATTTTCTCCCGGTGGGTTGGAAATTTCCAGCAGTTCGCGGGCCGTCACCCTTCCCTGTCCTTCAATGAATAGCGTGGCCCGGTCAAAGTCCCCTTCCAGAACCCGGAAGGTCAACTCGGCCCGCTCCGTATCCCCGGAGGATGCCAGGTACACCTCATCTATTTCGCCGCCCCGGTCGGTCACATACTTGCGGAGATTCGCCACCCGTTCCATGACACTGGAAACCTCCAGGTCAAAGCTGGCGGAAGGCCCGGCCACGTCCAGGCTTCCGGTGGGGAACAGGGATACCTGAATTGTCGCCAGGTCCACCCGCTGCTCTAGTAGATTCAACCGGCTTTGGGCCAGCTCAATGTTGCTCCTCACCCGGGCCAGTTCCCGTTCAATGCTCAAAAGCTCCGATACCGAACTGCTGCGCTCCATGAGGGAGGCCAGGCTCTGCTCTTCTCTCTGGTACACCGCCAGCCGGGCCGTCAGGTCAATGTGCTGCTCGGTAATGTCCTCGCTGCCCAGGCTGCGAAACTGGACGCTGCCCAGGGCCTCAATGCGGTCCATGGCAGCAGCAAACCGGTCCTGGGGCACCTTGACGGTAATGTCCGACCGGGGCAGGCGCGAGCCGCCGGAACTGGCCAGCCTTTCCACATATCCGCCCAGGCTTTCCGCAATGGCCTGCACCTGCAGCGACGCGCCCTGCATCGAGTCCACTTCCACCGACAGGCTGGCCAGGGACGGAGGCTGCCCGCCCGGGAGAGCCTGCAAGCCGGCGGCGGAAAAACTCGACCCAGAATAGAAGTAGGGACCGCCGCCCGCCGGCAAAGACACGGGAGGCGGGAACCGGCCGGAAGCAGGGCCCCGGGATGCCTGCGTCGCAGCCTGTTCCCTGGTAGCGGCCTGTTCTCTCAGGCCGGCGGCCGGCTCCAGGCCTTCATTGGCCGCCTTTAACGTCAACATGCTGCCGCTGTCCACCGAAGAGGCCCCGCAGCCGGCAAAAAGGGCCAGAAAGGCCGCCAGAAGCGCAAAGCCAACCCATTTATTCATCTGGTGCCCTCTTTTGAGTTAAAATGGTTACTGGAAACCGATTTTACTATAAAACCGGGTAAACCCGGTATGACGTAATTGCCGAAAACGGGGCAATGGCGTTCCAGTAGAGTACCAATACCCAAAGTACCAATACCCAAAGTACCGGCGCCGGCCCGGTGGCGTCCCTGTAAAGTTTTGGCGGGCCATCAACAAAGGAATCGTGGATAAGCTGGAGTCCGCTCACGGTGAGCCTTGGAGCCCGACCACGGTGAGCCCCGGAGCCCGTTCATGGTTCGACAAGCTCACCATGAGCGGGCGGCCCTTCGACAGGCTCAGGGTGAGCGGTAATATTTCCATCAGTTCAAGATGGCGACCAATGCCGTAAATCGTCATTCCTGCCTTCGCAGGAATCTGAACTCCAGCCTGTCGAGGTTCCCGCCTGCGCGGGAACGACGGGTTGGGGCGGTCGGAGACTTCCGCGCGGGAACGACGGGTTGGGCCGGTCGGAGACTTCCACGCGGGAACGACGGGTTGGGCCGGTCGGTGACTTCCACGCGGGAACGACGGGTTGGGCCGGCCCAATCATCAGTTCAAAAGGGTTGAACCATTATTGCCCTTCCCGTCGCGTTCGGGAAAAATCAAACGGTGTTCCGGCAGCATTCGTGGATTTGGGCCGATTGGCAGTACCCCGGCGGGCTGTGACTTGGCGGGCTGTGACCCGGCGCCGGATTCCCTAAACAGGAGGTCTCGCACATGACAAGAATGTCGTCCAATCTCGGTTACGGGGCCCTGGCGGGAGCGTTGATTTCCGCCCCCCTGGTCGGCCTGATGTTTTTGGTGGACAAGCTGCTGGACCTGCCCTTTGTCCCCTTTGCCCTCTTCGACTGGATCGCCACGGTTACCCCGGGCCCGCTGATTACCTTCGGCATTGACATGATGATAGAAGCCCTGCTCCTGTTCAACCTCAGCGTCGCCGCCGCCGCCAAGACCAGCGAGCAGATAGCGGCGGTGATAATGGTATTCGGCATCGGCGTGGTGGCCAGCGCCATCTTCTTCGCCGTCATGCGCTCCCGTCCGCCGGCGCCCACCGGGGTGAGCAGCCCGTTGGCCGACATATTCTCCCGCCCGGCGCCCGGACTGATTGCCGGCCTGGTGGTGGGCCTGCCCCTGACCCTGGTCAGCCTGCCCATGGGCCAGTCCACCATGAACCCGGTCGTCACCTTCGTCATTCTCATGGTCCTGTTCCTGGCCTGGGGAATCTGCCTCGGTTATATGCAGCGCCGCCTGCGGGGAGCGCCCCCGGAGCAGATTATTGTTGAAGGGGAAGCCCGGTCTGCCACGGTGCTGAACCGGCGCCAGTTCCTGGTACGCCTGGGCGCCACCACCGCCACCATTACCGTGGCCAGCGCCGGCCTGGGCGCCGTGCTGGCCCAGGGCGAGCAGACCCGCATCAACGAATCGGTGGCCGGCTCCATGCCCCCGGAGGAAATGCCGCCACGCCGTCCTCTGCCCAACGACGGCGACCCCCTGGTTCCCGCCCCGGGCACTCGGCCCGAATACACGCCCGTGGAGGACCACTACCAGGTATTCCTGCGCACCGAACCCACCTTCATTGACATATCCAACTGGGTGCTGCCCATTCACGGCCTGGTGGCCAACCCCAGGGAGCTGACCATTGACCAGATTCGCAACGACTACCCCACCCGCGAGCAGTACGTGACCCTGTCCTGCATTTCCGGGCGCATCGGCACCACCCTGATCAGCACCACCCACTGGACCGGGGCGGCGATGCAGTCGGTGCTGGCCGACGTGCAGCCCCTGCCCGAGGCCAGGTACCTGGTCATCAAGTCCGCCGACGGCTTTTACGAAACGGTGGCCCTGGACCTCATCGCATCCGACGACCGGATAATGCTGTGCTACGCCTGGGACAGTGAACCCCTGCCCTTCGACCACGGCTTCCCCCTGCGCATCTGGCTGCCCGACCGCTACGGCATGAAGCAGCCCAAGTGGATTGTGGATATTGAGGTTACCGATGAATACCGGGAGGGTTACTGGGTGGAACGCGGCTGGGACGAAGTGGCCCGGGTAAGGTCCACCTCGGTAATTGACACAGTGGCGGTGCGGGACGTGGTGGAAAGCGCCGGGCAGCGGTTGGTGCCCGTGGGCGGCATCGCCTTCGCCGGGGCACGCGGCATATCCGGGGTCCAGGTAAGGGTGGACGGCGGTCCCTGGCAGGACGCCCAGCTGCGCACACCCTTGTCGGAGACCACCTGGGTTATCTGGCGGTTCGACTGGCCCTTTGCCGCCGGCGACCATACTTTCGAGGTACGCTGCGCCGAGGCCGACGGCGCCCCGCAAATTGAGGAGGAGATGGGCAATCGCCCCAGCGGCGCCACCGGCATCCACAGCCGCAAGGCCAACCTTTAGGGCGTATCGTTAGGGTGTGTCGTCAAATTGAAAGTGAGAGCTTCCGAGCTTCTCTTTTCGTCGTTCCCGCGAAGGCAGGAATCTCGACGGGCAGCAGTTCAGTTTCCTGCCTTCGCAGGAATGACGGCGCTTTTGACGACACTACCCAACCGGAATCTAGCTGGCAGGAGGGCAGATGGGTATTTCCAAGGAGACCATGAAGGCCATCATCCGGGAGTACGGGGGCTTTGAGCTGTCCGATTCGGAACTGGACCTGGTGCAGCCGGAAGTGGACAGCTACCTGGAAGCCATGGCCGGCGCCGACGGCCTGGACCTTGCCGATGTAGTGTCCGGCCGCCTGCTCCGGGCCGCCGAGGGAGGAGACGAAGATGCCGAATGATGCGCTGCTGGACCTGACCATTTCCGAGCTTGCCCCCCGCATTGCGTCGGGCGAGGTATCCCCGGTGGAGGTCACCGAGGCTGCCCTGGCCCGGGCCGACCGTCTCCAGCCCCGGCTCAACTCCTTCATCACCCTGCTCCACGAGCAGGCCCTGGAACGCGCCCGCCAACTGGAGGCGGAACTGGCCGGCGGCCAGTACCGCGGGCCCCTGCACGGCATCCCCATCGGCATCAAGGACAACATCGCCACGGCCGGCATCCGCTCCACCGTGGGATCCCTGGTGCTGGCCGATAACGTCCCCGACGAGGACGCCCGGGTCGTAACCCTGTGCGAAGAGGCCGGGGCCATCATGCTGGGCAAGGAAAACCTGGAGGAGTTCGCCGCCGGGGCCACGTCCAACAACCCCCACTACGGCGCCGTCCACAACCCCTGGAACCTGGACCACATCCCCGGCGGCTCCAGCGGCGGCGGCGGGGCCAACGTGGCCGCCGGCGTCACCTTCGCATCCCTGGGCACCGACCTGGGCGGTTCGGTGCGGCTGCCGGGCGCCTTTTGCGGCGTCGTGGGCCTCAAGCAGACCTTTGGCCGGGTAAGCCAGCGCGGCCTGATGGTAACCAGTTTCAACGGGGACCACATCGGCCCCATGACCCGCTCCGTGGCCGACAGCGCCCTGGTGCTCCAGGCCCTGGCCGGCTACGACCCCCTGGACCCCAGCACCGTGCCCGTGCCCGTGCCCGACTACCTGGAGGGATTGGGCGGCGACCTTTCGGGCCTCACCGCAGGCATACCGGCCAATTACTACTTCGACGACGTGGATGCCGAGGTGGAAGCGTCGGTGCGCGCCGCCATCGCCGCCCTGCAGGAACTGGGCGTTTCGGTGGTGGAGGTGGGCCTGCCCACCATGGAGTACGTGGGCGCGCTGCGGGCCGCCAGCCTCTCCGACGGGGTGGTAACCCACGAGCCCTACCTGGCCAGCGACCGGGACAAGTACGGCCCCAACGTCATCTACCGCACCCTGGCCGGCCAGTTCGTCCTGGGCCGCGACTACTCCAAGGCCCTGAAGGTGCAGCGTCTCATCAAGGAGGAGTACGCCCGGGTCCTGCAGCAGGTGGACTTCCTGGTAACGCCCACCACGCCGGTGCCCGCGCCGCGCATTGACTCGGTGGACATTGAAGTGGGCGGCGAGACCCACCGGGTACGGGGCCCCGGGTCCGGGTTCATTTCCCGCAACACCAGCCCCATGAACGGCAACGGCCTGCCGGCCATCACCGTGCCCTGCGGGTTCAGCGGCGGCGGGCTGCCCATCGGAGTCCAGTTCATCGGCCGCCCCTTCGAGGAAGGACTGCTCTTCCAGGTTGCGGCGGGGTACGAGCAGGTCTCCCCCAGCAAAGGCATACGGCCCCAGCCCTGAAGGCCATGCCACCGCCCCTTCCCCCTCAAAGGCGGCAGGCCCGGATGGGGGTGGCGGATGGTGATCGGAAGGTACCGCTCACCCTGAGCCTGTCGAAGGGCCGCCCGCTCGTGGTTCGACAAGCTCACCATGAGCGGACTCCGGGGATTACCATGAGCGGACTCGGGGGATTGCCGTGAGCGGACTTCAGAATGCTCCAGGGCAGTAAGGGCCGCCGTATTGACGGCGCCGCCTTTGCGACGTAACCTATGCGCACACGGGCAGAGCGCCCAAACGGACCCTATTGGACCCATCCGGACCCAACCAGGAAAATTCCAACCAAGAAGGAGAATGGCATGACCATAAGCAAGCAGACCACCTACGAGGTTGAAATCCAGGACGTGGAATATCTCCGCCACGGAGACAAGCCCTTCCTGGCAAAGCTCTTCAAGCCCCAGGGCGACGGCCCCTTCCCGGTAATGATCGAGTTGCACGGCGGCGCGTGGGTGAACGGCACCCGGGAAAACGGCAACGTCGGCAACGAAGCCATCGCCAGGAACGGCATTATCGTGGCGGCCCTGGACTTTCGCGTTCCGCCGGAAGCCTCCTACCCTGCCTCCCTGGCCGACATCCACTACGGCATTCGCTGGGCCAAGGCTCACGCCGCCGAGTGGAACGGCAACGGGGCCAAAATTGGCGCCATGGGCACCTCCAGCGGCGCCCACCAGGCCATGCTCCTGGGCATGCGCCCCAGCGACGCCCGTTACTCGGCCCTGTCCCTCACCAACGGCGCCTCCGACGTGGACGGCTCCCTGGGCTGCGTGATTATGGTTTCGCCCGTCATTGACCCCCTGGGCCGCTACCACTACGCCCAGGGCATTCGGGAAGACGTGAAGCCGCCCGAATCCGTGGGAGAGCGTACCGTCAGGATGCACGATATGTACTGGGTGACGGAAGAGGCCATGGCGGAAGCCGCGCCGGCCCGCATCCTGGACCGGGGCGAGAAGACGGACCTTCCGCCCACCCTGTGCCTGGCCCGGGAATACGAGGCGGCCCACCCGCGCCCGGACCTGGACGAGTTTATCAGCCAGTATCGCAAGGCCGGCGGTCAAATTGACGTAACCATCTTTGAGGGCGAGGGCGAAGGCGTGCTGCGGGACATGTCCACCGACGTGGCCCAGCGGGCCCTGGAGCAGATGACTTCCTTCATCAACCGGACCCTCGGCTAGTAGTCCGGCAAATTTGAAATGATGCTTGGTCCGGCCCGTGGTCGTTCCCGCCAAGGCGGGAACGACCACGGGCCGGCTTTCAGATTCCTGCCTTCGCAGGAAGACGATCCAGTGCATTGGTCATCATTTCAAAAGGATTGACCTGCCAGTGGTTCAACACATTTGACCTAGTAGTCCGACAACTTTGAAACGATAGTTGAAACTGCTTCTCTCCGTCGCTCCGGCGAAGGCCGGAACCCAGGAGTCCTGAACGTAAGGAACCGTGTCCGGAGCTAACCTTCCTGGATTCTGGCCTGCGCCAGAATGACGGGTTTCGATAGTTACCCGTCATTCCTAAGTGGTTGAACTACTAGGGGAGGGGATTATTGTCACGACTTTGCAATCGCCCTGGCCACAAAGACTGGCCACAAAGAATCGACGTGGCGACGAATTAAGCGCTGGAGGAGCTGCGTAGCGAACTCAGATTCTTAGCTCGTGCCGCTGCTCAACGAGCTTGAACTTCAGCTTGTTGCTGGGCGACTGTGAAGGTAACGGATCCATCGGCAATCGCTTGTAGGGACGGTCCAGTTCGATCTTGAAGTAATGGGTGAGCATGAGCAGGTTGATTGCCAATTGCAATTCAGCCCAGCGGAATCCGAGACATGAGTGCGTGCCCAGGCCGAAGGGCGCGTAGCCCGCGCCGGTATGTTCTCTTCGCGGGGGCGCGTAACGGTCTATGTCGAACTTCCATGGATCTGGGAACGCCTCTTCCAGGTAGTGCGCCGCCGTCTGTGCAATCAGGAGCCGCGCCCCGACCGGTAATTCGTAATCTTCCACCACGCAGGTATTCATCACCGTGCGCAGCGACATGGCCACGATCGGCGACATCCGCAGAGCCTCCATCAGCACCCTGTGGGTAACGTCAATCCGTTCCAGATTGAGGTCGTCCTCGTTGGGGTCGCCCTCGGCCCACAAGGCGTCCGCTTCGGCCGTGACTCGCTCGTACAACTCGGGGTCCTGCACCAGCCAGTAAAGGGCGAAACCAAGCTGATCGCCCATGTACATGCTGGTCATCAAGATAGCCCCCAGCGGCAGCGACAGGTCCGATTCGGGCAGGAACTGGGGGTCAGATGCGTGCAGGGCTAAATATGCGTCCACCACGTCCCCAGGCATGCCGACCCGCTGCGCGGACGTATGTGTGCTTTGCATACGCTCTACGATCCGATCCGTGGCCTTCGCCCGGCGGCGCATTGGCGGAGTCTTGAGCATGAACTTCGGCAGCATCTTCGCGATGCCTACGTTGAGCACCCGCATCTTGTATTTGAGCGCATCGTCAATCTCGTCCTGGGTATCTATGCTGGCCAGGAGCGGCGATGCCTGCGCGTTCAGAAATGGCCGCAGCATCGTCTGCGCCGGTATCGCTGTGCCGACGTTCCAGGTCGCCATGTGCGCGCGGGCCAAGTCATAGACATCGTCCAGACGCCTGGTCAAAACGCTGGGCGCGTAGGCGGGCTGCAACGATTTGCGAAAGCGAAAGTGATCGGCGCCGTCAACCGAGTGCATTGAGCGCGACACGCCGTATGCTTTGTCAACGCCCTCGAAATACTCCTTTGACCGCAGGAACAGCCGCCCCTTGCTCTGGGCCCATTCATTCGTCTTCACCCCGGCCAGGACAATCATGTCCTGCTGGAACGGAATCCGAATCTTGAACACCGGACCATACTTCTCGGCTAAAGACGCGAACCCTGCTGGCAGCCTGCCCTCCCGCAGATTGCGGTTGAACACAAGATCCCGCACGGAGACGTTGGGAATCGGCTTTGTCAGCGAGGGCCGGCGAAGCGTGGGCCCGATGATGATGTTCTCGCCCACCGCCGCTGCGATTGCTTGACCGATCAGGTCCATCTGGCTGACGAACTTAATCCGTTCTTCCACCTCCTCGTCGGTCTGAAACATCAGCTGGAACACGCCGCAGGCATTGACGAGGCCGGTGATAATCACTTCGCGGGGACTCGGAAACGCGTCCGAGAAGATGATCAGGATCAACCGGGCCTTAACGTAGTCCCCTGCCGTGTATTCTTGTCCTGGCGCTATCTCGCGCCGGTGGCGCTTGGTGAAGGTGTAGAACTCACCCAGGTGGCGGTCTATAAGCTGTTGCCGAACGAGCCCGTCCAGTACTTCGGAGATCATTGACTCGGAGCGCAGAGCGAGCCGCTCGACCCAGTAGCGGGCATCGTGCGGTTCTGCTTCTGACGCAATCTCTCGCAGGATCGGGTCGAGCGTCGGATGACCGGTTTCAGTCGCATCCAACAGAATCAGCGACTGCAGATCGGTGTCTATGCGACCGATCAGCGACAGCTCAGCCAGCGCTGCGCCAGCCATAGCGCAGTTCAGATTCCAGCCGGGCACCTGATGAAAGTAACCGCTCTCCTCGTTCAGCAGCGCAAGAAGCAACTCTTCCGGCACGCTCAGCGCCTGCGTCGCTTGGCCCGTTCCAGTCGCGGTTTCCCGTGCCATCAGTGAACGTCTCCCTCGCAATAATCACTTTCATTATACGTTATTGTTATACTTTATTGTAGGATATCATACGGTATTAGCGCCCACCCTTGATTAATGGCCACCCTTGCCTTGAACGTCGCAAACCGATCAGTGCAAATATTAGACCGAAATGCAGGGCAATCGTATCTTGAGTTGCGCCGTACACCTAAGCTGCAAGTCATGTCGCCCTGAGTCCTACGGCTTGGCTCAGGATAAACTTTGCTGAAGGGCCTAAAATCCTGCCCTTAAGCCCGGTTACGGGTCCGAAAGTGGGTTGGTGGGTGGAGTTTAGATTCTTCACTCCGTTTTGAATGACAGTCTTGACCGGTCAGGACAACATTTCGTCAAGGCGCGATGGCCCTGCCTGGCAGCCCAGCAACCTGGCGGCAACCATTGGCATTTGTGCTATAATCCCGCATCATTTTCCTGCGGGAGAACAGGGATGCCGTCTCTCATTGGCTGGTGGCGACGCCTGGAGTCGCTCACAAGGCTGAACATTGTTGCATGGGGTGGCATTCTGGCCATCGTGCTGCTGATGGTAACCGTGTACTTCCTGGGTACGCGGGGACAATAGGCGACGTTGCCCACGTAGTGCCGTTAACAGCAAATGGGCTGCAGCAGCTTACCGTCCCGAATGACTGAAGTTGTATGTTTATCCTTGAAGAACCGGAAGTATCCCTAGTTGTTACGGCCCTGCTTGCCCTCTTCTTCCTGGCAATGACTTTCCTGGCCAGACGGGGCCGTCGCATCCTCTTGATACTGGCCGGCCTTCTGTTTGCGGCCTCTGCCATAAGCCTCGCTTTCGCCCTTGCCGCCTGAGAGCGCCCCGCAACCCCCCACCCGGCGCCACACTGACACCGGGCCCACCGCGGAAGGGGAAGCCATACCTTGCCCCTGAAACTCCGCCGCCCGAACCGCGCCATTAGTCCGGCTCCGTATAAGTCATGGATTAGCTGAGAGTCCGCTCATGGTGAGCCTGTCGAACCGTGAACGGGCGGCCCTGCGACAAGCTCAGGGTGAGCGGACATTAAACCCATCAGTTCAAGTGCCCCGAATCGTCATTCCTGTGAAGGCAGGAATCTGAACTCCTGCCTGTCTCAGCTTCCCGCCGGGGGGAACGACTGTTTCAGGAGCAACTTATTCCCTTTTACTCTGAACAGTTGCCGGGTTCTCTTACCTGTTGACTGTTAACAAAAATATTGGTAAGGTGTTTGCGTTGCCATATACTAATGGCAGGTACGAATTCGAATCCGGTGGCACCAAGCCCTATGGTAACAGTTTTACTACAACAAAATTATCGGTGGAGTTCTAAACGATGAATAGCGCTAGAAGCATTATTGAACGATTCGGCGGCCAGTCCGCCCTGGCCGCGCTGCTGGGCAAGCGCCAGAGCACGGTGCAGCACTGGGCCAGGACGGGCCGAATTCCCGCCCAGTGGCATTCCCAGTTGATGGAACTGGCCGTCCAGCAGGGTGTTGCCCTGGAGCCCAAGGACTTTGTTGCGGCAGGCTCCACCAGCATTGCCCCGGCCGGCGGCAAGCTGGGAGTCCTGCTGGTAGGCATGGGCGCCGTTTCCTCCACCTTCGTGGCCGGCGTTGAGCACATCCGGCGCGGCACCGGGGCCCCGGTGGGTTCCGTCTCCCAGATGTCCACCATCCGCCTGGGCAAGCGCACTGAAAACCGCTCTCCCCTAATCCGCGATTTCGTGCCCCTGGCAGATTTGGACAACCTTGTCTTCGGCGCGTGGGACCCCATTCCCGACAGCGCCTACGACGCGGCGGTAAAGGCCGGCGTGCTGGACCGCTACGAGCAGATAGAACCCGTCTCCGACTTTCTCAAGGCCGTCAACCCCATGCCCGCAGTCTTCGACAATGACTACGTCAAGCGCATCAACGGCACAAATACGCGGGTGGTAGATTCCAAGCTGGGCGCCGCCGAGTCCCTGCGCGAAGACATCCGCCGCTTCAAGGAGGAAAACGGCTGCGACCGCCTGGTCATGATCTGGTGCGCCTCCACCGAGAAGTTCATAACCGAGTCCGACGCCCACCAGGACATCGAGAACTTTGTCGGCGCCCTCCACGACAACAACGAAACCATCGCCCCCTCCATGATTTACGCCTACGCCGCCCTGATGGAAGGCGTCCCCTTCATCAACGGGGCCCCCAACCTGACGGTGGACATTCCCGCCATGGAGCGGCTGGCCAGCGACCAGGGCGTCCCCATCTGCGGCAAGGACTTCAAGACGGGGCAGACCCTGGTAAAGACCGTGATAGGCCCCATGCTCAAGGCCCGGATGCTGGGCATGGATGGCTGGTTCTCCACCAACATCCTGGGCAACCGGGACGGCGAGGTGCTGGACGAGCCCGAGAACTTCCGGACCAAGGAAGAGTCCAAGCTGGGCGTGCTGGAGTATATTCTGCAACCCGACCTGTACCCCGACCTGTATTCCGACGCCTACCACAAGGTACGCATCAACTACTACCCGCCCCGGGGAGACAACAAGGAGGGCTGGGACAACATTGACATCTTCGGCTGGCTGGGCCGGCGGATGCAGCTCAAGATTGACTTTCTCTGCTCCGACTCCATCCTGGCCGCTCCCCTGGTGCTGGACCTGGTGCTGTTCATGGACCTGGCGCAGCGGGCCGGTCTCTCCGGCATCCAGGAATGGCTCTCCTTCTATTTCAAGAGCCCGCACCACGCCCCTACGGTCTATCCCGAGCACGACCTGTTCATCCAGCAGACCAAGCTGAAGAACACCCTGCGCTGGCTGATGGGCGAGGAGCAGATTACCCACCTGGGCATGGAATACTACCGGGAGTAGGCGTTGCGTAGTAGGGATTGCGTGACAGCCGTTGGGCAGTAGTCAATCAGAGTTGACGCATAAGATTAGATCCCGCTCATGGTGAGCTTGTCGAACCATGGGCGGCCCGCCTTAATAAGTTCACCGTGAGCGGGCGGGGCTAATCCGGAGATATGGGCCTGGCAGGTCAACCGTTTTGAGATGATGGCTGGCCCGCTAACCCGTCGTTCCCGCGCAGGCGGGAACCTCGACAGGCTGAGATTCGGATTCCCGCGCAGGCGGGAACGACGGGGCTGGGCCGACACAATCATCATTTCAATGGCGTCAATCTACGAGGAGGGGTCCCCCGTATTCCCTTTAAGCCCCAGTAGCGTATTGAGGCCGGAGGCATTGGCGCTTGATTCCGCAAATCACCCTTGGCGAACTCATTGAGCGATTCGACGCAATCCTCTTCGACTCCGACGGCGTTCTTACCCGCTGGCCCTCTGCCGTACCCGGTGCGCCCGAGGCGGTCGCGCGCCTGAACCAGCTGCAGAAACCCTGTTTCGTCCTCACCAACGACGCCTCAGCGCTCCCCGAGACCCGGGCGGCCCGGTACGCGGCGCTGGGTCTGGACATTGATGCCGGCCGCATCATAACCTCCGGAATGCTGCTTGCCGGCTACTTCGCCGAAAGCAGCCTGGCCGGCGCCAGGTGCATTGTCCTGGGCACCGAGGACAGCGCCGAATACGTTAGGCTGGCCGGCGGCCGCATTGCGCCCTTCGAGTCCGACTTTGACGCGCTGGTCATCGGAGACCAGCAGGGCTACCCCTTCCTGGATGCCGCCGATGCGGTATTGAGCAACCTGTTCCGCAAAATTGACCGGGGCGAAACTCCTCACCTGGTCTTGCCCAACCCGGACCTGATTTATCCCCTGGGCGATGGCTACGGCTTTGCCAGCGGCGCCGTGGCCCAGATGTTCGAGGCAGCCCTGGCCCTTCGCTATCCCGACCGCCCGCAACTCAGGTTCACCCGCCTGGGCAAGCCGCACCCCGCCATGTTCGAGGAGGCAATTCGCCGCTGCGGCACGCGGAACGTCGTAATGGTTGGAGACACCCCCGCCTCCGACATCCGGGGCGCCAACCGGGTGGGAATAACATCCGTGCTGGTGGACACCGGCGTATCCACCTCCGACCTGTCCAACCTGGCCCCGGAAGAAACGCCGTCATACCGGATGCAGTCGCTGTCGCTCTAGCGGTCCATCAGCATAGAAATGATGGACCAGCCGAGAGTCCGCTCGTGGTGAGCTTGTCGAAGCAAGCGGGTACGGACCTTCGACAGGCACAGGGTGAGCGGAAGCATTGTCCTTCAGTTCAAACAGGTTGCGACACTAGCGGCGGCGGTGAACGTAGGGGCGGCAGCAGCGATAGGGGTAGGGGTGGCGGTGAAAGGTCGCCCGGAGGTCTTTCCCGTTGGACCGATTCAACCAATTTGGCCGCTTGCCGCAACCGGAACAGATTGACTAGGGTTGGGCCTTGTGCTAAATTGATTCAACCCTTCCTGGACCCACGCTTTAGCGAAATTCTTTCGGAGGTAGGAGAGCATAGCAAGGCAGTATAGAGTAAACGAGCAGATTCGGGCGCCCCGCATACGCGTCATCGGAGAGAACGGAGAGCAGCTTGGCGTAATGTCCCTGGACCAGGCCCTCCAATCGGCCCGGCAGAGCAGTGTTGACCTGGTGGAAGTAGCTCCCAACGCAGACCCGCCGGTTTGTCGCCTGCTGGATTACGGAAAACTGCGCTACCTGTACTCCAAGAAGGAACGGGAATCCAAGAAAGCACAGAAGAATACCGAACTCAGGGAAGTTCGCTTCCGGCCCAACATCGGCGACCACGACCTGGAAGCCAAGCTCCGCAAGGTGAAGGAGTTTATAGACGACGGCTCCAAGGTCAAGTTGACCGTTCGTTTCCGGGGCCGCGAGGCGGTACACCAGCAGTTGGGTCTGTCTTTGCTCAAGCGAGTAGCCGACGACCTGAAGGAAGAGGTGCGGTTGGAAAAGCCGCCGGCCATGGAAGGCCGAGCCTTGTCCATGATCCTGATTCCCAACGTGGCCAAGACTGAGAAGACCGAAAAGACCGACAAAAAGGTGGAAGACCTAGCCAATGCCGAAGCTTAAGACTCACAAGGGCGCCAAGGCCCGCTTCCATGTCACCGGAACGGGCAAGCTGATGCGGCGAAAGCGCATGAGCAGCCACTTGCGCCGCAAGAAGCCCAAGAAGGTCACCCGCAAGTACGATGCCAAGCTGATGGTAGCGCAGCCCGACGTCAAGCGTCTCAGCAAGCTTATTCCTTTCGACGCTTAGAACCCGTCAGTAGGCCCCTTCCCCCCATCAAGGGGGAAGGTCAGGATGGGGGTGAGGCGGCGCAGGAAAGCGTCCATGTCCCCAGCGCCATCGCCAGGCTTACCATTAGTCCCGTTCCATAACCTAACCGACTCTCAGCCGGCCCCGGAGATATCACGTGTCCAGAGTTAAACGCGGCGTCACCAAGCGCCACCGCCACAAGAAAATACTGTCCCAGGCCAGGGGCTTTCAGGGCTCCTCCAGCCGCAATTACAAGTGGGCCAAGGAGGCCCTGCTCCACGCCTGGAGCTACTCCTATCGCCACCGCCGCGAGCGCAAGGGCGACTTCCGCCGCTTGTGGATCGTCCGCATCGGCGCCGCCTGCCGCCAGTCCGGCACCACCTACAGCCAGTTCATGCACGGCCTCAAGCTGGCCGGCGTTGAGGTGGACCGCAAGATGCTGGCAGACCTGGCGGTAAACGACCCGGCAGGGTTCGACAAGCTGCTAGGCATAGCCGCCGAGGCCCAGGCCGCCGCCTAGCTCCACTTCCCGGCCTTAAAATCACGCCGAGCGCGCATAGAACCACCCCTTAAGCATTGGACTAAAGGGGTGGTTTTCTTTTGCCGAATGGGATAAAATAATGGTCAATGATACAAACAGATGACAAACCGGCGGCGTCATCTGGTTGGAACCTAACCTGGAGTGGGAACATTGGCATCACTGGAAGAACGAGTAAGCTTTCTTGAAGGGGCAAATACGTCGCTGGCTACCAAGGCGGACGTTGCCGAATTAAGGGCAGAGCTGAAGGCGGACATTGCCAGAGTCGAAACTACGATCATCAAGTGGATTGTAGGAACGATGATTTCCTCTGTGGCGGTGGCATGCACATTGACACTGGTGATTGACCGGCTTCTTGGCTAGTCAAAATTGGCCACCGCTCCAAAGGGTTTTGACACGAAGACCGGGATGTGCGCATGGCACACATCCCGGTCAAATTAGTCTGGCAAGCCGGGGGCTCAGCGGCGCCGGCACGGGGTAAGTCTTCACACCCTGGCGAAACCGTAGTAGTTGTCGCTGTCCATGATGCGCTCCAGGCTCTTGAGGGAAATGTTGATGGGACGCACTGGCGTCGCCCAGCGTTCCGTAAGCTCGTGGTGCAGTTCGGTCAACGCCGTTGGCTGGTTGCGTCGCACCAGCAGCATCCGGAACACAATCTCCTGGATGGGCATATCGGAGTGGATGAAGTCATCCTCCGTGGCCGAGTATTCTGAAATTTCCTCCAGCAGTTCCTGGGGATTGCTCAACTCATGGTCCGGCTGGAGCATGGATGGGGACATATCGCCCCGCCGGGCTGCCAGCAAAGTAATGGCCGAGCGGTTGAGTCCTTCCAGCCGTTCAAAGCTGATGCAATAGCTAACAGTGGCTTCTTCCTCCTCCTGAATTGGAGCCTCCGGGTTAGGGACCGTCATATATCTACCTCTTCGTTCCAGTCAAGCATGATAATTTGCACTGTTTCGCCCGTGCCTTTTGAGGGCAGGTCCTCCGGGCATATTGCCAGGGCATTGGCCCGTGACATGGACGTCAGGATGTTGGACCCCTGCGGTCCCGTCGGATTGGCCAAATATACGCCATCCCGCTTTTCCACTTCCACCCGGGCGTAAACCCGCCGTCCATCGGTATTGTAGATGGGGTCGGTGAGGACGCCCTCCACCATGGGCCGGGCCAGGCGCTTCCGGCCCAGCATGGTGCGAATGGCCGGGCGGGCGAACATTTCAAAGGCCACCATGGCGCTTACCGGGTTGCCCGGTAGCCCCATCAGCGGGATGGGACGACCCGTCCCGTTGACCGGGTCGCCTCGCAGCATTCCGAAGGCAAGCGGCTTGGCAGGCCGCATACGGACCGACCAGAAGTTGATGTCGCCCCGCTCCGTCAGCACCTCCTTGACCATGTCGTAGTCGCCCTTGGAAACGCCGGCCGAAGTCACCAGCAGGTCTGAGCCGGCCACCTGCTCCAGCCTGCGGTGCAGGTCGTCCAGGTTATCGCGGGCGATACCCAGCACCTGCGGAACGCCGCCGGCCGCCGCCACCGAGGCCGCCACGCTGAAGCTGTTGCTGTCGTAAATCATGCCGCCGCCCAGTTCCTCGCCCGGCGAGGCAAGCTCATCGCCGGTGGAGAGGACGGACACCAAGGGCCGCCGGATTACCCTCGCCTTTGCCAGGCCCAGGGAAGCCAGGACGCCCACTTCCGCCGGGCGTATGACCGTACCCGCTTCCAGGACAAGCTGTCCCTGATGCACGTCTTCACCGGCGGGGCGCACGTTGCAGCCAAAGGGCAGGTCGGCCTGAATGTCAATGTCGGTCAGGGGCCTGCCGGAGGCGCGGCGACTGATTTCGTCCGTTTCCTCGAAGGGCACCACCGTATCGGCGCCGGAGGGAACCGGGGCCCCGGTCATAATTCTTATGGCAGTACCCGGCACAACCGTCTGATCGGAAACCTGGCCCGCCGCCACCAGCCCTATTACAGTCAAGTTGCGAGGCGATGATTCGGAAGCGCCGGCAATATCATCCCGCCGAACGGCATAGCCGTCCATGCCCGAGTTCGCCAGGGGCGGCAGGGCCAGGGGAGAATGAACATCCACGGCAAGAGTCTGCCCCACGCAGTCCAGGACAGGCTTTTCCTCCACCTCCAGGGGAGCGAAGCACCCCATTATCTGGCGGTACGCCTCTTCCACTGAAAGCATATCCTCGTCAACGTGCCGGTGACCGTGATCGTGCGCCGGCGGCGCGTGATGGCCGTGCCCCCCGTGTTCATGATGACCATGATGCCCGTGGCGACCCTGTTGACTATCTTGACCGGAGTGTTCGGGGTGTTCGTGCGACGAATTCTGCATAATTATTCCTTGCCGGCTCTCCGGCAGAAATTTGGTCGGATGGCGGCGCCCGGCACTTCTGCCCTGCGCCGCCCAATGCGTGCCTGTAAAGGAAGGTTACTGGTCTCGAAGAACTGCCCCGGTATCTCGCTGCAGGGTCCGCAGCAGTCCCTCCAGGGTCCGGTTGACCTCATCCGCGGTAAGGGTGCGGTCCGGCGCCTGGAAATAGACGTGAAAGGCCAGCGACTTGAGCCCGGTTTCCAGGTTTTCGCCGGCATAGACGTCGAATAGCTCCACCCGGTCCACCAGGCGGTGACGTTCCAGGATTTCCTGCACTTGGCCCGCCGGCACGTCCTCCGGCGCCAGCAGGGCAACGTCACGGTTGGCCGACGGGAAACGCGTTAGCGAGCGGAAATTGCCGCCGGACCGCTCGGGCAGGGCCAGCAGGCTGTCCAGGTAAAGCTCGAACACGGTTGCCGGACGGTGCTTCAGGTCGAAGTTGTCCGCCACCGTGGGATGGAGTTCACCCAGGACACCGATTAGGGCGCCGTCGCACAAGATGCGGGCACACCGGCCCGGGTGCAGGGCCGGTACTTCTTCCGCCGGGGCGGGCTCCCACACGGGCGTCACCCCCAGGAAAGCCAGGGCCGAGGTGAGCATTCCCTTGACATCGAAAAAGCCCAGCGGCCCATTGTCCACCAGCCAGGACGGTTCGGAGCGGAAACCGGCTACAATCCCGGCGGCCATCTCCCGCTCCACGGGAAGGTCATCGGCCCGGGGCAGGAAGACACGCCCCTGCTCAAAGAACCGGAAGGGCCCCTCGTTGTGCCCTTCATTGTAGGACAGGGTGTTCAGCAGGCTGACCAGCAGGGTGGGACGCAAGTAATCGCTGTCCGAACTCATGGGATTGGCCACCCGCAACGGGCTGAGTTCTCCGGCAACGTGGTTGACCTTCTCCAGGCTTTCCAGGTTTACCAGGGGGTAGCTGATGGTTTCCTGGAGACCCGCGGCGGCCAGCGCCTCTTTGACCCGGCCCCGCAGTTCGGTCATGGGGGCCGGCTGGCGGTAGGGTATGGGGGTGGACAGCATGGTGGTGGGCACGTTGTCGTACCCGATGATGCGCACCACCTCTTCAATCAGGTCTTCCTCGATGTTTATGTCGCTGCGCCAGTAGGGGGCTGATACTTCCAGGGAGGACTCCCCGGTACGTTCAAAGCCAAATTCCAGGGAACGGAATACCTCTTCCACCTGTTCCAGGGTAACGTCCATGCCCAGAATCTGCCGCAAACGGCGCAGGGTCAGCGGCACCGTCGGCCTGGGTTTGTCGGCGTCCGGGTAAATGTCGTAGATACCCTGGGCGATGGTCCCGCCGGCTACTTCCTGAATAAGCTGGGTGGCCCGGCGCAGGGCAATGGGGGCCAACTCCGGCCGCAGTCCCTTCTCAAACCGCTGGGACGCGTCGGTATACAGGCGGAAAGTGTCGGCGGTGCGCCGGTTGTTGTAGCTGTTGAAGGTAGCCGATTCCAGCAGTACCGACGTGGTTTCCGGGCCGATTTCGCTGTTGGCTCCTCCGATAACCCCTCCCAGGCCGATGGGGTCCCGGGAGTCGGCGATTAACAGTACCTCGGTATTCAATTCCCGGGGCACGCCGTCCAGGGTTTCCAGGGTCTCCCCCGGGGCGGCGCGGCGGACGATTACCGTCTTGTCCCGCACCTTGTCCAGGTCAAAGGCGTGGAGGGGCTGATTGAACTCCAGCATCACGTAGTTGGTTACGTCCACCACGTTGCTGATGGGACGCAGGCCGGCGCGGGTCAGCCGGTCTTGCAGCCACTGGGGAGAGGGGCCAATCTTCAGGCCCTGAATCAGGCTGGCGGTGTAGCGGTGGCACAGGTCCGGGTCGGCCACGGATACGCTGGCCTCGCCGGCAATAGGGGGGCCATCTTCGCTGTAGCTGGTCTCCGGCACTCGCACCTTCCTGCCGGTAAGGGCGCCTATTTCGTGGGCCACGCCCAGGATTGAGAAGCAGTCCAGCCGGTTAGGGGTGACCTCCAGGTCCAGCAGGGTATCGCCCAGGTAGTCGTCCAGGGGCATTCCCAGGGGGGCGTCGTTGGGGAGCACCACTATGCCCTCGTGCCCTTCGCCCAGGCCCAGTTCCAGCTCGGAACAGATCATACCCTCGGAAACCGCGCCCCGTATGCGCGCGGCCTTCAGGGTTTCATGCCTTTCGCTGTGGGTATTGTATAGGCGGGCGCCGACCCGGGCAAAGCATATCTTCTGGCCGGCGGCCACGTTGGGCGCGCCGCAGACCACTTCCATCTCGGAACCGTCGCCGGGGTTTACGCGGCAAAGCTGCAGGGAGTCGGCGTTGGGGTGCGGGTTGACTTCCAGCACCTCCCCAACGCAGCAGTTTTCCCAGCCGCCCAACTCGGTAACTTCCCCGACCTCCACCCCGGCCATGGTCAGCCGGTGGGCCAACTCGTGGGGCGGCAGGTCAATGTCCACATATTCCCGCAACCAGCTTAAAGGTATTTGCATAAAGGTTGGTTCTCTTGGTTAGTTTAGGCCCGCCGTTCTGCCGATTCAGGGTATCCTGGATTCCTAAGGTCAGCCCAATATGGACCCAACTACCACCATGGCAAGGGCTGCCAGGAATGCTCCTATGGTGGCGATCAACAGCGTGGTATAACGCTGTTCCAATGCCAGCATCCGATTGCTTACGCCATCCATAGTCCTGATTAACGATTCCAAATTGACCGTAGCGCCAATCAAGAGATCATTGTGCTTGCTAACCGTCTCTTGAAGCGCGGTGATCTGAGCGGTGTTCTCCGCAGTTACAGCTTGAAGCGCAGCGATTTGTGCGGTGTTCTCCGACACCACGCTTTCCAGAGAACCTATTCGATTAGCGCTATCAGCACCAATGGCTTGCAAGGAATCAACCTGCCGCCCTACGCCATCAACTCTCCCGCTCATTCGTTCTAGTTGGTCTTCCAGGTGTTCCAGCTTGTGGCTATGGGCTTCCAGAGTGTTGTCCACAGCTCCAAGGCTGGTGCTAATGGACTCTATTCGTTCCATCAGCGCTGCAACTTGAAGGGTAAGGGTGTCAAGCTGTTCCTGGAAAGAGTTTGGAGTAGTCATTTGCTCTCCTCCATGGCCGCTGCCCGACGGCTAGAACTGCCGCAGGAAGCGCAGGTCGTTGGAGTAGAAGTGGCGGATGTCGTCAATGCCGTATTTCAGCATGGCGATGCGCTCGGGCCCCAGGCCAAAGGCAAAGCCGGTGTATTTTTCCGTGTCGTAGCCCACGCCGGCCAGCACGCGGGGGTGCACCATTCCGGCGCCAAGAATTTCAATCCACCCGCTGCCCCGGCAGATCCGGCAACTGCTATCCGTCCCTTCGCAGGAAAAGCAGTCAATGGACATGTCCACGCCGGGTTCCACGAAGGGGAAGTAATCGCAGCGGAACCGCACCTTGCGCTCCGAACCAAAGACGCGGCGGGCAAATTCGTACAGGGTGCCCTTGAGGTCGGCGAAGGTAATGCCCTCGTCCACGGCCAGGCCCTCAACCTGGTGAAAATGCCACTCGTGGGTTGCGTCGGTTGCTTCGTACCGATAAACCTTCCCCGGGACCACCAGCCGCACCGGGGGGGCCATGCTTTCCATCACCCGGGCCTGCATGGGGGAGGTGTGGGTGCGCAGCAGCATGGGCCGCTGCCCTTCCTCGTTTACGTAGTCCACCCACAGGGTATTCCACATATCGCGAGCGGGGTGTCCCTGGGGAATGTTCAGCATTTCGAAGTTGTAGTGGTCCCACTCCACCTCGGGCCCCTCAACTATGCTGAATCCCATGGATACGAAGGCGTCGGTAATTTCCCTGATCACCTGGGTAGTGGGATGAAGGCGCCCCGTCGCCACCGGACGTCCGGGGAGGGTTACGTCTATCCGTTCCAGGTCGGCAACCTGGGCCAGCCTGGCTTCGCTAAGCTGGCGGCTCCGGTTTTCCAGCCCCTCTTCAAGGGCCGTTTTGGCCCGGTTGCCCAGGGCGCCAACCTCGCGCCGCTGCTCCAGTTCCAACTGGGAAATACCCCGCAGGATACCGGTCAACTCACCGCGGCGGCCCAGAAAACGGACACGCCACTGCTCCAGTGACTCGGTATTGTCAATATCGGCGAGTTCCTTGAGGGCGGTCTGCGTCAGGTCTTCGATGGACTGGGCGGTGCTTTGCGTCAAGCCGTTACACCTTTACCGAGAGGATGGGCGGGAAAAGGGATTGTTCCCGCCACGCCATTATAGGATTCGTACCTATGCGGGTCAAGTTGACATTGCAGCCGCGCGGGGTCATGAGCGAACCGTTGATTGGCTCATCTGCTTGACTTTCCCTGCTTCAAATCCGGCAGGGCCTCCCTGATTTCATCCACGTGGACGGCGAAGAAAGTGCCAACGACCCGCTTGCCGCCGGCCGCCCGAATCTGGGCGGCGCGCACCAGTCCAATGACCTCGCCGCTGCTGTTAAAGACCGGCCCGCCGCTGTCGCCCGGGTCCACGGGCACGTCCATGAGGAGGTTGCTGACATCGTCGTTATCGCCAATATAGACCACCTGGGAAAGGACGCCCCGATTGGCCGATGCAGCCCCCACGGTGCCGTCGTCCCGGGGAGAAACGGTGGAATAACCCAGGGCGAGCAGCTCCTGGGCTATGTCTCCCACGGGCACGTTGCCCAGGGTCAGGGGGAGGGCCCGGCTGCTCAATGAGACCTCTTCGGGGTCAAACGTGATGAGGGCCAGGTCTCTTTTCTTGTCAACGGCCAGCACCGTGGCGGTAAACTCCGGGTCCTCTCCCTGCCGGATGGTTACCGTGCGGTAGTGCTCCACCACATGCTCGTTGGTAATTATCAGGCCGGGTTCAATCAGCCACCCGGAACCCCGGCTGATCCGGGTCTCTATCATGAAGACAGAGTGCCAGGCGTGCTGGTGGATGGCCCGGAAGTCGGTGATGGGCTGGGGGGTGGCCGTGGGCTGCGGCGTGGGAGTGCTGGGAATGGTAACCGGCGTGGCGGTGGGAGGAAAGGTAACGGGCGTGGCCGTGGGCTGGGGCGTGGCCGTGGCGGGAAAGGCGACGGGTGTAGCCGTGGGCTGGGGCGTGGCGGTAGGCACGGAAGTCGCCGTCGGGGGCGCAGTGGCGGTAGCCACCAGCGTAGCCGTGGCAACCGGGGTAGGCTCAGGGGCGCGGGTGGCGGTGGGCTGGGGCGTGGCGGTGGGCATGGGAGTGGGAATTACCTGGGGCGTAACCGTGGGCATTGCATCCACGATGGCCTGCGCCCGTTGGTCAATGAGCCGGTTCAACTCCTCGTCGGAAGGGCCGCAGGCGGATAGGGAGAGGCTGACCATAGCGGCAAGCAAGAGAGCCGATAACCCTCGAGTTTTGAAAGAGTCTAGCCCCATCGTTACAGTTACACTATCACGTTTAGCATTAGAGGCATGAAGAAGCACTCTAAGGAGGTCCCTCCAATTCCACCCTGACTGCGCTGTAAGTTCTGCCCCCAATTTTCACAACCACATCCTCGCCACTTTGCTCTCCTTCTAAGTGGCAGATTCCCCGACCTGGGAGTTCATCCCAAGAGTACCAATTTCCGTTCTGCGTTACTCTCGTTACGCATGGCTTGTCATTACGAGACCTATTCCACCAAGAACCATTTTCGTACCAAGTTAAGAATGCTAAGAACGAACCGTCATCGTAGTGGGCTTCGGGTATTGATGGTGTTGGTGTAGGAAGTCTTATGTTATTGCCCGTCTTCAAATCGTTAAATCGAGAGTAAATTTCTTCAATAGCAAGAGCATACCCCACATTTTCCAGATGATCCCATCCACACGTATTCATCCCAATAATTTTCCCATCTGTCGTCATAAGAGGCCCACCACTGTTGCCTGGATTGAGTGCTGCGTCGGTCTTGATCCAGTGTATTCCGTCTTGACAGGCGCCATAGAGAACTTTTGCGACAGAGACTACCCCGCCAGTAACAGTACGGCTTCCTCCTCCTTGCGGGTATCCCATGGCTATTACTTCGATTCCTTTGCTTACTTCAGTTGAAATGGTAACGCCCGCTCCCCATTGGTTCAGGTAATCCATACCATTTCTATATCCAGTTTCGGTCCAGTCAAAGTCATTCGGGCCAGTGTCGATAAGGGCAACGTCTGCAATCTCATCAATTCCCAATACCTTAGCACGCGGAATGGTTATTCCTCTGTACCATCTTAGCTCGACCCACTGGTCACTTCCCACGACATGGGCGTTAGTAACCAAGTACCAATCAGATTCTTCTGAGGGATCTTGGATAAAAAACCCTGTACCTGAACCCTTGGAGGATAACACTAACACAATGTGAGGGTTCAGTTTATCACTCCAGTCAGCTACGCTTGGTGTGGGCGTTGGCACACTGGTAGGCCGCTTCGTCGGTACTGGAGTAACGGTTGGCTGCGGAGTCGCTGTTGGAACTAGCGTTGGGATTGGTTGGGGCGTCGCCGTCGGTTGAGGTGTAGGAGTCGGCAACGGCGTAGGAAGTAACTGCGGAGTAGCCGTGGCAACCGGGGTAGGCTCAGGGACCCGGGTGGCGGTGGGCTGGGGCGTGGCGGTAGGCATGGGAGTGGGAATGACCTGGGGCGTAACCGTGGGCATTGCATCCACGATGGCCTGCGCCCGTTGGTCAATGAGCCGGTTAAGCTCCTCGTCGGAAGGGCCGCAGGCGGATAGGGTGAAGGCCAGGCTGACTAGAGCCAGCCCGGCCATGAGCCGCAAGTTTGGAATTGTACCCGGTCTCCCCACTTGAACCTGCCTGCCTTAACCTACCTGCCCCAGGGCGTGTCGTTAAAAGCGCCGCCATTTCTGCGCAGGCAGGAATCTCGACTCCGGCCTATCGAGGTTCCTGCCTTCGCGGGAACGACGAAAAGGGACAGCCGAAGACTTCTACCTTCAATTTGACGACACCCGCTGATGTGCGCGCACCAATAGGCGCCTAAATGAACCGGGCCCGCTCCCCGGCCGCATCGGCGTAGTCAATGTACACCGTTATTACCTCGCTGAAGAAGTCAAATGCCTCCACGCCCTGTTCGCGCTGGCCGACTCCCGAGGACTTGAGGCCGCCGAAGGGAAGGTGGACCTCGCCGCCCAGGGTGGGGGCGTTGACGTGGACCATGCCGGCGTCCACGGTATTGATGTACCGGTAGGCCCGGGGCAGGTCGCGGGTGTAAACCGACGAAGACAGCCCGAACTTGACGCTGTTGGAAATTTCCACCGCGTCCTCCAGGTCCCTGGCCTTGAACACGGTAAGCACCGGCCCGAAAATCTCTTCCTGGGAGATGCGCATATCCGGCGTGCAGTCGGTGAAGATGGTAGGTTCCACGTAGTACCCTTCGTCGAACTCGCCGCCGGTCACCGCGTGGCCGCCAAAGGCCAAGTGAGCGCCTTCTTCGGCGCCAATGCCGATGTAGTTCAACACGGTGTCAAGCTGGGACTGGCTGGACAGGGGGCTTACGTCGGTGTCGGAAGCCAGGCCGTCGCCGACTTTCAGCCTGGAAGTCCGGTCAATCAGTTGCTCCATGAAGGTGTCGTAAACGCCTTCCTCCACGATTACCCGGCTGGTGGCGGTGCAGCGCTGGCCGGTGGAACCAAAGGCGCCCTGCACGATGCCGCCCAGGGCCTTGTCCAGGTCGGCGTCGGCCAGCAGGATGACGGCGTTCTTGCCGCCCATCTCGCACTGGACCTTTTTGAGCCGCTGGGCGCCCTCGGCGTAGATGCCCGTGCCGATTTCGGTGGAGCCGGTGAAGGAAATGCCGTCAACGTCGGGGCTTTCCACCAGGGCGTTGCCCACCGAGCCGCCGGGGCCGGTAATCAGGTTGAGCACTCCGGCGGGCAGGCCGGCTTCCTCGAATACCTCAGTGAGCTTCACCGCGCTAAGGGGGGTGATGGAGGCCGGCTTGAAGACCAGGGCATTGCCGCAGATGAGGGCCGGCGCCATCTTCCAGGCCGGTATGGCGATGGGAAAGTTCCAGGGGGTGATGATGGCCACCACGCCCAGGGGCCGCCGGACGGTGTAGGCCACGGTGCTGGGCAGCTCCGAGGGGGTGGTGTAGCCGAACATCCGGCGGCCCTCGCCGGCGGCGTACTCAATGATGTTCATGGCCCGCCGCACCTCGCCCTGGGCGTCGGCCAGGGGCTTGCCCTCTTCCTCGGTGATGGTGCGAGCCAACTCGTCGCTGCGGCGGCCCATAATCTCCAGGGCCCGGAAGAGGACCTGGGCCCGGGCCGGAGCGGGGGTGTTGGCCCAGCCCTCCAGGGCCGACTTGGCCGCGGCCACCGCCTGCAGGGCATCGTCAGGGGTTGAGGTCTGGAACTCGCCCAGCGCCTGGCCCTTGTGGGCCGGGTTGGTTATGGGGTAGGTGCGGCCGGACACGGACTCAACCCACTGTCCGCCGATGAAGTTGCGATAGGGCGCCGCCGGTGCAGTTGCCATAAGTTTTTCCTCGTCTGCTGATTGATTCTGGTGTGCCGGTGTCAGAATGCTATGGAGTAAAGTACCATTACGGGAAGGATTGGGGCAAGGTAACAGGCGCATCGGCAGTGTTCCAATTCAGGTAATTTGCCGTCAGAACAGCAGTCAGAGCCCAGGGTAGGGGCGGTTCGAGAACCGCCCCTACGGTCAACGGAACCCCATGAACGGGAACCAAAGCGAGTTGAGAAAAGCAAGGTCTTTTCCGTTCGATAAGAAGTTGAGGAAGCAAGCGATGCCAGGCAGCAGTGAGTGGACACCGGAATTGAGCCGGAGGTGGGACGACGGGATAGTGCGGTACCCGGACCCGGCGGTGGAGGTGGTGGACCCGCGATTCGAGGCTTATCGCAACGGGAACGCCGCCGTGGAGCGCCTGTACACGGGCACGCGCTGGGCCGAGGGGCCGGCGTGGTTTGGCGACTTCGGCTCCCTGGTATTCAGCGACATTCCCAACAACCGGATGCTGCGCTACTGCGAACTGACCGGTGACGTAACCGTATTCCGGCAGCCTTCCAACTACGCCAACGGCAACACCCGGGACCTGCGGGGGCGGCTGGTTACCTGCGAGCACCTGACCCGCCGGGTTACCCGCACCGAGTACGACGGCAGCGTCACCGTGCTGGTGGACGAATTTGAAGGCAAGCGGCTGAACGCCCCCAACGACGTGGTGGTCCAATCCAACGGCTCCATCTGGTTTACCGACCCGGGCTACGGAATCCTGGTAGGGTACGAGGGACAGCGGGCCGAACCGGAACTGCCCAACCGGGTTTACCGGCTGGACGCCGCCACCGGCAAGGTAGCGGTGGTGGCGGACGACCTGGTCAAGCCCAACGGGCTGTGCTTCTCCCCCAACGAGTCGCGGCTGTACATTTCCGACAGCGGAATATCCCACGATCCGCAAGCGCCGGGGCATATCCGGGTTTTCGACGTTGTGGACGGGCAGAGGCTGCGGGGCGGGAAGGTGTTCGCCGATATGGCGCCCGGCTTTGCCGACGGCATGAGGACTGACCGGGACGGCAACCTGTGGTCCAGCGTGGGCTGGGCCGGGCCGGGTACGGACGGCGTTCACTGCTTTACCGCCGGCGGAGAGTTGCTGGGCCGAATTCACTTGCCGGAGCCCTGCGCCAACGTCTGCTTTGGCGGCCTGAAGCGAAACCGGCTGTTTATGACGTGCAGCCAGTCCCTGTACTCGCTGTACGTGGAGGCAGTGGGGAGCCAGCGGCCGTAGGAGCTATCTCAAAACCATTAAGGAACATCCTGCCTGGGTTGCATTTGCATGATGCATGGGCACTTCAGCCCCATCCCAACCTTACCGCCATCCGCCGCAGGCAGAGACGTTACGCCCCCGTCAAGAGGGAAGGGATTGTCCGTTGGGTGCGTTGGTTGGTTGGTGGGCGAGCGGGCGGGTTTGAAACCCGCCCCTACGGAGGTTGGGGGTGGTTGGGAATAGGAACCCCCCGGCGGTTGGGCCCGGGGTTGGTTTGCCATGGGTAGGGGCGGTTCGCGAACCGCCCCTACGGGCAGGGTACATGTCACCCGGCGGGAACTCTACGTTCCGGCCCTGAAGCGTTGCTGCCAACAACCGCCGTAGTATAATTGGATATCTTCCATGGGAGGACGATGCTGATGACGCTTACTTTGAAGGACTTCAAGATACGAAACCGTCCCGTAGTTTCCGGACGCAGACTGGACCCGGACATGTCGGAACAGATGCGGGAGAACCTCAACAATGCGGAGACGCAGATAGCAGAACCCTTCAAGGGCCTGACCGCTGCCGGCCATCTGGCGCCGGGCCTGTTCTCCCTGCAGGACACTGGGCTGGACAACGAACCCATCAGTCGGGCGGCGGCAGCCTGGCTGGACTCGCTGGATGCCGGGCAGCGGGCGGCGGCCAGCTTTCCGCTGGATAGTGACGCCTGGCGCCGCTGGAGCAACATCCACGTTTTCCTGATGCGCCACGGCGCCATGATGGAACCCATGAGCCAGGAGCAGCGGGAGCTGGCCTTTGGCCTGCTGCGGGAGAGTTTCAGTCCCCAGGGCTTTGAACTGGCCCGCAACATCATGAGGCTCAACGAGGCCATCCGGGAGATTACCGGCAGCGACGAGGAGTTGGGCGAGTGGCTGTACTGGCTCAGCATAATGGGCGAGCCCTCAGCAGAGGAGCCGTGGGGCTGGCAGTTCGACGGCCATCACCTGAACGTCAACTGCTTCGTGCTGGGCAGCCAACTGGTTATGACCCCCATGTTCATGGGGTCCGAGCCGGTGGCCGTGGATATCGGCAAGCACGCCGGCACCCGGGTTTTCCGGGCGGAAGAGAGCGCCGCAATCAACCTGGCCCAGACCTTTACCGCCGACCAGCGGAAGAAGGCCATCATTTCTGAAGACGTGCCGCCCGGCGTGTTCACCGGCGCCTTCCGGGACAATTTTGAAATGCGCTACGAGGGCATCAGGTTCGATGCCCTGTCCAGCCACCAGCAGGCAATAATGTTCGAGCTGATCGGGACTTACGTAAACCGGATGCCGGCCGGCCATGCGCAGCTGAGAATGGACGAGGTCAGGCAGCACCTAGGCGAGACCTATTTTGCCTGGATGGGCGGCACCGGCGAGGACAGTGTCTTCTATTACCGGGTACACAGTCCGGTAATACTCATCGAGTTCGACCACCAGAACGGCATTTTCCTGGACAACGACTATCCCACCCGCAACCACATCCACACCGTAATGCGGACGCCCAACGGCAACGACTACGGCAAGGACCTGCTGCGGCAGCACCGGGAACGGCATGACCATTCGCACGGGTAGGGGCCGCTGAATTAGTCAGGCAAGCACTGAGCCAGGCCGACCGACTCGGGGCGGGTTGACAGCCCGCCCCTGCACCTGGCAGTCCATCGGCATAGAAATGGGGGCAAACCGGGAGTCCGCTTGTGGTGAGCCTGTCGAACCATGAACTGACGGCCCTTCGACAAGCTCAGGGTGAGGGGAAATATCAGGGCGTGTCGTCAAATGCACCGTCATTCCTGCGAAGGCAGGAATCTTAACTCCAGCCGGTCGAGGTTCCCGCCTTCGCGGGAACGACGGACTGGGCGGGCCCAATCATCATTGCAAACTTGCAAAAATACTACCCATCAGTTCATACAAAAGGAGCATTGAAATGGCAGGTTACATGATTGCCGACGTTACCGTTACCGACGCGGAGGGGTTTGAGGAGTACCGCAAGCTGGTAAGCGGCACCATTGAGGCCTATGGCGGCCGCTACGTGGTGAGGGGCGGGGCCACCGAGACGGTGGAAGGCGACTGGAATCCCAGCCGGCTGGTTATCCTGGAGTTCGACAGCGTGGAACAGGCCAAGGCCTGGTATTATTCGGAGGAATACGCCGGCCCCAAGGAAATGCGGCACAACTCGGCAACCACCAACGCCATCTTTGTAGAGGGTCTGTAGGGTCGGTTGTCAGTCCAAGCGGGCTGACGCGCTGTTGGCCGCGTAACAGCCAATGAAAGAGGGCAGCCACAAGGGCTGCCCCTACGGGTTTTCTCCATTTGAAGATGCAATGATGGACAAAACTTCCGCTCACCCTGAGCTTGTCGAAGGGCCACCCCCTGATGGTTCGACAAGCTCACCACGAGCGGTCTTCCCTCTCTATCCATCATTTCTATGCCGACGGACTATTAGTGCCATTCGGCGTGGTACATGACCTCAATCAGGTTGCCGTCCGGGTCGCGGACAAAGCCGGCCAGCTTGCCGCTGTCGTTCAGCTTGGGCGCCCGGCCCGGCTCAAAATCAAGGCCCTCTTGCTGGAGGTTGGACAGCCAGGCATCCCAGTCCTCCACCTCTACGGCGAAGTGGTTGGTGGGATGGGGCTGGGGATTGGCCTCCACGTGCAGGTGCAGTTCCGTGTTGCCCAGCTTCAGGTAGCGGGGTCCGTCCTCGGTCCATTCCGCCCCAAAGACCCGGCGATACCAGTCCTGGCTTCGGGGAACGTCGCTGGTCTCCACGTTGGTATGCTGAATCATGCTGACCTGGATGCTTCCCTTGGTAAACGTGGGCATGTAGGGATTGCGTTCGGGCATGCTGCTACCTCCTCAAAGTGGGTTCGGCATAGTGGAATTCTGTGCGGCCAAGCCTGGCCGCGCGTTTGCACCACTCTTCCCATTGCAGACTATAGTGGCAGAGAATGTACCGGGTCAACCGGGTTGGCAACTTTTCACAAACGGAGGGAAGTACCGGCCCGAATTCCGTCATTCTTGCGCAGGCGGGAATTTCGTCCTGGATGCGTCGAGGTTCCCGCCTGCGCGGGAACGACGGTTTTGCGGGCAACCTGTTACCTTAAACTCTGACCTGTCCCTCCGGGCAATGGCAAGCTTTCCTTGCTCCCGGCTAAGGGCAGGTGCCCGGCCTATTTTATGTTCATGGCCTCCAGGCCTATGGCTGCCAGTTCCTCGTCGCGTGCCAGGTAGCCGCCCACGCCGATGCCGCCCATGATAATGCCGTCCGCGGACTTGACCACCACGCCGCCGATGCCGGGGGTCAGGTTGGGGTCGCCGTAGTCGCTGACGGTGCGGCCCCGCTCCTTGAGCTGCTCGCCGTGGGGGCCGGTGTCCATGCCCATGATGGCGGCGGTGTAAGCCTTGCGAAAGGCGTGACGGCGGGCGTAAAGGCGCACGTGGTCCATCTGGGCGTAGGCCACCATGTTGCCGGCGTCGTCCACGATGGAAACGGCCACGGGCATGCCTCCCGGCTTCGTCGCCTCCTCTATGATGGCCTTCATGGCGGCCTGGGCCTGGTCAAAGTCAATAAAGGGTTTCTCAGACACTTTCAACTCGCTCCTCTCAGTAAACTCCGCTCTTCCCTGAAAACTAGTAGTCCGACAACTTGGAAATGATGGTTGAAACTGCTTTTCTCCGTCGTTCCGGCGAAGGCCGGAACCCAGGAGTTCTGAAGGTAAGGCACCATGTCCGGCAGTAACCTTCCTGGATTCTGGCCTGCGCCAGAATGACGGGTAACTATCGAAACCAGTCATTCCAAAGTGGTTGAACTATTAGGCAACTATCCCAAGATTCCCTGCCCCCGACGGACTGTCGGGGGAATATACATACATCCTCGATAGTCCGCTCATGGTGAGCCTGTCGAACCATCAACGGTCGGCCATTCGACCAGAACAGGGTGGGCAGGAACTGCGCTCACCACTCCTATCCCAACTTTCTCCCCCGGCAGAGGAAGGGGAGGCTCTGCCCGACGCCTACGGGTCAATCAGGACTCCCGGGTTCAAGACCCCGTTGGGGTCAACGGCGGCCTTGGCGGCGCGCAGGGCGGCGGCGAAGGGGTCGGGGCGCTGCCGGTCGTACCAGGGGCGGTGGACCCGGCCCACGGCGTGGTGGTGGGTGATGGTGCCGCCGGCAGCCATAATGGCGTCGGAGGCCACCCGTTTAATCTCCGAGTGCATCTCGATTTCAGCCCCGGGGCGGCCCATGCCCTCAAAGGTGAAGTAGGGAGCCGGGCCGTCGGGGTAAACGTGGGTGAAGCGGCAGGTAACGCGACCGCCGCCGCACACCCGGTCCAGGGCGTCCTGCAGGGAGTTACGCACCGCGCCGTCCATTTCGCGCCAACGGTCCCAGGTAATGGCGGTCTCCAGGGTCTCAGCCACCAGGCCCAGGCCCATGGAGGCGTTGCGCTGGTAGGGGGCGTTGATGAAGGCGTTGCGCCAGGCCCCCACCGCCTCGGGACGGCGTGCCTCCTCGCCGCTGCCGTCAATAATCCTTATCTGGTCTTCATTTACCGACCCGCCGCAGTCGCGGGCAATGGCGATTACCTGGCGCATCTGCTCTCCCTGGGGAAGTTCGGCAGACTCGAAGCCCAGCACCAGGATGGCGTTGGCGCCGTCAGAGCCCAGGGCGTCCTCGGCCTCGCCCGGGTCCAGCAGGCGGCAGTTGGCCGGCCACAGCTTGGTCTGGACTATCTGCCGAACCGCCTCTCCGCCGGCCTCAAAGGAGGGGAAGGTAACGGCGGCGGACGCCCGGAATCGGGGCCTTGCCTGAATCCGCATCCAGGCCTCGGTGATGATGCCCAGCGCCCCTTCGCTGCCCAGGACCATGCGGTCCGGGCTGGGGCCGGCGCCGCTGCCGGGCAGTCGGCGGGATTCCCATATCCCCCGGGGAGTGACCATGCGGACGGACTCCACGAAGTCGTCTATGTGGGTCTGGTTGGTGGCGTAGTGGCCGCCCGAGCGGGTGGCAATCCAGCCGCCCAGGGTGGAAAACTCGAAGCTCTGCGGGAAGTGACGCAGGGTGTACCCGTGGGGCCGAAGCTGCTCCTCCAGGGCGGGGCCGTACACGCCGGCCTGGATACGGGCGGCGCGGGATGTTTCGTCTATTTCCAGCATCCGGTCCAGGCCGCCCAGGTCTATGGAGACGATGCCGTCATAGCCCTCCGGCGGTTCCACGCCGCCCACCACGGAACTGCCGCCGCCGTAGGGAATGGCGCAATAGCCGCGGTCGGAACACCAGTCCAGCAGGGCTACCACGTCCTCTTCGGTGGCAGGAAAGGCCACCACGTCGGGCGGGTTGGGGAAGTGCAGATTGAAGGCGCGGATGCGGTCCTCGAAATTGCGCCCGTAGGTATGCACCGCCCGCTCGTGGGTGTCGGTGGAACAGACGGCAGCCAGAGAGGCGGGGATATCAATGCGGGGCTGGCGCAGGTCCAGGTCGGCGCTGGACGGCACGGGCGGGACGTCAATGGAAACGCCGTACCTGGCCGCCAGCCTGGAGGCCAACTGACGGCGCTGCTCTCCGGTGGGTTCATCGGCCTCCATGCCCCAGGCCCAGAAACTCTTCCTCGGCATCGCTTACCCCTTACATCTATCCCTTGCTTCACGGCCCGTTTCTGCCAACGCCGGTATTCAGACCAAAACGGCGAACACGTCCGTCGGCGCGGAATGGGCTTCAACCGGGGTATGATACCCCGCCGTCAGGTACGCAACAAGAACAAGCCTTAGAGGTTTTGCACTATGTTGTCCGGGGCGCGGCACAGGATGGCCACCATTTCCTCTTCGTAGGGGTTCTCCTCGATGTGAGCGGTATGAGCCGGCACGAAAAGGAAGTCGCCGGGGCCGGCCTCAATCCATTCCTCGAAGTTCTCCCCAAACAGGACCCGCACGTGGCCCTGCAGCACGTAAGCGGCGGTTTCCGCTTCCAGGTGGGTGTGGGGCGGGCCCTTCTCCATGGGAGCGGCGGTAACCTTGCCCATCCAAATCCTGGTGGTGTCGCCCTTGTCGGGCATTACGGCCGGCTGGCGCACCATCCCGGGAGTCTGGGCGGTCTGCGAGGCATCGCCCACGGCATGGACCACGTAGGGCTTGAGACCGGACTGCTGTTCGGTAGAGGTCATCGCGTTTACTCCTTTTCGAGTCTTGCCGAATCTGTTGCAGGGCTATTGTGGCGCTGCTGCGGGGCTGTCGCGGGACTTTTGCATCGTTCCCCGTTAACAGCTCATGGTGCGCTTGTCGAACCATCTCCTGGCTATGGGAGTAGCCTTCGACAGGCTCAGGATAGCGGAGACGGGCGCCCATCCCAACTCATCAATCATGCTGCCCATTCTACAGGGAAATACGCATCAATTCTTCCGAGAAGACTACCTCGCCGTCGTATATGCGGCTCACGTCGCCGATACCCTGTTCCATGGGGCCGTGGGCCGACAGGTGGGGCCCAACGTGGACGAGGACCAGTTTCTTGACGCCGGCTGCCTGGGCCATGCACGCCGCCCCGGTGGTGCCGCACTGGCCGGTATATTCCCCGTTGGCGTCCATCACCGCCTGGTCATCCCAGCACATGCACAGCATCATGTCCGCGCCCCGGGCCAGTTCGGTTACGGAATTGCAGGGCTGGGTGTCGCCGGTGAATATGACGCTTCCCTCGGAAGAGTCCACCCGGTAGGCCAGGGAGTCGAGGTAGGGCTGAACGTGCTCAGCGGGAGCGGCGGTCACCTCCCAGTCCGGTCCGCTGAACACCTTGCCGGGCCCCACGTCCTTCGCATCCACCGACGGCGCGGGACGAGGCAGGGTGCCGCCCCGGTTGACGAAGACCTGCTGGCTGAGGGGGTGGTTGACCCGGGCCTTCCAGTCGTGGGAGAAGAGGCCGTTTTCGCCCAGGATGCCCTCGGTTATTTTCTCGGTCAGGTCCGGGCCGAAGACCTGGAGCTGGTTCTCCTTGCCGATGCTCTGGTCCCAGCGGCACAGCAGGAAGCAGGGATAGTCAATGTCATGGTCGAAGTGGTGGTGGGTGAAGAACAGGTAGTCCACCTGGGTGGGAAAGAGACCGGCCCTGACCAGCTTGTGAGTGGTGGCCGGCCCGCAATCGAACATCAACAGTTGGTCGCCCAGCCTGAGGACGTGGGAGCTGCCAAAGCGGGTGGGCGTAGGAGTCGGAGTACCGGCGCCCAGGGTGTAGATTTCTGCCATGGTTTGCCCTCAGTGGTTTATGATTGGACCACGCTGCCGTGCCAGATATACGGTGCGATTATAGCCTTTCACGCAAATGTTGGCGACGGAACGGTCTCACCCCTCAGGGCAATCGCGCTTTAAGTGAGGCTATACGTCCAAGCAGGAGGTCATGTCGCCCTGAGCTTGCCGAAGGGCCTCAAATCCTTCCCACAAGCCAACTCTCGGGTCCGTAACCAGGCTTAGGGAGGGATTTTAGATTCTTCACTCCGTTCAGAATGACAGTCTTGGTCGTTCAGGGCGACAATTCGTTAAAACGCGATTGCCCTGTCTCACCCCTCAGGGCAATCGCGTCTTAAAGAAACGTTGGCCTGAATGGCCAAAACTGTCATTCTGGTCATTCTGAATGGAGTGAAGAATCTAAACACCATCCCACATACCGACTTTCGGACCGGCAACCGGGCTAAGGGGCAGGATTTCAGGCCCTTCGGCAGAGTTTATTCTGAGCCAAGACGATTGACTCAGGACGATATGCCTTCCAGCTTAGGTGTACAGCGTAACTTAAGACGCGATTGCCCCGATGTCACCCCTCCTCCCCCACCTCCGCCAGCCGCATACCCCGTTCCACTCGCTGGCCGGGCTGGACCGCTATTCTCGCCACGACACCGCTGCGGGGGGCGGTTATAGCCAACTCCATTTTCATGGACTCCAGCAGCAATACGGTCTGGTTCCGCTCAACCCGCTGTCCTTCCTCAACCAACACCTCCAGCACTGCCCCGGGCATGGGGGCCAGTATGTCGCCCGACGCCTCGCCGGTTGCGGCGCCGCCCCGTCGCAGCGTCTCGACCTTTTCAAACACGAACAGGTCTCCGTCCAGCCACAGGTGCAGTTCCGGCCCCACCCAGGCCCAGGCAAAGGGGCAGGTTCGGCCCGCTGCGGTACGGCACAGGCCCTCCCCGGCCTGGCGCGACTCGATAGACATGGTCAGGGTGGCAGGCTGGCCCATTGACGCTCCGTCTTCCACCTCAAAGTCAAACACGCCTTCCACGTCCGCCAGTCGGTAGCGGTACGGCTCACCGGCAACCGGATATATCTGCCGCATCTGCCCGTTGCCGGAAGTCACGGCAGCCTCCGCCGGCCGACGGACTGCCAGAGGCCGGGCGCGGGCGCGCTGTCTGCACCCGCCGGAGGGGAGGACGCAGCAACGGGTTGAGCCGCCGCCCACGCCGCTACTGCGCCGGCCAGCGTCTGCGTACCGCCGGAAAGGGCGGGCCTGGTGACCGCCGGATTCCATTCCAGGAAACCGGTGTCGTATTCGCCCTTTCGGAACTGGGGGTGCCTTACCACGTCCCTGAGCAGGGGGATGTTGGTGATGACGCCCAAAACCTGGAACTGGGAAAGGGCAACCTCCATGCGGCGCAGGCTTGCGTCCCGGTCCGGCGCCCACGCTATAAGCTTGGCCAGCATGGGGTCATAGTAAATGGACACCTCTTGCCCCTGGGCCACGCCGCTGTCCAGGCGCAGGCCAGGGCCGCTGGGGGGCTGCCATCGCAACAGCGCCCCGGTGGAGGGCGCAAAGTCGTGGTACGGGTCTTCGGCGTAGATGCGGCACTCGATGGCGTGGCCCCTGGGCCGGAGGTCTTCCTGCTTCAGCGTAAGGGGTTCGCCGCTGGCGATGCGTAACTGCCATTCCACCATGTCCAGCCCCAGGACAGCCTCGGTGACGGGATGCTCCACCTGGAGGCGGGCGTTCATTTCCAGGAAGTAGAACTCGCCGCTGTGGGGGTCCAGCAGGAACTCCACCGTTCCGGCATTGACGTATCCCGCCGCGCGGGCTACGGCCACGGCCGCCTCGCCCATGCGTTGGCGCAACTCGGGCGTAAGCGCCGGCGACGGTGTCTCTTCAACGATTTTCTGGTGGCGGCGCTGGATGCTGCACTCCCGTTCCCCCAGCTGAATGGTATGGCCCTGACCGTCGGCCAGCACCTGCACTTCCACGTGCCGGGGTTGGGCAACATAGCGTTCCAGGAACACCCGCCCGTCTCCGAAAGCCGCCAGCGCCTCCCGCCCGGCGGATTCCAGGGCATTCTCCAGGTCCTGGCGGGCATGGACCAGGCGCATACCCCGTCCACCACCCCCGGCGGCAGCCTTGACCATCAGGGGAAAGCCCCACTGTTCCGCGAACTCCCTGGCTGCGCCGTCCCCTGGCCGGCAGACGGGCGAACTGGGCACCACCGGCACGCCGGCGGCCCGGGCTATCTCCTTGGAACGCAGTTTGTCGCCCAGGGCTGCCATGCTGTCCGGAGTGGGGCCGATGAAGGTGATGCCGGCGTCGCGGCAGGCCCGGGCAAACTCGGGGTTTTCGGAAAGGAAACCATAGCCGGGGTGGACGGCCTCGGCCCCGCAGTCAAGAGCGGCCCGGATTATGGCGGCGATGTCCAGGTAGGTCTCTTCGGCGGCGCTGCCGGGCAGGCGCACCGCCTGCTCCGACATTGCCACGTGGGGGGAGCCGGCATCCGCATCGGAATAGACCGCAATGGGTGCGATGCCCAGGGCGCGCAGGGTCTGGCCGATGCGGACCGCAATTTCGCCTCGATTGGCTACCAGTACTTTGCTGAACATAGGCGGGTAAGCTCGTTTTTCTTCTTTTATCCACGAAGGGCACGAAGGGACACGAAGGGAGGAGCGGGATAGTCTTCACATCCGAAAAACGCCCTGCCTCCGTTCCGGGAAAGGGGCGTTGAGGGAAGCGGCAATGCCCAGGCCCACCACGTCCCTGGTGTCCACCGGATCAATGATGCCGTCGTCCCACAGGCGGGCGGTGCTGTAGTAGGGGTCGCTCTCTTCCTCGTACTTTTCGAGGATGGGTTGCTGCAGGGCGTCCCTTTCCGACTGCTCCATGGTCCGGCCCTCCCGCTCCAGTTGTTGCAGCCGCACCGTCAGCAGCACCTCCGCCGCCTGCTGCCCGCCCATCACCGAAATCCGGGCGTTGGGCCAGGCCCACAGGAAGCGGGGCTGGTAGGCGCGCCCGCACATTCCGTAATTCCCCGCCCCGAAGGAACTGCCAATGATAACGGTAAACTTGGGAACGGCGGCATTGGTCACCGCCATGACCATCTTGGCGCCGTCCTTGGCGATGCCTCCCGCCTCGTACTGCTGGCCCACCATGAAGCCGGTTATGTTCTGCAGGAATAGCAGGGGAATGCCCCGCTGGCTGCACAGCTCAATAAACTGCGTCCCCTTCAGCGCGCTCTCGGAGAAGAGGACGCCGTTGTTGGCCACCACCCCCACCGGGTAGCCCCAGATGCGGGAAAAGCCGCACACCAGGGTTTCACCGTAACCGGCCTTGAACTCGTGGAAGCGGCTGCCGTCCACAAGGCGCGCAATCACCTCGCGCACATCGTACTGCCGCCGGTTGTCGGGAGAGACGATGCCGTAAAGCTCGGCCGGGTCATGGGCCGGCGGTTCCGGCGGGGCAACGTTGAAGGGCAGGTCGCGCCGCCTCACAAAGTTCTCGACAATGTTCCGGGTGATGGCCAGGGCATCCTCCTCGTCCGCTGCCAGGTGGTCGGCCACCCCCGACGTGCGGGTATGGACTTCCGCGCCGCCCAGCGTTTCCGGGTCCACCTCCTCGCCGGTGGCCGCCCGTACCAGCGGCGGTCCACCCAGGAAGATGGTCCCCTGCTCCCGCACCATCACCACCTCATCGCTCATGGCCGGAATGTACGCGCCGCCGGCGGTGCAGGACCCCATGACCACCGACACCTGGGGAATGCCCAGGGCGGACATCTGCGCCTGGTTGTAGAAGATACGGCCAAAGTGGTCGCGGTCGGGGAAGACCTCCGCCTGCAGGGGCAGAAAGGCCCCGCCCGAATCCACCAGGTAGATGCAGGGCAGGTGATTCTCCAGGGCCACTTCCTGCGCCCGCAAGTGTTTCTTGACAGTGATGGGGTAGTAGGTTCCGCCCTTGACCGTGGCGTCATTGGCGACAATCACCACCTCTTTCCCATGCACCACGCCCACGCCGGTAACCAGGCCGGCGGAGGCCACCTCCCCTTCGTACATGTCCCAAGCCGCCAGGGGGCTAAGTTCCAGGAAGGGTGTATTGGCGTCCACCAGGGCGGCAATACGCTCCCGGGCCAACAGCTTGCCCCGGCTGCGGTGCAGGTCCACCGTCCGCTGTCCTCCGCCCGCCCGGGCCAGACCCAGCCGGTCCTTCAACGCTGCTACCAGGGCCTCCATGCGGGCCCGGTTGGCGGCGAAGTTGGGGTCAAGGGACTGCAGGTTGCCAATGCTGGAGCCGATTACGTCCATGCTGCTGCCAAAAGCCTCCAAAGACGGGCGCTATCGGGAAAGGTTACCATCGCCCTGGCCACATTATAGCCTGCTTATCCCCGGCCTTTATCCAGGGAAGCAAGAGGGCTCCCAATACCAGGCCTTAGCACGCCTTAGACCACGCCATACCACGCCTTATACCGGGCCTTAGCAGGGATTTGGGGCCTAAAGTTCTATCCCCTGAGTTCTGGCCTGCGCCAGAATGACGGGTTTCGGCCAACCTTCCTGGATTCTGGCCTGCGCCAGAATGACGGGTTTCGGCCAACCTTCCTGGATTCCGGCCTGCGCCAGAATGACGGGTTTCGGCCAACCTTCCTGGATTCCGGCCTGCGCCAGAATGACGGGTTTCGGCCAACCTTCCTGGATTCTGGCCTGCGCCAGAATGACGGGTTTCGACAGTTGCCCCTGAGTTCTGGCCCCTGGATTCTGGCCTGCGCCAGAATGACGGGTGTGGTCAAACTCCTAGTCGTCTGCCGCACCGGTGGCGGCGGGGCTGGCTGCGGTTTCGCTGTCCTCCCTGGCCCCTCTCCGTGACCATCCTGCCGACAGTCCAATCACAAACCACCCCAGGGCCAGGATGCCGGCGGCGAAGATGGTATCGCCGATGGACCTGAGCCACCGCGCCACTTCCAGCCACGGCGTCTGCAGGAACTCGGCAGACCGGGCGTACCACATTCCGTGTTCCACGCTGGCCCAGGTCTGCGCCAGGCCCACGGGCAGCAGGCTCAGCATTACCATCAGCGCCAGCCCCACGTTGATGGTCCAGAAGGCGAAGGACAGGGTCCCCGTCCGCCACTGGGAACGCACCGTCAGCAGGCGCAGGCTCAGCAGGGTCAGGCCCAGGCCCAGGTTTCCGTAAACCCCGAACAGGGCCGCATGGGCGTGTACCGCCGTGGTGTTCAGCCCCTGCATGTAGTAGAGGGCAATGGGCGGGTTGATGAGGAAGCCAAACAGCCCCGCCCCCACCAGGTTCCAGAAGGCCGACGCTATGAAGAAATAGACCGGCCACTTGTAGTGGTGAATCCACGACGTCCGGCGGGTCATCGCCAGGTTCTCGTGGGCCTCAAAGCCAATCATCACCAGGGGCATCAACTCCAGGGCGCTGAAGGTGCCGCCGATAACCAGGATGACCGGCGACGTGCCGGTGAAGTAGAGATGGTGGAACATCCCCAGCACCCCGCCGCTGAGGTACAGGATGGTGGTGAACAGGATGGCCATAACCGCCGACTGCACCCGGACCAGGCCCAGCCTTACGAATATCAGCGAAATCACCGCCGTGGCGAAGACCTCAAAGAAGCCCTCCACCCACAGGTGCACCACCCACCAGCGCCAGTACTCGGCGATGGCCAGGTTGGCATGCTGGCCGGGGATAAGGCCGGGCGAGTAGAAGAAGGCTATGGCCCCGATGGACAGCATGAAAATGGTCAGGAACTGCCGCCGCCGGCTGTCCCCCTTGGCCGCAATCCACGCGGGAATCAGGGGCCGAAGCATCAGCGCCAGCCACAGCAGCAGCCCCACCAGCAGGAGGGCCTGCCAGAATCGGCCCAAATCCAGGTACTCGTAGCCCTGGTGCCCGAACCAGAAGTTTATCTTGTCGCCCAGCAACTGGTGGATGGCAAAGGCCTGGCCCAGCATCGAACCGACCACCACGATAATCAGGGCCACCAGCAACAGGTTCACGCCCCACCGCTGGAATCTGGGCTCAAATCCCGCTATCAGGGGCACCAGGCACAGCCCCGTGGCCAGCCACGACGTGGCAATCCACAGCATTCCCAGTTGCACGTGCCACGTTCGCGACAGCGAGTAGGGCAGCAGTTCCGCCAGGGCGATACCGTAAAACTCCGTCCCCTCCACGCCGTAGTGGGCGGTGATGATGCCGAAGATAATCTGCGATACCGCCAGCGCTCCCACCACCCAGAAGTACTTGTGGGTCGCCTTCATGGACGGCGTCGGCTCGGTGTTTATCATGGGGTCGGTTACCGCCGCAGTCGGCTGACTGCGCCATGTATCCCGGCTGGCCGCGAAGAACCAGGCCAGTCCCCCGATTCCGCCCAGCAGCAGCACAAAGCTTATGACGGACACAACCACCATCACCGGCGTCGGCCCGTTGCCCACCAGGTCTTCGGGCGGCCAGTTGTGGGTGTAAGTAATGTCCCTGCCCGGCCTTTCGGTAACGCAGGCCCACGACGCCCAGAACAGGAACGCCGTAAAGGCGGCCCGCCGTTCGTCATTGGAAATCACCGCCCGGGGCATGGCGTAGCTTTCCCTGAGATGGTCCAAAGCGGGGTCGGCGCCAAAGAGTGCGATGTAATGCCCTTGCACCGCCGCTATGGCCTGCGCCCTCAGGGGTGAAATGGTGATAACGCCGGTGTCCGCATTCAGGGTATTGGTCCGCAGCTCCTCCTGAAGCCTCGCCCGCAGCGCCGCCGCCTGTTCGCCGTCCAGAATGTCGTATCGTGCGCCGTAGTCCTCCTGCGCCCAGTACTCCAGCAGCCACACCGCTTCCCGGTGTATCCAATCCGCCGTCCAGTCCGGGGCCGTGTAGGCCCCGTGGCCCCAAACCGACCCCAGCTCGTGGCCGCCAATGGATCGCCACACGTCCTGACCCTGATTGATGTCCGCCTCGGTAAAGACGATGCTCCCGTCCGACACCGCCACCGCCGAAGGCACCGGCGGGGCCATCTGGTACACCTCGCCGCCGTAGTAGAGCAGGGCGGCGAAGGAACCAACTACTATGACAATGAGACCAATCCACAGGTAGATGAGGCCCCTGGTCATGGGGATTTGCCCGGCATCGTTTTCGCCGGGCGTTAGGGATTCATCAACTGGGGGGTTGTTGTTCATGCGAGTCGCTCCCTTGGCCTGCCCCGGCCGGGCCACTGATTAGGACTGCTCACGCGATGCCTGGCCGTAGGTCCAGACCGTAAACGGTTAACCGTTACGATTCTAACACCGCATTGGCGGGTCAAGACCTGTATAATCCGACGGGAGACGGTTTGGCAACCATTGACCCGGCGCTGGCAACTGGGTGGTCGGGCGGCTGAATTGGGCAGGCCGGGGCTTTAGACTGCCCGGGGAGCGCTTGATTTGATTCCCCGGCCGGCATTCGGCAAGGGATGGGCCGGGGCCGCTATCCGGGACGGGCGTCATTCCTGCAAAGGCAGGAATCTCCGCTTCTGCCGGTCGAGGTACCCGCCGGCGCGGGCGGGAAGGACGGATAGGGACACGGGCCGGAAATGGGGGATTGAGCGAGTTGCCAGCGATGGAATCCACGAGCATGAAGGGCAAGACCTGCCTGGTAACCGGCGGGAGCGACGGCATTGGCCTGGCCACCGCGCTGGCGCTGGCGGGCATGGGGGCGCAAACGGTAATTGTGGGCCGCAACCCGGCCAAGACGGAAGCGGCGGCGCAACGCATTGTGAGGGAGACGGGCAACGAAGAGACCCGGTACCTGCTGGCGGACCTGTCGTCGCAGCAAGAGGTGCGGAGACTGGCGGAGCAGGTGAGGGCTTGGTTGGGGCGAGAAGGGCCCCGGCTGGACGTGCTGGTGAACAACGCGGGGGCCATCTTCCTGTCGAACCGGCAGAGCGTTGACGGGATAGAGATGACCTTCGCCCTCAACCACCTGGGGTACTTTCTGCTGACCACGCTGCTGCTGGACCTGGTTGTGGGGGACCGGTTGGCGGGACGGGCTTCGGCATCGGCATCCGGTTCGGCATCCGGTCCGGCATCCGGTCCGGCATCCGGTCCGGCACCCGGTTCGGCACCCGGTTCGGCATGGGGCGCGGGCCGCATCGTCAACGTCTCGTCCAGTTCCCACTACGGGGTGGAAGAGTTGGACCTGGAGGACCTGGCCCGGCCCAAGGTAGGGGGGTTCCGGGCTTACGGCCGCTCCAAGCTGTGCAACGTCCTGTTCACCTACGAACTGGCCCGGCGGCTGGCGGGGGCAGCGGAACTAACACCCGAACTACCACCCGAACTATCAGCCGAACAAACACCCGAACAAAGGCAGCAACAGCAACCACAATGGGGGCGCAGCGGGGTGACGGTCAACGCCGTACACCCGGGCCTGGTGCGGACGGGCATAGCCCGGAACAATGGCGTATTGGGCCGCGTTGCCAACCTGTTCATCGGCATCCGGGGCGTGAGCGTCGAGCGGGGGGCGGATACGCCCGTTTACCTGGCATCATCTCCCGAAGTTGAAGGGGTTACCGGCCGGTTTTTCGTGGACCGGCGGGACGTTCCCTCCTCGTCCCTGAGCTATGACGCAGCATTGGCAGGGGAACTGTGGGAGCTGAGCGAGCGGCTGACCGGAGGGGCTGGGGGGCTTTGATACTAAAGCAATACCAAACTGGAACCTGCGTTTTACCGTTAAGGGTGCCCCTGGGCATTCAGAAGGGCTGGGCACTCTCCTGGCCGGCGTGGCCGACAGCAACCGGTGCACCAACTGCCCCAGGGAATCCACGACTTCCTAGTCCACGGCTCCGCCGGGGACGTCCACCGGCCCGTCGGAGTAGGCCACCTGACCGCTGAGACAGGCGTGGGAGAATTGCCTGGGCAGGGCCCGCGGCTGGGCGCACGTGTAGGTCATCACCTGGGTCGTGTGGACCGCGCTGGGTCTGGCGGCATTGACAACGATCACCACCATCTCGTCATCCAGGACAGCCACCAGGCCGGGACAGCCGGCCAGGGTGAATGAGCTCTGGGAATCCACCGAGACCAGATAGCGCTGGCGCCCGTAGTACCGACGGGTCTGCTCCAGCAGGTTCCCGCGTCTCATGAGCCACCGGACCTTGCTGAAGTCCGAGGGAAGCCTCCCTCAGGAGTTAGATAATTGACGGACTTATGTTGCAGATATTATAGTGTTCCACATGATGCGCAACACCCAAATATCTGCAACAGCCCTGGTGGAAGACATATGCCGGAAAATCCGCGGCCGGCTGCCATCCGGCTGGAGTCTGGAAGACAGCTTTGCCGGGTGGGGTCAGATATCAGGCGCTTCTGCCGATCCTAACTTTGACGGCGTTCTTGCCCTCAGGGACCCCCAGGGATTAACGGTCAACATTATCGTAGAGGCGAGAGCCCGACCGCTTGAGGGGCAGCAGGTCGGTATGCTGGCAGACCGCCTTAAGCGCTCCCTGCTCCCACAGGGCCAGGAAGCCCTGGGAACCGAAAACTCCCTCATTCCCGTGGTTGTGGCGCCCTTCCTGGGGCCATCGGCAAGGGACAGGCTGGTGGAGGCGGGAATCAGCTACGCGGATGCCACCGGCAACCTCAGGTTGGTCAGCGACAGGCCGGCAATATTCATTGAGACCGAGGGGGCCACCCGCAACCCCTGGCCCGAACGCCGTCCCCTGAACTCCCTCAGAGGCGGACGGAGCGGGCGTGTTGTCAGGGCGCTGCTGGATTATCGCCCCCCCTTCGGGACCAGGGAGCTGGCGTCGCTGACGGAGAATTCGCCGGCATCGGTCTCTAGGGTGGCTGACCTGCTGGAACGCGAGGCCATCCTCCAGCGGGAATATCCCAGGGGGCCTGTGGCCGGTGTGGACTGGGAGAGGCTGCTGCGCCGCTGGGCCATGGACTACGACTTCAACAAAGCCAACAGGTTAACGCCCTGCATCGCTCCCCGAGGGATAACCGCGCTCTTCAGCAGGCTGCGGGGTGTGGACCTCTCTTACTGTCTGACGGGATCCTTCGCCGCCGTCCGCTACGCCCCGGTGGCTGAGCCCAGGCTGGCGATCCTCTACGTGAGCAACGTCGTAAGGGCATTGGATAGTCTGGGCATCCGTCCCGCAGACAGCGGGGCCAACGTGCTTGTATGCGAGCCCTTCGACCCGGTGGTGTTCGAACGCACCGAACGGGATGAGGGCTTGACCTATGCCCGGATAACCCAGGTGGCGGCGGACCTTATGACGGGTCCAGGGCGCGGCCCGGCCGAGGCGGAGGCCCTGACGGACTGGATGGGGCTCAGGGAGGAAATGTGGCGACTCCCCACAACGATGCCAACTATGTGAGGGCTCGGTCCGGGCTCCTGGACGCCCTGGATGCCCTGGGGCCGCTCCGCAGCGCAACGGTGCTTGTCGGCGCTCAGGCGGTGTACGAATACACCCGGGATTTTGATTAGGAATTTGCCGTCTCACCGTTTACACTGGACGCTGACCTGGCCTTCTTGCCCGAGCTGCTGGCCAACGACCCCAAGATTCCTGATGCCATGGAATCGGCGGGCTTTGAACTCGCCGGTCAGCCGGGCATTTACCGGAAGACCGACGGTACCCAGGTGGAGCTGTTGGTGCCGGAAAGAGCCGGCCGCCGTCCGGGAAGGCGTGGCGCAGACCTGGGAGTCCACGGGACCAGGGCGGCGAGACAGGTGCGCGGCCTCGAGGGGGCCCTGGTCAGCCAAACAACCAGGCCCATTGCAGCATTGGCTGGGGCAGATGACCGCTCCTTCGATCTACTGGTGGCGGGCCCCGCGGCGCTGCTGGTGTCCAAGGTTCATAAGATTGCCGACCGCTCCGAGGTGGCAGCCAACCCCAGACTGCAGGATAAGGATGCCTTTGATATCTTTCGGCTCCTTCGCTGTCTCGATGTACCGGTTTTGGCCGGAGAGAGTCTCCGGCTGATGCAGGACGAACGATCCCGGGAAGTCACTGGGCAGGCGTTGGAGACGCTGGGCGGTTTGTTCGGAGAGACAACCGCCCTCGGGCCCGAAATGGTTGTTCGTTACGTCCAGGGCCTTGAGGACCCGCACTTCATCGCTGCGTCAGTTGCGGAGTTGACGCTGGAGTTCTTGAGAGCTGTCGATGAACTCAGCTGACCGAGAAGCTATCCCAGTTCAACCCATTCCCAAGAGCTTTCACTCCCCTCAAAGAGGCAGGGAGTTCTGCCAGTACAGGGGATGAGCGGCTACTCGACCTCCAGAGGATACACCTGAGCTACGATGCGAGCCGTTTAGTTGGTCGTCCACCATTACCAAAGGGAGTTAGGCATGACTATGGAGCAGGGGCTCACCCGGCTGAAGGAAATAGCTGACAAAATGCAGGAGGACCGGACCAAAGGGTTGGAACCCAGTTCTCCTACGCCAACGGTCCGCGAGTTCCTGTCTTGGTTCGGGTACGAACGCAGGGGTATCTGGTTTGTCGAAAAAATACGAGGGGAACTGGAGTCCTACGGTCTTCATACCGAGCCGGATTTTCAACACGCCTATGTGGACAGTCCGATTTCCTTCTTGGACTCTTCAGTTGTCACTCCCCCTGCTGACAGCACACTGCGCGTGGATATCCTAAAGGCCGCCCATAACCCACCCACCAGTGTAACGCCCAACAACGGACTGAACACTGCCATCACCCACATGATGAGCAACGAGTTCTCCCAGCTTCCCGTTATGGAAGGCCAGCGGGTTAAGGGGATGTTGACCTGGGAATCCATAGGTTCCAGGACTGCACTGGGGCAAACGGGCGGGGAGGTGCGGCACTACATGGTCACGGCCGAAGTCATTGACGGCCAAAGACCTCTATTTGAGGCGGTGAGTGTAATCGCCAGGACTGGATATGTTCTCGTGAGTGGGAACGGCTTAATACAGGAATCGTTACTGCGAGTGACCTGAATGAGCAATTCCTGCAGTTGGCTGAACCCTTCCTCCTCGTTGGTGAAATAGAGAGTCACATACGGAGGATCATCCATGGCAAGTTCACACGCGATGAACTGGTCAGCATATCTCATCTCCCTGACGGTCAGCCCATTGACCACATCGCTGGCATGACATTTGGGGACTACTGCCGCCTACTGGAGGAGCCTGGCAGATGGCAAAAGGTCAATCTACCATTTGACAGGGCGGTGTTCATTAAGCAACTGCATGAAATCAGGGATCTTCGGAATAATGTGATGCACTTCAATTCGGACGGCCTGGACCCTGACGATGTACGGAAGCTACGCACCCTTTCACGCTTTTTTCAAAGACTGGCTCATTAGAAAGTGTGCCCTGAGGCTCCCGCGCTGGCGAACTCGAGGGTCTGACCCCGTCCCTCGTCAGGCTGGCTTCCCACAACCATCCGCAAGCCAGAATTCCTGAGTCCGTGTTCGCGCAGGTTGCTGGCGGAGTGCGTCTGTCGACTTTTGTGGATATTAGTTACGTCCCTGACTGGCTGGCCTAGCTTCGGGGAAACCGGTAGAGGATGTGGAAAGGCAACAAGTCCAGCAAACGGCCTGGCCGAAAATGGCGCCTGGAGACGCCCGGGGCAAGGGGGGACGGACAGCGTTGCATCCGGCAGTTCCGGCGCCGGCCAAATGGACACCGGTGACTGACGAGAGGCCCTTGCCAGGGGGTTGCCAGGATTTCTTATAATTGACGTGCCAGGACTCGTTGCCTTTCCGGAAAAGAAGTGGAAAATGCCCACAGAAAGCCGGGTAAACGCCCCCGCCCAGAACCAGCAGGTCCTCCGCGAGCCGGCCGCCACTGGCCGCGCTGTTCTCACCCACGAAGAGCTCGAAACCCTGAAGGGCCGCGTCCAGCGGTTCCTCTGCGACGAGGATTCAGGATCGATATCCGCGGCGAACGGCCCAGGGAAGTCCACTGGGCCGACAAGGACTACTTCGACGCTATCTGCTAAGAGGGTGTGTGAGAAATAGGTATCAAGTAGGTTTAAGCCTTTTGAGCATGAGGTGAACCATGGCTATATGAACCCACGCCTCGCTGGTTTCCGGCAGTTCTTCGTAGTCCTTGCTGAGCCTTCGGCACCGGCTCAGCCATGCCAGGGTGCGCTCCACCACCCACCGTCGGGGCAGCACTTGGAAGCGGTGGCTGTCCCGATTCCGCCGCACCACACTCAACACCCAGCCACCAGTGGCCCAAGCCCACTCCACCAGTTGACCAGCGTACAGTTGACCAGCGTAGGCGGCGTCGGCCCAGATCAACTGGAGCTTGGGAAACCGGCCCAGCAGCCTGGCCAGTACCAACTTGGCCCCGTCCCGGTCCTGGATGTTGGCCGCATGTACCACTACCGCCAAGAGCATGCCGGTGGTATCCACTACGATGTGGCGCTTGCGTCCAGATACCTTCTTGCCCGCGTCGTAGCCCCGCGGCACCCTTTTTCCGTGGTCTTCACCGACTGGCTGTCAATGATGGCCGCGCTGGGAGTGGCCTTCCGTCCTTCCTTCTCTCGGACCTGGCCGCGCAACGCCTCCTCAACCCGCTCCCAAGTGCCATCGGCCCGCCACTTTCGGAAGTACCACCACACCGTGCCCCAAGGCGGCAGGTCATGGGGCACCATCCGCCACGGTATCCCGCCTCGCAATACGTACAGTATGCCGTTTACCACCTCCTGCAAGTCCACGCTGCGCCTTCGCCCTCTGCTGGACCCAGGGGGCAACAATCCTTCCAGATGCTCCCATTGGGAATCCGTCAAATCACTGGGATATGCTCTTCGATTCATACCCCAAATCTACAGCCCCTTTCCACTTTTTCACCAGGCTGTTTCTAAACGACTTTACAACAATTCTCACACACCCTCTAATACCATCACGCGCATCCCGGCTTTCCTCCGGCAACTCAGTGGGTAGTCGCCCCTTATACACTGTGGCAATAATACACTATCTGGAAGCCGGAGATTACCGCGGATATGCGATTCCCCTGCCAGTTTCTATAGCCAGCCTGCATGTCGCTCAGACACCATAAAACCGGGGAATCCGCAGAAACGGCCCTTCGTGGATGATTTGCCTTGCCACCGACTCAAGCCAGATTGACACTCCTAGGCAGATGTAGTATACGTTCCCCTAACTGTCGGCAAATCTAGCAGTGTACCAACATTGGTATTGTGGGTAAACCGGAACTCCGCTAGTGGCGAGCTTGTCGAACCATGGATGGACAGCCCTTCGACAAGTTCGGGGTGAACGGGTAAATTATCCATCAGTACAAATGTGCTGAACCTCTGATTTGAAATGGCTCCCGGGCGTCCGGTCCGATAGTTGCAGATGGAGGCGTCGCAATGCTGGCCTATTTCAGATCAGATAATTCACCGCTGAAGTTCGGTCCCGTCTTCTTGGTTGGCGCACTGTTGACAGCCGCCGGGGTGTTGCTGGTACTCGCCGGCGCATTCCAGGAAGGGGGCTTGCTGGGTGGCATCGGCAATATTATCTCCAGCGTCGGAGTCTCTATGGTCTGCCTTTATTTCCTGTTCCGGCCGGCCGGAGGCAGGGCCACGTCGGCGCCTGCCGGCGCTTCCGACAACTCCGCTATGCCGGAGGTCGCCGATGCCCCTGACGACCAGAAACCGCGGATGGGGAGTCGCTGGTATAACCGGGTAGGGTTGCGCCTTTTGGCCTTCGGCTTTCTTGGCTTGATTATCGGGTACTGGACCGAGATATGGTTGGCCGAACTGTATCAATTTGAGCCGGCCCCGGGCAGTGGATCAATCTCCTGGTTAATACCTTTCTTGTCCTTCTTCCCGCTCCTGTACAATGTTGGCACTTGCGCCGCCCTGGTTGCTATAGCATTTTTCTTGTTGGGTACCATCGAACACGGGCGCAAGCTGACTTTCTGGGCGGACAAGATTGGGTGGGGGCGGGGCGGCGAGGCCTGGGTCAACCGGACGGCCTTTTATCTCATGCCATTTGCCATTGGATTTGGCCTCTTTGGCGTGGTTTTTGACAACATGCTCCACGTGGTCAGATTTATCGGAATTGCGCTAACTGGCAATCACCTTTTCTTGTATGGCAATCCTGACTGGGTAATCCGTGTCTATACCATCCAGGAACTCTGGGGGGCCCTGTTCTTTAGCGGCATTGGCCTTCTGGTATTGGGCCTTATTAAGGGGCTTCTGGCCTGGAAATGGCCCATTATGGACATGGTCAGAGGCTGGCACGCGGTCATTGTGGTGAGCGTGGTGCTGATGGTGTCCTCACTTTTGGCATCGGGTTTGCTTAACCCAAACTATATTGTTGGGCCCTTTGTGGCAATCATTATTGCCTACTCTTTGTATAAGAACAGGCACAGCTATGCTGACGTGCTTAGTGTAAGTTCTGACAGCAGTAACAAAGGTTCAGAAAACGCGCGGCAGACTTGGTATCCATGGAGCGGTGGAAACCCTGGTGGTGGCGGCAGGCGCGGTAGTGGCGGCAGGCGCGGTGGTGGCGGCAGGCGCGGTGGACGCGGCGGCGGGCGGTAGCAATTTGCGCCTGGGGACGCGCTATTTCGCTATCTGCCTCGCCCATCCTAATAATCCCGCAACATTGGAATAATGGGTAAACCGGGAATCCCTTCTTGGTAAGCTTGTAGAACCATGAAGGGACGGCCCTTCGACAAGCTCAGGGCGAACGGGTAAATTACCCGTCAATACAAATGTGTTGAAATAAAGGAGCAGAAGTTTGACTACGGGAGAGAACAACATCATTGGCGATGTAGTGCAGGCGAAGATTTTCCAGCTGGTTGATGATGACGGCAGCGTAAGGGCCGAGTTGAGCATGAACGGCGGCCAACCAATGCTTGCCTTAGCAGGCCAGGACGGCGACATGCGGCTTTCGTTACACCTGGATGCTGATGGGGCGCCAAACATAGTTTTGACAGGCGAAGCAAGCAATAGCCGCCTGGTCGCTCACGTGGATGCCAACGGTGTGCCGCGGATAGTCCTGGTTGGACAGGACGACGTCAGCCTGGTCGGCGCCGCCGTGGATACGGATGGCTCTCCAAGCATAATCATGAATGATCAAGGCGGCAACACCCGTATGGGTCTGATACTGAATTCCGACGGCGCGCCAAACATAGTTATGTCGGACGAAGACGGGAATGCCCGGCTCAGCGCGAGCGTGAACTCTGACGGAGCGCCTGCAATATCATTGCTTGACCGCACCGGCAACGGCCGGCTCGGCTTGGTCGTCGACTCCGAAGACGAGTCAAACATACTATTGATGGAGGAAGACGGTACCTGCCGACTCAGCGCGCAGTTGCACTCTGGCGGCGATGCCGGGGTATTCGTGATGGACCGCACCGGCAACAGCCGGCTCGGCTTGACCGTCGATTACCAAGGCGCGCCAGGCATAGGCCTGTTTGACGAGGATGGAAACAGCCGGCTTATTGCGCACGTCAGCATTGAAGGGGAGCCGGGCTTGGCTTTGTTTGACGAAACGGGCGAAAGCCGGGTAATTGCGCACGTCGATTCCGAGGGCACGGCATCCTTGGACTTAATCGAGTAGAACTGTGGGAAAGGTCCCCCACTGGGTCAGCGCTATTGAATTTGACGGCTGGCCTTTGATACCGTCATTCCGGGCTCGTTGCGGAATCCAGGGGGTTGAGTAGGGCAAACGCATTCTCCCGCATGACCCAGTTCCCGCCGCTACGCCAGGGAACAATCCCCGGTTAAACAGGTTCGAGCTTCGCTAAACTCACGAACGAAGCGCAACACCTGGTTGGTGCGTTGCCATGCAAAACGTATATCAGAGCCTGCGGTTGCCCTGCCAAGCGCATCATTCCAACGTACATTCCACCACGGCTTCATTTAGAATGGGCTTTGCCTGCTCACCCGCCCAGCAGTCCGGTCAACTCCCGCACGCTGCCCAGAGAGTCCATCCGCGCCACCGTGGCTATCACCCGTTCTGTGGTCTCCTCACCCAGGCTTTCGCCGGCCAGGGCGCGGAACTTGTTGAGCAGGTCCTCGCGTGGCCGGGGGTTGTGGCTGTCGCGGTAGTGGGCGCCGGCGCTGCCCTCCAATGTCCGTCCGTCCTCCAGGGTGATGGCCACCCGCGCCGCCGGGTAGTCATACCGGCGCATGTTCATGTCCGGGTCCGAGCTAATCTCAACCCGCTGGGCCAGGGAGAGCACGGACGGGTCTCCTACCCCAGGAGGTTCCAACCTCCCGTGAGTCGGCGCAAGAGGAGGAGTTGACAAGGGCGGTAGAGCAATTGCCGTCCGATCGGGCCTGGACCTGGCCAACTGTACCCCTCGGCAAGCTCAAGAGGATAGCGGTACACCAGTTCATATTGGAGCGGTTAGGCAGCAGCAGTTGCGTGAAATATCTGCATCGGCTGGGGTTTGCCTTCAAGCGGCCCAAGAAGCGGTTGGTCAAGGCCGATGAGAAGAAGCGGGAGACCTTCGTGACGGAGTGCGCTGCCCTGTGGCAGGACAGCCAAAGGACGGGAGCCAGGATATTCTTTGTGGATGAGGCCCACTTCCGGGCGGATGCGGAGTTGCGGGGGAAATGGGTGCTGCGGGGAGAACCGGCATTGGTGGACTCCACCAGTCCCAAGTACGGAGAGAGGGCCAGCTATTATTCAGCGGTATGCCTGTAGACTGGGGAAGTGGAATGGATGGTACTGGAGGGCGACAGCAACTCTGAGACCTCGGTTGCCTTCCCGAAGCGACTGAAGCACAAGCACCCTGGGCCGTTGAAGGTGATCTGGGACAACGCGCCAGCCCATCGGAGCGAGGCGCTGCGGGAATACCTGGGGACGCCTGAGCTGGACTTGAGGCTGGTGAACCTGCCGGGCTACAGTCCGGACTTCAACGCCGACGAAGCTATTTGGGGCTGGGCCAGAGAGGAGGCCACCGGGAACCTGTCCCTGGGGACCAGGGAGGCGGTGCAGGAACGGGTCAATAGCTTCCTCACCGGACTAGCCAACAAACAAGATGAGGTGAGACGCCGTTGCCGGACAGTGCTCCAATCAAGGGCCCAATCACTCCACCGAGTTTCCCAGCCCAATTCCCGCAATCCCTCAAATGCACATCCCACATTGGCTTTGGTTTAGCTGTCCGTTGACCGGTCCGTTGACTATAGCCGGGGGTGGGGGTAAGACTGTTGCAATGCCGTGTATCATGTAAAATCCGATAGCAAGTTTCTGCTACCGGATTTGTTGCCGGCCCGGTTGCCGGTGTGGTTGCCGGGACGGTACTGGGCATGGTTGCCGTCCAGCGAAAGCGGCGAGGGCAAAGAAAGGCGAGGCCGGTTGTCTTTTGTCGAGCCTGTCTGTCGAGGCTGCCAGGAGACCGTGCCAGGAGACCGTGCCAGGAGACCGTGCCAGGAAACCGTGCCAGGAGACCGTGCAGGAAACCTTGAATGCCAATTGAAGGACTATCGTTCATCACCCTTACCGACGTGGGGGGAATTGCCTCGCAGTCGGGCGAGATACGGCAATCGCTGCTGGCGCTGGGGTTGCTGATAATCGTGGCCAAGCTGGCGGAAGGGTTCTTCCGGCGGCTGCGGCTGAACTCGATCCTGGCGTACGCATCGGCGGGGATAGTGCTGGGGCCGGGGCTGCAGGCGGTGACGGGGTGGTCCATAGAGCCGACGGGGCACATAGACCTGCTGCTGACGCTGGGCATCTTCATCTTCTTCTTCCTGATCGGGCTGGACGAGATAGACATCTCCAGCTTCGTGGCGACATTGCGGGGGCACTACTTTGCGGCGGCGATCATATCGGTTTTGTTTTCGCTGGGGGTATCGCTGGCGGTGACGAGCGGGAGGGTGGTGGACCTGGGAATTGAGCTGACATTCACGGAGGCTTTGGCGCTGGCGGGGATACTGTCCATGACGAGCCTGGGGGTGGTGGCGAAGGTGCTGTCGGATGAGGGGCGGCTGCGGGAACCGGTGGGCTTGCAGATATTCACGGTGGTGGTGATAGCGGAACTGCTGACGCTGCTGCTGATAGGGTTCAGCATCGGGGAGCATACGCACGAACTATCGGCGGCGGGGGTGGCGCTGCTGTTGGCAAAGATAGCGGCGTTCGCGGGGCTGGCGTGGGTGCTGTCGTCGCGGGTGCTGCCGCCGGTGGTGGGGTTGCTGCAGCGAGTGCTGCGGGTGCCGCAGCTATCCCTGGGGCTGCTGCTGGGGGTATTGTTCCTGATGGTAGATGCGGCGGAACTGATGGGGCTGCACGGGACTTTGGGGGCTTTGCTGTTCGGGGCGTCGCTATCGGGGCTGACGTACCAGGTGCGGGCGGAGATGATGCCTGGGCTGAGGAGCGTGGCGGAGGGATTCTTTGTTCCACTGTTCTTTGCCTCGGCGGGCCTTTACTTCAGCTTTGCCTTCGTGACAATGCCCTGGTGGGTGATGTTGGCGCTGGCCTTCATTCCATTTCTGGGCAACTTCATGGGGGCCTTCCTGGGAGCGTTCCTGTCGCGGCTGAAGGCGCCCTATGCGGTGGCGTCGGGGCTGATGGGGAAGGGAGTAGCGGAGATTGCGCTGCTGCTGGTGCTGCGGGAGTCGGGGATTATCAACGAGGCAGTCTTCTCCTTCCTGGTGATGGTGATGTTCTGCTACATCCTGCTGATGCCTTCGGTCATCAGCTTTGCGGCGGCCCGGGCCGGCCGCAGCCAGACGGCGACGGCGACCCCGGACGACATACCCCGGGGCATAATCCGGTTTGTATTGCACGACATCCGGGTTGACGACATACTTGACCGGCTGCGGCCTCATCCCGAAACCTCCATGACCATGCGGGATTTCGCCACAATCTGGGCGACGCCAAACCAGCACGACTACGTGGTCGTGGATGAAGACTCCGTCCCGGGGGTTGTGTCCATCGGCATGTTCCGGTACGTCCCGGAAGACGCGTGGGCGCGGACCAGCCTGGGCCAGTTGGTCCGTTCCGAGCCGCCGGTGGCCTGGCTGGACGAGCACGTTGAGGACGTGCTGCAGCGGATGGTGGAAAACCACGTGACCGCTATGCCGGTAGTTGAGCGGGATACGGGCGAGTTCGTGGGGGCGCTGACCAGCAACGACATCCTGGAACTGGTGCTTAACCGGGGGCGGGTGTAGCACGGCCGCAAACCCTCCCGGGGGGCGACGTTCAGATGCCTGTTGATATGACAAAGGGAGCGGCGCCCCGGTGATGCTCCCCTGGCTTGTTGGCTGTTAATCTCTAATTTCGACGGGGTTTATATGGGGATAATCAGGTTTATTGCCGCATTCGTCATCTACACGGTCATAGACGTGGGATGGAACCTGTCTCCCCTGGCCAGGGGCATGTACGAAAGCCTTTACGAAGCCAGCGGCAACGACGCCATGTTTTCCGCCTACGGCAAGCAGCCGGACACCTGGGGCGGCGCGGAATTCGCGGCCCTGCTGGTCTTTCTCCTGCTTATAGCCCTGGCCAACAGCCGCCTGGCAATTGAGCCGGCGGTAAGGGAAAGCAGCCTTCGCAAGGCCATGCTGAACAGTTTTGTCCTGGGGTGCGCCGCCTACGCCACTTACATAGTGCCTATCTTCCTGGCAATATCCACCTGGCCTGGCATTCTGGTGCCCATTGACATTCTCATCGGCGGCCTGCTGAGCCTGCTGACTTCAACAATAGTCACCTACGCCGCCCTGCGCTTGCGAAAGTCGTGAATCCTACACCCCCACCACCCGCACCCGGTGGTTGTTGCTGTCGGCGATGTAGATATTTCCCCCAGCATCCAGGTCCAGCCCGTGGGGCCGGTCCAAGCCGGCATCGGTGGCTGCCCCGCCGTCGCCCTCCCCGCCCAGGCGGCCGCCGGCAATGGTGGTAACGATGCGGGTATCGGCGTCAATGCGGCGGATGGCGTGGTTCTCGGTGTCCACCACCAGCAGGTTGCCGGCCCGGTCGCAGCGGATGGCCTTGGGCGCGCCCCAGGCAGCTTCCAGGGCCGGCCCGCCGTCGCCGGTGTAGCCGAATTCGCCCGTGCCGGCCAGGGTGTGCATAATTCCCCGGGCGTCCACCATGCGGATGCCGTTGCCCTCCCGCTCGGCAATGTAGGTGTTGCCGGCGCCGTCCGTGCACACGGCCCGCGCGCCCAGGATGCTGGCTTCCAGGGCAGGCAGGCCATCGCCGGCCCGTTCCTTGGCCCCGTTGCCGGCAAAGGTGGTGATGATTCCCGATGCCAGGTCCAGGCGGCGCACCCGCTGGTCCTGGATGTCGGTTACCAGCAGGCCGCCCTGCCCGTCCAGGAAGCAGTCGTTGGGTTCGCGGAACTGGGCGCTGGCGGCCGGCCCGCCGTCGCCGCCGTAACTGGACTCGCCGGCGCCGGCCACGGTGGAAATAACGCCGGTGGCCGCCTCGATTTTCCGTATGACGTAGTTAAGGCGGTCAACCACGTAAACGTCGCCGTTGCCGTCCACTTGCAGGGAGTAGGGCTGGTTGAAGGTTGCAGCAGTGGCCGGGCCGCCGTCGCCGGAATAGCCCGATTCGCCCGTACCTGCGATGGTCACGATAACGCCGGTGTCCTTATCCACCCGGCGGATGCAGTGGCTGGTGGCCTCGGCGATGTACAGGTTTCCGGCCGTATCAAAGGCGCACATGAAGGGCTCGCTCAGCCCGGCGGCGGCAGCGGGGCCGCCATCGCCGCTGTAGCCCCGCTCACCCGTGCCCGCCACTGTGGTTATGATGCCTGGTTCGTAGGTCATGTAGTCCGCTCCTGAAGGTGTGAATTGGTGGAACTCTGTGATTTTCCTAGGGGTGTCGTCAAATTGACAGTGGTAGCTTTCGAGCGTTCCCTTTTCGTCGTTCCCGCGAAGGCGGGAACCTCGACCAGCAGTAGTTAAGATTCCTGCCTTCGCAGGAATGACGGTGCTGTCGACGGTGAAGGGACGACACAAGCGCCGCCCCTACGATTCAGCTATGGGCAGGTTCGGGTAGGAAGGGGAGGTAGGAAAGGGCCGGGCCGGGTCCACCCGACGCAACTGGTAGGCCTCGGAAGCCATAATCTCGTCCACTCGGGCGGGAAAATCCTCGAAACGGTCGGCGAAGGCCCGAATGAGCCGGCCCGACAGGGTACCGCAATCGTCGCTGCCCAGGAATACCGCCAGTTCCGCCGCCCGCTCGATGGACGCGCCCTGGCCCGAGGTTACCTGCACCCCCCGCCGGTAGGTAGCCATGTCGCCGATGGCCAGCGACAGGTCCCGGGTCTCTTCCCACATCCGGGTGTGGATGGAGCCGGGGCTGATGGCATTTACCGTAATGGGCGTATCCTTCAGTTCCAGGGCCAGGTTCTCCGTAAGGTTGACTATGGCCGTTTTGGCCGCGTCGTAGGCGCTGGCGTTGGGGCCGCCGACGCCGGACATATTGACGATGCGGCCCCTTCCCCGCTCCAGCATGGCGGGCAGGACGGCATGGCAGCCGTAGAAGACGCCCATCAGGTGTACCGCCACGGTGCGCGCCCAGTCGTCCGGGTCGCAGTTCCACAGGGCGTTGACGGGGCCGATGTTGCCGGCGTTGTTGACCAGCACGTCTATGGCGCCGTAGTGGCCCAGGGTTTGGGCCACTGCTGCCTCCACCTGCTGGCGGTTGGATACGTCGGCCGCCAGGGTGATGGCCTCGGCCCCGGACTCTTGCTCCACCAGCCGGGCCGTTTCTTCCAGTTCGGCGGCGGTGCGGGCCACAACGGCCAGCCGCGCCCCCTCGGCGGCACAGGCGCGGGCAATGGCCCGACCGATGCCCCGGCCCCCGCCGGTGATGAGGGCAACGCGCCCTTCCAGCCGCCTTTGTGCCGTATCGCCGTCAGCCATTGGTCAGACCCCCGACAGACTCCATCCCTTGCCCCGGCCCTGCCCCGGCCCCGCCTTGGGATGGTAAACTAGCCTCATTCTACACCCCCTGGCTCCGTACCTGGCGGAGCATGGAGCGATACTATGGCGGATGCAATGGACACGGTAACCTTCACCAGCATGGCCGAGGGGACCAAAGAGGACTACGAACTGCTGGAGCGCCTGGAGTCCGATTTTGCCGAGGGTACGGCAGACCGGGTGCTGACCATGCTGCTGGACCTGTCCGGCTCGCTGTCGGGCTACCAGGTTGACCGGCTGGAACACTCCCTGCAATGCGCCACCCGCGCCCACCGGGACGGGGCCGACGACGAGATGGTGGTGGCGGCCCTGCTGCACGACATCGGCGACCTGCTGGCGCCCTACAACCACAGCGAAGTGGCGGCGGCGGTGCTGCGTCCCTATGTGTCGGAACGCACTTACTGGATAGTCCGGCATCACGGCCTGTTCCAAAGTTACTACTACGCCCACCATTCGGGCGGCGACCGCGGCGACCGCAACGCCCGGGACGCCTACCGCGACCATCCCTGGTACCAGGCCACCGTGGACTTCTGCCACCGCTGGGACCAGTCATCCTTCGACCCGGATTATGAGTCCCTGCCCCTGGAGTTTTTTGTGCCACTGGTGCGGCGCATCTTCAGCCGCCCGCCCTTCCAGCAGGGGTAAGCGACAAACCTGCGGCGGCCCTTCCGAATCCACAACGATAAAGGAGAGGACAGTATGCCCCACTACATGTACGTGGCAATTCAGGAAGACGACAGGATATCCACCTTCATAGTTGATCCGGACACGGGTGGACTGGCCCACCAGCGAGACCTGGAGGTGGCCGGCGGTCCCTTTACCATGGCCGTCCATCCCGGGGGCGCCCATCTCTACGTGGGCTGCCGGGAAGACCCGCAGCTTATCAGCTACGATATTGACCCTTCCAACGGAGAGTTGTCCCGCACCGGGCGGGTGGCCCTGGAGTTTAACCCCACCTACATCGGCGCCGACCGCAAGGGCGGATACGTGCTTTCCGCCTATTACCAGGGCGCCCACGTGGGGGTCCACCCTATTGGCGATGACGGTTCGGTGGGAGGGGACCCGGTGGTATGGCTGGAAACGGCCACCGGAGCCCATGCCATGCAGACCGACCCCACCAACCGGTATGCCTTTGTTCCCCACATCGCCGGCAACGGCCCCAACCGCATCTACCAGTTCCGGTTTGATGAAAACACGGGCCGGATTGAACCCAACTCACCAGCCCAGGTGGAGCCCGACGGGTTTCAAGGCCCTCGTCATTTCTGCTTCCATCCCTCGCTGGACGTGCTGTATTTTTCCAACGAGCAGGGATGCAGCGTGGGGGCCTACCGGCTGGATACGGGCGCCGGCACGCTGACCCAGTTCCAGACCGTGCCCACCATCCCCGAGGACTTCACCGAGCGGAATACCTGTTCCCAAATACAAATCAACCCATCCGGGCGGTTCCTGTACGCCCCTAACCGGGGCCACAACAGCATTGCCTGCTTCACCGTTGACCCAACCACGGGCGAACTGGCCGCCAACGGCTTGGTGGACGCCGAGGCCATACCCAATGCCCTGGCGGTGGGTCCCGGGGAAAAATTCCTGTATTCCGCCGGGGTGGAGTCGGGAAACATGGCCACTTTCGGAATTGATGGAGATTCGGGCCGATTGACCCGCGTGGCGACCACACCGCTGGGCAACCGCCCGGCCTGGATTTCCCTCGTCCACCTGCCCTGACGCCGGGCGAACCCCAAGAAAGAATCCACCGAAAGAACCTGCCCAAAGAACCTGCCCAAAGAACCTGCCCGTTGAAACCACCGTTGCGGAGGAACAGATGCCGGAAATCGAGAACAAGCTGAACGAAATGGGCTACCAACTCACCGAACCCCGCCGGTCCGCCGTGGGCAACTTCGTCCCGGCGGTGCGGACGGGCAACCTGGTCTTCCTGGCCGGTACCGGGCCCGGCCTTCCCGAAGGAGGATTCCTCCACGTGGGCAAGCTGGGGGACGGCGTAACCATTGAGCAGGGCTACGACTGCGCCCGCCTTACCATGCTGAACCTGCTCTCCAACCTCAAGGGCGAAATCGGCGATTTGGACAAGGTGACCAGGATAGTAAAGCTGCTGTGCATGATAAACGCCGACCCGAATTTTACCGACACCCCGCGGGTGGCCAACGGGGCCTCGGACCTGCTGGTGAGCCTGTTCGGTGACCGGGGCCGCCACGCCCGTTCCGCGGTGGGCATGAGCACCCTGCCCGGCTCCATGCCCGTGGAAATTGAGATGATTGTTGAGGTAGAGGGCTAGCGGTTCAACAGCATAGGAATGACGAATGAGTTGAGAGTCCGCTCGTGGTGAGCCTGTCGAACCATGAGCGGGCGGCCCTTCGACAAGTTCAGGGTGAGCGGGAATGTTATCCAGCAGTTCAAATGAGTTGAAACACTATCAGTCCGACAGATTTGAAACGATGATTGTACCGGCCCAACCCGTCGTTCCCGCGCAGGCGGGAACCTCGGCAGGCAGGGGTTAAGATTCCTGCCTTCTCACGAATGACGGTTCAGTGTACCGACAACCATCTCATTGGTTTTCAACACCCGGGTAATCTATAATCCTGGACACAGGCGAAGAAACGGGAGACCCACCACCCACACCCTGGCGAAATTCGAGAAAGAAGGCGGTGACTGGTATGGCAAAGGATTACAGCATTTGCGTGGGAGCCGTCGGTTTCGGCGGCGGCGTCTGGTACAGCCCCGATACCGGCGAAAGCTGGAACCGCATCCGCGACCCCTTCGTGCTGGGCGCTGATGTCCGGGCATTGGTAGCCTACCCCGACAACCCCAACCGCATCCTGGCCGGTTCTAACCAAGGCATCTTCCGCAGCGAGGACAAAGGCGCCACCTGGGTCAAGCTGTGGTCGCCCATGGAAGGTGTGCCCATCTGGAACATCGCCATTGACCCGGTGGACACCAACACCATCTACGTGGGCATCAAGCCCGCGGCCCTCTTCCGCTCCCGGGACGACGGCCAGAGCTGGACCAAGCTGCCCGTGGATATGGCCCAGTATTGCCACATCGGGCCTCCCATGGTTACCGCCCTGATGGTGGACCCCAAGGCCCACAACACCGTCTGGGCCGGCGTGGAGGTGGACGGCGTGTACCGCAGCCTGGACGGCGGCGATACCTGGACCCACATTACCACCGGCGTTCACCCCGACATCCACGGCATGGCCATCAGCCCCGGGGAGGAGAACAGGGTCCTGTTCAGCACGCCCCGGGAAATCTACTACACCACCGACGTGGGCGAAAGCTGGGAATCGCTGAACAAGACCGATGATCTTCCCCTGCCCTACAGCCGGGGCATTGCCTTCAAGGCCGACGACCCCAACGTGCTGTTCTCCGCATTGGGCGAATCGGCCATCAGCAGCCAGGGGGCGCTCCGGCGTTCCACCGACGGGGGCCGTACCTGGGAGAACCGACCGCTGCCCGTGGAGCCCAACTCCAACATCTGGGGCTTCGTCACCCACCAGGCTGACCCCGATTTCATCCTGGCGTCCAGCCTGTTCGGCGAACTGTATTCCAGCGAGGACGCCGGGGATTCCTGGAACAAGCTGAAGCGGGAGTTCACCGAGGTAGGCTCCATGGTCTGGGTGCCCAACTAACCGGCCATGTTTATCCGTAGCAAGCCTCAAAGAGTAGCGGTAATTGGCGCCGGCATCCTGGGCGCCGCCATCGCCTGGCGCCTGGCCCGGCGCGGGGTCCAAGTTACGCTGATTGACAAGGCGCAACCCGGGCACGGCGCGTCCAGCCACAGTTTCGCCTGGATTAATGCCGGCGCCAAGGAACCCGTCGGCTACCACAACCTGAACCGCCGTTCCCTGGAGATGTGGGAGCGTTTTGCCCGCTCCATCGGCGACGGCGGCGACCCGGCCAGCGTTGGCCTCCGCTGGGGCGGCAAGCTGTCCTGGGAAGCGGAGCCGGCGGCGGCTGAAAGGCTGGTCGCTCGCGTACACCAGCTACAGTCCTGGGGCTACCCCTCCCGGCTGATTGACGCCGGGGAACTGAGGGCCCTGGAACCGGCCCTGGAGGTTGGGCCGGTGACTGCCGCCGAGTACAGCCCCAACGAGGGCCAGGTAGAACCGCAAATGGTGGTGGACGCGTGCCTGCGTCGCCTGCGGCAAGCGGGAGCGGAGGTGCTGACGGACACGGAAGTCCTGGCGTTCCAGCGCGGCCCCGACGGCCGGGTAAACGGCCTGGCAACCACCAGCGGCGCGGTGTCGGTGGACGCCGCGGTAATGGCGATGGGCACCGACACCACCCGTCTGGCCGCCCTGGCCGGCGTCAATGTGCCCCAGGCGGAAAGCCCCGGCGTGGTTATCCGTACCAACCCGCTGCCGCCGCTGCTGCTCAACGTGCCCGTAGTTTACGCGCCGCCCCTGGGCGACGGCCGGCGAGAGATTCACATTCGCCAGTGCGCCGACGGCAGCCTGATGATTGGCGAGGGAGACCAGGAAAGCCTGGCCGAGGACGATTCCCAGTCCCACGCCGACGACCTGCTGGCCCGCGCCGCTCGCTACCTCCCCGGCATTGGCGGGGCAAAGGCCATACCCGTTCCCGTCGGCTGGCGGCCCATGCCCCTGGACGGCTACCCGGTCATGGGGTTTGCGTCGGAGTGTCCCAACCTCTAAGTGGCCCTGACCCACAGCGGCGTTACCCTGGCCCCCGCATTGAGCCAACTGGCGGCCCAGGAAATCTGTGACGGAACGCCGGCCGAAGCGGTGCTGGGCCCCTACCGTCCGCAACGCTTTGCGGGCCTCACCGCCGAGGACATGGCGGCGGCAGCCCACCCCCGCCTCGCCAAGCTGGGCTAGTAGTCCATCGCCAAAGAAGTGATTGGCAATGTTTCCGCTCACCCTGAGCTTGTCGAAGGGCCAACCCTTGATGGTTCGACAAGCTCACCATGAGCGGACTTCTTTCGTACCCTTCGTTATCTATGGCGACGAACCACTGCCGGCCTCACCCCTACCGGAACCGGGGCATCACCTCCCTGGCGAAAAGCTCCATTGACCGCATTACCCTGGCGTGCTCCATGCTGCCGAAGGACATGCTGGCGCCAAAATACCCGATGCCGTGTTGGTCCCTCAGCGCGGTGATGCGCTCTACGCACTGCTCCGGTGAGCCAAAGTAGCAGGTGCTTTCCAACTCCGACTCGTAGCTGGCCGGCTCCACGGTGCGGATACTGCGCCAGTGGTCCAGGTCCACGTTGATTTCGTCGCCGTGGGTCAAGGTGCGCCGGTAGCCGGCCAGGTCGCGCACCCACGTCAGGGACCGGCGCGGGTATTCCCGGGCCGCCGCTTCGTCCTCATCCAGGTACACAAACCGGAAGTAGGGCATCTCGGCCACGGGCAGCGTCTTGCCGGCGGCGGCGCACCGCTCGGCGTAGAGGGAAAAGAGGCCCAGGTTGTCGGCCTCCGGCGTGGAGAAGCTGGTCAGAATGGGCAGGTCCCGCTCCACGGCCACGTCCACGCTGGCGGGGGTGCGGGAAACGGCCAGGTACACCGGAGGAAAGGGTTCCTGCAGCGGCTTGGGCGCGATGGTCAGGTCCTTGACCTGGTAGAACTCGCCCTGGAAGCTGAATTCGTCCTGCGTCCACAGCCCCAGGATGATGTCCAGGGCCTCCTGGGTACGAACGTCCCGGGTGTCGAAGTCTATGTTGAAGTTGCCGTACTCGTAGTCCGCCGAGCCGCGCCCCACGCCGAAATCCAGCCGCCCGTTGCTCAGCACGTCAAGCATGGCGCTCTCCTCGGCAAGGAAAACGGGATTGTGGAAGGGCAGAACACTGACGCCGGCCCCCAGCCGTATCCTCTTGGTGCGGGCCGCGATGTGGCTCAACAGGGGCATCAGGGACGGACAGATGCCGTACCGGCTGGAGTGATGCTCGGCAATCCAGATGGAATCGAAACCCAGTTCCTCGGCATATTCCACCTGCTCCATCATTTTGCCGAAAATGCGGCTCTGGGCGCCGGTCTCCGGCTCAGTCCACGAACCCAGCAAAAACAGGGCAAACTTCATGGCGGTATTGGACCTCCTGTGACGACCCTACGTCGAGGGTCTTCAGTTAAGGGCAGTGAATTGAGGGCCCCCAGTTCCGGGTCTCCGACGGGCGGGCTGCGTCAACAGAAAGACGGCCAAGTCGCGGAACACGGTGGATTATAGCGCAATGACCTTGCAGACGTACTCTCAGGGGGTGGGTAAGGCAGGGCAATCGCATTTCAGGTTTGGATATAAAACGTCGTTCCCGCGCAGGCGGGAACCTTGACGTGCATGAGTGCAGATTCCCCTCGGCGCGGGGATGACGGACTTCAGGCCGCTGCTTACCACCATTTCTGAGCAGTTACCCGGCCCCGGGCTCGTGGCGGCGACGGGCCAACAGCCTGTACAATACCGGTACTACGCGGGTACTACGCCGGTACTACACCGGCAGCCCGCCCGGCAAATGTCCTGCCGGGCAGGAACTCCGGGACCACCCGAAAGGGCCCGCCATGGCGGCGGTCTCGCGCTTGACCATAACCGGCACAGGGGGAGAACACCATGAGCAGTCCAGGCACAGGCCCAAAGGAAGAACTGGCCCATTGCTCCAATGCAGCCATCGAAGGTTCGCGGCAGGCGTTGTTTGACCTGTCGCTGGACGTTCACGCCCACCCGGAACTGAACTACCAGGAGTTCTACTCCGCCGATGCCCTGGCCGGGTTCCTGGAGAAGAAGGGCTTTCCCGTGGAGCGGGGAATCGGCGGGGTGGAAACGGCCTTTCGCGCCACCATACCCGGTGGCGGGGGCGAGGGCCCGACCGTCGCCGTGCTGGCGGAGTATGACGCATTGCCCGAGATTGGGCACGGCTGCGGGCATAACCTCATCGCCATGGCAGCCATGGGCGCGGCCCTGGGTCTCCAGGCCAACGCCACCGACCTGCCCGGTTCGGTAATGGTCATCGGGACTCCTGCGGAAGAGGGCGGCGGCGGCAAGATTCGCCTGCTGGAGGCCGGCGTATTCGACGGAGTGGACGCCACCCTGTCATCCCACCCCTTTTCCAACCGCACCATAATTCCCGCCGCCGCGCCCCGGGGCGAAAGCTGGAGCCTGGCCATGGTGGGGTACCGGTACATGTATCACGGCCGGGCCGCCCATGCCGCCGCCGCTCCCGAGGCCGGCATCAACGCGCTGAACGCCGTCATTCACCTGTTCACCGGCATTGACGCCCTGCGGCAGCACCTGCGGGACGACGTTCGCATTCACGGCGTTATCACCGACGGCGGCATGGCTCCCAACGTGGTGCCCGAGTTTGCCGCCGCCAACTTCATGCTGCGCTCCAGGGATGGCCGCTACCTGAGCGACGAGGTGGTGGGCAAGGTGAGGCAGGTGGCCGAAGGGGCCGCGGCCATGACCGGCGCAACCCTGGAGGTTGAGGAGTTCTATCCCTTCTACGAGAATGTGCAGCCCAACGTGACCCTGGCCCAGGCCATGGCCGCCAACGCCCGGTCCCTGGGCTTCAGGCTGGACGAACCCATGCCCGGACGCCCGGGCAGCGGCGCTTCCACTGACTTCGGCAACGTGAGCCAGGCAATGCCGGCCTTTGAGCTGCGGTACGCCGTCAGCGAGACGCCGGTGCCCTCGCACACCCGGCAGATGTGCGAAACGGCCACCACCGACCTGGCCCTGTCCAACGCCCTGCTGGTGGCCAAGGCCCTGAGCCTGACCGCCACCGACCTGCTGCGCGATACCACCTTGGTGGAGGCTGCCAAGACAGAGTTCGCCGAACGCTCCGGTTAACGGCAGTCGGTTCAAGAGTCCCTTTCCCATTGAGGGACGGACAGGAGTAGGAATTTACAACCCGTCGTCCCCGCGCAGGCGGGAAACTGGCCAGGCTGTAGTCAAGATTCCTGCCTTCGCAGGAATGACGGTGCATTTGACGACACGCCCTAATAAGTTGAACCACTATTAGTTCAACCACTTTGGATAGACGGGTAACTATCGAAACCCGTCATTCCGGCGCCGGCCAGAATCCAGGAAGGTTGGCGTTGGACATCGTTCCTTACCTTCAGGACTCCTGGGTTCCGGCCTGCGCCGGAACGACGGAGAAAAGCAGTTTCAACTATCATTTCAAAGTTGTCGGACCACTAGCAGGGGCGGCTATGCGGGTATGTATGGAACCCGGAAGGGCTTTATGAACCGCCGCCCCCACCTCTGGCTCATGCTCTTCCTCTCCGCGCTGTTCGCCTTGCGCGTATTGGCCCAGTTGGCGCAGGCGGTGGGAGAAGCGTCCTTCCTGCCTCCCTTTGAGGCGTGGCAGGGTTCCGGAATCCCCTACCCCGCGCTGCTGGGGTCGCAGGCGGTAATCCTGGCGGCCATCGCCGTCGTCCTGTGGCGGATGAGGTCGGGCGCCGTATCCCCCCGTCCGTGGAAACACCGCGCCTGCTTTGCGCTGGGCGGAATCTACCTGGCGGTCATGGCCTTCCGCCTCATCGCCGGCCTCACCTTCCTGGAGCACAGCGAGTGGTTTGCCGCCGCCCTTCCGGCCCTGTTTCACATTATCCTGGCGTCCCTTATACTTATATTCGGGCATTATTTATTGACCCTGGGCAATGGGAAGGAAGGGAGGGGAAGTTGAACCTGGCAAGGCTGGCGGAGATTGGCTCATACCCGGTTGTAATCGCGCTGGGTTTCGTCCTGTACATGTTCCTGATTGGCGCGGGGGTGGATGTGCGGGTGGCGTCCTACGGCGCGGCCTTGGCCGGTGTAATCCTCATCGTCCTGCACGAAATCAAGCTGCCCTACCGCGGCGACTGGCGGCCACCCGCCGGGGACGTCCGCACCGATGCCCTCTTCCTGGTTATCGTCCAGGTGGCCCTGCCATACCTCCTGGCCATAACCGTGGTCATCGGCCTGGCCCGGGGGCTGCTGGCGGCCGGGCTGACCATTGACATCTTCTGGCCCCACAACCTGCCCATCGCGGCGCAGGTGGTCATCATGCTGCTGGCGGCCGACTTCATGCGGTACTGGCTGCACCGGGCCTTTCACCGCTACCCCCTCATGTGGCGGCTCCACGCGGTGCATCACTCGCCGCCCCAGCTTTACACCATCAACGTGGGCCGGTTCCACCCGGTCGAGAAATCCATCCAGTACGCCTTCGATACCCTACCCTTCGCCCTGGTGGCTGTCGCCCCGGAAGTGCTGGCGGCCTACTTTGTCTTCTACGCCCTCAACGGTTTCTTCCAGCACTCCAACTGCCGGGTGTACCTGGGGCCGCTGAACTACATCATCGCCGGCCCCGAACTGCACCGCTGGCACCATTCCCGGCGGGCGCGGGAAATGAACAGTAACTTCGGCAACAACCTCATCGTGTGGGATGCCCTGTTCAGGACCCGTTTCCTGCCCGCCGACCGGGATGTTGAGGAAATCGGCATTCGCAACCGCCGCTACCCCAGGGGATTCTTCGTGCAGATGCGCAGCCCCTTTGTGCGGGAGTTGCTGCCCTGACCGCGGGAGGGCCGCCGGCCATCGGCGGGGGACTGGGCCGTTTGCCGCGCGCCGCAAACTACTCCCTGCTGCGCCTGGGCCTACGCCTGAAACAGGGCCGGCGGTACCGGGAAATCCTGGAGGCGGCCAGCCGCCCCAGGGAAGTCCAACTGGGCCTGCTGCGCCGGATCCTGGCGGATAACGCCGATACGGAGTTTGGCCGGCAACGCTCCTTTTCCACCATCTCCGACGAGCGGGGCTACCGCCAGGCCATACCGGTGAAGACCTACGAGGACCTGCGTCCCTACATCGAACGCCAGGAACTGACCGGGGAGCGGTGCCTCACCGCGGAGCGCCCCGTCTATTACCACCGGACCAGCGGCACGGTGGGCGCGGCCAAGAACATACCCGTGACCGCATCGGGCCTGCAGCGAATGAAACGCGACCAGCAACTGGCCGCCTACGTCTGGCTGCGGGACTCGGACATCCTGCGGGGAAAGGGCTACGCCATCACCGGCCAGGCAGTAGAGGGCCGGATGGAAGGGGGAACGCCCTTTGGCTCGGCATCGGGGCTGCTCTACCTGGGACAGTCCAGGTTCGTCCGGTCGCGCTACGTGCTGCCACCGGAGGTAGCGGACATTGAAGACTACGAGGGCCGCTACCTGGCCATGGTTATCCTGGGGCTGGCAGAGCCGGAAGTTACCGGCATGGCCACGGCCAACCCTTCAACCTTCCTCAGGCTGCTGTCGGTGGCGGACCAGCACGCCGAAACTATCCTGGCCGCCATTGCCTCGGGCCGGTGGCCGGACGGGGAATCGCCGCCCCCTGCCGCCGGGCGAAGACTCAAGCCCGACCCGCGCCGGGCCGCCTGCCTGTCCGGGCGCCTGGAAAAGGCTGGGCGTTTCACCTTCCAGGACATCTGGCCGCGGCTCCGGGGCATCGTAACCTGGACAGGCGGCAGTTGTGGAGCCGCGCTCAACGGCCTGTCGGGGCTGCTCCCCGACAACATTCCCACCATAGAACTTGGTTACCTGGCCAGCGAGTTTCGGGGGACTATCAACATCAATGCGCAGAGCAACCTGTGCCTTCCCACCCTCTACCAGACCTACTCCGAGTTTGCCGAGCGGGAGGCATGGGAGGCGGGCGGCAGCGATTTCCTGGGCTTGCACGAACTGGAACAGGGCGGGGAGTACTACGTCTTCATAACCACCCCCGAGGGCTTGTACCGGTACGACATGAACGACATCGTGCGGGTCAGCGGGAAGGTCCACGAAACACCAACTTTGGACTTCGTTCAGAAGGGCAAGGGAACCACCAGCATCACCGGCGAGAAGCTCACCGAGGCCCAGGCCCTGGAGGCGGTGCCCCTGGTCCTGGAGAGATGGAACGTGCCCCAGCGCTTTTTCATCGTCATCGCCGACGAGGAAGCAGCCGGCTACACCCTCTACCTGGAATCCGACCGGCCGGGCGACGGCAGGGCCATTGCGGACCAGGTTGACCACCGGCTGGGGGAGCTGAACGTGGAGTACGAGGCCAAGCGCAAGAGCGGGCGATTGCTGCCCCTGCAAGTCCGGTGGCTGCGGCCCGGCGCGGGCGACCACTACCGGTCCGTCTGCGTGGAATCGGGACAGCGGGACACCCAGTTCAAGTACCTGCACCTGCAATATGCCCGGGAATGCCGGATGGACTTCAGCGCCCTGGCCGAGGGGCAGCAAGAGGGGGAATAAGCGGATTTTGCATATCCGAAGGCTTGAAGTATTGAGTTTTCCCGTACCCTTTCGGGTGGTGTTCAAGCACGCCTCCGCCAGCCGGGCACGGGCCGAAAACCTCATGGTAGCCGCCCACTCAGATTCCGGCCTGGTGGGTTACGGCGAAGGCTGCCCCCGGCAGTACGTTACGGGCGAGACGACGGAGGGTGGCGCGGCCTTCATCCGAGAACACGCGGCATCCATAATCGCCAGCGTTACCGGCATCCACAGCCTGCGGGAGTGGATTGACGCCCACCGGGAAGTCATAGACCGCAATCCGGCGGCCTTCTGCGCCCTGGAAATTGCCCTGCTGGACCTGCTGGGAAAAACGCAAGCGTCCCCGGTGGAGGAACTGCTGGGCCTGCCTCCCCTGGCCGGCCGGTTCGCCTATACGGCGGTGCTGGGCGATTCGCCCTACCCGGCCTACTGGTGGCAGCACCGCCGCTACCGGAAACGGGGTTTTCGCGACTTCAAGGTCAAGGTGTCCGACGACCTGAAACGCGACCGGCGCAAGCTGGGCCTGTTCCGAAACCAGAGGGACCCGCAGCTGCGGGTACGGCTCGACGCCAACAACCTCTGGAACTCGGCAGACCGGTGCCTGCGCCACATTACGGCCCTGCCATACCCGGTGTACGCCGTTGAAGAGCCCCTGCAGGCGGGCAACCTGGAGGGCTTCAGGCGGGTGGGAGAGGAGTGCGGGGCCAGGATAGTCCTGGACGAAAGCCTGCTGCGGTCCGAACAACTGGACGGGCTGGCCGACCCGGAGCGGTGGATAGCCAACCTGCGGGTCTCCAAGATGGGCGGCATCATCAGGTGCCTGGACGTGGCCCGGCGGGCCGCCAGCCTGGGCCTGGGCGTGATTGTGGGCGCCCAGGTCGGTGAGACCAGCATCCTGACCCGCGCCGGCCTCACCGTGATGCACGCGGCAGGGACTAACCTGGTGGCCTCGGAGGGCGCTTTCGGCACCCACCTGCTGCGCCACGACCTGATCACGAAAAGCCTGATGTTCGGCGAGCTTGGGGTTATAGATACGACCCTGGCCGGCGTTGGCGGCCAGCCCGGTCTTGGGCTTAAAATACAGACCCGGAGCCTGGTATCCCTCTGAAGCTATGAGCAAACCGGAACGGCAAGCAGGCTAAAACCGGGTGAAGGTTGTAACAGTTAACAAACCGACACAAGGAGCAAGAATCATGGCAGACAAGATCCGCCTGGGGTTCGTCGGCGCCAACGTAAACTCCACCTGGGCCTCCCAGTCCCACTTTCCCGCCCTGCTGGCCAGCCCCGACGTGGAGTTCACCGCCGTGTGCACCACCCGTCCCGAGAGCGCGGAAGAGGCCCGCCAGGCCTTTGGCGCCAGGCTGGCCTTCCACGATTTCCGGGAAATGGCAGCATCGCCGGACATTGACGCCGTGGCCGTGGTGGTGCGGGTGCCGGCCCACTACGAGCCAACCAGGGCCGCTATCGAGGCCGGCAAGCACGTCTATACCGAGTGGCCCCTGGGCCGCAACACCGCCGAAGCCGTGGAACTGGCCGACCTGGCCCGGGAGAAGGGCGTTCATACCGTCGTGGGGCTTCAGTCAAGGGTCAGCCCCGCCCTGATGTACATCAAGGAGCTTATCGAGTCGGACTACGTGGGAGAGGTGCTCTCCTGCAGCCTGACCACCATGCGCGACGGCACGCTGGCCCGGCCCTCGGGCCGCACCTGGCAGCGGGACGCCAGCCTGGGCGCCAACACCCTGACCATCGCCAACGGCCACGTCATAGACGCCCTGCGCTTTGTGGCCGGCGACTTTGCCCGGGTATCCTGCATGGTCAGCACCCAGGCCAGCCAGTGGTACGAGACGGATACCGAGCAGTTTGTGGAGGTCACGTCGCCGGACAACGTGCGGGTCAGCGGCCAGTTGGTCGGCGGCGCCGCCGCATCGGTACACGTAGGCGCGGCTCCCTGGGCCGGCAGCGGCTACCGAATGGAAATCTACGGGCGGGAAGGCACCCTGGTCGCCACGGGCAGCGTTTCCTCACAGCGGGGCGAAATGCTGCGGGTCCAGGGCGCCCAGCGCAGCCACCAACTGGAAGACCTGGATATACCGGACCGTTTCGCATTTGTGCCCGCCGACTTCCCCCAGGGCGACCCGTATAATGTGGGGCAGATGTATTCCCTGTTCGCCGACGCCATCCGCACCGGCCAAAACCGCCTGCCCACCTTCGACACGGCGGTGGACCTGCACCGCTTCATTGACACCATCCAGGAAGCATCGAACACGGGTCGCGAACTGCCCGTAGGCTGAGGAAAACGGGGGTTGCCTGGGGATGTGTCGTCAAATTGAAGGTGGGAGCTTCCGAGAATCCCTTTTCATCGTTCCCGCGAAGGCGGGAAGCTCCACCGGCAGTAGCAGAGATTCCTGCCCTCGCAGGAATGACGGTGCATGTGACAACACGCCCTGGCTTTTTGATCGGGCCACTGGCGGTGGTAAAATTGCCCAGGGCCACCAGCGGAACAGGCAACGGAACAGTCCTTCACCCTATCAACTACCGTTTGGCAGGTGAGTCATGACTACCAGACCGGATACCAGCCTCGGGCACAGGTTCCGCCTGCCCGACCCCCCTCCCAGAGAGATTGACGAAGTGACTG
>DAOUIY010000044.1:0-149989 GCA_034423215.1 Dehalococcoidia bacterium
TCGCTGCCGGAGCCGCAGGCGGCAACGATGAGGGAGCGGGCCATTTCGGGGTGGCGCAGGCCGAAGTTCAAGGCCACGTTGCCGCCCATGGACAGTCCGCCGATGTGGGCCTGCGGGATGTTCAGGTGGACCATGAGCAGGCGGAGGTCCTCGATGGCCTGGTCCTGGGAATAGGCGGCAGGGTCTTCGGGGACGTCGGAGGGCGGGTAGCCCCTGGCGGCGTAGGTGATGACCCGATAGCGGCGGGAGAAGAAGTTGACCTGCGGGTCCCAACTGTCGTAGTTGCCGCCGAATTCGTGACTCCAGATGAGGGGAAACCCCTTCCCGTGCTCCTCATAGTAAAGCTGGACGCCGTTGGCATCAAAATTGGGCATGAGCTTCTCCCTTCCTTATTCTCCCTTCCTTATAAGAACAGTCTCCGGGGCAGTCCTGCTCATAATAGCACGACGCATGTGCGCCATTGACAAGAACTCTGTCCTATTCAGAAGCTGTCTCAAAGCTTGAACTGGCGTTGGCGACGGTACCAGAGAAGGGCTCACGCCACCTGGATCAAGCCTATGTAGTTGGACACCTTCTTGTCGTAGCGTACCAGAATAGCCCGGCCCTTGGACAGCCATGCCAGGGTGCACTCCACCACACGGAACCGCTCCGGACATTGTTTCTTTCCATTGGCGTCCGGTTTTTGCTCGCCAATGCGCCGGATGTGTCCCTGGTATCCGTGAGAGTATCCGTGAGACACAACGGCCTGATGGCCCGACAGTTCTCACCTACCCCAACCGAATCGGATTTGCGCCCTCCCTTTCAGCAAATTCCGTTTTGAGATAGTTTCTAACCGGGGCCAGCGGTTATCTTCCGCTGGCCCAAAGGCCCCGCATTCAGTCTGCGGGAATGGACAGCCCCTCGATGAACTCCAGCCCCGGCAGCTTCTCCAGCTCCTGGGGCGCCAGTTTCACCTTGCCCGACCGGCTGCCCGCTCCCAGGATGATGTAGTCCATCTCCAGCAGACGCACGTCAGCGTAGATGGGAAGCCCCGCCGGCAATGCCAGCGCAGTAACCCCGCCGATCATCATCCCCGTCACTTCCCGCGTCTCCTCCGCCGACGCGAAGGACGCCCGCGACACGCCCATCAGCCCGCGGACCCGCTTGTTCACGTCCAGCCGGTCGCACGCCCGCACAATCCCAGCGCAGTGTCCCGCCGGACCCCGCTTGCTGGCCACGATAATCGTATTGGCGGAATGGGGCAGGTCATACCCGTACTGTTCGCAGAAGTCCGCCGTGTCGCCGTACTGCGGGTCAATCTCGATCCACTCCCAGCCCGCGATGCCCAGTTCCTCCAGCGCCGCCCGCACTCGCCCTTCAATCTCTTCAGGTGTACTCATTCTCCCGTCCTTAGGTGTGTTTCAGGGGCCGCCGTGCCGGACTAGCCAAAGGCGGTGGGCCTCGCTAAAAGTCAGCAACGCAGTCTCGGCAAGCCCGCGTTCATGTCCAGTGTCCTGCCCGTTCTATCGAAAGGCAGGGCAATTGCATCATAAGTTTGCGTAACTTAAGCAAGGTTCTTCAACAGGAAAGGAATGTCGCCCTGAGTCCTTCGGCTTGGCTCAGGATAGACTTTGCCGAAGGGCCTAAAATCCTGCCTCATAGCCCGGTTACGGGCCCGAAAGTCGGTTAGTGGGATGGAGTTCAGGTTCTTCACTCCGTTCAGAACGACAGTTATGGCCATTCAAGACAACATTTCGTTAAGACGCGATTGCGCTGAAACGAAAGGTTATCACAACTCTCCACCCCGGTGACGTTGTTATAATGACCCCTGATTCATGGTCCGCCAGGCCTCAATAAAGCAAACGACAGGCCAAGAGAAGGCAGACAGGGGGAAGCCGTGGCTAACACCAACAACGCCTGGGACGCCGGTTCCGTTCACCAACGGCTGGGAGTGGCGCCCATCATCAACGCCGCCGGTTCCATTACCCGTCTGGGCGGCTCCCGGACTCGACCCGAGACCCTGGAGTTGATGTCCCAGGCGGCCCGGGTGATGGTCAACATTGACGACCTGAACCGCGCCGCCGGCAAAGAACTAGCCCGTTTAACCGGGGCTGAAGCCGGATTCGTCTGCAGCGGCGCCGCCGGCGGACTGGTCCTGCAGGCGGCGGCCGTCATCGCGGGCAACGACCCCGTGAAGATGCGCCAGCTTCCCAACACCGACGGCCTGAAGAACGAAATCGTTATACACACCATGCACCGCTTCCCCTACGACCAGGCCTACCGGGCCGCCGGAGCGCATCTTGTGGAGTTTGGCGACTACCTCTTTGCGCATCCCTGGCAACTGGAAGGGGCCATCAACGAACGCACCGCCGCCGTCGCCTACCTGGTTGCTCCCTTCTCCAGCAACAAGGTGCTTCCCCTGGAACGCGTCTGCGAAATCGCCCACGCCCGCGATGTGCCGGTCATCGTGGACGCCGCTTCCATGCTGCCGCCCCGCGCCAACCTGTACCGCTACCTCCGGGACGGAGCGGACATGGTGGTTTACAGCGGCGGCAAGGGCATCCGTGGCCCCCAGGGCTCCGGCATCCTGGTTGGCCGCGCCGACCTCATCGAGGCGGCGGCCGCCCAGGCCAACCCCGCCCAGTTCCTCGGCCGCGGCATGAAGGTGGCCAAGGAAGAGGTCATCGGACTGGTGGCGTCCCTGGCAGCCTTCGTGGAAGAGGACGAGGCCGCTGAGATGGAGGCATACCGGGCCATGGTCCAGCCCGTTGTCGATGCGCTGGTGGAGTTGCCCGGCCTGCAAGTGACCCTCGAGCACGACCGCATCAACTACCTCCTGCCCCAGGCCGCCATCCGCTTTACCGACGAATGGCGCGGCCCGTCTCGGGATACCGTGTTGGCCGCCCTGGAGCAGGGCAACCCCCAGATTTACCTGCAGACCCTGGCCGGCCCCCACGAACTGGCCGTGGACCCCCTTAACCTCACCGAGGAAGAGGTAGAAACCGTAATCCGCCGCCTGCGGGAGGAACTCACCCGATAAGAATTTAGTCGCCTACCTCACTTGAAAAGAAGGACTAAGGATAAACCGTCATTCCTGCGAAAGCAGGAATCCAGTCCCGTTCCTGCACAGAACCATTGACCTGTGGCAACCTTCCGGGACTCCGGATCAAGGCCGGAACGACGGTTTGGGCCGATAGCGACCCCACGAATCTGAACAGTTGCGCCCCGGTTGCCGGGGGTTGTCCGGCAAGCCCGGCCGGTATATTCTGCCCCTGTGTAACTCGCAACGTTGGATGCCCCACCTGGTCCCCAGGGATCACAACCGCAAACCCCCAAGTCCGTCCCCACAGGAGGCTCCATGAAGTTCGGCATCTTTACCATCGTCCCCTACCACGAGGACTTCACCCAGCAGCAGGCGCTGACCCAGGCCCTGGAGCAGATACAGTTCGCTGACGAAGCCGGCCTCGACGAGGTATGGCTGGGCGAGCACCGCTTCTCCCGCCACGGCCTGCTCTCGGGAATCTGGTCCTTCCTGGGCGCCGTAGCCGGTCGCACCAAGCACGTCCGCATCGGCACCGCCGTCATCGTCCTGCCTTTGCATAACCCCGTCCTGGTGGCCGAGGAAGTGGCCATGCTCGACGTCATCAGCAACGGCCGGTTCAACTTTGGAATCGGCGCCGGTTACCAGCAGCAGGAGTTCGACGGCGTGGGTGTTGACATTGACACCAGCCGTGACCGTTTCCACGAGGCCGTGGACGTGATGATCAAGGCCTGGACCGAGGAGACCCTTACCTTCCACGGGCAGTTCACCAACGTTGACGACGTCTGGGTGCTGCCCAAGCCTGTGCAGAAGCCCTACCCGCCCCTGTTCCAGGCCGTCAGCACCAGCCCGGCCAGCATAGACTTCGCCGCCAGCCGCAACATTCAGGTTATAGCCGGCGGCCCCACCGATATCCTCGGTCAGGCGCCCCAGGTCATCAAGCTGTGGCGCGAGAAGATGGAAGAGTACGGCCACGAGCACGCCCACCTGGACCCGCCCATGTCCAAGTCCATCTACGTCGCTCCCACCATGGAAGAGGCGGAACGGGACGCCGCCGAACTGGAGAACTTCTCCTCGCGAATACTGCGGTCAGTGGGTACCGCCGGGGCGCCCATCGGCATGCCCATGGACAAGAACGGCAAGGTCGCCAAGGGCTACGAGCACTGGGCCAACCGCCAGCGCGACCGCGACCGCCGCGACGACCCGGGCCACGCCGGTCTGCCGCCCCTCCGGGGCACTCCCGAGGTGGTAATTGAGCGGTTGAAGCAAACCCAGGAGGCTGGAATCAACCACGTCTTTGGCAACTTCGGCTTCGCCGGCCTGCCCCACGAGAAGGTGATGCGCTCCATAGAGCTGTTCGCCACCCACGTAATGCCCCACTTCCAGGACGCCCCGGTCCCGGCAGGGGACTAGAGGGCCGCCACAGCTGGAATGATGAGCAGCCATTGAGACCCGTCATTCTGGCGAAGGCCAGAATCCAGGAACAATTGCATTGGACATCGTTGACTGTCCCGGGATTTCTGGGTTCCGGCCTGCGCCGGAACGACGAGATAGAGTCTTTTGCCCCATCACTTCACAGTTGCCGGACTATTGACAGGCCGGCCCCTCGATTGACAACCCCGGTTGCGTCTGCTGAAATTGGGCCATCACCCAAAAGAACGGCATATATGGAGGTGAGCGTTATGGCAGGCAGGACATACATTTACGTCGGCGCGGAGGCCGATGGGCTTTATCGCAAGGAGGCGGGCGATTCCCGCTGGGAGAAGCTGGCCAAAGGCATGCCGCCCTCCCCGCAGGTGCGCGCCATCGTGGTCCACCCCGACGACGCCAGCACCATCTTCGTTGGTACCCAGCGCGGCGTTTACCGATCCAGGGATGGCGGCGACAGCTTTGAGCGCATGAACCTGACCGAGGGCCGTATCGTCTGGTCCATCAAGTTCCATCCCCACGACCCCAGCATCATGTTCCTGGGCACCGAGGGTTCCGAGGTGTTCAAGAGCACCGACGGCGGCGAGAACTGGGAGTACCTGGCCACCGTATCAAATCCCGACGCGGTGCAGATGGCCTTCGCCACCCGCATCCTGGGCATCGGCATCGAGGCCAGCGACACCAACCAGATGTACGCGGCGCTGGAAGTCGGCGGCGCGGCCCACAGCTCCGACGGCGGCAAGACCTGGACCATCGTCAACACCGGGTTTGAGGGCGACGTGGACCTCCTGGACCTGCACGGCGTAACCGTCGGCGTTGACGAGTCGGTGTTCATCTCCAACCGCACCGGCGTGTGGCGCACCCGCGACCGGGGTCAGTCCTGGGACGACCTCAAGTTCGAGGACTACTCCAACATCCGCTACTCCCGCGGCGTCGAGGTCGCCCCCAACGACCCCAGCACTCTCTACGCCTGTGTCGGCCTGAACTTCGGCAGCGAAGAGGGCGGCATCCTTCGCTCCACCGACGGCGGCAACAGTTGGAGCAGGTTCGACCAGGGCATTGAGCCGGCCAGCACCACCTTCGGCATCGCCGTAAACGACCGCGCACCGGAGCAGGTGTACTTCTGCACCCGCAAGGGCCAGGTCTTCGGCACCCACGACGGCGGCGCCACCTGGCAGGGCCACGACCTTCCCCAGATGGCGGTCAACGTCAAGGCCATCGCCTGTACTTCGGCCTAGCCGGCCAAGTTTCCCCCGCACCCTTACGGGGTGTACCCGTAAGGGTGCGGGGGAGTTAAACCAAAACAGCCCGGTAGGCCGTCAGCATAGGAATGATGGACCGGCCCAGAGTCCGCTCATGGTGAGCCTGTCGAACCATAAGGGGACGGCCCTTCGACAAGCTCAGGGTGAGCGGAAGCACTATCCATCAGTTCAACCAAGTTGCACCCCAGCCTCTACCCCTGCAGCCTCTCGGGAGCAACAGTCTGTAAAATAGGCGCCTCGCCGGAAATAAGGGTTGCCCGTGCGGTGCTTACCGCTGCTGCCGCAACCTGGGGTCCAACGCGTCCCGAATCCAGTCGCCTATCAGGTTGAAGGCCATTACCGTCAGCAGCAGGGCCAGGCCCGGCATGGTGCTGACCCACCAGGCCGTCTTCAGGAAGTCACGACCATCGGCCACCATGGACCCCCACGCCGGCGTGGGCGGCGCCACCCCGGCGCCCAGGAAGCTGAGGATGGACTCCAGCAGGATTACCACGCTTACCTGCAGCGTGCCCACCACAATCACCGTGTTGAGCACACCCGGCAGCAGGTGGACCAGCAGGATGCGGAAGGTGGAGGCTCCCGCCACCCGGGCCAGGGCCACGTAGTCCATGGTCTTCAGGCCCAGCACCTCGCCCCGCACCTGCCGCGCAAACCGCACCCAGATGAACAGCGACAGCACCAGGGCAATCATGTGGATTTCCTTCATCGGCAGCCAGGGGATGCTGAAGTTGCCCACCACCACGGCCAGCACCAGGGCCACCATCACCAGGGGCAGGGCCAGGAAGATGTCCACCATCCGCATGATGACCTCGTCGGCCCAACCGCCGTAGTAGCCCGACACCAGCCCCAGCGCCGTGCCGATGGACCCGCCCACCAGGATGGTCACTGCCGCCACGATCAACGACACCCGCGCGCCCCAGATAATGCGGCTCAGCAGGTCCCGCCCCTGGTCATCGGCACCCAGCAGGAATTTCGCGCTGCCGGCCGGCCTGATGACCTCCAGCACCCGGTCTCCCGGCGCAATCTGCTCCCGGGTCAGCGCCTCGCCTGCCGGCCCCACCACCTTGCCCGACACGGCCAGGTTGGAGGCCCGGTTCACCGATATCTGGGTGTTCTCGTCGTCGGGGAAGCCGTCCACCACCTGCCGTTCCACCGTCAGCGCGCTCACCCATGCCGGGGGCGTGTTCTTGTCGTCCAGGTCGCCCCGACGCGGGTCGTAGGGCGCCATCCACTGGGCCAGGACGGCGGTAATCAACAGCGCCCCCAGGATGACCAGGGAGAAAATCAGGGTGAAGCGGCGGCCCAGCCATTGCAGGGACAGGCTCGCCCCCGCGGACAGCGACCGCCCCACTTCCAGTTGACGGGTTTCAGCAGCGCCGGCCATTACTCCCTCCACCCTCTGGCAGTCTGGCAACTTTGAAATGGCGATTGGCCCCCCCCAACCCGTCTTTCCCGCTGGCGCGGGAACCTCGACTGGCCGGAGTTCAGATTCCTGCCTTCGCAGGAATGACGGTTTAGTGCATTAACCATCACTTCAACACAGTTGAACTGCTAGGAATACCTGATGCGGGGGTCAATGTAGGCGTACAGGATATCCACCAGGAAGTTGATGATGAGGTACATCCCCGAGAAGACCATCACTATCCCCTGCAGCGTCGGGTAGTCGGACCGGATCAGGGCCGTGTAGGCCAGCAGCCCCAGCCCCGGCCATTGGAACACCGTCTCGGCCACGATGGACCCGGTTATCAGCAGGCCCAGCGTTACCCCCATGAAAGTGAGCGGGGGAATGAGCGCGTTGCGCAGGGCGTGCTTCCACACCACCGCCGGCGGCGACACCCCCTTGGCCCGGGCCAACTTGATGTACTCCGAGTCCAGCACCTCCAGCATGGCCGAGCGTATCAGCCGCATGTTGGCCGCCACGAAGAACCAGCCCAGAGTGATGGCGGGCAGGATGAAGCTGTTCCAGTCCTGCCGTCCCGAGGGCGGCACCCACTCGAACCGCAGGGCGAACAGGAAGATGAGCATGATGCCCAGCCAGAAGGGCGGCATGGACTGCCCCAGCAGAGCAACCAGCTTGCCCATGTTGTCCCAGATGCTGTTCCGCTTCAGCGAAGACAGTATCCCCAGGGGCACGCCGATGAGGATGGAGAATATGAAGGCCGCCAGGCCCAGTTGCAGCGTGGCCGGCAGCCGCTCCAGGATCAACTCGGACACCGTGCGAGGGTCGCTGATGGCGTTGCCGAAGTCCAGCCTGGCGGCGTTGAGCAGGAAGATGCCATACTGCGAGTCCCAGGGCGGCCAGGACAGGAACCAGGGCTTGTCCAGCCCCAGCTTGGCCCCCACCTCTTCCCACTGCCCCGGGTCGGCGTAGTCGTCCAGCATCAGGGAGCGGGGGTCGCCGGAACCCCTGGCCAGCAGGAACACCAGCAGGGAAATGACCAGCAGTGTAAACAGCGATGTCACCAGCCGACGTAACAGGAACCTGTACATGCCACCCGCCGCGTCCGGCCCACCTTCGCCGCCGGACGCCCGTTGAATTAGCAAGACTCTATCCCTATCGAAATACACTGTCAAGAAAGGGGCCTGGACGCTAAATGTGGCGAAAAACTGAAGCTTTTGCTACTGGAAAAGGCTGATTACGTTCAAATATTGGCTGATACTTTCACCGATGGCGGCCTGGACTTGACCGGCTTGACTTTGGCATAGGGCCAGCGAGATACTGACCGGGTTTCAATATTCCATTAGCCAAACTACGGCTGCAATCCAGCCCCGCGTGAAGGCCCGGCGAAGAAAACCGTAACCGGCCCTTCCCGGTCGAGACGTTCCGCGCGCCAGGAGTTTATCTCAAGACTACTGGCGACCATCGTTTGGTCCTTCGTATGTGAGTCACCACTGCATGAGACGGTGGCTTTTCACCCCATACTAACCCTCCCCCGCCAAGGGGCAAGGGACTTTTGAGATAGTTACTAAAGGAGAGCACCTTGGAACTTACCGCCGCCATCGAGTTTGACATTCGCGACGTGAACGACCAGCCCGCCGCCTTCCGCGACAGCTTCGAGCAGGTGGACGTGGCGGAAGAGTCGGGCTTTCACAGCATCTGGCTGGCCGAGCGCCACTTCCAGCCCCAGCGTTCCGTCCTGTCATCGCCCATAACGGTAGCCGCCGCCATCGCCGACCGCACGGAACGGGTGCGCGTGGGCATTGCCGTGCAGGTCCTGCCCCTGAACCATCCCATCCGCATCGCCGAGGAAGCGGCCACCGTGGACCAGATAAGCCGGGGCCGGTTCAACTTCGGCATAGGCCGCAGCGGTCTCACCATTTCCTACAGCGGCTACAACATCCCCTATTCCGAAAGCCGCGGCCGCTTCTGGGAAGCCTTGGAGGTCATACTCAAAGCCTGGACCACCGACGAGTTCAGCTACGAGGGGGAGTTCTACAACTTCCACAACGTCCGCCTGATGCCCAAGCCCGTCCAGAAGCCCCATCCGCCCCTGCGGATGGCCTGCGCCAGCCTGGAGAGCTTTGCCCGGGCCGGCAGCATGGGAATTCCCATCTTTGTCAACGTGGGCTTCGGAACCTTCCAGGATCTGAAGGCCCGCATTGACCACTTTTCCGAGGCCTGGCGGCAGGCGGGAATCGCCGGCGAGCCCGACGTGGGCATCCGGGTGCCCGTTTACACCGCGCCGGATACGGAGCGGGCCAGGGAGGAACCGAAAGAAAGCATGCTGGCCTTCTACCAGCGCCAGTCCAACCTGATGATTTCCCGCCTGGGCGATGAAGGCGTAACCGACCCGGAGGGCATGCGCCGCCGGGCCGAGGCCCTGGCCCAGCTTCCTTACGAGGAGGTCCTGGACTCCCGCGTGGTGTTCGGCACGCCGGACGAAGTGGTAGGCCAGTTCCGGCGCCTGCAGCAGGAACTGGGGGTAGGCATGGTGGTGGCCGACGTGAACGCCGGCGGCCGGGTGCCCCCGGACCAGGTGCTCAAGTCCATGCGGCTGCTGGGCCGGGAGGTCGCCCCCGTACTGGAGTAGAACAGCATTATTCTGTCCACGAAGGACACGAAGATGCACGAAGGAGGTACCTTGATGACCATTAGTTGGCCCAGGCTCAGCTTCACCGGAATATTCATCCTGCTGGCAGGACTGCTCATTGCCTGCGGGGCTGCGGCGCCGGAAGAACCGGCAGCCCCGGAACCCGCCGCCGCGCCGGCCGCGTCATCAGCGTCGGCTGCCCCGGCGGGGGAGGCCCCGGCCGCTTCCGACTCCCAGCCCGCCGCTCCCGCATCATCCGACGCGCCGGCCAGCAGCGCCACACAGGCATCTTCCGCTCCCGCCACCGGCTCTGCCGACTCTACTGCACCGGCTACGGCCAGCAGTTCTCCGGCTGCCACGCCCGTACCCGCCCCGGCGGCATCCGATGCCCCGGCCGAGGCCATGATGGCCCAGGGCACGCTAAACGTGGGCATGACCGACATCGGCCCCTTCGTGGGCATTCTGCAGAACATGCCCTTCCTGAACGCCAGGTTTGAGTATTTCATCACCCACGAACCCATGTGGGCCACCTCGCCCGCCGGCGAGCGTTTGCCCCGCCTGGTCAAAAGTTGGGAAGCCAGCCCCAATGCCGATACCTTCACCTTCTACCTGGAAGAAACGGCCCAGTTCCACGACGGCTACGGCGCTTTCAACGCCGACGACTTTATCTTCACCGTGGAAAGCGTGATTGAAGAGGGCTCGGTACATACCTCCGCCGGCGGCATGCGCCGGCTGTTCGGCTGCGACGGGTGCGAGATTACCAAGATTGACCAGCATACGGTGCAGTTGTCCCGTCCCAAGCCCACCTTCGAAGTTACCTGGTACAGCCAGGCGCCCAGCACGTCCATGGCCTTCCACAGCAAGGCCCACTTCGACCAGGTGGGGCCCGACCAGGCCAACCTGGACTCCATCGGCACCGGCCCCTGGCAACTGATGGAAGTCAAGACCGACGAGTTCCGCCGGATGGCCGCCGTGTCCGACCACTGGCGCCGTCCTCCCGACTGGGAAGAGATGATCTGGTGGGAGATAGCAGAGGACGCCACCCGGGTAGCCAACTTCCAGGTGGGCAAGCTGGATACCGGCTCCTTCAGCGCCGAGTCCATCCAGGCCATCAAGCAGGAGAACCTGCCCGGCGTGAAGTTCATGCGCTTCCCCGGCGGCGCCTACCAGTTCCTGAACGTCCATGGCCAGCAGTACTATCCCGACCACCCCTTCCACCAGCCATCGGCCGATGGCACTTCGGCCAGAGTGCCCCTGGGCGCCACCGCCGCTTACAGCGCGCCGGGCCAATGCGGCGACGACGCTCCCTGGGTGGCCTGCGACCGGGACGTCAACTCGGCGGAGTGGGACCGGGCCCGCAAGGTTCGCCAGGCCATGAGCATGGCCATAGACCGGGTCAAGCTGGTGAACAACCTGGCCTTCGGCGAGGGGCGGCCCTTCTACCACCAGGGCTGGAGCGGCCACGACGAACGCATTAAGCAGTTCGGCCTGGACCAGTTGACCTACGACTATAATCCTGAAATGGCAATGCAGTTACTGAACGAGGCCGGCTACCCCAACGGCTTCGAGATTAACATGTTCCTGTACCCGCGGCCCCAGGCCGGTAACATCGAGGCGGCCAAGGCCGTGGCCACCATGTGGGAGGACGTGGGCATTACCACCGTGCAGAGCACCAGCCCCTACTCCGGATTCCGGCCGGGCACCGTGGACCGCACCGCCCTGGGCGTAAGCGGACACAACGGCGGCCCCAGCGTGGAACCGGTGCTGGGCTACTTCCGGGTCTATAGCCCCAAGGGTTCCTTCAACTTTGGATTCGAGCACCCTGACCTGGAGGCCCTGTTCGAGGAGGCCTCCGAACTTACCGACGAGGAAGAACGCTGGGCCAAGGCCGCGGAAATGGCCCGGTGGATGTTCGAGAACGTGGCCCAGATAGTCCTGTACGAGGAGAACTCCGTCTGGCCCATCGGCCCCAACATAGACGAATGGGAAGTTATGGCAGGCAACGTAAGCTGGCTGAGCAACTGGGAGGACGTGCCCCACCGCAAGTAGGGCGCGGCGCCCTGGCTACCGGAAAACAGCGGCCTGGCGTCGGCTCCGACGCCAGGCCGCTCTATATGTTCCAATCTTTCCACGGCTGGCCTCACCGGCGGCGCCGGGCCGGGATGCCACACCTGTTACCAGGTTTGCCAGGGCTGTCGTTAAACAGAAGGTCGGGGTCTCCGAGTGTCCTGTTTCGTCGTTCCCGCGCAGGCGGGAACGACTACCGGCTGGGTCAATCCGCCTCCGGTGGACGCCGACGCAGGAAGAACACAGTACATTTGACGACATCCCCTAGAATAGCCATACACCACGGCCATACAGTTGAGGGATTCCATGAAGAAGAGCGAAACGCGCATCCTGACCACCCACACCGGCAGCCTGCCCCGGCCCGAGGGGCTGGTGGATATGCTGGCCCAAGTAGCCCGGGGAGAACCGGTGGACGGGGCCTCCCTGGACGCTGCCGCCACGGAAGCCACCCGAGGCGTTGTGGCCTCGCAACTGGCCGCCGCGGTGGACGTAATTAACAATGGGGAGCAGCCCCGGGTCAGCTTTTCGACCTACGTGGCCCAGCGGATGTCGGGCTTTGGCGGTTCCTGGCAGCGGCGCGGCCACCGGGACCAGAACGAGTATCCCGGCGTGGTGCGACCCCGCAGGATTCAACTGACCCAGGGCGTCCCCGCCTGCACTGGCCCGGTGTCCTATGAGCGGCCGGACCTGGTGGAGGCGGAGTGCCGCCAGTTTCTCGACGCCGTCAAAGCTGCCGGGGAGCAGCCCGAAGACCTGTTTATGACCGCCGCATCCCCGGGCATCGTCGCCTTGACCCTGGGCAACCAATACTATGAAAGCCACGAGGAGTACGTTTTCGCCCTGGCCGAAGAACTGCGCAAGGAGTACGAAATAATCGCAGCCAACGGCCTTACCCTGCAACTGGACTGCCCGGACCTGGCCATGGAGCGGCATATTTCCTACCAGGATGAGCCCCTGTCGGCCTTCCAAAAAGTGGTAGCCCTGCACATACGGGCCATAAACCATGCCCTGCGAAACATCCCCCGCGACCAGGTGCGGCTGCACGTATGCTGGGGCAACAGCGAGGGCCCCCACATCTACGACGTGCCCCTGGAGGAGATTATTGACATTCTCTACGAGGCCAACGTGGGCGCGCTGGTGATGGAAATGGCCAACCCGCGCCACGGCCACGAGCACCGGGTGTACCGCGACCGCCCCCTGCCCGACGGAATGCTGCTGGTGTCGGGGGTCATAGACACCAAGACGAACTACGTGGAGCACCCCCGGCTGGTAGCCGACCGGCCAATCCAGGCGTCGGCCGCCGTGGGTGGCGACCCCACCCGCCTGCTGGCCGGCACCGACTGCGGTTTTGATACGTCGGCAGGCTCCAACCGGGTCGTGCCGGAAGTAGTGTGGCTGAAACTGAGGGCCATGCGCGAGGGCGCGGAAATCGCCAGCCGCGAGCTCTTTTGAGGGGATGAATAGAGGGCAGGCGTTTCACATGACAGGCCCTGACCTTCCCCTTGAAGGGGGAAGGTCAGGGCCTGTCGTTATCAGGGCCTGTCGTTATATTGAAGTCAGAAGTCTCTGGGCGTCCCATGCAGTCGTTCCCGCGCAGGCGGGAACCTGGACCGGCTGGAGTCGAGTTTCCTGCGAAGGCAGGAATGACGGTATTTTTGCACGACACGCCCCAGGATGGGGGTGACGGGGGTGGGGTTGGTTGGCGGGGTTGGTTGGCAGGGGCCAGGGCAGACCTGCGTGTCTGCCCCAACGCCGTACCGTCGTTTCCACACGCCCCCGTCGTTGCCGCGCCGGTCTAACGGTTCAGCTCTGCGTATCTTCTATGACCTGGAGATATACGAAGGCGCCGGTGAAGCAGGTGGCGTCTTCACAGTGGCCGCCGACAATTTCGCCTGACGGTTTTGCAGCGGCTACGTGCAGATGAACGTAAACACCGCCATCATCCAAAGGCTGAATGTAACCGTCCGCGGTGACCAACTCCATAATCTCGTCAATGGTTTCCCTGGTATGATCCCTTTCGAGGCTGCAAAGGTTGCGGCGCTTGAGTTGGGTCAGGCTTCCGATGCAGGACATAACGGAGGCTTCGCGAATGCCTTCCGCCAGGGCCAGGGATTCGATGCTTCCAATCAGGGATTCCCCTGCTTGCAGGCGGTGGTAAACGACACGGGAGGTTTTGGTGTCCCAGTTCTTGATGACCATGCGTCCTCCTCATTGATGCGAGTGGGCACATTATACACACCTGGTACACACATGGAACCCGGGCCGGTTATGGCGGGGTTTCCTGGCAGGGGCAACCGCTCTTAACCGTAGGGGCGCACGGCCATGCGCCCCTACCCGGTATTGCGTCCCTGATTACAGGTTCAACGGCGACAGGCCCCTCGCCAACAGGGGTCTGTTCAAGGGGTCTCGCAAGCCTCCCGCAGCCACTCCCGGTCCTCGTCGTCCAGCATGGGGGCGATGGTGTCCCATACCTGGCGGTGGTACCCATCCAGCCACCGGCGCTCCGCACTGGAAAGCTGGTCCCAGTCAATGAGTTTCTTTTCGAAGGGAATCAGGGTCAGCGATTCCATCTGCAGCCATTTCCGGCCGTCGGGGTGCCCGGGCATCTCCTCGTCGGGGACGACCACGTACAGGTTTTCCAGGCGCACGCCGCCCCAGCCCGCCTCGTAGTAGCCGGGTTCGTTGGAGACAATCATTCCGCTCTTGAACGGCTCGTCGGCCCCCTTCGGACTGATCCGCTGGGGACCTTCGTGAACGTTCAGAAAGGCGCCGACGCCGTGGCCTGTTCCGTGCCCGAAGTCCAGGCCCGCGTTCCACAGGAAGGTGCGCGCCAGGGCGTCCAGGGCAATGCCCCCGGTTCCCTCGGGAAACTTCTGCATCGCCAGGTTGATGTGGCCGCGCAGGACCAGGGTGTAAACCTCTTTCTGGCGTTCCGACGGTTCGCCGACAATCACCGTGCGCGTATCGTCGGTGGTGCCGCCCATGAGCTGCACGCCGGAGTCAACCAGGAACAACTCGCCGTCGCGGAGGGGCACGTCGGGGCTGGCGTCGGCGTAGTGGACGATGGCCCCGTTGGCCCCGGCAGCGGCGATGGTGGTGAAGCTGAGGTCGTAGAAACCATCCTCGCTGGAGTATTCGTCGTACAAGATCTGGCTGTAACCCGCCTCGCTGACCGTCTCGCCGGCCTTGATTGAGTCCTGCAGGCGCTTTAGGCTGCGGATTTTGGCGGCGGCGGCGTGCCGGTGGGAGTTCCGGGCGGCGGCTATCTCCGTTTCGTTCTTGATGGCTTTCAGCGCCACTATGGGATTGGGCTTCTCCAGCAGCTTCTGGTCTTCGTGGAGCATCAGCCTGGTACCCATGGTGGTGCCGCTGGGGTCCAGCCAGACCAGGCCCGAGGCCTCAGCACCGTAGCGCTTCATCGCGTCGGCGTAGGTGTCGTAGGGTTCAAAAGCGATTAGCGAGGCCAGGGCATCGGTAACCTCTGCGGGCGGCGAAACCCGGGTGAAGCAGGTGGCCCGGTCCAGGTCAATGACCAGGTAGCCCTCAAACACGGGATTGTAGGCGATATCCGTGCCCCGCAGGTTGGTTACCCACGCAATCTCGTCCAGCTTGGTCAGCACCAGCAGGGTGGCTTCGGCATCTTCCATTTCCTTGCGGATGTCGGCCAGCTTCTCGGCGACGCCGCAGCCGGTGAGGTCGTCCGGCAACTGGTATATGGGATTGCCCGGCGGCGACGGTTGATCCTCCCATACGGCGTCCACCAGGTTGTCGGTGAGCGGCGCCATGACGGAGTCCGGCGACTTCAACGCTTCCTTGTACGCCGAGTGGGCCCGCATCGAGACCACGAAGGGGTCGAAGCCCACGCGAATGCTACCCCGTTCCTTTTCCATCTCGGTCAACCACTCGCTGAGGGTTTTCTCCTCGGCCAGGCCCAGCTTGTGGACCCGGAACTTGTCGTGGTCCACCTCGTCGTCCGCCTGAATGTGGTAACGGGAGTCCACGAACAGGTGGCTCCCGTCCGGGCAGACCAGGACATCCCCGGCGGAGCCCCGGAACCCGGTGATGGCCGTGCGGCGGCGCGTATATTCTGGCGCATACTCGTTCAGGTGGGCGTCGGAGGAGAGGACAAGGTAGGCGTCCACCTGGGCCTCCTCCATCCGCCGGTGGAGTCTGGTAAGCCGGTCTGAGAGGGTCTGCCTGGAATCTGCCATGATCATTGATGCTCCTCTGAGAAGAATCTGGCCGCGGCGCTGGCCGGAGAGGGTTGAGTGGGGCCAGGTGGCACGAACGGATGACGGCGCTCCACGTCAACTGCCTGGCCGGCAAGCTCAGGAAATTTCGATGCCGACGGGGCAGTGGTCGGACCCCATTACCTCGGGCAGTATGAAGGCATCGGTCAGGTTGGAAGCGAAATCGCTGTCGGTGAAGAAGTAGTCAATGCGCCAGCCCACGTTCCGTTCCCGGGCGCGGGTCATCTGGTCCCACCAACTGTAGTTTTGCGGTTCCTGGTTGAACCGGCGAAAGGTGTCAATGTAGCCGTGTTCCAGGAAGTCGTCCATCCAGGCCCTTTCCTCCGGGAGGAAACCGGAAATTTTCTCGTTTTCCCTGGGGCGGGCCAGGTCAATATCCTTGTGGGCGGTATTTACGTCGCCGCACACAACCACATTTCGGCCATCGCCGCGCAGCCGGTCCACGTAATCCAGGAAGGCGTCGTAGAACTCCATCTTGTAACGCAGCCGTTCGGCGGACCGCTTGCCGTTGGGGAAGTAGATGCCCAGGAACACGAAGTCATCGAAGTCGGCGACGACGGTGCGTCCCTCGCTGTCGAACCGCTCCACGCCCAGGCCGTAGCTGACACTGCGGGGCTCATGTCCCTCGCGGGTGTAGAGGCCCACGCCGCTGTAACCCTTGCGCTCGGGAGTGGTGAACCAACTGGAATAACCCTCTACCTGCTTGAGGGCGTCGGGCAGCTGGGACTCGTGGGCCTTGGTCTCCTGGAGGCACAGCACGTCGGGCTGCGCTTCCTGAAACCACTCCAGGAACCCCTTCTTGTGGACTGCCCGAATGCCGTTGACGTTCCACGAAATCAGCTTCATGCCAGCTACCCTCAGCCGCGCCCTCCCCGGAGGGAGGGGAAATTGCCTAACGGCGGATTATACCACAGGAGGGGGGATGGGGGGACGCCGCGATCTGTTTGGTGGCGTATCTGGTTGCATCGAAGAAGTCAGCAAGTTCGCTGTGGCTGTTGACGTACAGCAGCCTGCGAAACATACTCTCGCCCCTCGCAACGAAGCTAGGCGCTGGTAGGTGGCGGGGCGAGGGAGTGGGGTTGCAGTGTACTCATGGCTGGACAACTGGCGTCGGCTGATAGTGCGATGCAATCGGCATACATAAATCTAGATCGTATTCCCAACCACACTGCCAACGATTCTGGGGTAGGTCCATGACTCTCGTTTACTAATACCTAACGCTCCTGCCAGGTACGCGCCTATTGGCGTAGCCTGGCTAAACTTGTTGAGTCCTGTTTGATAAGCTCCTTATAGTAGATGGCAATTCCCTAAACCCAGAAACCTTGGCAGTTGCTTTAGACAAATCGTGATCTGAAGTGAACTCGTTCGCTACCACGATGCAGTCAATACCGGCTGCAATCGCGGATTTCAATCCTCTCGCCGAGTCTTCAACAACTACCGTTTCTGCAGCAGAAGCGCCAAACCTTTGGAGTCCCCTCAGGTAAGGTTCGGGGTGCGGTTTAGCTTGCTCGTAATCCTCCACAGTCAAATGGAATTCCATATAGTCTAGAATGAATCGCTTTTCGTGTATTAAGGTGAAGTCAGGTCGTTTGGATGTAGTAACTATGCCCATCCTGTATGTATCTGCGAGTTCGGCTAGTGTTTGCAGGACACCCTCGATCTCGATGTCTTCGGTCATAAGGTATTCTTGATAATATCGGTCTCTCAGTTCTCGGCCACGTTTAATTTCAGACTCAGACATCCCGGAATCTCGTGCTGCCTCCCACGCCGAAACTCCATTGGCCATATTCACCAGGTATGTTTCTCGTGGGAGACCAATGCCGAGAGATGCCAGGGCTCGTTTGTTTGCCAGGTAATACCAATGTTCAGTATCGACTAAAACCCCATCATGGTCAAAGAGAATGTACTTTTTCACTGTTCCTTCACGTGGCTCCTTCAAGGTTGCTTTCCAAACGTGTCTCGATTGCTTGACCCGGACCTGGAAACTCGAAAGATAGACCGGTGATCTTCTCGTAAAGGTATATGTAGCGTCTTGAGAGCTCGACCACAAGGTCATTCGGTGCTGGTGGTAAAACCTCATCCTCGTAGGGGTTGCAGTTCTCTGTGAACCAGAGCCGGAGGAATTCTTTGTCGACGTTGTCGGGTTCCTGTCCCTCTCGCATGCGCTGTTGATAAGATTCGGCAATCCAGTAGCGGCTGGAGTCAGGAGTGTGAATCTCATCAATCAGAAGTATCTCACCGTTCTCGTCTCGGCCCATCTCGTATTTGGTATCTACGAGAATCAAGCCATGCTCGGCTGCCTTGGCTTGACCGAAAACGAAAAGCTGCTGCGCGATGCGGCTACATTCTTCCCAATCATCTGACGTCATCCAGTGCTCGGACACGATCTCCTCAGGGCTGATCGGACGATCGTGCTCTTCCTCCTTGGTGGTCGGTGTGAGGTAATTCGTTGGAAGCTTCTGGTTCTTGATTAGGCCGTCAGGCAAATCGATACCACAATAGTCACGCTGACCACTCTGGTAGACTGTCCACAGGGAGGTACTTGTGGTTCCGGTAATGTATCCCCGCACCACGAACTCAATTGGGAAGACGGTACATTTCTTGGCAATTGTGACATTTGGATCGGGGATGGACAGAACCTGATTTGGCACAATATGGCGGGTCTGTTCAAACCACCATGCACTCGTCAGGTTGAGGGCCTGACCTTTGAAGGGAATAGCAGCCAGCACCCGGTCGAAGGCACTCTGTCGGTCAGTAGTGATGAGTACCATACGATCGCCAAGGTCGTATCGGTCCCGTACTTTGCCTGTAAATTTCTCACCTTGCGAAATATTTGTCTCTATAAGGCAGTTTCCGAGCTCTCTTCGTATTCGATCTGTGTAGCCCTCTGGAGTGTAGATGGTGTTCTCCATCTTTTGTTGTCTCCTCCTCTTACTGTCTCCTCAACACCGGAAGCCTATACGTGGTGTAGATGAAAGACTTCCAACGTCCGACCCCCTCCCTGCAAACTAGGCGCTTTCCCCCTAAGCTACTCCCCCATCCGTGGCGTGTTCCCAAATCCCCTTACCGCCCGGAGATCTGTCAACTACCGAACTGCATTTACTTCAAGCTGAATGCCTTCGTGCTGCTGGATGTGGCTGATGACTTCAAACAGGTTGCGGGCATGGGGGTTGCCGGACGGACCGAACATGCGCATCAGGCTCTTGGGCGGCCTGCCGGTGACGGAACCAAGCTCCTCAAACCCCATGGTGGCGTTGATGTAGTCGCGCAGTACGATCTTGCCCGTCTCGACGTCGCCGGACAGCAGGCGCTCGACACCCTCTTTCAGCAATCCTTCCCGAAATTCCCGGTCTCGCTCGGCGCGGGCCTGCACGGTCTCTTTGAAGTCACGGGTGAGCGGCATTGTCATACCTCCTGCTGCTTGCGACGCCGGTATTCCTGCCAGAGTTCCCGAGCATCTGTGATGTCTCTCTGCTGGCGAGCTTTCGTTCCACCGCCAAGCAGGACTATCAGGGTGTCTCCGTCTCTGCCGAAATATACTCGGTAGCCCGGGCCGACATTGATGCGATACTCTAACACTCCACTGCCAACGCCTCTCACATTGGACAGGTTGCCAGCCTCCATTCGGGCCAGGGCCGTTCTTATCCTGACCGCTGCGCTGGCATCAAGACCGTCGAACCATCCACCGAACGGACTGCGTCCCCGGCTATCAACGTATTCTCTGAGTTCAATCATAGGAAATGGTAACGTATTAGTTACCACAAGGCAATACTTCCCGAGGGCATCTGTTGTAAGTTGGCTGGCAACGTAAGAATGCCGTTTCAAGCGCCGTCAACGCCGCTATCCCCCCATTTGGCCCAGCGCCGCGGCAGGGTGTAAAATCGGCGCCAGATTGCCACTTTAGCGAGGAACGTTTATGAAGTACGACGTTATTGTAGTCGGCGGCGGGTCCGCCGGTTCCGTGGTGGCCAGCCGGCTGTCGGAAGACCCCCATCGCTCGGTGCTGCTGCTGGAAGCGGGGCAGGACTACGCCGACCCCGAAAGCCTGCCCGAACCGGTCCGCAACGGCCACTCGTCGGAGGGCGAGGCCATCGGGTCGGCGGTTTCCTGGAACCTGCGCGGCATCATCAACGACCAGCAGGGCGAGATTAACATCGCCCAGGGCAAGGTCATCGGCGGCTCCGGCTCCATCAACGGCCAGGTTTACCTGCGCGGCCTGCCCGAGGACTTCGAGCGTTGGGAGTCCCACTTCGGCAACCCGGAATGGGGCTACCTCAATGTCCTGCCCTACTACCGCCGGGCCGAAACCGACCTGGACATCCAGGACGACTTCCACGGCACCGAGGGCCCCATCCCCATCGTCCGCCGCGAGGACGAGGAATGGCCGGCGGTGCAGAAGGCCTTTTACGACGCCTGCATGGAGCGGGGCTACCCGCCCAACCACGACCTTAACGGGCCCGACTCCGGGGGCATCGGCGCCATCCCCATGAACAACCGCAACGGCTGGCGCATGAGCACCAACGTCACCCACCTCACGCCCGCCCGCCACCGCCTCAATCTCACCATACGCGGCGACGTGTTCGTCCGTCGCGTGGTCATCGAGGAAGGCAAGGTCACCGGCGTCGAGGTGGAGAGCGGCGGCGAGATTTTCACCGTCCAGGGTGACCGCGTGGTGCTGTGCGCCGGGGCGCTCAAGTCGCCGCACATCCTGATGCTGTCCGGCGTTGGCCCCCGCGACCAACTTGAGGGGAACAACATTCCGGTCCTGGTGGACTCCCCCGGCGTTGGCCAGAACCTGTTCAACCACCCCATGGGGTCGGTGTCCTTCCGGGTCAATGAGGACGTGAGGCTGACGGCCAACGCCGAAGCCCTGCGCTTCGGCCTGCGGGTCACGTCCGAGCCGCCGTCCCACCCCAACGACGTCATGCTGCACACCCTGGCGGTCTGGAACGTGATGACCGGCGAGATGGTGCCCTCGGGCACCGCCCGCATCGCCTGCGCCCTGGAACTGCCCGAAGGCACCGGCTGGGTGCGCCTGCAGTCGGGTGACCCCACGGTGCAGCCTTCCATCAACTACCGCTACCTGCACAATGAGAACGATATGCGCCGGATGCGCGACGCCGTGCGGCTGGCCTGCGGCATTCTGGAGTCCGACGCCTACCGCGGCATTTCCGAGGGACGCATCGCGCCCGATGACGACACCCTGGCCAGCGACGACGACCTGGACGCCTGGATTCGCCAGACTCTGGGCAGTTCCCGCCATGTCTCGGGCACCTGCCGCATCGGCCCCGACGGCGACGCCCTGGCTGTCACCGACCAGCAATGCCGTGTGCGTGGCGTCGAAGGCCTGTGGGTTGCCGACTCCTCCATCATGCCCCAGGTAACCCGCGCCAACACCAACGCCACCGCTATCATGATCGGCGAGCGCGTCGCCGACTGGGTGGCTGGGAGTTAGGCGGTGACTGCCTGGGACAAGCGACAGCCGGTTCGGGATCGGCTCTAGCAACCATCCTCTTCAGAGCGCGGTTCTGGGAGCAGCACAGCGAGAAGAAATTTAACGCTCGACACAGGAAGTTGGCCAACCCCTTGCTGGAAGGCATTGAGGGGCGCCTCACATCCTCCCGCTGGGCGCGAATCAATCACTGCTCCCGGGACAAAGCGCAAAGAGATAGAGCAGTCCTGAGGGTACCTGGAGTGCCGGCCCGGAGCGCCAGCTACGTGTTGGTAGGTGAGGAACACAGGGCGCGACAATGGCGAGCAGGTTAACGCTCTTGTTGTTGATGGAGTGTGGGGAGGCAGGGCTGTCCATGATTGGCAAGGTGGGTTTGGGGATATTTGGGTAGAACTTTTAAAGGGCCTCGTAGTGGGAATGGCATTTTTTTGCGGGACAACTTAGCCAGTGACGATCAGCCAAAATTAATGGTGGAGGTGAGGGGATTCGAACCCCTGACCCCCTGCTTGCAAAGCAGGTGCTCTCCCGACTGAGCTACACCCCCATCTGTGGACTTCTATTTTACCACGCCCTGCCCTTCCGGCAATTGCCCCCGCCTCACCTTCGCGTCGCTTCGTGTCCTTCGTGGAAAAACGAAGTGGTCATTCGACATCCCACCCCCAACCTTGTATTATATTGCCCAGCAAATCGGGCCCTTCTGCAAGCTCATTCTCGGGCCCGTTTAAACCTGTTTCGATAAGGAGATTCACATGCGTGGAGTCGCAATTGTAGCGCCGGTACGCACGGCAGTAGCCACCTTTGGCGGAGGCCTGCGCAGCGTGTCCGCCGCCGACCTGGCATCCCTGGTTATCAAGGAATCCGTCGAGCGCAGCGGCATTGACCCCGCCAAGCTGGACGACGTCATCCTGGGCTGCGGCTATCCCAGCGGCGAGAACCCCGCCATCGGCCGCCTGGCCGGACTCAAGGCCGACCTGCCCATCGAGGTGCCCGGCTACCAGCTGGACCGCCGCTGTTCCTCGGGCCTCCAAGCCATCCTCAACGCCGCCATGCTGGTGCAGACCGAGAACGCCGACGCGGTGGTGGCCGGCGGCGTAGAAAGCATGAGCAACGCCGAATACTACGTCAACGAGGCCCGCTGGGGCGGCCGGTTTGGCTCCCAGACCTTCCACGACCGCCTGGTGCGGGCCCGGGAGACCATCTCTCCCGAGGAGCGGTTCGGCTATATCTCCGGCATGGTGGAGACCGCCGAGAACCTGGCCAAGCAGTACGAGATTTCCCGCCAGGAGCAGGACGAGTACGCCCTGCGCAGCCACCAGCGCGCCGTGTCCGCCGTGGAGGCCGGCAAGTTTGACCAGGAAATCGTCGGCGTCCCCATCCCCCAGCGTCGCGGCGACCCCGTGGATTTTGCAAAAGACGAGAACCCCCGGGCCGACACCAACATGGAAGTTCTGGGCCGCCTGCGCCCGGTGATGCCCGACGGCACTGTCACCGCCGGCAATGCCAGCAGCCAGAACGACGCCGCCTCGGTGTGCCTGGTGGTGGCCGAGGACAAGGTGGAAGAGCTGGGCGTAACCCCCATGGCTTACCTGCGCGGCTGGGCCGTAACCGGCTGCCACCCCGCCTACATGGGCATCGGCCCCGTCCCCTCGGTCAACAAGGTCATGGGCAAGATTGGCATGTCCCTGGAGGACATGGACCTGATTGAGCTGAACGAAGCCTTCGCCGCCCAGGTGCTGTCGGTGCTGCGGGAGTGGAAGCTGCCCAACGAGGACAACCTGAACGTCAACGGCTCCGGCATCTCCCTGGGACATCCTATCGCCGCCACCGGAGCCCGCATCCTGACCACCCTGCTGCACGAAATGGAACGCCGCGACGCCCAGTTCGGCCTGGAAACCATGTGCGTGGGCGGCGGCCAGGGCGTAGCCGCCGTATTTGAACGGCGGTAAGCTCTTTTATCCACGAATAGGCACGAATATTCACTAATGTTTCGTAGCCGTTAATGAATTATTCGTGCCCATTCGTGTTCATTCGTGGATTGAAAACATGAACTGGAGGGAAGTATGGCCAACCGACACGATGAAACCGATGTGCTGGTAATCGGGGCCGGCGCTTCCGGCGCCGCCTTCACCTGGAGCCTCACCCTGGCCGGCATCAAGGTTGTCTGCCTGGAGCAGGGCGGCTGGGTGCCCCTGGACGTCTTTTCCACCAGCGAACCCGACGCCCAGATTCACTGGCAGACCGACTTCCACTCCAATCCCAACGTCCGCGGCCTGCCCGAAGACTACCCGGTCAACGAGGCCGATACGCCCATCGCCCCGTTGATGTACAACGCCGTCGGCGGCAGCACCATCCACTGGGGTTCCCACTTCCCCCGCTTCCACCCCTCCGACTTCGTTGTGAAGTCCCATGATGGCGTGGCCGACGACTGGCCCATGACCTACGCGGAACTGGAACCCTACTACGACCTGAATGACCGGATGAACGGCGTCTCCGGCCTCCAGGGCGACCCGGCCTATCCGCCCAAGCCCGAACGGCCCTCCCCTCCCCTGGCCATCGGACGGGGCGGCGAACTGCTGGCCGAAGCCTTCAACAAGCTGGGCTGGCACTGGTGGTCCTCCGACAGCGCCATTGCTTCGGTGGAGTACGACGGCCGCCAGCCCGATACCGGCGGCACCCTGCGCTCCCTGGCCAGCGCCGACGTCATCTACTGGCCGCGGGCCATCCGGCGCGGCGCCCGCCTCAAGACCTTCTGCCGGGTGCGGGAAATCCTGGTGGACCAGTCGGGCCGGGCCACCGGCGCCCTCTACTACGACGCCAACGGCAACCTGCAGGAACAGCGGGCTCGGGTGGTGGTCGTGGCTGGCAACGGCGTGGGCACCGCCCGCTTGCTCCTCAACTCCAAGTCTGCCCTTTTCCCCGAAGGCCTGGCCAACAGCAGCGGTCTGGTGGGCAAGAACCTGATGCACCACCCTTGCGGCGGAGCCATGGGCATTTTCGACGAATGGCTGGGCGGCGAAGCCGGTCCTCGCGGCAGTTCCATGCTGAGCCAGGAGTTCTACGAGACCGACCTGACCCGGGGCTTCGTTCGCGGCTATGACCTGCAGATTACCGGCGTTACCAGTTCGCCCCTGCCCACCGCTCTGGGCGGCATCCAACAGGAGGTGGTGCCCTGGGGCGAGGACCACCACCGCATCTTCGGCGAGCGGTTCGGGCATACCATCGGCATTACGGTAATGACCGAGGACCTGCCCGAGGAAAGCAACCAGGTAACCCTGGACCCGGTGCTGACCGACTCCCACGGCATCCCTGCGCCCAAGATTGATTACACCGTCAGCGAGAACACCGACAAGATTCTGGACCACGGCGTGGAGCGGGCCAAGGAAGTGCTGGAGGCTGCGGGAGCCAAGGAGGTCTATACCTCTCACATCCGCCGCAACGCCGGCTGGCACCTGCTGGGCACCGCCCGCATGGGCGACGACCCCAACAACTCGGTGGTGGACCGCTGGGGCCGGGCCCACGATGTGCCCAACTTGCTCATCATAGACGGCAGCATCTTCACCACCGGCGCCTGCATCAACCCCACCACCACCATCCAGGCCCTGGCCCTGCGCACCGCCGACTTTGTTAAGGGGGAGGGGAGTAGTTTGGTCAGTTAGGGGAAGGCGAATCTCGCGAGTCTTCAAAAGCGGGTCCCCGTCGCCTGGACGGGGACTTCGGCTATTCTGCGTAAGCTGGCGCGGCGCCCTCTTAATCGCTCATGGTGAGCTTGTCGAACCATTAACCGGCTGCGGTGCATCCTTCGACAGGCGCAGGATGAGCGGTACAACCTCCACGATTCAGATTGTTGACTCCGTAGGGGCAGCCCTTCTGTCTGCACTGTCTTCACAAGCAATCTAACGAAATGGGAATGCCAACTTACTGACACTTGCCCCTTGCGCCGTGCCGTGCCCTCTGTTAGCCTACCCCGGCTTTGAATTCTTACCTTTTACATAGGAGTGTGAGGTATGCCGCGTGTAGTGCATTTTGAGGTTTACGCTGATGACATGGACCGAGCCACCAAGTTCTACGGCGACGTGTTCGGCTGGACGGTCAACAAGTGGGAGGGTGAGGCCGGCGCCGTTTATTGGCTGGTAGATACGGGCGAAGAGCCAGCCCAGGGAATCAACGGCGGCATGATGCCCCGGCCCAACCCCGAGGCAGTCACCACCATCATGCTGGATGTCCCGACGGTGGACGAGTACGTGGACAAGATTACCTCCGGCGGCGGTACGGTTGCCGTCCCCAAGTTTGCCGTCCCCGGCGTAGGGTACGCCGCCTACTTCAAGGACACGGAAGGCAATACCTTCGGCATTTTCGAGGACAACAGCGAGGCCGCATAGTCGGTTCTACAGGATTAACCCCCCGATTCGCGGAACCAGTACGTAATCTACTTGGGGAGAGTGAAAATGCCCAGAGTGGTCCACTTCCAGATGTACGTTGACAATCCATCCCGGGCCGAAAAGTTCTACGCTGATGTCTTTGACTGGACTCTCAACCAGTGGGAAGGCGACGATTCCTTCTGGCTGATTAACACCGGGGACGACTCGGAGCCCGGAATCAACGGCGGTATGCTGGTGCGGCCCGAACCCTCAGCTTCCACCACCATAGTCATGCAGGTGCCGTCGGTGGACGAATACGCGGAGCGAATTACCGGGAGTGGCGGAACCGTCACCGTGCCCAAATTTGCCATCCCCGGCGTGGGCTACGCAGCCTATTTCCTGGACACCGAGGGCAACCACATAGGAATCTTCCAGGACGACGAGGGGGCGGCATAGTAATAGAGGAACACCCCAGAAAATCGTCATTCCGGCGAAAGCCGGAATCCAGGGCGTTTGCCCCTCGAAACTTGGTCTGGCCCGGTCTGCGCGGGGTCAGTTTTGGAGCCGGAACAGAGGAGTAATTGTTCAGAGTTGAGGGTAATCGTAGGGGCAGACCTATGTGTCTGCCCTGGCCTGTGGTGAGGACCTTCTCTTTACTCTGAACAATTGCCGGAGGAACGTACAATTGACGTTGCAACCTCATGCAGGTAGTATGACGGCAACCTGCGGGGGCGACGGTTACGCCCGTTCCTGATGGCCCTCATCATGTGCAATCCGCAGTTCCAATAACTATCTGGAGGAGAAAACTATGGCAGAAGTTTTCGGGTATGGCGATTTTCAGTACACCTTTGCCGAGGACTGGGTGAAGCTGCCCGATGGCAAGCGCCTGCTGGAGTGCCCCGGCGTGGTTTGCGACTCGGAAGACCGGGTGTTCATCCTGACCCGGGGCGAGGACCCCATAATGGTCTTTGACAAGGACGGCAACTTCCTCCGTTCCTTCGGGCAGGGGCTGTTCAGCAACCGCACCCACGGTCTCTACATCGCTCACGACGATTCCATTCTGGCCGCCGACGATGGCATTCACACGATCCAGAAGTTCACCCCCGACGGTGAGAAGGTGATGGAGATAGGCGAGCGCAACCATCCCGCCCCCCGCTGGAGCGGCCAGCCCTTCAACCGGCCCACTTCGGCGGCCATCCGCCCGGCCAACGGCGACATCTACATTTCCGACGGCTACGGCAACTCCCGCATCCACTGCTACAGCGGCGATGGCGAGTACAAGTTCAGCTGGGGCGAGCCGGGCATTGACGCCGGCCAGTTCATCCGCCCCCACAACATCGCTGTTGACGGCGATGACCGTATCCTGGTGGTGGACCGGGAAGCCCACCGCGTCCAGATATTCGATCCGGAAGGCGGATTCATCACCATGTGGAGCAACATCCACCGCCCCGACGCCATGGTGCTGTGGCAGGACAACATCTACATCGGCGAGCTTAACGGCATGGGCGGCGTGGACGACGCCCCCGGCCTGGGCCACCGGGTGACGATTTACGACCTGGAAGGGAACCGGGTGGGCTTGTTCGGCTCCAAGGACGAGGGTGAAGGCGCTGGCCAGTTCATCGCCCCCCACGGCATTGCCGTGGACTCCACCGGCGCCGTATACGTGGCCGAGGTGTCCTACACCATCCGCGGCTCCCACATGGACCCGCCCCGGGAACTGCGCAGCTTCTCCAAGTACGAACGGGTTAGGTAGGTCAGAAGTGTAGGGGCGCCCCTTGTGGGCGCCCTTGCCATGGTCGAGCTACCTGCGAGAACAATTTAGGAACGCTGAATGACCACTCCGAACCTGGCGAAAATCGAACGGGTCCCTGACCTGCGTAGCACGTGGCCCAACGAGGCGCAGCACTTTACGCCTTGGTTGGCCGAGAATATTGCTGAATTGGGTGAAGCCCTGGAAATGGACCTGGAATTGCAGCAGACGGAAGCGCCGGTGGGTGGTTACAGCTTGGACATTTTGGCAACCGACCTGAACAGCAGCCGTCCAGTCATCATTGAAAATCAGTTGGAGGTTACAGACCATACCCACTTGGGACAACTGCTCACCTATGCTTCGGGGTTTGACGCCGGGGTAATAGTTTGGGTAACGCGGGGGTTTCGCGATGAACACCGGCAGGCGTTAGACTGGCTGAATCAGCGGACGGGGGAAGATACGCAGTTCTTTGGTGTTGAGGTTGAGTTGTGGAAGATTGGAGATTCATTGCCCGCGCCGCACTTCAAATTAGCTGCGACGCCTAATGGCTGGCGAAAGAGCAAGGTAAATAGCGTGGCGTCAAATCCTATAACTCCTCGGCAGCAGCAAAATATCGATTTTCGGCAAAGCCTAATCGATACGTTACGTCAGGACCATGGAATCAACCCACGCGCTCAAAACAGGCCTGTTTCTACCACATTCCTAGTAATTGAGCACCCTATCCGGAACGTCCGATACGCTGCAATTTGGCACCGGGGCAGTCCTGGAATGGAGATGATCATGGAAAGAAGTGGCCTTGAAGGGGGTCTTTGGAATCAGAAATTGTTCGACGCATTTGAAAAAGAGCGGGCGGAAATTGAGAGCGGCCTTTTGGATGCCGATGTGGACGAGTCGTTCGCATGGGAACCTAGCCAAGATGGAAGGGGAAGTCGCATAGCAATTTATCGAAGCGGCAATTTTTATGACGATACGGAGTCAATGGACGAATTGCGTGAGTGGATGATCGCAAAACTCTTGAAGTTCCGAGCAGTGTTTGGCCCAAGGCTGACCGAACTCTCTTGATAGCTAAAGGATTCTATCTCATGGTTGACGATACGTCTCTCACTTGGAAATGGTACGCCCAGAAACGGTTACGGAAGAGCTCTCTATTCATTCCTATTGATATGGGAATGGACTTTGTAAGGAATATGGATTTCGGCGAATTTGTGGATATTGTCCGAAAGTCCATAGGCGGGCGACGCTTAACGGATGAATTAAGGAGCTTCTTAGACGTGGATCTGGTAGTAGTTGCCAGCAACAACGGGGAAGCTAAATATTTGGTCGTGGAAATTGCTTTCAATGCGAGACAAATACATTCCAGAAGAGCTGTTCGTTTCGCCAGACTCCTGGAGGAACATTCCGGTGTATCTACTATTCCGGTCGTAGCAAGCTACCACGTTACCCACGAAGTGCAGCAGGCGATTAATTCCGGGCAAGTATATTGGCACTATGTTCCCGACCACGTCCTGGATAGCCGCGACGTAGAGAAAGAGAACAGCATTTCCAAATTGACCAGTTCAGGAGAGTAATTTGACCACCACCGCAAACTGGGACAACATCTTTGAAGCCGTCGAAGCCCTCTACGAACTGGGCTGGACGGATGGTTTGCCCATTCTGCCCCCCACTGCCGACAGGGTGGCCGAGTTTCTGGCCGCCGGGGGGCGGGACGGGGCGGAGGTTGTGGGTGAACTGCCCGAGCGTCGGCGGGAAATTACCGCCGAGAAGGTGGCCGCCAATGCGGTGATGGCCGGCTGCAAGGCCGAGTACATGCCCGTGGTGCTGGCCGCCACCGAAGCCATGCTGGCGCCGCCATTCAACCTGGTGGGCCCTTCCTCCAGCATGGGCGGGGCCGCCGTGCTGGTCATCGTCAACGGCCCGGTGGTCCAGGAGCTTGGCATAAACGCCCGCAACAACCTGTTCGGCCCAGGCAACCGGGCCAACTCCACCATCGGGCGCGCCGTGCGCCTCATCCTGATGAACGCCTGCGCCGCAATCCCCGGCCTGTACGACCGCAGCGTCATCGGGCACCCTGGCAAGTTCAGCTACTGCATCGCCGAGGCGGAAACGGAAACCCACTGGACACCCCTGCACGTGGAGCGGGGCTTTTCCGCGGACCAGAGTGCTGTCACCGTATTCGCTTCCGAGGCTCCCCGGCAGGTTCGCTCGGTGGGACACCCGGAGGCCATCCTTTACGCCATCGCCGACGTGGCATCATCCCTGGGCACGTCCCTGTCCACGTCCGGCTCCGTGGGAGATCCGGCGGCCGGAATCCGGCAGGGCGAAACGGTGGTCACCATCGCCGGCAACAGCAACCTGTGGCGGGACTGGAGCAAGGCCGAGGTCAAGGAATACCTGTACAACCACATCCGGCGCTCTGTGGCCGACTTCAAGCGGGCGCAGGTGTTCCCCGGCGACGTGGAACCGGGCGACGAGGAGCGGATGGTGCCCTTGACCGCCGGGCCAGAGGATATACTGCTGGTGTTCGCCGGGGGCGAGGAATCCAACATGTCGTCGGTAATACCCAGCTGGGGGCCCAAGGTCGGTTCCACGTCGGTAACGAAAGAGGTGCGCCGGTAGAGGCTTCCCCGCCAATAACCCATTAGTGAGCATTCGTGCCTATTCGTGGATAAACTACGGGAGGAGGGAATATGAGCGAATACACCCTGGTCAATCCCACCACTGAGCCGGTAACGCCGCCCTTTGACGGCGCGCCCCGGCTGCCCACCATGGCCGGCGCCAACGTGGGCATCATAGACGACAGCAAGCGCAACGCCGACGTGCTGCTGCAGGAACTGGCGGAAGTCCTGCGCACCCGCTACGAAATTGGCGACGTAAAATGGCACCGCAAGCCCAGCGCATCCCGTCCCGCCGACCCGGCGGCCATCGCGGCCCTGGCAACGGACTGCGACGCGGTGGTAATTGCCATTGGCGATTGAGGGTCCTGCAGCGCGTGCAGTGTGCACGACGGAATTCACGTTGAGAAGGCAGGCCTGCCTTCAGCCACCATCTGTACTGACCGATTCATCCCCACCGCCAAGGGCATGGCAAAAATGTGGGGCGCCGAGGACTACCCCACCATCTTCACCGAACACCCCATCGAAAACCTGGACCGGGAGCAGTTGCGGAAGAGGGCCGAGGGGTTGGCTACGGAAGTAGTGACGATACTTACGGGGAGTTAAGCGCAGGCAAAGCCGGTTAATCCACGAATAGGCACGAATAACCACTAATGGCGTCATCGCATTAGTGAACCGTCCCATAGGTGAACATTTGTGTCCATTCGTGGATAACGAGCGCTTACACCCGCATATTGGGCGGCAGCAGGTTGGGGATGGCGTCGGTGATGGGGTAGGTCTCCGGGCAGGCTGCGCAGTGCAGCGAACCCTCCATAACCTCGTCCTCCTCTTCCACGTCCACCGACAGGGTCAGCTCGCCCTTGCACACGGGGCAGGCCAGTATTTCCATCAAGTCCTTCTTCAAGTCTCCTCCAGCGGTGAATAGCCGGCGTGTCGCGGTCAGCCGGCGAGGCTGTTCTCAAACAGGTAGCTCAGCACGTCGGCCAGCCCAAATATTACCACGCCAATGGCCAGCAGGGCCGTGGGGCCCGTAATGGCCGTTCGGAATCTGGCGCTTCTTGTCAGCGGCATAGCCGCATCCTGCTGGGCAGATTGAGGCCGTCGGAAGCGCATAACCGCCATCATGTACAGGGCCAGCGATATCTTTAGGGCCAGCACCCCAATGTAGGGGGTGGTTACGTTATCGGCGGTGAGGCGGCTGGCGGTCAGGATGGCCCCCGTCACCACCAGCACTATTATGGCCGTGTTCACCAGGCCCCGGAACTCCTCACCCACCGCCCGATGGGTTTCCTGGCCCGGGTCTCGGTGCCGAAAGGCCGGCCGCAGCACCATCAGGTAGAAAATGCCGCCGCCCACCCAGGCAACGGCCCCCAGGGCATGGGCCCAGCGTATGGCCAACAGTATCCAGTCAAGAATGTTCATGGCTGCTTCAATCTCAACCCGACTCTACCCTTCACCCCAATAGCTCCGGGCTGGCACATTTTATTTGCAGAAAAGAGAAGGGTCAATCGCAAAGCCAATCATCCCTTGACTACGCCCGTGCCCACGTTACAATCCCACCAGCAACAGCAGAATGTCCCGGGTTTGGCAAGGAGGCAACAATATGAGACTGGAAGGCAAGGTAGCCCTGATTAGCGGCGGCGCCCGTGGGCAGGGAGCCGTGGAAGCCCGCATGTTCGCCACCGAGGGCGCGCGGGTGGTCATTTGCGACGTGCTGGAGGACGAGGGACGCCAGGTGGAGGCCGAAATCAACGAGCAGGGCGGCGAGTGCCTCTTCCTGCGGCTGGACGTGACCAACGAGGCCAACTGGCAGGACGTGGTGGCCGCCACCGTGGATCGGTTCGGCAAGCTGGATATCCTGGTCAATAACGCCGGAATCTACCGCACCGAGACGGTGGAGGAGACCTCGGAAGAGCTGTGGGACCAGGTAATGGACATCAACGGCAAGGGCGTGTTCCTGGGGACCAAGGCCGCCATACCGGAGATGCGCAAGGCCGGCGGCGGGTCCATCATCAACATCTCGTCGGTGGCGGGACTGGTGGGCAGCGAGCTGTCCGCGGCATACGGTTCGTCCAAGGGGGCAGTGCGAATCTTCACCAAGGCCACGGCCATCCAGTACGCCGGCGACAAGATCCGGGCCAACTCCATCCACCCCGGCATCATCGAGACGCCCATGACGGCGCACCTGCTGGCCGATGAGGAACACTACCAGTACCGCCTGAACCGCACGCCCCTGCGCCGCATCGGCCGCCCGGAGGACGTGGCCTACGGGGCCCTGTACCTGGCCTCCGACGAGTCCTCCTTCGTAACCGGCAGCGAACTGGTAATTGATGGCGGCCGCACCGCCATGTAACCAAGTTTCGTCCACGAATAGGCACGAATGATCACTAATAGAAACATCTTCATTCGTGAAAATTCGTGCCTGTTCGTGGATTACAAACCTCTATCGGCCCAGGGCGTAGTTGTCGCGTCTCAGGTCGGCGCCGACCTCCAGGGTTTCGCGCTCACGATCGATGGTGATGGCGCAGAGGGCGCCCATGCTTGGCGTCCAGTCGTTCCAGACATCCACAACGTGGCCACGACGCTCCAGTTCCCTGATGGTTTCCGGATCTATACGGCCCTCCGCCGACATGGCTGCCGGGGTATAACCGTGGGGGAAACCCGACTCGGGGAAGCTCCAGCTTGCCACCCGGGGCTGCTCAATGGCCTGCTGCACGTCCACGCCGAACTCTGCCACGTTCAGGAACAACTGGGTCATGGACTGGCACTGAACATCGCCGCCGGGGGTGCCAAAGGGCATCCACAACTTGCCATCGCGGAAGGCCATGGCGGGATTGGGCGTCAGGCGGGGCCGCTTGCCCGGCATCAGGCAGGCCGGATGGTCCCGGTCCAGCCAGGTCTGGTAGCCGCGGGTGGACATGGCAAAGCCCAGGCCGGGTACCGCCGCCGCGCCGGAAAAACCGTCGCTGGGCGTGGCCGAGAATCCGTTGCCCCAGCGGTCCACCACGCAGATGTAGCTGGTATCCGGCTCTGCTGCCCCGGCCACCGGCTCCGGGTGGGCCGGCGTAGCCTTGCTCCCGTTCTGGTCGCTGTATCCCTGGTAGGCCCAGGGATCGCCGGCCTTCGGCATGTCCGGGCAAGCCCGCGCTCGGTCAATTTCCTGGCGGCGCTGGGCGGCATAGTCCGGGTCCAGCAGGCCCTTCATGGGCACGTTGACGAAGTCCGGGTCGCCATAGTAGGAATGGCGGTCCGAGAAGGCCAGCTTCAGCGACTCGATGAGGGTGTGCAGGTAATCGGGGCTGTTGTGGCCCATAGCCTTCAGGTCGAAGCCCGACAGGATGCCCAGGGCCTGGATGGTGGTGGGACCCTGGCACCAGGGGCCGCAGGTAAAGACCTCGATGCCCTTGTAGTCAATGGAAACCGGGGGTTCCAGTTTCGCTTCAAACTCGGCCATGTCATCGAGGGACAGCAGCCCGCCCTGGGCCCGGTTGAACTCCACCATCTTGTGGGCCATGTCGCCCCGGTAGAAGATGTCGCGAGCCGCCTGGAGACCCATCACCCGTCCCTTGCCGGCTGCGCCCCTTTCCGCCGAAATGAGCCGCCGGAAGGTGTTGGCCAGCTCCTTCTGGACGGCAACTTCCCCAGTTCCCAACGCCTTGCCCCGAGGGAAGAACACGTCCAGCGTCGTGGACCAGATGCGCGGGTCGCGGCTGCCGTTGGCGAACTTATCCTCCTCGCGGGCCAGCGCCCGGTGGAGGGACTGGGGGATGGGGAAACCCTGTTCCGCCAGTTCCAGGGCCGGGGTAACCACCTGCCGGAAGGACATGGTTCCAAACAGTTGCAGGGCCGAAAGCCAGGCATCGGCCGCCGACGGTGTGACCGTCCTCAGCACGCCGCCCGGCAATTGGCCGCCGTGATTGGCCTCGAAGTAGTCCACGCTGGCGGCCTTGGGCCAGCGCCCCAGTCCAGCGATGGTTGCCGTCTCTCCCCGCCCGGCATCGTGGATCATGATAGGAGCCACTCCGCCGAAGCTGGTGTACTGGGGCAGGGTCACGTTGAGGGCAATGCCCGCAGCCACGCCGGCGTCCGTGGCATTGCCGCCCTGCTCCAGGATGCGGTAGGCCGCTGCAGTGGCCAGGTAATGGCCGGCGGCGGCCATGTGGGTCCTGCCCGCAATGAGGGGCCGGTAAGTCCTGAGTCCCAGCGCCATAACTTTACCTCCAAACCGTTAGTCTCCACGAAGGAACACCGGGGTCTCTCGTCAAACTAGGTGTAGAAGTCTCCGAGCGTCCTTATCCGTCGTTCCCGCGAAGGCGGGAACCTCGCCAAGACGGGATCAATTCTCCCGAGGCGGATGTTCTCACAGGAATGACGGGTTAATAACGCCTATCCCTAATTATCGCCAAATCACGCAGCGCAGGTCACGCAGCGGCAGCCGCGCAAACCAAAGAAACAGTTAGGGCAGAAGCAGACCCGCGGCGCCTGAACCGCAGGTTCGCGCTCGTCTTCATCCGAATGTTCTTGCCCGTGACCATGCTCTTCGCCGGAGATATTCTCCAGTCCCTCCTTGACCAGCAGGGGAACGATGACCAGGGCGGCTACCGGGTCGGCCCACCACCAGGCCAGTAGCGCGTTGAGCCCCAACCCGACAAGCACGGCCACGTCCTGAAGGTCGCAGAACAGGCTTTCCAGCGCCTCGGCTCGCAGGGCCCGCGACTGGATGCGGATAGCTACGCGCATTTTTGCCACGTAGAGGCCGCTCATCACCATGGCGCTGGCTACCACCAGAACGATACCGACCAGGCTGGGCTTCGGTTCCGGCAGCCAGCCCACCAGGCTGGACCCGGAGTGCAGGACAACATAAGCCGCCAGGAAGAAGAAGCTGAGGCCCACCAGCTTCCGCGCTTTTCTCTCCGCAGCCTCTTCGCCCTCTCCGTCGCCGGATACCGTCAGCCGCCACAGCAGGATGCCGCCGGCAAACAGTTCCACGATGCTGTCCAGTCCGAAGGCCAGCAAGGACACGCTGCCGGCGCCCAGGCCGGCCCACAGCGCCACTACGGCCTCGCCCAGGTTCCACAACAGCGTTGCGGTGACCAGGGCCAGCGCGGTGCGGCGAAGGGATTGGGTTTCAAGCATCCGTGGCTGTTCCTTTTCTGTCCTGCCGAGACTGCAGACTAGTGGTGCAACTTTTTTGTAATGATGGTCAGTTTGCTATTTCGTCATTCCGGCGAAGGCCGGAATCCAGGCCATCTCCTTCACTTGGCAGTTGACCTTTGGCAACCTTTCTGGAGTCCGGCTCAAAGCCGGAATGACGTTACGGGTTCAGCATTCATCAATCCAATTGTGCTGGACCACTAGCTCAGGTCGGCCAGGCGAGGCATTACGTCCTTTGACAGGGACGTAACCGAGTTGACCCAGCCCTCTTCCGGTTCCCACTCGTGGCCCATGGCCAGCAGGACGCCGAACCCGCCCACGTCCTTGTGCATCTGCCGGATTTTCTCGGTAACGTCATCCGGGCTGCCCACAATCCACACGTTGTCCACCAGGTACTCCGGCGTTATCTCATCGTCGGGGATGTCAGGATCGGTCTTGAACAGGCTGAGGGCTTCCATGTACTTCATCAGGGGAATGAAATACTGGCGAAAGTCGCGGCCAATGGTGCCGTTCAGCACCTCGTCCCTGGCCTGCTCTGTGGTCTCGGCCACGTAAATCTCCCTGGCGATGCGCCAGTCCGACCGGTCCGGCGTGCGTCCCGACACCTGCGCCCCGGCCTCCACCGCCTCCCAGTGGCCCTTGAGAGTCACCGGCGGCACCAGGTTGATGCTCAGGGGCAGCCAGCCCTTTTCGCCGGCCAGCAGCAGGGTATCGGACTTGGGAGATACCCCCGCCACGCCAATGGGCGGGTGGGGCTTCTGGTAGGGAGTTACGTGGAATTGCAGCCCGATTTCGGGCACGGGTTCGGGGATGGCGAACTTCCAGTAGGGGTGCTGGTAATCGCCCGGCCGCGGGTTTTCCCACATATCCAGGATTAGCTCAATCATCTGGCGGGACATGCCCCGGTGGGCGCCCTGGGAGGCGTCCATGCCGAACACTTCAAAATCGCCGGGAAAGCCTCCGGAACCTACGCCCCAGTAGAAGCGGCCCCGGGCCAGGTTGTCCAGTTGGGCTACCCGGTGGGCAATCATAAAGGGGTCGTGATTGGGCATACAGGTTACGCCGGTGCCGAAGACCATGCTCTTGGTGCGAGGCAGGGCCGCGGCGATGAACTGGTCCGGGGCGGGAATATTCTCCCAAACGGTGGTGAAGTGCTCGCCAATCCAGGCTTCGCAGTAACCCAGCCGGTCCAGGGTTTCCATCTGGACCAGGTCAGACTCCAGGGTAGCCGAAAGGTCTGAGCCGGGCGGATGGAGGGGCATCGTAAAGTAACCTAAGCGCATTACCACCTCCTGCAAGCGGGCCGGAATGTGCGTAAGTATAGTGTATCGGCAGGGTTAAATGAAAGGCGACACCACCCCGGGCCATCTCATTATTGGGCCATCGCTTTAAAGAAATATGTCATGCTGAGCGAAGCCGAGGCGTCTAAACTCCTACTCAGCAGGGTTTGTATCGGTTGCCAAACCGCGACTGGGTATAAGGATTTTAGACCTTTCAGCAAGCTCAAGGTGACGTGACCTTTCTTGGCGTCCTTTGGACGGTTTGTAGTGCGTTGCCCTGCGACGCTACGACGGCAGGGCGCCCCAGCGGCGCATGGTTCGACTCGCCCACCGCAAACGGTTCAGGGAAGCGCATGCAGTCTTCCCGACGGCCCCGCCGCGGAACCAGTTTGGCCCAAGCCCGCTTTTCACTTACAATGCTCTTGCCCATTGGACCATACCCGCGGACAGACCTGCGAAATTGGATGTAGCAACCATGCTCTACGAAGTGGAAGTTAACGACGGGGGCAACAGTCCCCTGGCCCTGGACCGGGTGTTCGACCTGCTTGAGAGCCCCGGGCCCATCAGCCGGGTGGTGACCGCCGACCCGGCCGGCAACGACGCCTGGTGCCAGGTGACCGGCTGGGACGAGGACGGGCCCTGCCCCGCCATGGCCGCGCTGGCCGAGGATTCCGGCGACGGCGTCATTCTGCTGGTTTACGGGGGAAGCGAGGGCATCCGCCTAAAGGCCGGCGACGATGCTTCGGCCTGGAGCCTGGACGACCCGGCCCAGTGGGGCGAACCCTGCCTGATGCTGGACAAGGCCACCGAGTACCGGTAAGGGCCCCTTGTTGCCATTCCGCTAACGCCTGGTGGTTGAATTTGTTTGAACTGACGAGTGTTTTTCCGCTCACCCTGAGCCCGTCGAAGGGCCGCCCGCTCATTAATGCAACGCAGAGGCGCATGCCCGTGCGCCCCTGCTGCCTCAAAAGTTTGAAATGATGATCTGACTGGCCCGACCCGTCGTTCCCGCGCAGGCGGGAACCTCGACAGGCGGGAGTTCAGATTCCTGCCTTCGCAGGAATGACGATTCGGTGCATTAATAACTATTTCAAAGCTGTTGACCCTCTAGTGGTTCAACTTGTTTGAAATGATGGGTGAAATTGCTTCTCTCCGTCGTTCCGGCGAAGGCCGGAACCCAGGAGTTCTGTAGGTTAGGAACCAGGTCCGGCACTAACCTTCCTGGATTCTGGCCTGCGCCAGAATGACGGGTTTTGATAGTTACCCGTCATTCCAAAGTGGTTGAACTACCAGTGGCCCAACGCTATTGGAATCATGGATAAGCTGAGAGTCCGCTCATGGTGAGCCTGTCGAACCATGAAGGGCCGTCCCTTCGACAGGCTCAGGGTGAGCGGAAATACTATCCTTCATTTCAAATAAGTTGACCCACTGGCAACGCTCTTGACGGGTGTTGCCGCTGGCAGTCCCCACACCCTTGACGGGGGAAGGTCAGGATGGGGGCGAACCGCCGCAGCCCAACACCTTTACTCATCCTCCAGTTGCAGGGCAAAGCTTTCTTCCGGAGAAATTACCAGCCTGTTGCGGCCGACCAGGGCAAAATAGAGCAGGCCCAACGCAAAAAATACCCCGCAGCCGTAGAGGCCCATCCGGTAGTCCACATTTATGAACAGGAAGACCAGGGTGGCGCAGGCTATCAGGCCGGCCCCAATGGCCCCCCAGTTGCCCAGAGGGCTGCGGTAAGGCCGGTACAGCCCCGGGTATCGCTGCCGCAGCCGGACGAAAGACACCATCTGCATAATGTAGGCAATCACCGCCCCGAATACCGCCATGTTGAGCAGCACCGCTCCCACCGGCACGCCGGCGCCCAGCCACTCTTCGCCGAACTCTATCAGCAGCGCCACCAGGTAGCCGATGGCCGCCCCGGCCAGCAGTGCCCGGTGCGGCGTCCTGGTCCGGTCGCCGGTCAGGGAGAGCCAGCGGGGCAGGTAACCGGAGCGGGACAGGGAAAAGATACGCCGTCCGTAGGCGTAGGTAATGGCGTGAAAGCTGGCCGCCAGGCCCGCCACCGCTACCAGGCCCAGCGCCCAGGCGCCCTGGCCGGCCCCGAAGATGGCATCAAAAGCCAGGAGCAGCGGTTCGCTGGAAGCGCCCACCGCCGAGGCTCCCGCGCCTATGCCGCTGTTCAGAACCAGGGTCAGGGCGGAGGCGGCTACCAGCGTCAGAATCCCCCAGATTAGCGCGCTGGGAATTTCCTCAATGGGGCGGCGGGATTCCTCAGCCGCCATCGGCACCTGCTCGATGGCCAGGTAGAACCAGATGGCAAAAGGAAGGGCTTGGGCAACACCGGTCCAGCCCATGGGCAGCCACCGGGAGTTTCCTTCCTGGGGCGTTATGTTGAGGGCAGCGTCCAGGCTGAAGTGAAAGACCGCGCCCACCCAGAACACCGCCAGGAATCCCAGGGCCACCAGTGTCAGGAAAAATGCGACCTGAAAGGTGGCGGTCACCCCGGAAAAGTTGATGCCCAAAAAGACGGCGTAGAAGATGAGCCACCAGATGGGAGCGGCCACCTCGATGCCCAGCAGCGAGTTGATTACGGTGCCCATGTAGCCGCCAATGCCCACCACGATAACGGCGGGCGTCAGCACGTACTCCACTAGCTCCGCCAGGCCGGTGATGAACCCGCCCCAGGGGCCCAGCGCGGCGCGGGCAAAGGAGTAGGACCCGCCGGCATGAGGCATGGCAGGCGACATCTCCGCCAGGGAGAAGCAGAGGCCCAGGTACATCAGGGCCACCACTGCCGTGGCGATGGCCAGCCCCCCGAACCCGGCCACGGCCAGCCCGAAATTCCAGCCAAAGAAGTCGCCGGAAATTACGGCCCCCACGCCCAGGGCCCACAGGGACCACGTGCCCGCGTACCGCCTCAACTGCCTCCTGTAAAAGAAGCGGCTGTCAACTATGTCGTAAGTAACTGAGCCGTGCCTTACCGGATGTCGCCCCGCCATGTCAGCTCGACTTTATCCCAAGTTGTTGAACCAGATTGTTGAAAAGGTTGTTGGAGAGAGGGAGTGTTTTTATGTTACCTTGCCCTTGGCCCGAATTGCCATAGCCAAAACGTGCGCCGTGGCAAAGTCCCCTCACCGGAGGGTCATTTTCGGGTGGCCCGGGTGGTTAGTAGACCGACAACTTTGAAATTATGGTTGAAACTGCTTCTCTCCGTCGTTCCGGCGAAGGCCGGAACCCAGAAGTCCTGAACGTAAGGAACCATGTCCGGCGCTAACCTTCCTGGATTCTGGCCTGCGCCAGAATGACGAGTTTCGATAGTTACCCGTCATTCCAAACTGGTCAACCTACCAGGTAACCTTATTGTAACCGACTCGTAACACTACATTAACGAAAGCGAGTTATTCTTGTATGTGCATCCAAGAATATTGACTATTCCCCATATTTCAACGGGGAAGATGGGACAAAACAAGTGCAACTGATACCTGCGGCCCTGGAAGGGTCTGCCTGCAGCGAATACCGGGGCCCCGATGGAACCCTTCTGCCCAACTACCTTGACGCCTTCGGGGCCCTGGAGGCGCTGGGGCCGGAGCGCCTGAGGGACCTGTGGCGGCGCGGCAAGCGGGAGGCGGAACTGGACGCCTTCACCTTTCTGCTGGACCCCAAGGCCTTTCGGACCATCCCCACCGACTGGATTCCCCGCATTATTCCCCAGCAGGAATGGGAAACAATCGGCGCCGGAGTGGCCCAGCGGCTGAAGGCCCTGAACCTGTTCCTCCTGGACCTATACACCGGCAGCCAGACCGTCGTCCCCGACGACGTTATCTATTCCTGCCAGTATTTTTACCCCGAATACCGGGACTTCCGGCCGGCCCGGGACGTTTTCGTCCACATATATGGCGCTGACCTCGTCCACCTGGCGGATGGCCGCTACGTAATCCTGGAGGACAATCTCCGGATTCCCTCCGGCATCTCATACCAACTCAAGACGGCGGGCATGGTCCGGCAGTTAATCCCGGAACTGGAGGCGGCCTACGACATAGTCCCCTACGATATCAGGGAAACCTATTGGGACCTCTTCCGGTCGCTGTGCGACGTGGAAAATCCCTCGTGCGCGCTTTTGACGGACAGCAAGTTTGGCGCCGCCTTCTTTGAACACCGTTACCTGTCCGAGTTGCTGGGCATTCCCCTGGTGGAGGGTTCCGACCTGTACGTGGGCTACGACGGACGGGTAGTGGCCAAGGGCCTGGACGGCGACGTGCCCCTGGACCTGATATACCGGCGGGTGGAAGACCTGGAAATCTTCGTGCCGGGCCTTACTAACGCCTACCTGGACGGCAAGGTGGCGCTGGTCAACGGAATGGGCACCAGCGCGGCCGATGACAAGCTGGTCTTCAAGTGGGTGCCCGAAATGATCCGTCACTACCTGGGCGAAGAGCCCATGCTGGACCAGGCCACCAGCTACGACCTGCAGGATGCGGAAAGCCGCCGGTACGTGCTGGACAACCTGGAAAACCTGGTGGTGAAAACCCGGCAGGGCTACGGCGGCCTGGGCGTGTACATCATGCCAGACCTGGGCGGCGAATTCCGCACCAGCCTGGCCCGGAACATCATAGAACAGCCCAGGATGTTTATTGCCCAGGAAACCCTTGACTTTTCGAGGCATCTGATATTCGATGAGGAGAGCGGCGCTTTCGAGGAACGGTATGTTGACCTACGGGTGTTTGCCGTGCAAAACGGGCGGGGAGAGGCGACCGCATTCCCCGGCGGGCTGACCAGGGTATCCAGGCCCAACAGCCGCATCACCAACAACTCATCGGGTGGCCTATGCAAACCAACTTGGGTGGTTCGCTGAGCGAAGCGGGCAGGAGCGCAGGTTCCCATGCCTGGGCCCAGACAGGAGACGGTTCTAGGGCCGGTTCGGGAACCGGTCCAGGGGCCGACTATGGGGTTGGAATAGAGGCCGGGGCCGGGCCGGGAGCCGATACCGGCACTGCCTACGGCTTGTACCCCGGCGCATCCCCGGGCGCGTACCCGGGAATCGTCGCCGCCTACGCCTACGCGGCCCGCTACATTTACAGCGATGTAGTGGTGCAGAATGACAACTTCCTGCGGCTTACCGCCACCGAAGACGCCAACCAGACGCCGCTCACCAGCTCGGTCTCAACCGCTCCGGCCAGCCACACCGTCCGCTTCATGGACGCCTACGAGAACGCAACCCACCGCGCCAGGGTCACCACGCCTCACCAGGAGTTGGTGCTAATGGCAATAGGAATAGTGCGGTTCGAGGGCCCCCGCGAGTACCCGCTGGAACTGCCTTTGGAATCGCCGGGCGCCGACTCTTCCCTGGAGCAATTCCTGACGCCCACGCCCCTGGTGCATCCCGACCGGGTTGCCGGGCACGCCCGGGAGGTGGCCGGCCCCAACCCGGGGCTGGTGGAATCGGTCGTGAAAATTACCGACTGGGTTTACCGGAACATCGAATATGTCAAGGCCAGCACCACCGTATCCACCACCGCCGAAGAGGTGCTGAAGACCGGCGTCGGGGTATGTCAGGACATGGCGCACCTGGCCATGGGCATGATGAAAGCCCTGGCCATTCCCTCCCGCTACGTTTGCGGTCTCCTCACCAGCGAGGTGGGAGAGACCCACGCCTGGCTGGAATTCTGGCACCCCCTGCTGGGCTGGGTACCTTCAGACCCGACCCGCGGGCAAGCGGTGGCCGAGCCCACCGAACTGATCAAGTTTGCCGTGGGCAGGGACTATACCGAAGCCGCCCCCGTGGTAGGCTCCTTCGTGTCCCGCGGCAGCGGTTGGCTGGAAACGGCCAGGGCCCGGGTGCGTTTCGACCGGGACGCCGTGACCTTCGACGACGCCCTGGAGTTGCTCCAGGCCAGGGAGTAGCCGCCCGCCTGGAGCTACGACCACAAACGGGCAGTAGCATACACTTGTACGAGGCAGGACTTTCCATGTCAGAACCCAGGTCTTTGGCATCCATGTCCCAAACTTGGCTGACCGACTCCCGGGTATATAATCTTATTTGGCTGGGCCGCTGGCTGGAGCGCGCGGAGGGAATCTCCAGGGCGGTCAACTCGGCGGCGCGGCTGGCGGCAACCGAGGGCACTGACAGCAGCGGAACCAAGGGCAGAACCCTGGCCGAGGCGTTGACGCCGGTGGCAAACACCCTGGGCATCGCGGTTGGCGACGGCTCCCGCCTGGCAGCCGACATCCTGTTTGCCAGCCCCGGTTCCTCGGCCCTGCACTGCCTGACCAGCGCCCGTCTCAACGCCACCCAGGTAGCGCCGGTGGAACTCATTCGGGCCATTGGCGAAGCAATCGCAGAGCTGGAAAAGCTGGCTCCCCAGCCCCCCGATATACCGCACTCATCGGAGTTACCCGTGTCGCCGGAATCGCCGGAGTCCCCGGAACAGGTGATTGCCGTCACCGACGTCATAGCTGCCCACATTGCCGCCATCTACGAAGCCATCGAGGACCGCTGGTTCAGCCGGGAGTCTTTCACCGAAGAGGAAGTATTTCACCGGTTCGTGCAGCAGTAGGCGGCGCCGGCGAAACCGGCCGAGGAGCTTGAAGTGAACACTCACAGCTTTGAAGCAACCCTGGAGCGGCCCGACCTGCGGGGCGCCTGGACCTTCCTGCGCATACCCTTCAGCGTGGCCGAGGAGTTCGGCGCAAGGGGCCAGGTGCCCGTGAAGGGGACTATAGCCGGTATCCCCTACGAAAACTCCCTGCTGCCCCAGGGCGCCGGTGTCCACATCCTGGTCGTAAAAAAGGAAATCAGGGACCAGGCCGGCGTTGCCGCCGGCGATACCGTCGCGGTGACGCTGGAAAGGCTGGAAGGCCCCCGGGATCTGGCCCTGCCCGCCGAACTGGCCGCCGCCCTGGATGACAGCCCGGATGCGCGCCGGGTGTACGACAAGCTGGGCTATTCCCACCGCAAGGCTTACTGCGAACACGTGGGCGAGGCCAAGCGCCCCGAGACACGCCAGCGCCGCGCCATCAAGTGCGTAGAGCTTCTGCTGGAATCGGAAGCCCTTGGCTTGACGCCCCGCTTCCGGCGCTCCAACAGTTGACTGGTGCGGCTTCCCTGATTCCGGCGGCGCCGGAATGAACCGCCAGAATTGAAAACCCGCCGCCTGGTAATCCGCCTACCACAAGACCCGGCTCACCTGTATAATCCCCTCTATAGTTGTCCATTTCTTCTACTTATCGGCGGTTGTGGCCGGTTTCTCGCCTGCCACCCGACCATTGCCTGCAGAGGTAGTCCTATGCCCAGGTCAAGAAGAGTCAGCGCCGAGCGGCCCCGCGACATGGAAGATTCAGATGGGATGGAGCGTTTATCCGCGGTTACCGAAAACTACCTGCTGTGCCTTTACCGCATGTGGGAGGACTCGGTAACGCCCACGGTTACCCAGTTGACCGACGCCATTAAGGAACTGCCTCCCACCGAGGGCCTGGGATCGTCGGTGCCTTCGGTAGCCGGCATGACCCGCCGGATGCAGAAGCAGGGCCTGGTGGACATAGGCTCAGACAAGCGCATCCGCCTGACCGACAAGGGCTTTGAGGGAGGCGAGGACATCGCCCGCCGCCACCGCCTGGCCGAGTGGCTGGTGGTTCGGCTCCTGGGCATGGAGCTTCATTGCGCTTACATTGAGGCGCACCGGCTGGAGCATGGCATTTCGGCGGAGTTGGAGGCACGGCTGCGGGAACGGCTGGGCCACCCGGACAAGTCCCCCTTTGGCCGCCCCATCCCGGGAGCCGGGGCTTCTCCCCTGCCTGCCGGCTGCGTCACCCTGGACAAGGCCAAAAAGGGCGACGCCTACATCGTGGAGCGAATTCCTGAAGAGGACCCCAACCTGCTGCAGTTCCTGGACTCGGCCCAGATAGTGCCCGAAAGCCGGGTCAGCGTCTCAGAGGCGACGCCCTACCTGGGCGTGATGACAGTCTCCACCCCCACCGACCAGGTATCAATGGCGTTTACCGTAGCCCAGCAAATCCTGGTGCGCCCGGCGGAGTGACCGTCAACAGTTTTATCCACGAATACCCACCAATGTTCACGAATGAGGCATATTTTTAGTTCACATTCGTGAGAATTCGTGCTGATTCGTGGGTAACTTCTCTTATCACTCCCCCAGCAGAGTTTCCCTTACTTCTGCCCATCCTTCGGCCATGCGGCGCTCGGGGAAGGGGGCCGGTTCCTCGTCCCGTATCACCTTCACCACCACGAAGACCGGGCCCTGTTCCTTCATAACCTCCTCCAGGCCGATGAAGAACTCCTCGGGATTTTCGAAGCGAAAGGTGCGGGAATAGCCGGCGCCCTGGGCCATGGAAGCGTAATTGATGTTGTCCAGCCCCTCGACCGGGACGCCGTTGGTGGAGGTATAAGTTGCGTCGTCAAATACGAAATGGACCAGGTTTTCAGGGCAGGACTCGCCGATGGTAGCCAGGGCGCCCAGATCGGTGCGCAGGGTGGCGTCGCAGTCCAGCACCAGCACCTTCCGGTCCGGTTGCGCCAGGCACAGGCCCAGCCCCACGCCGGGGGCCCGGTCCATGCAGTCCGTCAGGTCAACGTCCAGGTCACGCCGCTGGGAAACCTGGTTCCAGTCCCGCAGGGCCGCCGAGGTGGATACCACCAGGGCGTCCTGCCGGTGGAAACTAATCGCCTTTGCCGCTTCCGTCGAGGGTATCACCTTTGGCTTCCTCCATATCAGCTTCCACTTCAGCTTCCTGTGCCGAGCCCTTCGCCTCGACCCGACTTTCTTCAAGCCCGGCATCCTGCTGAGCCGCGGCGCGGGCGGCCAGGCGGCGGGTGGTAGCCATCAGGTACAGGCCGCCCAGAATTAACGCGCTTCCGACCACAACGCCCAGTCCCAGCATCAGCAGGTTGTCCTCCCGCAGCAGTCCCTGGTACAGCACCCAGAAGCCCAGGGCGAAAATGCCCAAGCTCACCAGGCGGCCCAACAGGCTGCGGCTCAAGTCTCTAAGCAACTATGGCTCCCACCAACAGTTTATCCACGAATGGGCACGAACATCCACCAATATTGCATTGGCCTCAATTCATCATTCGTGTATTCGTGCCTATTCGTGGATAAATATACAAAGAAAGAGAGGCGGCCAGCAAGGGGCCGCCTCGTCGGGTTCCCGTTGGGTATGCAAAGTCTCCGAAGTCTAGTCGGAACCTACTCCCAGGGCCTCGGGGACCTCGTCAAAGGCCATCAGAACCGTGCGCGGCGAGCGCGTCCGGAACTGCACCGGGGTGTTCTCGATTTGCGGTTCAATGGCCAGGTGGACGAAGACGGGGCCGGTAGCCGCCAGCACTTCATCAATGCCGGTGGTAAAGTCCTCCAGGTTGTCGTAGGAGAATACCGCGGCGTAGCCGGCGGCCTTGGCCATGCCTTCCCAGTCCTGCACTTCCGAACCGGGGATGGGCTGCCCGCCGGTTACGGCGTAAACGCCGTTGTTGAACAGGAAGTGGAAAAAGTTGGTGGGAGCCTTGTTGGCGGAGGTCACCATGGCGCCCAGGTTCATCAGCAGGCTGCCATCGCCGTCCAGCACCATTACCTTGCGGTCGGGCTGGGCCAGGGCAATCCCCAGCCCCAGGTTGGAGGCCTTGCCCATGGCGCCCGACAGGGGCAGGTCCAGGCTCTGGTTGCTGGTGACGCTGGGCAGGCCAAAGCCTACGTTGTTGGCGTTCATAGTGGGGACGATAACGGAATCCTCCCGCTTGCTGTCAATGAGCCTTACGGCATCGGTGTTGTTAATCATGCTTTCCTTTTCTCCTTGCGAATGTCCTTCGACAAGCTCAGAATGAGCGGGGCCGAAGGCTGCTTACCGCTCGCGTTGAACTGCGCTCAGTCTCGTTACCGCTCCTGGTGAGCTTGTCGAACCACGTTTCTTGATAGTTGGCTATACGCCGAACTCGGTGCCCACCAGGACGCCCACGGGCTTCTGGGTGCGTTCCGCTTCTGCGCAGGCCATGCTGATGCGTTCAGCGTCGTCATCGGTTTCAATCAGGTAGCAGTTGATGCCCCAGGTATGCAGGATGGGCTCGATAAAGCGGGCGGCGGAGTCGGGAGTGGGGCCGCGGCGGGTCCAGCCCCGGTAGCCGATGAGCATTACCAGCGGCTGGTTGATATCCAGGCCCAGGCCGCGGATGGAGTCGCCGGACTCAAAGATGCCGGTGTTCTGAATCAGGACCACGGGTTTCTTGCCGCCCACCCACAGGCCGGCGGCGATAGCCATGGTTTCGCCCTCGCGGCAAACGGGCACCAGGTCCAGGGACTCTTCCTCGGTCAGTAGTTGGTACATGAAATTGGTCTCGCTGTCCGGCAGCCAGACCACGTGGGTGATGTTGTTCTTCTTCAACTCGGCGATAATCGCCGGCGGGTGCAACACAGATTCGTAGGTCGTCATTACGTCTCCTTAAGGGGTCGAATAGGGGCTTCAAATCTGCCCCATTATATTAAGGGGTATTTGGGGAGTCAATAAAAGGGGGATTCGCCAGGCAGGGGCGCCATAATGTGCTACAGGGAATAACGTGGCTGATGTTCTGCATTCCCGGGGCGAACTGGACGGTGCGCTTGAAGCCCAGGCCGTAGCCGGCGTGGGGCCTGGCCGCTAGCGGGCCATCTGTTGCTGGGAGACCTGGTACCAGGACAGGAAGCCGGACTGAATATCCTCGTCCACCTCATCAACGTTTCGGACGCTGGCGACCACGGGACGGGCGGGACAACCCTTGAGTTCCGAAATAATATTGGCGTTGCGGCGGGCCCGGTCCGCATCGCGACGGTCGCCGGTGTAGGATACTTCAACCGCCAGGTAGCAGGGCCCGTCGCCGTCGGCGGCTTCAATCACCACGTCGGCCTCCACGAAACTGCGCCGGTCCTCCCGGTCCAAATGCCCGGCAGCAATGGCCTGTTGCGCCATCCGACCCACTTCCTCGGGGGGCAACGTGCGGACGTATTGGAGGTCGCGGTACACTTCCTGGACCAGGTCGAAGGCATATTGGGCGACCTTATACTCGGCAAAGAAACCCTTCAGATTTCCGATGTCCCCTTCCATACGGTCAAAGCGGACAAGCACCTGGCGGTTGAACTCGGCCTGCTGGCGGTTGAACTCGGCTTGCTGGCGGTTGAACTCGGCCTGGTCCGCCATGAAGGCCTCGGTGCGCTCCATGAATCGCTCAGTCCGTTCAACGAAAGCGTCGAACCTGGCGGGCAGTTGCAGCGCATCTTCGCCCAGAATCTGGGCTCGTACCGCTTCTCGCCATTGGGGATTTTCGCGCAAAGCCCGGAGGAAATCTTCCTGGCTGGTGATGGTAGTCATTGATTGCTCCTATGCCGGTCCTGCGCCTCAATTCTATGCTTTGGGAAGGAGCATTAGCAAGGGTTTATTGCCCACACAGGACCGGCACAGGACCGGCACAGGACCGGCATAGGCTGTCCCGCTAAAACTCGGCGTTGTTGGGGGTTCGGGGGAAGGGGATAACGTCGCGGATGTTTTGCATGCCGGTGGCGAACTGGACGGTGCGCTCGAAGCCCAGGCCAAAGCCGGCGTGGGGCACGGTGCCGTAGCGGCGGAGGTCGAGGTACCACCAGTAGTCTTCCGCGTCCAGCCCGGACTGGCGCATGCGGTCCAGCAGGACGTCCTGGCGTTCCTCGCGCTGGCTGCCGCCGATGATTTCGCCGATGCGGGGCACCAGCACGTCCATGGCCCGCACCGTCTGTCCGTCGGGGCCTGGGTCATCGTTGAGGCGCATGTAGAAGGGCTTGATGTCCCTGGGGTAATCGGTGACCACCACGGGCCGGCCCACCCGCTTTTCGGTGAGGTAGCGCTCGTGCTCGGATTGGAGGTCGAGGCCCCAGGACACGGGGAACTCGAAGGTTTCGCCGGAGGATTCCAGCAGCCTGATGGCCTCGGTGTAGGTCAGCCGCTCAAAGTCGGAATTGATGATGCCCTCCAGGGTCTCGATGGTGGAGTTGTCGTACCACCGATTGAAAAAGGCCATGTCATCGGGGCACTGCTCCAATGCCTGGCTGAAGACATACTTCAGGAAATCCTCGGCCAGTTCGGCCAGGCCGTCCAGGTCGCAGAAGGCAACCTCGGGCTCGACCATCCAGAACTCGGCGAGGTGGCGGGAGGTATTGGAGTTTTCGGCGCGGAAGGTGGGGCCGAAGGTGTAAACGTCGGAGAGGGCGAGGGCGAAGATTTCGGCCTCCAGCTGGCCGCTGACGGTGAGGTAGGTGGGGCGGCCGAAGAAGTCCTGGGCGTAGGTTTGAGGGACGGGCGCCAGGCCGTCGCGGCGGGGCGGGTCCTGCAGGTCCAGGGTCGTGACGCGGAACATGGAACCGGCGCCCTCGGCGTCGCTGGCGGTAATCATGGGCGTCTGGATGTACTGGAAGCCGCGCTGCTGGAAGAAGGTGTGGATGGCGTAGGCCATGGTGTTGCGGACCCGGGCCATGGCGCCGAAGGTGTTGGTGCGGGGCCGCAGGTGGGCAATCTCCCGCAGAAACTCCAGGGTGTGGCGCTTCTTCTGGAGGGGGTATTCCTCCGGGTCGGCCTGCCCCAGCACTTCCAGGCGGCTGGCCTTGACTTCGTATTTCTGGTTGCGGCCCTGGGACTCCACGAGTTCACCGAAGGCGGAAACGCTGCAGCCGGTGTTGAGGGTTTCGACCAGGGCATAGTCGGGCGAAGACTGCTCCACCACTATCTGCAGGTCGGTGAGGGTTGAGCCGTCGCTAATCTGGATGAAGGACACGGCGCCGGATGAGCGGCGGGTCTTAACCCAGCCCTGGACGTGGACCTGGCCGCCGGCGGACTCGCGGCTAAGGATGTCCTTGACCCTGGCACGCTGCCCGGAATGTTGGCTGGCATTCTGCATAGCGGTACCTCCCCGTACCAATTGCCCCGATTCTAGCATTGCAGGGCCGGGAAGGGAAAGGGCGGGAGCCCGGTTCCGCAAGGCAGGAGGCTATTGCGACCGGCGGCGGTTGCGGAAGCGTTCCTCTTCCTCCGGGGGTCGGACGTTGCGGAACATGAAATAGAGGGAAAGGTCATATCCAATCTTCAGGAGCGCGGAACCTACCAGGGGCACCCAGGCGGCGGTGATGTTCCAGATAGCGGTGGTCGCCGAGGGACCAACTGCCCCGGCGGCGCTGCGGGTCACCATGTTAATGCTGGCCATGGCGACCCGTTCCTCGGAATTGATCACCGACATATTGTAGGAATCCCTGGTGGGAACATCCATCTGGCTCAGGAAGGCGCGGCATTGCCAGAACACGATGGCCAGCGGGGCCGTGGGCGCAAAGGCAGCGGCCAGCAGAAAGAAGCTGGAAGGAATATGGGTGAATACCATCGTGTTCAACAGACCGATCTTGTTGGCTATTTTGGCTGATAGCCACAGGGAGGAAGCGGTCAGGAGGTGGGACAGGGAAAATACGAAGGCCAGCGATTCCACCGTCAACCCAAACTTGGTGTAGAACCAGTAGGCCACCAGGCTTTGCATCACCATGGAGGTCGTAAACGTATCCACGCTGTACAGGGAGATGAGCGTAAATATCCTGCGCCGCGACGGCAGCTTGAAGGGGTTTTGCCACTGCTGACGAACGCTGGCGCCTTCAACTTCCGCCGAGACGAAACCGTATAGCGCCGCCCCGGCCAGTTGGCACAGGGCAAAGCCCAGAAACATAGCCTGGTAGGACGACAGGAGGGTCAGGCCAAGCGCATTCTGCAGCAGTACGGGGACACCGGCGGCCAGCGCTCCCAGAAAGGTGCCGGTGCGAGCGACAATGCTGTAAACGGCGAAAATGTCGGTGCGCCTCTCGGGAGGGCCGGTATCCGGGAGAATGGCGACCTCCAGGGGCTGCGCCGGGCTTTCGCCGCCACCGCCGCCCGTGGACAAGCTTCCCAGGAAGGCGATGACCAGGAGCGCGACAAAGGTGTCGGCAAAGTACATTGCCACCCCGGCAGCCGACGCCAACAGGGAAAAGACAACCAGCAGACGCCGGCGGCCCACCCTTGCGCTGACTAGTCCCACCACCAGGGCAAAGAAGGAAACCCCGGCAACCCCCACGGTAAGCACCGCCCCAATCTGCACCAAACTGAAACCCAACTCGGCGAGATAGATGGCGATGATGACGGCAATGAAGCTCTGGGAAAAGGTGCGGATGCCCCGGGCCAGGGTTATCAGCCTAGCGTCGCGGTTCATCCAGGAGAAGGAGGATAGGAGTCGGGAAATCATAGTCGGGACCTTATACGCAGGTCTTGCGGGCGTCCGGTCTGATGCTCAAGAACAGCGGAAGAAAGGACCGTAGGCAACCCGGTTTAATCTGCGCCGGCGCTTGGTCTTGTGGGAAATTCTCAAAGCCCCGGTAATTGCTCTTGTCGCGGGTGCGTTGAACGGTTGGCTGTTCGTCTTGTAGCTACAAGCTGCACCGTTGAGCACGGGAGCTACCTGGGAGGATTCACCACCCCAACCCCATTCAAGAAGGGTTAAACCAACAGGCCATCGGTGGGAATCAGGCGCTGGCCCGCAGGGTCAACCGCCAGGAGGGCGCGCTCCAGGGTGTAGAGACCCAGCAGCGCATCGGCGCTGTCATCTCCGAAAACGACAACGGTGTTGATGGTTTGACCTTCGATGCGGACCTGGGTCTCTCCGATGGCCCACCGGACAGTTGAACCGTCGGCCAGGCGGAATCCAGCGGTCTGGGTGGGTTGGACGCCCAAACGTAGGAGCAGCGATTCGGGGACCTGGGTGAAGGTTGCGCCGGTGTCCACCAAGGCCATCACCTGCTGGAACTCGCCATCGTTCGGGCCGGTGATTTCCAGGGGATAATGGAAGACGCTCATTTCAAACCCTCCGGCGAGTCACTAAATTATAGCACGGCGGGAGGTCACAGCCCCGGCCTGGCCTTGTGCCACTCCGTGGCCTGCTCGTAGGCGTAGGCGACGTTCAGCAGGCGCTCCTCGGAAAGGTGGGGGCCGATGAGCTGCATCCCCACCGGCATACCCTCGGAGAAGCCGCAGGGCACCGACATGGCGGGCAGGCCGGCTATGTTGATGGGCAGGGTGCAAACGTCTATCAAGTACATCTGGACCGGGTCGGCGGTCTTGTCGCCCAGGGGGAATGCCACCACCGGCGACGTGGGGGTGACCAGGGCGTCCACCTGCCCAAATACCCGGGCAAAGTCCTGGCGGATGAGGGTACGCACCTGCTGGGCCTTGAGGTAGTAGGCATCATAGTATCCGGCAGACAGGGCGTAGGCGCCCAGCATAATTCTCCGCTTAACCTCGGGGCCGAACCCCAGCTGGCGGGTGCGTTCCATGGCCTCCCACATATCCGGCGTATCCTGGAAGGAGTAGCCGAATTTCACCCCATCGTAGCGGGCCAGGTTGGCCGAACATTCGGACGGGGCGATGATGTAGTAGCAGGCCAGCGCGTACTCGGTCGTGGGCAGCGATACCGGCTCAACCGCCGCTCCCAACTCTTCCAGTTGGCCGATAGCCGTTTCAACCGCCGCCCGCACCCCCGGCTCCATCCCCTCCACAAAATATTCCTGGGGAATGCCAATCCTGAGACCCTTGATATCTCCCGTCAGCCCGGCGGTAAAGTCGGTGGGCGGCAAGTCCAGGGACGTGGAATCCCGGGGGTCGTAGCCGGCAATGGCGTTGAGGGTCATGGCACAGTCGGTAACGTCCTTGCCCACCGGCCCAATCTGGTCCAGGGATGATGCGAAGGCAATCAGCCCGTAGCGGCTGACCCGCCCGTAGGTAGGCTTGAGACCCGCCACGCCGCACAGGGACGCCGGCTGGCGGATGCTGCCGCCGGTATCGGAGCCCAGCGCCACTATGGTCTCGTCGGCGGCCACCGATGCGGCGGCCCCGCCGCTGCTGCCCCCGGGCACCCGTCCCAGGTCCCAGGGATTGTGGGTAGGGAAGAAGGCCGAGTTCTCGCAGGACGACCCCATGGCAAACTCGTCCATGTTGCCCTTGCCCAGCAGCACGGCCCCCTGGCCAAACAGCTTTGCCGCGACGGTGGCGTCGTAAACGGGAACAAAGTTTTCCAGCATCCGGGACGAGCAGGTTGTGGGAATTCCCCGGGTGCAGATGAGGTCCTTGACCTGTACGGGGATGCCAGTCAAAGGGCCGGCCCGCCCTTCCGCTATGGCCCGGTCGGCCTCTGCGGCTTGCTTCAGGGCGTGGTCTTCCGTCAAGGTAACGTAGGCCTTGACCTGTTCCTCCACCTGGGCGATGCGGTCAAAGCAGGACTTGGCAAGTTCCACCGCGCTGAAAGACCCGGCGTCCAGTGCGGCCCGGGCCTCGTGCAGGGTAAGTTTCCAGAGTTCCGACAAGGGGACTTATTCCTCCCAGGCTGAATTAAGCGGTCGTCCAACCCATTCTCTTACACGACCAGCCCTTTTACGCCGTCCGACGAGTTGCCCAGCCACTCCAGTTGCCCATCGTGTTCGGTAGCCTAAGCCTCTCAACTGCCCAACCCCCTCATGGTAAGCTTGTCGAACCTTCAGGCTCTTCATTGGGCATCCTTCGACTGGCTCAGGATGAGCGGCGTTAAAGGGAAATCAACGTGGCGGCCAGGCAGTTACTCTTCCAGGACCGCCTTCACCTGGAAGAAGTCGTCCCGGCGCAGGGGAGCGTTCAGCAAGGTCTCCTCGGGGCTGAGGGGCTCATTCGGTACGTCTTCCCGCATCACCGAGTTAACCTCTACGGCGTGACCGGTAGGTTCCACCGCGCTGGTGTCCAACTGTTTCAGCAACTCGAACTGGTCGAGAATGTTGGATAGCTGCTCCCCAAATGTTGCAATCTCTTCCTCGGTCAACCCTATCCGGGCCAGGGCGGCTATGTGTTCAACGTCGGCGCGGTCCAGGGGCATAGTTTCTTCCTCATTTATCCACGAGTCCACACGAATGACCACTAATGTTCTGCGATGGCTTCCATTAGTGATTATTCGCGCCCACCCGTGGATAGAAGCTAGTTCATTTCCGAGCCGCCGGAGACGCTGATGGAGAGGCCGGTCATGTAATCGGACTCGGAGGAGGCCAGGAAGGCGGCCATGTTGGCTATGTCGTCGCCCTGGGCAATGCGGCCCATGGGCACCCGGGTTGACCGTTCCTGAACCATCAGGGCCCGGTGTTCCTCGGCCGATTCACCCTCGGCGGCCAGGGCGGCGGCGATGAAGTCCACCCGCTCCGTGTCCACCAGGCCGGGGCAGATGGCGTTGACGTTGACCTTGTGGGCGGCCATTTCCTGGGCCAGGGCCTGGGTGAACCCCACCAGGGCAAACTTGGAAGCGCAATAGACGGCGTAGCGGGCAATGCCCCGCTTACCGGCCCCGGAGGAAATTGTGATAATCTTGCCGCCCCCGTTCCCCGCCTGGTCCCGCTCAACCATGTGCCGGGCCACGGCCCGGGAGCAGAGGTAAGTGCCGCGCACATTCACCCGCATTACCTCGTCGAAAGCGTCCTCTTCCAGTTCCACCACCGGCACCCGGTCCCGGCCGGGGCGGGACCCGGCGTTGTTGACCAGTATGTCTATCTTGCCGAAGCGGTCCAGCGCCTGTTTGACCATATCGTCCACCTGGGCGGCGTCTGAAACGTCGGAGAATATGCCGAGGGACTGCCGGCCCTCGGCTTCAATCTCCTTGACCACGCTGGGCAAGCCTTCCCAGCCGTCGGCCTGGTCCTCGGCGCGAATGGCTGTAACGGACGCAGGTATATCCGTAACCACCACGTCGGCGCCCTCGCGGGCGAGGCGGGTAGCGATGGCCCGGCCAATGCCGTTACGGCCGCCGGCGCCGGTTACAATGGCAACTTTACCGTTGAGGTCGTACATTTCTTTACCTCTTGCTTATCCACGAAGGAACACGAAGAATCACGAAGCCAGTTTGCCAAGTACGTTATCAGACGCTTTCTGGCCTGCCCCAGTCGGTTCAATCAGGATTGGTTCCCTGGAACATCCCCTCATAGCCGCTCAGAGCGGGTTGTCCCAAAGGTTCCAGAATCAATGAACAAATGTTCATCTCATTCTGAAGCATAATCACCCAAGGTCCCAAGTTGAAAATCTCCAAAGTAATGTGGTTTGAAAAACCGGGATCAATCTTGGGCGCTGTGACATGGACTCCCACTCCAAGTCTGGCCAAGCGACTCTTCCCCTCGACCCTGGCGCCCAAACGGGTGCTTAGGGAAATACGCTCTAGTGTACCCCCGATTACAAACTGTCGTGGGTGCAAGAAAAGGGGTTCCCTGCTGAGGTCCCTGGTTGTCGATTGGGATTGGATGAAGGTATTCACATCGAGCTTGTTGGGGTCAATGTATAGACCCTCGACAGGATTTATTCCCGGGTCCGATATGTTGGGACCCAGCCGCAGGTCAATTGACGCCGGTTGTATGGCCCTGCTGCCCACTTCGAAAGGGACTATTGCCAGGTCTCCGCTCTCCATCGCTTCCCGTATTTGGATGTCCGACAGAATCATGCTATCTCCAGATGAAGATACTGGCGCCACCAGCCATTAGGCAGTGATGCTCTCCAGTTCCGCCTCAGTAAGCAGCCAAGTGGGGCGTCCTTCGTTGCTGATCGGGAAATAGACTATAATCTTGTCGCCGTCCTTTCCTGCCAGGGTAGCCGGAGCATACTTGTTGTCCACCAGGGTGTCGGAAGGTATCAGGGCATCGAATTGACGCCCTCCGAATTCCATAACGATAAAAGTATCGTACCCCAGGGGCATGGGTTTGATCTGGTCGGGCTCCAGCTTAACCATGATTTTCTTGGGCGGATCCCACCACTGGATGTTTGAAAAGCTCATTGCTTTACTCCTTGTTTCCAGGTGAAGGAGCGATTACTCCCCACTGCTGGGCAGGGAAATCAGCGCCGTGCCGCCCACGTACCGCTCGCCGGCTTCGCCCAGCATCAGCACGTCGCACTCGATGACGTTTTCCCCGTCTTCCTCCCTGGTATCTATGACGGTAGCCGAAATAAGCAGCGGCCTGTTATGGGGTACGGGCTGGCGGAAAACCAGGTCCAGGTCCTTCAGAGATTCCGGCCCCGCCCAGTCGGTGAGGGCCTGGCTCATTATGGCCATGCTCATCACACCGGGGACGATGGGGCCGGGCAGCCCGGCTTTCTCGGCTACTTCCTGGCTGGTAAAGCGGTTGGGCATGGGGTTGCCCCAAAGCTCACAAAAGGTGGTCACGTTCTCATCGGTGGCCACCAGTTCTATTGGGCCTATCTCATCGCCCAGGTCAATATCCTCGAAGAAGGGTCCCTCTTGGTCTGGCATACTCTGCATTACTCCCGGGAGGCGTAGGATTCCTGGACGTCGGCGACTACCAATCCGTCCTGGTTGGTGAAGGTAGTCTCCCAGACGGTGAATACCATGGTTCCGCTGCGCCCGGTCTTGGGATAGACCTCCTTCAGGTGGGAAGAGGCCATCAAGGTATCCCCGGCCACAATGGGGGAGCGGGACTGGACCCGCTGGCCGGCGTGGAAGCGCATGGTCCCGAACTGCAGTTCAATGTCCGGCAGTTCCACGTTCCGCACCAGCATGGTGACCAGGGTGGGAGGGGCCAGCACCCCGGCATAGCCGGCCGCCCGGGCTGTTGCCTGGTCAGTGAACATGGCGTTGGTCTCACCAATGCTGCGGTTAAAGGTCTGGATCAGTTCGGCGGTAATCTCAAAGGGCCCGGCCTCGTGCTCAACCCCGTAAAGGTCACGATTGTATTCCAGTTCCATAGTCATGGAGGGAGACTCCTATTAGCGCAATCCACTAGCTGGCAATAACGGCCACAAAAGGACGGCCTTCGAGAGGCTGCCACCAGGGGGAATTTGCGCTGATTCGCGGAATGAGATTGTTACGTGGTGTCCTTCAGCCACACAGGGCTGAAGTCGCCGGTCAACAGGGCTTCCACCAACTGCCGTTCGTTACGTACCTCAGTGGGGAAGGAAGTAACGCAGGATCCCAGGTGGCTGGCCAGATGGGCGTCGCTGCCGCCGGTACCCAGGTAATTGTGCTCACGGCACAGGACGTCGGCACGCTCGTTTTCCCCGGCGCGGCTGCCGCCGTTAACCCGCTCCACTATTTGGAGGTCGGGGAAAGTCTCACCTTGCTCCATATAGTCCACCAGTCCGATGCCAAAGCGGCCCGGGTGGGCCGGAACGGCGATGGCCCCGTGGTGGCGGGCGGCCTTCATCAATTCTCGCGCGTCCATCTTGACGTCGCTCAGGTCAATATCCTTGGCCAATCCCTCCGTTACCCCGTAAACGAGCACGTGCCCGTACCGGGTATCCAGTTCCGAGGCCTTCATGATAAGGACGTCGTACTCGGCTGCAAGCTGCGAGTAATCCTTGTCGAAATCGAACTTGCGGTGCTCGGTGAGGACGAAGCCGTCAAGGGTGTATCCCCGCTTGCTGCGCAGAACGTGGACCCATTTGACGTATTGTTCTACGGTGGCGCGGGAGTCATCGGAGGAAACTGAATGGCTGTGCAGGTCCAAAAACATCTGGTAAGCAATAACCTCGGTGGGTTCGACACTCCCGACCTCACAACTTGCTTTTGCGGAAGCGACGTTGGCCGCCGGAAACAGTCAAAACATCAAACAGGCAATGCGGTTCCCGGCAACGGAAACAATAATAGCGTTTAGGCCGGGTTTGGGCAACCCAACTGCCACCTTATTGCAACTTAGTGTCAAATGTCTTGCCAGTGAATAAACTGTGCGACATGGATAAGGGAATGATGGCTTTGAAGGTAAACCACTACTGCCCGGCGTCCCGTCGGGCCAGTTCCTCTTCCAGTTGCCGGACCCGGGCTTCCGCAGCTTGACGGGCCTCCCGTTCCTGTAACCGGGCTTCTTCTTCCCGCAACCGGGCTTCCCTTTCCTGCTCAAGAGTCGGTATCTGCTGCCCCGTCCCTGGGTCATACCAGCGCAATTCTCCCTGCCCCCACCGGATGTAAAGGTCCAGGACAGAACTGAAGCCCTGCAGAATCCCTTCTTCTACTGTCTCGATAACTATTGGTTCGTAGGCGCCGCCAACCAGCCGGTCCCCAGCCAGGCAAGCCCCGTGAAACTCCCCGGTTTCGTCGAATCGCCAATACTCGGGCACTCCCAGTTCCGCGTACCAGTCCCTCTTTTCCGTGGTGTCTATCTTACCCGTAGCCCGCGACGCGATTTCCAGTACAAAGTCCGGGGGCTTGCCCTGTTGGGAAACAATGTACCCGTTACTTCTCTCATACATTGAGGGGTCGGAGTTGAAGGAGACCATCAGGTCTGGATATCTCATCTCTGACCCTGGAGACCCGGTAATGTACCTTTCCCCCGACACTATGGTGGTTTCCCGGTTGCCCAGGTGCTGCTTCAGGTAATGATGGTTGCCGTTCTCGGACAGGTGCTTTGAACTGGTCATGTCGTCGGGCTGTTTCTCCGGTATGTCGGGCAGCACGTAGGCTTGCTCCGTCTCCGGATCTCTTTTCTGCGTCTGCTGCGTGGTCATGGCTGACCTCCGGTGATTGGGCATTCTTCGGTAAAGATACACTTCCCGTCACTACAATCCTTCGTCCCGTCGGGCCAGTTCCTCTTCCAGCTGCCGCACCCGGGCTTCCGCCGACTGACGGGCTTCCTCAGCCTGTAACCGGGCAGCACGTTCTTGTTGAAAGGTGGGAATTTCGTGCCCCGTTTCCGGGTCAACCCAGCGCAGTTCCCCGTGCTCCCATCTAACGTAGAGGTTCAGGACGGCGCTGTAGCCCTGAAATACGCCTTCTTCTACCGTCTCGATGACTATTGGTTCGTAAACTCCGTCAGCCAGCCTGTCCCCGGCCAGGAGCGCCCCGTGAAACTCCCCGGTTTCGTCAAAGCGCCAGTACTCCGGCACTTCCAGCCCGGCGTACCAATCTCGCTTTACCGTGGTATCCACCGTCCCGGAGGCGCGGGATGCTATTTCCAGCACGAAATCCGGCGGCTTTTCCTGTTGGGAAATTATGTACCCGTTACTTCTTTCGTACAGGGAAGGGTCGGAGTTGAAGGAGACCATCAGGTCCGGGTATCTCATGTCCGACCCTGGGGACCGGGTCATGTATTTTTCTCCGGATACGATGGTAGTTTCCCGGTTGCCCAGATGCTGCAAAAGGTGGTGATGGTTGCCGTTCTCGGACAGGTGTCTGGCGCTGGTCATGTCGTCGGGGTGTTTCTCCGGTATATCGGGCAGCACATACTGCTGCTCAGGCTGTCTCCTGCTTTTGCTTGTCTGTCTGGTGGTCATAGCAGACCTCTGGTTGTCACTAAGTCGGCCTGGATTCAATCGAGAGAGGCGAACTGGTCGTTCCCCTTTATATTACAGGTCTGGCGAATCGGCTGCACAATTCCGGTGCGGCCCCGCGCAACTAATGGCCCAACGCTATTGGAATGACGGGTAACTATCGAAACCCGTCATTCTGGCGCAGGCCAGAAGCCAATCAGAATCCAATAAGGTTGGCGTTGGACATGGCTCCTTACCTTCAGGACTTCTGGGTTCCGGCCTTCGCCGGAACGACGGTGAGAAGCAATTTCACCCATCATTTCGAAGTTGTCGGACTACTAATGGCCCAACGCTATTGGAATGATGGATAAGCTGAGAGTCCGCTCGTGGTGAGCCTGTCGAACCATCAAATTATCAATCTGCGAATGGGCGGCCCTTCGACAGGCTCAGGGTGAGCGGAAATACTATCCATCATTTCAAATATGTTGAACCACTAGCCCCGCATGGTCTTGAGGAAGCCGTCGCCGCCGGCCCGGATCATGTCCTGGGCGCCGATGGACATGAGCTGCACGCCCCGGCCGGCAAAGTGCTGGAACCTGGGAACGTTGTTGAGGGACATCCCGGCGCCGGCCACGCCAATGGCCTTCCCCTCAGCCTTGGTTCCCTCGATTACCTTGTCAATGGCCGCGTCCAGTTCGGCGGGGCTGGCCATTCCCATGGTCTGGGTCAGGTCGCTGCTGCCCACCAGCAGGGCGTCCACGCCCGGCACGGATGCTATGGCTTGCACGTTCTCCACCGCCTCCGGGGTCTCAATCATAACTATCACCAGCACTTCCCGGTTGGCGGCGGCGTAGTATTCGGGGGTGGACAGACCGGCGCCGAAGCGGTTGGTCCGGCCCCCGGTGGCGCTGCTGCGGTCGCCGTCGGGGTAGTGGTGGGAGGCCCTGGCTACGCCCTCCGCCTCTTCGCGGGTGGATATGTGGGGCACTATCAGTCCCTGGGCGCCCCGGTCCAGGAAACGCAGGATGGTAGAGGGATAGGCATTGGGAATGCGGCAGATGGGCGTAAGGTCGTACAGCTCGGCGGCCCGCACCATGTTCTCGGTCTCCGAGTCATTGGATGAACCGTGCTCGCAGTCAATCCAGACCCAGTCAAACCCCATGACGCCGTAGAGTTCCACCAGTCCCGGGGCGTAGAAATTGATGCTGGCGCCCAGGGCAACTTCGCCATTGTTGATTTTCGCTTTCGTCAAATTGGTCCGTACCATGTCGTCTCCTGTTTCCGGGGGAATGGCTAAAGCAAATGGGAAAAGGGGAAGAGGTTCGGCGGGACCTGTAAGCCGGGTTCTGTATCCCACCGCTGCATCGCCGCCTTTTAGGGAAAAGGCTGGCAACGCCGGAGGGATGGTGACCATCTATCTAGCCCCTCGCCGGGCCGCCCGTAAGGGAGCCGGTGAGTCGGCGCGGACAAGCCACGCCGGACGACGTTGCCGTCGGGGTCAAGCAGCCAACCCGGGGACGAGCCGGACACCCATGGTCCCCCTATTCGGCCTTGCTCCAGGTGGGGTTTAGCCGTCGCTGTGTCACCACAGGCGACCGGACGCTCTTACCGTCCGATTTCAACCTTACCCCCGGCTGCCGGGACAGCGCAAACCCCGATTGCTCGGAGGTAGCGCCCGTCTTGTCATACGGAGGCGGTATGTTTCTGTGCCACTTTCCGTCCCCTGGGGCAGTCGGTAAACTGCCGCAGGAGCCTGGGCGTTACCCAGCACCCTGTCCGGAGGAGCCCGGACTTTCCTCCCCGGCGAGGTTTCCCCCGCCGCGGCGGTCACCCGGTCCTGCCTGGCCTCTCCTTTGTCAATCTAGCATACGCCCATAGGGGGGTCAAGGAAGGCGAAAGGCCGCCGCATTTCCAGGCAGGCAACCAAAAAGGGCCGCCATCAAGGCGACCCTGGCGACTTCAGGGAATTGGACCGGTTGGCTGTTAGCCGGGCAGCAGCATTCTTCCGCAGCTGTTGCAGAAGACGGTCTGCCGTCCCGTGCGGACCCGCTGCATGTGCTGGGAGGGCAGGGACATGCGGCAGGCCTGGCAGAGACCGCGCACCACCCTGGCGATGGCCTGGCCTCCCTTGCTGCGGCGCAGGCCCTCGTAGCGGGACAACTCCACCGAGTCCACGCCAGCGGCCAGGCTGGACCGGTCCTTGACCAGGGCCTCCTGCCGGTCCGTCAGCTCTTCCAGCAACTGCCACAGCTCGGCCTGCCTGGCATCCCAGGCCGCCTGGGTGTCGGAAAGCTGCTGTTCCAGCGCGGCAATGCCCGTCCTGGCATCCTCGGCCTGGAGGGAAAGCTCCAGCAGCCGCACGTCCATCTGCTCCAACTGGTGGCTGACGTTATTGGCTTCCAACTGCAGCGCCTCCAGGTCCCGGGGGTTGGCCACGTCCCCGCCGTAAAGCTGGGTGTCCAGGTGAGATGACCTCTCCCTTTGACTTTCCGTTTCCCGCTGCAACTCCCGGTGCGCTTCCTGTATTTCCTGCAGCCGGGTTCTTGCCTGCTCCAGGGACTCCTCGATTTTGCCCAGGGACAGACGGGCCTCCAGCTCACGCTCCACTTCCCCTATCCGGTTGTTCACTCCGTCCAGGTCCAGGTCAACTTCCTGAAGTGAGAAAAGTTGCTTAACAGTGGTCATTCGGGCCCGCCCCTAATTTCAGATGGCAAAGTCATGCCGCTATTGAATGCCGGGTCTGGTTGCCGGGGTTGAGCTATCCGGCCCTCTGATTCTATTGAGAGGCACCAGTAATGTCAATAACAATTATAACTTTGATAAATATGGTTTTCTTATATTCCCGCCTGCAATAGAGCCGCCACCGGCGCAGCGGGCAGTTGTCACTTTCCGGCGTTTGCTGTACTTTGTTGGCAGTCGAGCCAACGCGCCCCCGCAATCTTTCCCATGCGTATTTTACATTTTTCAGACCTGCATATCGGAGTCGAGAATTACGGGCGGATAGACCCGGCCACCGGGCTATCCACTCGCCTGGGCGATTTTCTGGATGCCCTGGACGAGGTGGTGGACTTTGCCCTGGCCGAAAAGGTGGACCTGGTGTTGCTGGCGGGAGACGCCTACAAGGGCAGGGACCCGTCCCAGACTCACCAGCGGGAGTTTGCCGCCCGGCTTTACCGGATAGCCTCGGCGGGCATCCCCGTATTTCTGCTGATTGGAAACCACGACCTGCCCAACGCCAGCAGCCGCGCCAACGCCGTGGAAATCTTCCCCACCCTGCAGGTGCCCAACGTCCACATCGGCGACAACCTGCAGGTATATCCGGTATCCACGCCGGCCGGCCCCCTCCAGGTCCTGGCCGTTCCCTGGCCCCGCCGGGGCAGGCTGATCACCCGCGAAGAGTCCAGGGGCCTTACCATTGACCAGGTGCGCGCCGAAATCGAGAGCCGCATGACGGACGCCATAGCTCTCAGAATCGGTGAACTGGACCCGGCCACGCCGGCCATCCTCACCGGACACCTCACCGTTAACGGCGCCACCGTGGGCACGGAACGCTCCATGATGCTGGGCAACGACCATGTCCTGCTGGCCAGCGCGCTGCACCGGCCCGAACTGGACTACGTTGCCCTGGGACACATTCACAAGCACCAGGTGCTGCGTCGCGAGACCCCCATTATGGCCTATTCCGGCAGCCTGCAGCGGGTGGACTTTTCGGAGGAGGGTGATGAAAAGGGCTTCTGCGTCATTGACCTGGACCCGGCCGCTCCCCGCGGCCGGCGGCTGCAGGACTTTCGGTTTCAACAGGTAAATGCCCGCCGCTTCGTTACGGTTGACGCCACCATTTCCCCGGGGGAGCCGGACCCCACGGCTGCCGTCCTGCGGGCGATCGCGCGCCACGATGTCGCCGACGCCGTGGTACGGGTGCGAATACGGTTGCCCGCCGAGGCCGAGACCCTGCTGCGGGAGGCGGACATCCGCCAGGCCCTGCAACCGGCTCATTTCATTGCCGCCGTCAGCCGCGACGTGGAGGGCGCCCGCCGTACCCGCATCACTCCCGGCGACTCGGAGGGTTTGCAACCCATGCAGGCCCTGCGCCTCTTCCTGGAGGGCCGGGGCGCCGATTCTTCCAGGGCCGAAAAGACGCTGCGCTACGCCGAGGAGATTATCGGCGAGGTGGAAACGGGTGAGGCGCCAACCACCCTGCCCTGACCGCCTCTTCCCCGGCACTGTACGCTGGCGTCTTGCCCGCCGTCTTCCGCCACCGCCATCGCCGCTGCTTGGGGAGGTCATAATCGGAGTGGACAGGAAGAGTTCCGTCTCCAGGAGACTTCCAGCCGGTACTCGCAGAATAGTTGATAACGTCCACGTCGAAACGGTCTAGCCATAGGAGCGTCTCAATAAAGCTTCCTGATTCTTCGGATTGGCAATATACAAGGTCGCATTTGTGGCCATGTCCATAACGACCTGTGCGGTCCGAGAACCGTGTTCGTCGTCGTTGTTCTTCCCATCACCGTAGTCACACCTGTCCGCATTGTTCAGGGTGTAAGTTGCTGGGCTGGAGTAACAGCGGCTGACGATCTGATTCTTTGGAGGCAACTCATTGCCATATAGGGAACGCAGCCCTTTGAATTCTGTGTCGATGACTGCGACCTTGATGCCGTCACCTTTATACTCATAAGGCAGGTCGTGCCATACGTGCGCACCATGCCACTCCACACCCTCACTGTCAACTGAGCCTGTCTGCCCCGCAGGTGCAGCATGTACCGTCTGGTCGACGGTGGTGTGTAACAGCGCTGCACAAACACCCACGGTCAGAATAAAGACCGCAGCAATCAACCTAGAGTTAGATACCAGGTGGTAGATCATCTAAATCCTCCGTATGTTGGTCGGGATGGTATAACTTATTGGGGGTCCACAGCTCCCCATTGCTCCGCATCTTCTACCCCACTAAATCCATCCATTTCAGATATGGGCACCAGGAGAGTAACGGGGATTTTGGCGTAGAGCGTAGCGCAACATGCTGCTATTCCAGCCTCGGGGTCGTGCCCTGGCGTATTATCGTTAATGTAGTTCATGGCGGCTGTAGCTTCATCGTTGCTGGTGAAGAAAATCACTGCATAAAATATCGGGATCTCTACCTGGGATTGTCCAGACTCACCCCCCGCCCCTTCCGATTCTTCGGCCTCAGCGATATCTTCCTCTGTTTTCTGCACCTTATAGGTAAGCTGCCCAAGGGCAAGGTATTTGGGGGTCGGTTTTGGTTCCAATACCGAGCAATATTCCTTGACGCCGTCCGTTATCTGCTCTCCTTCCCGTAATATCCCGTCTTCCTGGTAAGGAGAAGGGACCACCACGCATCGGGTAGGCAAGGGAGTAGGTTCAGGAGTAGATTCCTCGTCGGACGCACCCTCCCCTCCATTGTCGTCGGGGTCTGACTGTGGGGCTGGCATTGGCGTAGGCATGTCCGTAGTCGTTTGACTCAGCAGGGCTGGCGTCGGAGAGGTAGTGATGTCCATCGGCTCGTAGTGTTCTTGGGGCGCTGCCGTACCGCAGGCTAGGACCGCCACCAGCAGCAGGGCTGATGCAGCCAAGTAGTACCAACTGTTCCATCGTATAAGATTACTCATATTGCTCCTTATGGGTAACATTATCGAATCGAGACTACATGCAAGTCTCGGCGCGCAGGCCGGGAATACATTGCAGCAAGGATTGACACTCCCCCAACCTGCCCTTAAACTCCCCATGCAATCCACCCGTAAGGGGGGTTAGCCGCCGGTAATACCGGCACTTCCCATCTCCGGCTTTATGCCAGGCGCGGTGGGCCGCTGGGATCCTATGTTGACCGAGACGGCCGGAAACGAATGGTACCCCCTTTGGAAACAGTTGGACAGGCTGCGCCATAATTTGGCGCGGCTTTATTTTTGTCCTCCCGGACGCTGCCAATCGTCAGCCGGCCTCCCGTTAAGGGGCCAGGTATGAACACAACGTTGACCGCGGTAACCGGACTGGAGGTTGCCCACTACACCGACCGGGCCAACGCCACCGGCTGCACCGTAATTCTCTGCCGCTCCGGCGCAGCCGGTGGCGTGGACGTCCGGGGCGGCTCGCCCGGCACCCGGGAAACCGACCTGCTCCGTCCCACCCGGCGGGTGGACCGGGTCCACGGCATCGTTCTCAGCGGCGGCAGCGCCTACGGGCTGGACGCGGCTTCCGGCGTCATGCGCTACCTGGAAGAACAGGGCATCGGCGTAAGGGTTGGCCCGGCCATTGTGCCCATTGTTGCGTCGGCTATCCTGTTCGACCTGGGCTTGATTACCGACAAGGTGCGGCCCCGGCCCGATGACGGCTACGCCGCCGCCGGCAATGCCTCCGACCACCCGGTACCCGAAGGCTCGGTGGGGGCCGGCGCCGGCGCCACCGTGGGGAAAATCCTCGGACCGGACCGGGCGGTCAAGGGGGGCATCGGCAGCGCCTCCATGACCCTGCCCGACGGGAACACCGTGGCCGCCCTGGTGGCGGTTAATGCCGTCGGCGACGTCTATGACCACCGGACCGGGCGGCTTGTCGCCGGCCCAAGACGCGCATCCGGCCCCGGATTCGTGCCAGCCATAGATGTCTTGACCAGCGGTAAGGACATTGCAGAGATCGGGGCGGATTCTGCCGCCACCCCGTCCCTGGGCAACACCACCATTGGCGTTGTTGCCACCGACGCCACCCTCACCAAGGAAGAGTCCAACTGGCTGGCCCGCCTCAGCCACGACGGCCTGGCCCTGGCCATCCGCCCCTGCCACACCAGCCGCGACGGCGACACCATGTTTGCCCTGGCAACCAACCGACAGCCCGTCCCCGGCGACCTGACGGCCATCGGGGCGGCGGCAGTAGAGGTCACCGCCCTGGCGGTGCTGCGAGCGGTGGAGACCGCCACCGGCCTGGGCGGAATACCCTCCGTGAGCGAACTGGAAGAGGTTAGAGAACTGCAAAGGGCCAGGGAGCGGGCAAATGAAACCGGCTGACGCGACTGCCAGCGCCCTGCGGGTGGGCTTCATCGGCGCCGGCACGCTGGGCGGCGGCTTGTCCCTGGCCATGTGCCAGGCCGGTTACCGGGTGCAGGCCGTGGCCAGCCGCCGGTTCCAGTCGGCCCAGGCCCTGGCGGACAAGGTGCCCGGGTGCCTGCCGGTAGCGACGGCCCAGGACGTGGCCGATGCGGTGGACCTGGTTTTTATCACCACCCCGGACTCGGCCATCGAAACCGTGGCGGCCCAGGTGCGCTGGCGATACGGGCAGTACGTGGTTCACTGCTGCGGCGCGCTGGGCAGGACGGCCCTGGAGCCGGCCCGGCGGCAGGGAGCGTTGACCGGGGCCTTCCATCCCTTCCAGACCTTTGCCGGCCTGGACCGGCCGGAGCAGGCAATGACCCGCTTGGCCGGCGTCACCTTTGCCGTGTCCGCCGAGGGCCCCCTGGAAGGACTGCTGCAGGAATTGGCGGAAAATCTGGGAGGCACGACGGTCAGCATAACCGACGAACAGCGTCCCCTTTACCATGCCTCCGCCGTACTGGGCTGCGGTTACCTGGCAACCCTGCTGGAAGCCGCCGCCCAGGCGTGGCAGGCGGCGGGCTTCACCGAGGACGATGCCCTCCGGGCCCTGGCCCCGATGGCCCGCGCAACGCTGGAGAATGTAACGTCGCTGGGGCCGGCCCGGGGCGTCACCGGACCCCTGTACCGGGGCGACGTGGCTACGGTGCAGCAGCACCTGGAAGCCCTTTCTCGCGCGCGGTCCGACGTGGCCGGTCTGTACCTTTCCCTGACCCGGAAGGCCGTCCCATTAGCGTTGCAGTTGGGCCTGACACCGGAGGGAGCGGCTGCGCTCAACGACTCCCTGGAAGCCTGGGACGCCAACCAACCCGAAACCAGGAGTATGTAGTCATGGCCAAAATTACAGTCCGGCAGATTGCCGAAATGAAGCGGCAGGGCGAGAAAATCCCCATGATTACCGCCTACGACTACACCACGGCCGCCATAGCCGACGCCGCCGGCATCCCCGTGGTTCTCGTGGGCGACAGCCTGGGAATGGTGGTGCTGGGCTACGAATCCACCATACCCGTCACCCTGGATGACATTATCCATCACACCAAGATGGTGGCCCGGGGCAACCGGAACTCCCTGATTGTGGCCGACCTGCCCTTTATGACCTACCAGATAGACCCCGCCCAGGCCCTGCGGAATGCCGCCCGCCTGCTGCAGGAAGGCGGCGCCCACACCGTTAAGCTTGAAGGCGGAGAAAACGTGGCCGACACGGTGCGGCGAATAGTCGAGTGCGACATCCCCGTCATGGGGCACGTGGGGGTTACGCCCCAGTCCGTCAACGCCTTTGGCGGCTATCGGGTAAGGGGCCGTTCCGTGGAGCAGGCCCGCCGGATTCTGAGGGACGCCCTGGCCCTGGAGGACGCCGGGGCCTACGCCGTGGTGCTGGAACTGGTGCCCGCTCCCTTGTCCCGCCTCATTACGGAACGGCTGTCCATACCCACCATCGGAATCGGCGCCGGGCCCCATTGCGACGGGCAGGTGCAGGTGCTCCACGACATGCTGGGGCTGTTCACCGATTTCGTGCCCAGGCACGCCAAGCGGTACGCCAACCTGGGCGAAACCATAAAGGAAGCCTTCGACCAGTATTCCGTCGAGGTCAGGGACGGCTCCTTCCCCACCGACAAGGAAAGTTTCGGCATGGACGAAACCATACTTGACCAACTGAAGGACATTTAGGGGCGCATCAGCGTAGAAATGATGGATAAGCTGAGAGTCCGCTCACCCTGAGCTTGTCGAAGGGCCGCCCGGACTCCCAGGCCGGGAAAGTCGGTAAAAGCGATGGTGACCGGGACGCAGCCATCCCGAAGCGGCGCAAGCCTCAACAGCGGCCGGGACCGGGGCGCCCTCTCCAGTTCGCCGTCGGCGACCCCTTCGACGCCTTCCAACCCTTCCTCTCGGCGGCTGACTTCATACCTGGCTTCCAGCATCTCAACGACCCCCAGGGTCCAGGCGTGCAGCGGCTGGAATCGCTCCGGGTTGGTCACGCGGGAATAGGCGTCGCCCGGCGGTTCGCCCCCTTCATAGCCATACCACCCCATAGTCTTCCTCCGTCAAGCCGCCGATTGGCCTATTAATCGGCTTGTTGACTCGCCAAAGCAGAACGCCGCCCCGTTGTGGAGCGGCGTCCGTGTGTCCGTTTAGTCCCCTGGTTCTTCAGTTGCGTTGGTATTTTCCCGCCTCGCTAATCAGGAGCGGGGCCTGCGGCTTTCCAGTTGGTCAATAATGGCCTGGATTTCGGTCAGCGCCGTCTCGGTGGTTGCCGGGTCGTTCCTGGTCACCCGGTAACCGGAAAGGGTCGAAACGCCGGTGGGGTCCAGTTGCAAATCGGCCACTATGGAAGAATCGGCGTTTTGCAGCAACAGGTTCTGCCGGATGAGCGCGATCCTCATCTGCGGCGAGAACAGGCCCGGGTCATAGGGCTGGGTGGTGTAGAACTGGCTGGATACCACCGTGCCCGGGTCCTTGTCGAACCTGATTACCGTGGGAGGAGCGTCGGGATAGTAAACCGTCACCTCTGCATTCGTAATCAACTCCGCCTGGCTGTAGTCCTCTACCACTATCGAGCGGCTCACCGCCTGGCAGGCCGGGTCGTACATGCCGAAGAAAAGGACTATGTTCTGGGTGCTGGTATCCACCTGGAAAGCGTAGTAAGTCCGAACGCCGCCGGTCAGCAGTTCCAGGTCCACATACCCTTCAGACAGTACCTCACCGAAAAGGACCTCGGGTTTGGGGCACGTGCCGGCAGTGTTCTCCGGCACGAGGTCCACGACACCGCTCCCGGGGGGGGCGATAGCTGGCGGAGGATCCTGCCGGGGCTGGGGAGGCAAAGTGGGCAACGGCTGGGGGGCAACAGTCGGCGGCGGCAGTTCTTCTGAAGAGGAACCGACGCTGCGGCCCAGCAACAGGTAAATGACTATTCCGCCTACAATCAATACGGCCAGTAGAACAAGGATAAGTATAATGGGGGAACCGGAGCCGTTACGGTACTCCGGCGCTCTCGAGACTCTCAACTTTGCCTCCAATCAATTCCGTACGATAAGGGGCCGGCGCCCTGCCAAACCCTTCCACACACACAAAACTCAATCAACTCTAAAGATTCGGCAGCACGTCAGACAATTTGGAGATGTCGTCCCAGCGACGCCCCCTGCCCTCGCGGCGGTCTTTGGAGGTGTTCATCATGTTGGCCGCTTCCCGGTAGAACCACTCGATGCGGTCCATGGCCTTGCCTTCGCCGATGTTGGCCACAATGGCGGTTACGCTGATGGTGTCCGAGGTACGGCCCGGGTAGGTGCCCTTGCGGCGGCCCGCGCCGGGTACCAGCTCCGCGAAAGTGTTGTCCATCATTTCAACGATTTCTTCAGTCGCCTCGCCGGCCGGCCCGCTGAACAAGCCCAGCACGTGCTGCGCGTCGTAAAGAGCCCGCCCCTCTTCCACGTACTCGCAGTCCAGGGACAGCTCCGACAGGGCCTGGGTCACCACGTTCTGCGCCCGCTCGATCTGGGCCTTGGACACGGAGAAATGCTGCTGGGCCCGGTCGGCGCCCCGCAACCGTCCGAAAATGGACTTGGGCTTTTTGGCCGTAGCGGGCACGGGAGCGTGGCTCACCCCGATGACGGTAGGGCCCTTGAGGATGCGGATAACGTCGTTGGCGTCCAGCACTTCACCGATGAAACGGCGGTCGGTTTCCTCGCCAACACAGAGGATGTCCATGAAGGAATCGGCAATCTTGCGGTTGATGGTGGCGAAATTCACGCCCATGGCGTCCTGCTTGCGGGCGAACTTCTGGTTGTCCACCAGGAACACCGCGTCGGCCTTGGAGTTCTCCAGGACCTTCTTCAGGCAGGTGGCCGTGTTGATTACGCTGTCGGGTTCGTCGTACTGGTTCTCAAAGGGCAGCACCAGCATGGCGTAAACCGGCTTCTTGAACTCTTCCTTGAGCAGGTCAACAATCACGCCAATGGAGCCGGAGCCGGTGCCTCCGGCGGTGGTGGCGATGCACATTATCGCGTCCGCAGTATAGACGTCCCCGTGGTCACGAATGGTGGAAACAATCTTGCGGGAGTCCCGACGCGCCTGTTCCGCCCCGTCGGCGTTGACCTTACCCGCGCCCCGACCGCGGAACTCGTCGGTCGTGCCCATCAGAATCGTGTGATCATCAGTCTGGGGTATGTGTTCAAGCCCGTAGAGGTCACCGGCGCCCAAGTTCACAGCGAACACGCCCTTGGCGATGGGGTCTGACTCCGTGCCCGTAAATATTCTCACCCTTCGGTTAGTCCACACCCACTGCCCCAAGGCTACGAACTCATCCGCTATGTTTGACCCGCCTTGACCCGTCCCAACGACAACTAACTTCATGGCAAACTCCTATTCTTAAACAAAAGATTGAACCAAGGGGACTTGGCTCAATTCCCCGGTCAATCTATCTCGCTGAGGGCCCACGCTATGCGAAGGTTTCCTTTAGCCGGACATAATATCCTTTACATTAACACACCCGATTGTAACACGTACACCATATTGAGTCCAATTGCGGGATAGCTAGAAAACCAACCCGCAGAGCCGCCTTTTCACATCGGGATTATCTTACATTATGTTTAGACTTATTTGTAATGTCATTGCGAGGCAAGTTCCGCCACTTTTCTGTTAATTCCCGCCCTGGCCGCTTCTCTGAATAGTTGCGCCCCTTGGATAATATTTCCGCTCACCCTGAGCTCGTCGAAGGGTGTGGGCCGGATGGACGTTGGTTGAGGGGTGTAGGGGCCGTTCGCGAACGGCCCCTACGGTGGGGACGGGTTGGGGTGATAATCGGACCGGCCCAACCCGTCGTTCCCGCGCCGGCGGGAACCCCGGCAGGCTGGAGTTAAGATTCCTGCCTTCGCAGGTATAACGGTTTAGTGCGTTAACCATCATTTCTAACCGGCGGTCAAAACGGCTGACCTACTATCGGTGTGCCCGTCTCCGCAGGCGGACTTCTTTCTCAAAGATCCTCAAACTTCCTGCCCAACTGCCCCGGAAAATCAACGTGCGGGGCGGCCTTTGGTCTGGGCCGTAGTTCATTCCGTATGGCAGTGGTAGTTTATCCGTATGGTAGTTGTCGGTGTGGCGGTTTATGGTAGCTGTAATTCGTTGACACTAAACGGCCTTTAGCATATATTTGCCTAAGTTTTCCGGGCACAACAGACTGTCCCCGCCCGTCACCGGAAGAGTAGCGGCAGGGGGTGGCTGGCAGTGTCGAAGTCTGACAAAGCCTGTCCCGGTTGTTGCGGCGCACCCCCGGGTAAAACCGGCCGGGTAAGACCGGACTGAAGGCAAACCGTTCAGTTCTCATAACAGTCTTTACTGTCGTCGCAAGCTTGCGCCCGTTACGGCCCGTCCTCACACCATTGGCTTGAGGTGAAGGAATGCAGCGGTTCATCATACTCAGGTGCCTTTACGCACTGGTGGTGCTGTTCATCGTCAGCATCATCGTATTCGGCCTGGCTCGCATCAGCGGCAATCCCGTTGATGTGTTCCTGCCTTTCGATGCGGGTCCCGCCCAGGAAAGGGCCCTGGAGCGTTCGTTGGGCTTGGACCAACCGCTGCCAATTCAATACCTGAAATTTGTCGGGAACGCGCTGCGGGGCGACTTTGGCCAGTCCATCAACTGGGCCGACAAGACAGCTATCGGGCTCGTAATCGAACGCTTCCCCGCGACGCTTCAGTTGGCCGCCATTGCCATGGGCATCAGCATCCTCATCGCGGTACCGGTCGGGGTGCTGTCGGCGGTGAAGAAAGACTCAATCTTTGACTATATAGGCAAAGTGATTGCTTTGGCCGGCCAGTCGCTGCCGCCCTTCTGGCTGGGCATCGTGTTGATTTTCATTTTTGCGGTGCAGTTTGACCTGTTCCCCACTTCGGGCCGGGGAGGAGGCAAGAACCTGATTCTGCCCGCCATTACCCTGGGCTGGTTCCAGGTGGCGGCCATGATGCGCTTGGTGCGCTCCGCCATGCTGGAAGTGCTGGACTCGGAATACATAAAGCTGGCCCGCATCAAGGGCCTCCTGGAGTGGAAGGTAGTCTGGAAGCACGCCCTCAAGAACGCGGCCATTCCTCCCCTGACCTTCTTTGGCATCGTGGCCGGCCAGTTGATGACCGGAGCGGTCATCACGGAAAGCGTATTCACCTTCCCGGGAACCGGACTGCTGGCCATCCAGGCCATCAACGCCCGGGACTATCCGGTAGTCCAGGCGGTGGTAATCACCTTCGCCGGTATCTACATCCTTGCCAACCTGGTAGTGGACATTCTTTACGCTTACCTGGACCCCAGGATCCGGTACTAGAGGCTCATCAGCTTAAGAGAAATGGATAGGCTGAAAATCCGCTCGTGGTGAGAGCCCGCTCATGGTGAGCCTGTCGAACCATCAACTTGTCAAACTGCTAACGTGCAGCCCTTCGACAAGCTCAGGGTGAGCGGAAATATAGACCGTCATTTCAAGTAAGTTGAGCCACCAGTGGTTGAACACCTTGAAAATAGTGGCTATCCCGCTAAATCGTCATACCTGCGAAGGCAGGAATCTGAACCCCGGCCTGTCGAGGTTCCCGCTTTCGCGGGAACGGCGAAAAAGGAAGCTCGGATACTCTATACCTAATTTGATGACTGTCCCCGGTCGGTAAAGTAAACGGTATTGATAATTGCCTCGGCCAAGAGGCCAGACGGCAGTCAGGAGCAATAGAGAATGGCTGTGAATTTCCCGTCAGCGATTGAACATCTGGGATCTCAGCGGAGTTGGGGAAACGCCTTTCGGGAAGCGCGGCGCTTTCCGCTTATTCCCTTAGCGGTTATCGTGGTGGTCTTGCTGATTCCCGCCTTCTTTGCTTCATACGTGGCGCCCCACCATCCGACGAGAGGCCAGTTTTCGGAGCGATTGACCCCTCCGGCTTGGCAGGAAGGGGGGTCGGCCCGGTTCCTCCTGGGCACCGACAAGCAGGGCCGTGACATTTTGAGTCGCATCATCCACGGCGCCAAGTACGTGCTGATGGTATCGCTGGCGGTCATTGCCATCAGCGGCGTAGTCGGCGTTGGATTGGGGCTGATTGCCGGCTACTACGGCGGCCGCTCCGACATGTTGATCATGCGAGGGGTAGACATCGCCTTATCAATACCAGCCATCCTGTTAGCGCTGGCCATCGTGGCGGCCCGGGGCCCCAGTTTCGGCGTGGTGATTTTCGTCATCTGCGTCATCCTGTGGTCGCGCTATGCCCGGCAGGTAAGGGGAGAGGTGCTGGCCATCAAGAACCAGGACTTCATCGGCCGGGCCAAGGTGGCGGGTTCGTCGGACTTCCGCATCATCGTGCGCCACGTCTTTCCCAACGTGGTCAACTCCATCATCGTGCTGGCGACTTTGCAGGTGGGCTTCGTAATACTGCTGGAGGCCAGCCTTAGTTTCCTCGGAGCCGGAATTCCCAGGCCCACGCCGGCCTGGGGCCTGATGGTAGCCAACGGCAGGGAACTGGTGGTAACGGCCTGGTGGGTGTCCTTCTTCCCCGGCGTGGCCATCTCCCTGGTGGTGCTGTCCCTCAACCTCATGGGCGACTGGCTGCGCGACCGCCTGGACCCGAAGCAGCGCAACCTCTAACCAACAAAACCAATCCACAAAGAAACACTAAGAACCACGAAGGGCTGTTTATCCACGAATAAGCACGAATTTTCACTAATGTCTTTTCAAGACAACAGGAACATTAGTGATTATTAGTGGGTATTCGTGGACAAATCTCCTTCGTGGTTCTTTGTGTCTCTTCGTGGATTGTGATTGTCTTACCGGAGTTCGTCGGACCAGAGCTGGTAGGCCGCCGCCAGTACCCCCGGCCACAAGCCGGCGGTCATAACCACCAGTCCCCAACTTACCTCCACGCTCCCCTTGAAATAGGTGCGGGAATCGGCTTGAGGAATGAAGCCGGGATAGGCCCAGTTGACCGTACCGATGACTGCGGACAGCAGAAGCAGGCAGAAGATGCCCGAAAGGATAAAGCCGCTGGACTTGGGCGGCCATATCATCCGCCACAGGATGAGCAAGCCGGCCAGCGACACCATGACCAGGACCACCATCCCATCGCCAAAAATGGGAACCATGCCCGGGGCATCCAGCCCCATAACCCAGAACACGCCCTCTCCGGCGGCAGCATCGCCATAGCTGGCCTCGTAGGTGGGCACCCGCGCCCAGGGCCCCAGGGCGCCGACAAGGGCCAGGGCCGCGCTGACGGCGCATATGAACATGGGAATGGGCAACGCGCCAAGGCGAGAGGCCGGGGCTTCTATAGGTGCGCGCAAGTCTGTCTCCTTCGAGCAACAATATGCTGGTAGTTACAAAAGTTGACGCGGAGAATCCCGGTGAAACTCCGCGTCTTTACAAGTTAACGAGTAACCTTCTTCAGCGCAAGGCCGGCGAAGGCCAACGTCTTTAGCGCAGGGCCGGCATAACCTCTTCCACGAACAGGCCGATGGAGCGCATCACCTGCTGGTGAGAAAAGTCTCCCCAGGCGAAGATTGAGTTGAAGTAATTGATACTGCTCTCCTCGATGGTCCTTCCCACCTGTTCCCGCACCGTGGCTGGCGAGCCCACCAGCAGCACTTCTTTCTCCACCCAGTCATCGAAGTTGATGGCGGCGGGCAGGGGAACGTCATGCTTGTCCCACAGGAAGTTAATGTTGTAGAACCAGGTGTCAAAGGCGGCGCGGCACTCTTTCAGAGCCTCGGCGTCGGTGGGGGCGATGTAGATATGGCGGGTGAGTCCCAGCTTGGGCCTGGATACGTGGGCGTTCAGGCGACTCTCGTCTCCCTGGTGTTCCTGCCACACCTGCCGGTACAGGTCAAAGTGCTCCTTCACTCCCTCTGAAGCATCGAACACGGTGCTGGTGTTGAAGCCATGCTGCGCGATCCAGGGCACCGTCTCCTTGTTGTTGGTGGCGTACCACAGGGGCGGATAAGGGCGCTGCTGCGGCTCCGACCATACCTGGATATCTTCATACTGGTAGTGCTTGCCCACGTAGTTCAGGGTCTGCTGGGTCATGCCCATAATCAGGATGTCCAGGGCTTCCTGGAACATGTCCCGGCCCTCGTCAAAGTCCACGTCGTAGTGGGCCGCTTCCATGGGGACGATGCCCCGCCCTACGCCCAGGTCCAGCCGCCCGTTGCTCAGGTTGTCCAGCATGCACACCTCGTGCAGCAGGCGCAGGGGACTGTAGAAGGGCAGGAGATAGACCAGCGGCCCCAGCCGGATGTTGCTGGTGCGCTGGGCGGCGGCGGCCAGGAACACGCCGGGAGACGGCGCCAGGCTCAGGGGCGTAACGTGGTGCTCGGCCAGGTGGTAGCAGTAAAAGCCGTTCTTGTCGGCGTACTCCAGTAGCTTTAGCCGTTCCTCGTATATCTTGTTGTGGGGCTGCTTCTCCCACTCAATCCAGTCGAAGATGCCGAATTCTACGGCATTGCCGTTGGGAGATGTAGAGCTCATTCCCGGTCTCCTGTCTAAGTATGGGATAGAATATAGAGCAAAAGAAGGGGGCAGGCAACCGATGGGATTGCCTGCCCCGTAGCCTTTCGGCGTTTGCCGTCAGCTGAAAGCGGTAGCCTTACTTGTAGGCAGCCCTGACAGCGTGCATGTGACCGTTGCGGGGCACGGTGCTGCCGGGGTACACCCAGCTTTCCACCACTGCCGGGTCGCCCACGACGGTGTGGGGGAACCAGAACAGGGGCATGGTCATGTAGTTGTCAAAGGCCCAGTTGCCCCACTCTCTGGCGATGCGGTCCCGCTCGTCAAAGTCGGTAGCGTTGCGCCAATCGACGGCCACGCGGTTGACCCAGTTGTCCTGGTAGTGGCTGCTGGAACCGAAGGTGCTGGTGAAGCCGGTCAGGTTGCCGTACTCCAGCGGGAAGTAGATGATGATGTTGGGCCAGACCCGGTGCTGCATCTCGCGGCCCCGGTAGCGTTCCCGCACCTGGGAGGCGCTCAGGTCCTCAATATCAACCTCAATGCCCACTTCGGCCCAGTAGGTAGCGATGGCTTCCATCGCCTGGGGAAGCTCAGCCTCGCCGGGGGAGACGTAGGACTGTACCGTCACCTTGACGGGGTTGTCCTCGTTGTAACCGGCCTCAGCCAGCAACTGCCTGGCTTCATCCGGATTGTACTTGTACTCGGTGTTGTACCGGTCCGGCCAGGTGTCGTCCCAACCGTAGTGGCTCGGGTGGAAGTAACCGACGTACATCAGCTCGCCGATGCCCTTGTAAAGCACGTCCAGGAGCTCTTCCCGGTTGATGGCCTTGTTCATGGCGCGGCGGACCTTCCAGCCGTTGTTCTGGAACTGGGGGGAATTGCGGTCCTGAACCGGCTCCTGGCCGGCCCAGGGCGTCTCGGCCCAAGGCACTGAGGGGTCATAGGCCGCCACGTCCTTCTCGTCGTCGCTCAGGTACATGCCTCCGAAGAAGACGAAGAAGTTGTTGGAAGTAAACTGGGACCGGAACAACTTCATGCCGTTTTCGGCGGCGTCCTTCTGCAGGTCCAGGGGCAGGTCGGCCAGGTGAGCTTCGCCGGCCAGAAGCGCGGCATAGCGGCTGGCGTCCTCAGTCACCCAGTAGAGCCGGATTTCCTCGAAATCGGGGCTATCAGGAAGAACCCCGTCGGGCAGGTCATGCTCATGCGTCCAGTGAGTGCCCGGGGTCTTTTCCATGATGAAGGCCAGGGCTGGCTCGCGGCTCATGTACTGGTAGGAGCCGGTGCCCTGAAGGCCATGCTCGTCCAGGTTCGCTTCCCGGGCCTCAAGGTTGGCCGTGCAGGAGTCGGGAGCCGTCTCGCCGCAGAAGTACAGGTCACCGTCGCCGCCGACGGACTCCCAGAAGTTCTTGCTCCAGGGGCCCATTTCGGAGGAGGCATTGCTCATCACGAATTCGGCGTCAAAGGTGGTGGCCGGATTTCCGTCTTTCCCGTGGAAAGTGACCGTGAAGGTGTAATCGTCGGTCTTGGTGAAGTACTTGTCAGGACCGGCCAGAGGAGTGCCATCCTCGTTCCGGCCGCCAACGAAGTAGCGCCAGGTACCCAGCCGGGTATCGGGCCGGGTAAGAATCTGGGCAGTATGCACAAAGTCGTCGGCGGTCATCTCGCCCCAGCCGTTGTGGAACTGGATGCCCTCGCGGAGCCAGAAGGTCCACTCGGACAGGTCGTCGTTGGCTTCCCACCTGTGAGCCAGTTCCGGCACGTATTCGCTGGTGGTGGGGTGAATGCCGATGGCGTAGTCCAGTGTGGGGTCATACTGCACGTAGGCCTGGCGGCTGCCCTTCCAGGGGCGGTTGGTCTCGTTGTTGGCGGAAGTGATGGCGAACTCCAGGCGGGTTACCTGCCTGGCCTCCACCATGGGCGCTTCGGGCATAGCTTCCGGCACCGCGGTGGGCGCCGCCTGCTGCTCGGCCATGGGCTCGCTGCCGGCGGTGGAACCGCCCGTGCCGCCGGACATGCCGGTGCTGGGCTGGCGCTGGGCTGCCGGCGGCGGGCCGGCCGGCTGCTGCATCTGCTCCATGGCAGACTGTTCAGCAGCGGTGGATTCCGCGGCGCTGCCGGTATCGGCGGGGCTTTCTTCAGCCGCGCCGCAGGCTACGGCGAGCAAGAGCAACAGGCTCAATGAGCCGTAAAGCCACATTCTGGGTTTGGTTAACCAGTGAAATGCCATGATTCCCTCCAATGCCTCCTTGATATTAAGGTTGGATAGAACTGCTCGCCCATTCACAGACTTGTAACTCGCCTGGTTTCCGGTCAAGCAAAGAGCCACACATGCCGGCGACTTTCCGGCAGTTTGTGGAACTATAAGCCCGCGCCAGCAACTATGTCAACAACCAGCCAACCCCGTAAACAGGGAGTTTTCCAACTGTTAAAGGCCCTTGAATTTCGAGGTACAGCGGCCCGGGCATGAGACTCGTTACTGCAGCCGGACCAGGCCGGCGTCTGACTCAGGACAGGGGCCCAAAGTCCGGCGGCATCACCCTCCGGCGGGAGGCCGCTTCGTAGGAAGAGGCTATGTTCAACAGCAGGTCTTCCTTCCCCGGCTCGGTGCGGAATACCAGGGAGAAGGGCAGCCCCGGCGCGTCCAGGACGGTGGGCGTGGTTGATGGCGCAGACTCATAGCGTCTTCCGTCCTCGGACAGGCGGAACACCGGATCATAGGCCGTATCCACGTAGCCGGCGGGAATCAGCACCTCGGTGAGTCCGGCGTTGGGCCCGTTGGTGGACTCCTGGCGGATATTGTTGCCGCCGCTGCTCTGGTTGGCGCCCCCAATGAGGGCCGGCGGATAGGGCGTGTGCAGGCGCACCAGGGCGTCCAGCTTGTTCTCCAGGATGACCATCATGTCCACCCGGCGCAGGAACTCGCGCAGCATGATGCGCTCGTCCACTCCCTGCCGCCCTCCCAGGGGGTTGCGCAGGTCGGTAACCTCCTCCCAGTTCTTGAAGGCGGCCCGCTGGTCGTCACCCCAGTACTTGGAGCGGGCGTTGAGGGTAGGCCAGTCCACCAGGCTTTCAGAGAAGCCCAGGGCCCGCCAGTCGGCGGCGCGGCGGGTCAGGTACTGCTTGATGTGGTACCGGAAGGACATGGCCAGGATCTGGTCCTGAATGGTGGCCAGGTCCAGGTTGGAGGGTGGCTCGATGAGGCCATCGGCCAGTTCGACGAAATAGTCCACCGGCTGCATTTCGCCGGAACCGAAGAATACGCCGGGGGCGAACTCGGTCGGTACGATTACCTCGGCAAACTCCTTGAAGACGGGCTGACCGTCCGGCCCCAACCGGTACAGGATGTCGGGCATAAAGACAGGCAGCAGGGCGGCGATGGCCCGGCGGAAGTCCACCTTCATTGGCTCTATTTCCGGGTCGGCGGGGAAGTTGCGGTCGCCCGACTCTAGGAGCGTGGCCCCCAGGTGGTCCCGCAGGACTGTCTTAATCTCCCGGTCGGCGGCATCCACGATGGGCTTCTCGGTGAGGGAGCCGGCCGGGTAGGCCATGGACTCGCGGATTATGCCCAGTCGGACGCCGGCCAGGGAGCCGGCCCCGCCGGAACCCCGGGCGTGTACCTGGTAGGAGGGCAGCACCGAGGAGCGGGGCACGGTGGTGAAGGGGTCCCTGGGGTCGTAGTACCCTTCCTCCGGGTCTTTCAAGGCGTCCAGCACCCTGGAGCAGTCCTGGATGGTGCGGCAGTGGATGCCGCTGCGGTCGCAATAGATGTCGGCGCCGATGGCCCCGCCGTCGAAGCCCAGCATGGCCTTGTGGGGCAGGATGAGGGCCACCGAGTTGTGGTTGGCCGGCCCCCGGGTGGAGGCCCGGGTTTCCTCGCCCAGGCTGGCCATGACCATGTTGGTGCTGACGGAAAGGGCTGAGCCGGAGCTGGAACCCAGGGAGGCGGAACGGGAAGTATCGTATGGGTTAGAGGGATTGCCGCCCCAGCTGGAGCGCTGGTAGCCCAGCACCGAGGGCAGTACCTGGTCCGGCTCGTGGCGGCCACCGGGGTCGCCGGCCCGGCCGTTGTACTCGGTGTTGACGGCCTTGGCGAAAATTATGGCGCCCTTGTTCCTGAGCTGCTCCACCAGGACGTGGTCGCGGGCCGGGAAGTCTATATCGTAGGCCGCGTCGCCGCCGCCGGTGGAGCGCATGTCCCTGGTGTCAAAGGGGTCTTTGAAGGAGAAGGTAACACCATACATGGGCAGGGCTTCCAGGTCCGGGTCGGTACCGTACTGGGCATCAAGCTCCGCCGCCCGCTCCAGGGCATCGGGGAACTGGCGGAAGTGCTCGCAGACGGGCGGCGCGCCCGCCGGCAAGGGACCCTGGGAGGGGTGCCGGTCGAAGTCGCCCTTGCAGGTCACGGACCGCTCGCCCCGAATGTTCAGGGTGGCCAGGGCGTTGACCTGTCCGGCCTTGCGTTTGGCCACAATCATGCCGTACTGCTGCTGCACCGACGGGTCCGAGGCCGTGGGCTCCATGCGGCCGAATTCCAAGGGCTTGCCCTGATATTTGTCCAGGTCGGGGAATATCTGGGATGCCGGCACCGTTTCGGTGGGGAATGTTATGGGGTCGCCGCCGCGCACCGTGCCGGTGGCCTGGGGAATATCCGCCCCGTCCTCGGTTACCAGAACGCTGGGCACGCCGTTGTAGGCCCGCACCCGGTCAATGTAGCCCTGGACAATCTCAACGCAGGTGGTCTGGCCGGCCTGAATGGCGGCGTGCAGTTCTGCGATGGTTGCCTCCTCCAGCCGGAACCGGTTCTCGCTCATAGGAACTCCTTTTGTTCATCCACGAAGGGACACGAAGATTTACGAAGGACTACCCTCTCCACCCCAAGCCGTTCTTCGCAATTATTTAACCATTAACTTCCAACCACTACCTGCTCGTCCAGCAGTATGCCGCCCTCCTTGTAGGCTATGGTTATGGGGTCGCGCTGCAACGCGGCCTGGATGGTTTCAATGGGCATGGAACGGGGGGAGCCCGGCGCGACGATGCGGCGGACAGCGTTGCGGTGGACTATCCGGCCCTCCGCGGCGCTGTTCTGGGAAAGGTCGCGGCCCCCGCTCATGTTCAGTCCCACCTCTACCTGAATGTCCCGCAGGTCTTGTTCATCCGTCAAGGGCAGCAGGCTGCTGAGGGTGGTTACCGTGGATGCGGCCCAGCCGGCGTGGGCTGACGGGAAGGGCGGGGGGATAAGCCCCGGGGAGCTGTGGCCAGCCATGAGAGTCCAGCGGCTGGTATGGGTCAGGTTCCGCGTCTCCACGTAAACCTTGGCCTCGCCCTCGTGCTGCATGACCCCATCCTGGTCATACTCCTTGGTGTCGAGAAGGTAGCTGCCGTGGACGGTCCCCGGCTGGATAACCGGCAACGTGCCTTCCAGTTCCGGCAGGCTTCGAGGCGCTGAGGATATGGCGGTAATCTCGCCGGAGCGCCACTGCACCTCGTCCTCGATTACCATGGAACCCTTGGTCAACGCCTGCCCCACGGGACAGTAGCGGGATGCCCTCTGCAGCCTGACCCGCTGGCCCTCGGAGAGGTCTCCCTTCAGAGTCACCAATTCACGCACGCCAAATCCAATGGAGCCGGCGCGCTCCACCGGCTCTACCTGGAAGTCCACTTCGATGTCTTCCAGGGGAATATTGCCCCGGTAGGCCACGCCTACCACGGTGACGACGGTTCAAGCGGCCCAGGCGGCCACGGACAGGTACTGGGCAGGCGGCCCGACCATGTCGGCGTTCAGGTTGGGTACGCCCGTAACGTAGGGCCAGGGGCCGCGGGTGTGGTCACCGGCTCCGATGACGGTCAGAACGGTGTTGTTCCCCGCGGGCCTGGATACGATGGTACGTTGGGTTTCGAGAGTTACGGGGGGCTGATTATTCTGGGTCATGGCGCCCTCCTTCGGGCCATTGACGTGCTCCCGCCTGGCGACGGAGAGGCACCGCCACGGTGGTTCGGATTACCCGCACTATAAGCAAGTGATTGGCAGGGGTCAACCGGCGGAGCCTGAGGACTGGGTCGGGGCAAAGGCCGAACTTGCCGGACCAAAGGGACCGAAGCTCGGCGAGCATCAACTTGCCGCTGTACGGACGACAAGATCTTGTTGATAGCAGGGTCGGCAATGCGGAGCGTATAATGGGGAAGACGCAACGCAATGATAGCTGTCAAGAGGACGAAGAGCTATGGCGACCGTGCCGATTACGATTCAAGTAGATGCCGAGGTTGCAAGGGTTTATACGGAAGCTTCACCCCAAGACCGATTGAGAATCGAGATGCTGTTGAGCTTGCAATTGCAGGACTTCGTTACACATCCCCCACGGCCGTTGGGTGAGGTGATCGAAGAAATCAGCTCCCGAGTTACAGACCGGGGGTTGACACAGGAAGCCCTGGAATCAATTTTGCTGGATGAGGAATAACCTGCGGGCTGTTCTGGATACCAACGTATTGGTCAGCGCAGCGCTCTTTCCCTCATCTCTACCAGGGCAAGTGCTTGATTACGTCATCGGGGCAGGATGTTTGCTAATCTCGGCAGACGCGGCTTCGGAACTTAGAGCCGTGTTGTTGCGTCCCCGACTGAGCCGTTACCTGCACGCTGAAGAAGCGAGTGAGTTCCTGGCTTCGGTCCTCAGGTATTCAGAGCCTGTCGAAATTGTAGAATCCATCGCTGTCTGCCGGGACCCTGAGGATGACAAGTTCCTCGAGTTAGCGGTCAGCGGCCTTGCTACTCACATAGTTAGTGGCGACCAGGATATGCTGGAGCTAAATCCCTTCCGCGGCATTCCTGTTCTTTCACCGCGCACTTTTCTGGACACAGTGACGTAATTCGACTGGGCTGAGCCCAAGGGTTCAGCATCAGGGCCCCGTCTCCGGGCGTCCTCCGCGGCCCAGGATAAGCGGGACTATTCCCTTGAATAGCCCCCTTCCCAAGTACAAAGTATCTGCTGAGAAAGAACAGCGGCCCGCCGGTAGGAAATCGGCGGGCCGCTGCCTTTTATGGGCATCAGGTTGCCAAATTACGGGTCGACGTCGAAGGGGCCGGGGAGTTCCAGTTCGTCGCCTATCTCGCGGATGGCTGGCAGCACCTCCTGGTCCATTAGCTGCAGGCAGCGCATGGTTGCTTCGTGGGTGATGGAGCCGTCGTTGGTCCACACGGCCAAGATGCCGGGACGCACCAGTTCCAGGACCTCCCTAACCTTGCGGATAACGGTATCGGGGCTGCCGATGACCATGCGGTTGTCGTTAATCATTCCTTTGTAGGTCTCGTCGTCCACCGGGCCGGTGCGGAAGGGGTCGTTGGCCCTGGTGGCGCGAACCTGGGCCTCCCGTTCGTCGTCGGCCCAGATGTCGCGGGTGGCCCGGTTGTAACCCGGCGGGAAGGAGTATTCCCTGGGCATGGGCACCCGCCCCACGCCTACCAACGCCTCCAGGAAGCCGCGCCCTTCCTGCTGTGCCTTCTCGTCGGTGTCCTGGACGTGGATGGGCAGCATGTAGCCGAAGTTCTGGGGGCCGGCCTCGTAGCCATGCATGCGGGCGGCGTCGCGGTAGATGTCCTGCATGTAGCCGAAGGTGTAGGGGACGATGCCCAGGTAGAAATAGGGATAGTGGTGCTCGGCGCACCAGGCCGCCGTCTCCGCGCTGCCGGTGCCCGGAATCCAGATGGGAGGATGGGGCTTCTGCAGCGGCACCTGGAAGGGATTAACGTGCCGGAAGTGGTAATGCTTGCCCTCCCAGCGGAAGGGGCCGGGAGTGGTCCAGGTCTTGACCACCAGGTCGTGGGCCTCCTCGAACCGCTCCCGGTTATAGACGGGATTGGTGTTGGTGGCCCAGCTTTCGGTCCCGCCACCCCGGACAAAGCCCGAGACCAGGCGGCCCCGTGAGATGCAATCTATTTCCGCCAGTTCCTCGGCTAGGCGCAGGGGATTGTCGTGGATGGGCAGGGGATTGCCCATCAGCACTATTTTGGGCTTCTTGGTGATGCGGGCCAGGATGGCCGCTTCCAGGTTCATAGCGGCGCCCAGGCTGGTGGGGGTGCTGTGATGCTCGTTGAGCATCATGCCGTCGAAGCCGATCTCCTCGCAGTATTGCCACTCGTCCAGGTAATAGTTGTACTGGTCGGCGGCCACCGCCGGGTCGAAGTGGGAGTTGGAGAAGGTGACGCGGTGGGCACCCCCGGGGCTGTTCTTCACGTCATCTTCGGTGTAATTGAAGTAAGCGCGCTCGGTGAACCGCATAACAAACATGGGCAGACTCTCCTGGCTGCTGGGGTAGCTGTATTTGGTGGTAAGTTACTCTATGGTTTTGCGATAGTCAATCGGAGCGGGGATACGCCCTCACCCCCGGCCCCTCTCCCGTGGGGAGAGGGGGGATGTTGGTGCCCATTGACGGGGATCGGGGGTAAGGGGTAGGGGCGCACGGCCGTGCGCCCCTACGGGATTGTAAGTATCCAAAGGGATATTGTGTCCTAACCCCGCAGCTCCTCCGAGGCCATGCGGGCGCCTTCTACCAGGGAGGCCAGCTTCATCCACACAATTTTAGAGTCCACCTGCAGGCGGCCGGCGAAGGTGCCGAAGCCGCAGTCCACGCCGGCAATCATGTTTTCCTGGCCCACCACGCCGGCGTAGCGGAGGAGGCGGTCGCAGACGACCTCGGGGTGCTCAACGAAGTTGGAGGTGGAGTCTATTACGCCGGGGATGATTATCTTGCCTTCGGGCAACTTTACGGACTCCCCCCATATCTTCCATTCGTGCTCGTGGCGGGGGTTGGCGCCGGGGAAGGCCACGGCGCAGGGCTTGGCCGTCAGCACAATGTCTATTACGTCGGCGATGGGGACGTCGGTGTGGTGGGGACCCAGGGTGCTTCCCCAGCAGATGTGCATCCGCATCCGGTCGGCGGGAATGTCCGCCACCGCGTAGTTCAAAGCCTCCACGTGCATCCGGGCCACGTCGCGGAACTCTTCCAGGGTAAGGTGGGAGAAAAGCTGGTGGCGGCCCAGGGCCAGGTCCGGGCAGTCCAACTGGAGCAGGAAGCCGGCGTCGTGGATAGCGTTGTACTGCCGCTTCATCACCTCGGCCAGGGCGTAGATGTACGCTTCGTCAGAGGGGTAGTACTCGTTGTGCAGGAAGCGGGCAATCTGGCCCGGCGAGGGCGAGGTCATAAAGACCTCCTCAGCGGCAGAGCCCTGGGAAGCGGCCCGCAGATTTTCAATATCCGTCTCGACGGCGGGCCAGTCCATCCACTCGATGGGGCCAACGCACATGGGGCGTACCTGGAAGGGCGAGGCAAAGGGCTTCAGCAGTTCGGCCAGTTCGGGAAACTCCTCATCACTGGTCATGCCGCCCAGGGGCACGTTCTCGCCTTCGTAGCCGGTGAGCCGGTCCTTGACGTAAACGGTATAGTCCACGCGGCCCTGCTCGCCGTCGTTGACCACGTCCAGGCCGGTCTCCACCTGCTGGTTGAACACACCCTGCACGGCGGCGCGGACCGACTCGTCCAATTGGGAGCGTTCAGACAGGCGTTGCTGCTGCTCTTCCACCAGCAGGCCCAGCATATCCGGCGGCCGGGGCAGGCTGCCGGTATGGGTGGTCAGGATGCGGTCGGCGCTTTGCTTCATGGCTTTTGCCTCACAAGTGTAGGGGAAGTTTGGCCCCATACGGGATTGTTGCTCGGATGGTCGCCTAGCTGTGCTCACCCTCGGCCAACTGGAAGTGGATGTTGTGGGAACTGCCGGGCTCGATGTTGGCCGTTTTGTAGCCGTAGGGACTGACCGCCGGCCCGTCGCCCCGCAGTTCGGCTCCCCTGCCCTGCAGGTCGCTGAATACGCCGTCTATGTCGTCCACGCCCCAGGCCACGTGCATAACGCCGGGGCCGGTTTCGCGAAGCTGTCGGGCCAGGGCGGTGTCGTCACGGGTGGGCTCAAAGAAATCTACCAGGGTCTCCCCTACCTGGAACAGGACGGCCTTGAAGCCCCGTTCGGTGAACTCATCGGTGCGGATGGGTTTCAGGTCAAACTTGCTTTCCATGTAATCGGCTATTTCCGCAATGCTGTTGACGGCATAGGTGACGTGGTGGACCTTGTTCAACATGATGGACCCCCTCTCTGTTAGGATTGCGGTTAGAATTGCTGCAAGCCTATTGCATTTAACGCATGTATTCAACCCGTTCAATTCAAACTGTTTGACCGGACTTGCTTAACCCAAGGGAGGCGAAACAATGACCGACTACAAGATTTTCGAATTGGGCGACGTGGACCTGCAGTGCGGGCTGCGGCTGCGGGGCGCGCGGCTGGCCTACCAGACATACGGGGAGCTTAATTCCAACCGGGACAACGTCATCGTATTCCCAACCTTTTTCTCATCGCGTCACGAGGCCAACGAGCCGATGATCGGCCCGGGCATGGCGCTGGACCCGTCCCAATACTTCATCATTGTGCCCAACCTGTTCGGCAACGGGATTTCATCGTCGCCCAGCAACACGCCCGAACCCTACGACCGGGCCCGCTTTCCGGTGGTCACCTACTACGACAACATTCATTTCCAGCATCGCCTGGTTACAGAGCAGTTTGGCATCGAGAGGATAAAGCTGGTGTGCGGTTTCTCCATGGGAGCGCAGCAGTCCTTCCACTGGGGAGCGCTGTTCCCCGACATGGTGGAGCGGATAGCCCCCTGGTGCGGCTCGGCCAGGACCTCTCGGCACAATTTTGTCTTCCTGGAGGGGGTCAAGGCGGCCCTGCGGGCTGACGCCGCCTGGAATAATGGCTGGTACGATTCCCCGCCCAAGACGGGACTGAGGGCCATGGCGCGGGTTTACGCGGGCTGGGCGCCATCACAAGCGTTCTACCGGGAAAAGGTGTACCTGGACCTGGGTTTTTCGTCGCTGGAGGACTACCTGGTCACGGCGTGGGAGGGACGTTACCTGCAGCTGGACGCCAACGACATCCTGGCCATGGTGGCCACCTGGCAGGCCGGGGATATCAGCGACAACCCGTTGTACGGCGGCGATTTCGCGAAAGCCCTGGGTTCCATCAACGCCAGGGCCTTTGTGATGCCCTCGCGCACGGACCAGTACTTCCCGCCCGAGGACAACGAGATCGAGGTCGGCCTGATGCCCAACGCCGAACTGCGCGTTATCGAAACTATCTGGGGCCACACCGGCGGCGGGCCGGGGCGAAACCCGGTGGATACGGAGTTTATTGACGCGCAGTTGAGGGAGTTGCTGGGGAGTTAGCGTTTTGGTGACGTAACGAGGGAAATGACGCTAAGCATAATTAACTGGAACGTGGAGTGGGCCACGCCTCGCTCTCGGAGGACCCCCGAAATCCTGCGCCGCATCGGTGAGCCTGCGCCCCAAGTGATTTGCCTTACCGAAACAGACAGCAGGCTGCTTTCTGAGGAAGGCTTTACGATTTGCTCCCAACCCGAATACGGGTATGGGCTCAAGGGATACAGGCGGAAAGTCATGCTCTGGTCGAGGAACCCCTGGGAGCGGGTGGATGATGTGGGTAGCGATTCTCTGCCACCTGGGCGGTTCATCTCGGGAATCACCGAAACTCCCCTCGGACAGGTCACCGTCGTCGGAATTTGCATTCCGTGGTTCGGTTCACGGACTCGTGACAGGCGGAAGGAGCGATGGGAAGACCATGGCGATTACTTGAAGGGTCTTGCCAGGATCATCGAGGGCATGGAGGACAATCGCCTGATTGTATTGGGGGACTTCAACCAGATTATCGGGCCGGGTTGCAGAGCGCCCAAAGAACTACAAGCTGCGCTGCAAGATTGCTTCAAACCGGACCTGCAAATCGTTACGGACGTTCTTGCCTTCCAAGGGCGGGGAAGTATTGACCACATTGCCATGAGCGGGGATTTGCGGGCGGAGTTGCTGGGACCCATCAGCAACTTGGATGTAGGTAGGAGAATTTCAGACCATTTTGGAGTCTGGGCAACGGTGTCGGCCGCGGCAAGCGCTTAGTAATGGGACTCAATTCATTCATGTTGAGGGCAGTCACAGGAACTACCCTTAACCTGGCATTCGCTGGAAGTGACTTGCAGAGGGCATCGCCGGAGTTAGCGTTTGGCGCTAAGGAAGGTCAGATTGGCTGCCAGAATTCCTTCTGATGCGAAGCTGACGGCGAAGGCCAATCCAATATAAGCCGGCGAGACCTATCGAAACGGCAAGGAACACCATGGCCCAAATTTGCAATGTTGTCACGGCCTTTACCTCCTTTATAGCACGATAGGGAAAGGAACTCGGGAAATGTAAATTTGGAAAGCTATACTGACTTTTGTTGTCATTAGTTTACTGGTCAGTACACCTTTTGCCGTGAACGAAAACTCTACGGATTTGGCCAATACCCTGGCAGCAACCTTCGCGCTAATTGGAGCGTCAGCTTTCTTTGTTGGCTTGATTCCAAGCCATGGTGATTACTCCGATTTAGTTGATTGGTTTCTGCGACTTGCAGGTTCATTTGCCGCGTTGGGAGCAGGATGGTATTGGTTAGATTTCTGAACCAAGTCCGATGAAATAGGCAATCTGGGTATTGTTGTAGGCTTGGCAGTCCTGGTAATAGCTGCCGTTGCATTGACTCCGATAATGTCCGACTTCCTGAATTTGCCCTATAACAACAATAGCAGACAATAACCCGGAAGTTGACCCGCATCCGGCTATGCTCCATGAACTCATCCTGCTTATTCCTCTCGTTGGATACGCCTATTTCCCGGCGGGTGTCGTCCAAGTATCGCCTTGGCCTCAAGGTATAGGTCCAGGCTATACGAGACCAGGGATGTTCTACACCCAGCATTCAAGGAAGACGCTTCAAAACGGACTCCCTAAACCTCCAGCCTCCGCAACGTGGGACGCCAGATGGCCAACCATAGCGTGAAGCCAAAGCAGATGGTCGCCCCGCCGGCCAGGGCCACCGGCCAGCTGACCACGTCCGCCACGAAGGCCATGGGCAGCGAACCGATGAACATGAAACCGGCGGAAACGTACCACAGGCTCATCACCCGCCCCTGCAACTCCTGGGGCACGGACAGTTGCAGCACGGTGGTGCCCAGGGATATGTAGCCAATGCTGCCCATGCCAACGAAGAGCAGCGCGGCCCACGACATCCAGAACCACTGGGACCAGGCAAATATGAAGAGGCTGATTTCAAACAGCAGCAGGGCCACGATCAGCAGCAGGTTCTTCTTGCCGTAGTTGCCCAGCAGGGCCAGGGCCATGTTGGCCGCCAGCGAACCGACGCCGGCCGCCGTAATCAGCAGCCCCGCTTCGCCGGCCGTGGCCCCCAGCACGTCCCTGGCAAAGGCAGGCATTACTTGGATGTGCGGCATCCCGAAGAAGCCGAAGGCAAAGCCCATGCCGATAATGGACAGGGCCAGGGGCGTCTTCCGAAAATAGGTCAACCCGTCCCACAGCGCCCTGAACACATCGGTACGCCGCTCCGGCGCATCCTGCCGGAAGTTGCGAATAAGCAGGATGCAACAGGCCGCCAAAAGGAAGCAGGCCGCGTTCAGGAAGAGCGCCGGCCCGGTGTCAAAGAGGTCAATCACGAACCCGGCTATGGCCGGCCCGATAATCCTGCCCGCGTTCATTACGCCCGCGTTCAGCACCACGGCGTTCATGATGTCTTCCCGGTCCACCAGGTTCACCACCATGGCCAGGCGGGTGGGCATGTTGATGGCGTGCAGCGTGCCCAGCAGGAAGGATGACGCAAATATCTGCCACACCTCCACCAGCCCGGTCACGGTCAGGACCGCCACGGCGAACATGACGGCTGTTACCCCGAACTGGGAAAAGAGCAGCAGCTTCCTCCGGTTGATCCGGTCGGCGAATATGCCGCCGAACAGCACCAGCGTCAGGTTGGGTATACCGTAGAAGAATATGGTCAGCCCCAGCTGGGAGGTGGAGCCGGTCAGCTCCAGTACCAGCCAGCCCAGGATGAGGAACTGCATCCCCTGGGCCATGGCCTGCCCCGAGGTGCTGAGCCAGAACCACCGGAAGTTGGGATAGCGCAGGGCCTGCAGCCGGGACAGGCCGGGGCGAGGAAATTTCAACCGTTGCAAACGTTGGGCCATTAAGTGTCCCTGCCGCGAGGCGTGGCCGGAAGTGGGTAGGGGTTTAGCCTGGCGCCGTGCAAAGCCTGAACCGGCGGGGCAGACCTGCGTGCCTGCCCCGGCCTAATCAAGAGGCCAGCGGAAGAAGCCAGCGGCGCAATCGGAATTGTAACACCTGGAGGCCGCCAAAGCCGTGCAATGGGGCATTGCCCCGGGGCAATCGCGTTCTAAATTTTTGGACAGTCCGTCGTTCCCGCGGAGGCGGGAACCTCGAACCAAGGCCAGTTGAACTCTACCCTTTGATGAAAGGGAGCAGGAATGAACAAATCCAAATGCGATAGCCCTCCCCCACTGACACCACCCCCTTGCCACCCTGGAAAACCCACCCCTACCATCAAACACAAAAAAGCCCGAAATGAGCGCAAATAACCCTAAAAGCCAAAAAAATCTCCCCTCTCCTCGCGGGAGAGGGGCCGGGGGTGAGGGCCGTCCCCATCATTCATTAGTGAACATTAGTGTCCATTCGTGGAAAAATCCCTTCGTGCTCCTTCGTGCCCTTCGTGGATAACCACCGGAACGCCAACCCGCCCCTGTGTTAAAATCACCCTCGGCCAATAAAACCGAAATCTACAGCTTTGGAGGACAAACCAGCATGAATGTAATGCAGGCCGTGGCCCGGATTCTGAAACTTGAAGGGGTGGAGTGGGTTTCCTGCTTCCCATCCAACCAGCTTATCGAGCACGTCGCCCAGGAGGGCATCCGCACCATCATGTTCCGCCAGGAGCGGGGCGCGCTGATGGCCGCCGACGGCTACAGCCGACTCAACGGCCGCGAAAAGTTCGGCGTCACCATCACCCAGGGCGGCCCCGGCTCCGAAAACTCCATGGGCGGACTGGCCCAGGCCTACAGTGATAACGTGCCCATTCTGTACCTGCCCGGCGGCCCGGCCCTCGCCCAGTACTCGGTCAAACCCAACTTCTCCCCGGTACGCACCTACGCCTCCGTAACCAAGTCCGGCGAGGTCATCACCGCTCCCGGCCAAGTGGCCAGCGTCATGCGGCGTGCCTTCCACGCCCTGCGCAACGGCCGCCCCGGTCCGGTCATCGTTGAGATTCCCGCCGACGTCGGGACTATGGAAGTACCCGATGCCGCCATGTCCTACAACCCGCCCAAGCGCATGCGCCAGGCCCCCGAGGCCAGCGACGTCAAGGAAGCTGTCAACCTGCTCCTCAACGCCCGCAAGCCCGTCATCTGGTCCGGCATGGGCGTCCTCATGGCCGGCGCCACCGAGGAACTGCGAGAGTTCGCCGAACTCACCGAGATTCCCGTTTACTGCACCATGCCCGGCAAGTCATCCTTCGACGAGCGCCATCCCCTGGCTTTGGGTTCCGGCAGCAGCGCCACCTCCCTGCCCGCCCGCACCTGGCTCCAGGAGTCCGATGTCCTCTTCGCCGTGGGTTCCAGCATGACCCGCACCAGCTATGGTCAGCCCATCCCCGACGGCAAGGTCATCATCCACAACGTGGAGAGCATTGACGACATCAACAAGGACTTCTCCGTGGACGTAGGCCTGCCCGGCGACGCCAGGCTCACCCTCAAGGCCATGATTGCCGAGGTCAAGGCCCAGGCCGGCGACAACGGCCGCAAGGGTGCCACCGACATTGCCGACCAGATTTCCCAGCTCCGCGACACCTGGATGGCCGAATGGGAGGATGTCCTCAAGACCGACGAGTCGCCCATCAGCCACTACCGCGTCATCGGCGAAATGGAACGCACCCTGGACAAGGTCAACAGCATCGTTACCCACGACGCCGGCGCTCCCCGCGATACGATGATGCCCTTCTACACCGGCACCACTCCCCACAGCTATATCGGCTGGGGAAAGACCACCCACCTGGGCTACGGCATTCCCCTGATGATCGGCGCCAAGCTGGCCCAACCCGACAAGTTCTGCCTCAACTTCATGGGCGACGGCGCCTTCGGCATGTCCGGCCTCGACATTGAGACGGCGGTACGGGCCGGCGCGCCCATCACCACCATCGTCCTGAACAACGGCGGCATGGCCACCTACCCCGGCGGCTACCCCACCGCCAACGAGCTCTACGGCGCCACCCGCATGTCCGGCAACTACGCCCAGATCGCCGAGGGCATGGGCGCGGTGGGCATCACCGTAACCCAGCCCGGCGAGGTAGCCGGCGCCCTGATGCAGGCCCGCCAGCACAACGCCGAGGGCCGCACCGTCCTGATAGACATCCACACCAACCTGGAAGCAAGGCGTTCCAGCTTCTAGCCACTCACCCTCAGCCCGTCGAAAGACACGGGCAACCGCAACTACCGTAGGGGCGCACGGCCGTGCGCCCCTACCCGTCGACAAGGGTACAACCTGTAGCCAATGCAAGACAGGCTTATTGAAATTATAGTATCGGTGCTGCTCGGTTTAGTTGCGCTGTTTATTCTGGTCGCTGCGCTGGATTGGGTCCTGCCTGACGCTGCCCCATTTGGTCGTTGGGCGGATATTGCCCTGGCTGTAGTTACCATTCTTGCAATTTTGTTTGGTGGACTTTTCGCAGCCGTAAAGTTTGAACTGTTTCGTGACTTCGAACCTCACCTGACCATTTCGCATGCTATCAACCATCGTCGGGTTGGACAAAGCTATGTACATATTGACGTTACAGTTACCCTGCGTAACGGTTCTAAGGTGAAGGTTGTGCCGCAAGAAGGGTTCCTGGTCCTTCAAAGAATCTCTCCCACCACAGACGAATTCGCGGAGGAGGTCTATGGAAAGGCCTTTGTGGACGGCAGTGTTGAACCCTTCGAATGGCCCGTTCTGGAGGAGCTATATATTGATTGGCGAACGAGGGACATGGTAATAGAGCCGGGTGAAGCCCACAGTGAAGTCCTGGAATTCATCATCTCCGGTGAGGTTAGCACCGTCCAGGTTTACACCCACTTTTATCCACCCGAGCCGGCAGGCAATTCCAGGGGATGGAGCAGGGCGACGGTGTATGATATCATCCAATAGTGATGAATCAATTGAGGAAGGACATGTCTTCAAAGGCAAATGATGACAAAATTGGTTCAGATGGAGACACGCAGATGGGCAGGCCAAACCGCAGATCTCCCTCTGAGAATGCCCCTGTCCACAAGGGAATAGAACCCAGGATTGTACCCCCCAAGCCCTGGCCTGCTGGCAAACCCCCGGGAGGCAAGCTCCCCTCCGATTCATAGGTGGTCTGTTGCTCGTTTCTCGAATGGGCGCTGGGACAATGCGGTGCCCTTGTTCTTTTCTTGGCACCCAACCTATAATCCCCTCAGCACATTTGCGGAGCCAGCCCCATGTCCACCGCCACTACTCACATCACCGTCCTCAACCCCACCGCGCCGCCGCGCCAATTGCGCACGGAAATGGCGGAACGGCCGACAGACCTGCGGGGCAAGGCCGTCGGTTTCCTCTGGAACAGCAAGCCCAACGGAGACGTCCTGTTCGGGCGCCTTGAGCAGTTGTTGCGGGAGAAGTACGAAATTCCGGCGGCCCTATACCGCCGCAAGCCCACCGCATCCATTCCGGCGGAACCCCGGGTTATCGAGGAAATGGCCGCCACGGTGGAGGTAGCCGTCGTGGGCCTGGGCGATTGAGGCTCCTGCACCTCGTGGAGTATCCACGACGCGGTAGAACTGGAACGGCGGGGCATTCCCACCGTAACGGTGTGCAGCCATCTCTTTCAGCGCCTAGGCAACGTGGAGCGCCGCTCATTGGGCATGCCCGACCTGCCCATGGCCATTGCCCCGCACCCCATCGGCGGCGTGTCCCCGGAGACAGCCATCGCCAAGGCTGATGCTCTCTTCGATGCCGTCATAGAAGCGCTGACCCGCTAGCATCGGCAACCTTCGCCATTGCCAGAGGAGCAACCCATTGGCTCAACTGCAAGCCCAGCGCATTGACCTGCCCAACGACTACGACGCTGTCCAGAACCACTACCTGGCACAGGGCTGGAGCGACGGCCTGCCCGTTACGCCGCCCACGCCCCGGCGGGTGGAAGCCATGCTGGGGGCGGTTTCGCTGGACCCGCAGCACGTGGTGGCCCAACTTCCGCCCAACTGGGGCGATGCTACCGTGGAGCGTCTGGCCATCAACGCCGCAATGGCCGGCTGCCTGCCCGAATACCTGCCCGTCATCGTGGCCGGGGTGGCCGCTATGAGCGACCCGCAATTCAATCTCTATGCCATCCAGGCCACCACCCACTCCTGCGCGCCCCTGTTCATCGTCAATGGCCCCATCCGCGAGAAGCTGGGCATGAACAGTTCCTCGGGAGCTTACGGTCCAGGTTGGAGGGCCAACGCCACCATTGGCCGCGCCGTCCGGCTGGCCCTGCTCAACATAGGCGGTGGCCACCCCGGCGTGGGTGATATGTCCACCCAGGGCGCGCCCTCCAAGTACACCTACTGCATCGCCGAGAACGAGGAAGCCAACCCCTGGGAAGCCTTGCATGTGGAACGGGGCTTCGCGCCGGACCGGAGCACCGTAACCGTGGTGGGCGGCGAACCGCCTCACAACATCAACGACCACACAGGGGCCACCGCCGAGGAAATCCTGACCATAATCGCCGGAGCCATGGCCGTTACCGGCGCTAACAATGCCTACACCGGCGGCGAGACCTTGCTGGCCCTGGGGCCGGAGCACGCTGCCACCATGGCCGCCGACGGCTTCACCAAGACCGATATCCGCGACTGGCTCCATCGCCACGCTCGCGTCCCACTGGAACGCTACACCGAGGCCACCATGCTCGAGCGCTTCGGCCAAATCCCCGACGGCCCCGTCCCCATGGTAGCCACCCCCGAAGACCTGGCAATAATCGTCCTGGGCGGCCCCGGCAAACACTCATCATGGGTCCCCACCTTCGGCGGCGCAACAAGGTCGGTGACCAGGGAGATTGGGTAGGGGGTCTGGTCCTTTATACGCTTGCGTTGTATATATTGCTGGGGAAGCTATAATAATTGTGCATAAAAGAAGCCAATAATCCTTGAATATTGGAGCCTCGATGAAATTCCTCAGCAGGAATGAAAGGGAACGACTTACCGATGCTATTTTGTCATTGGTGTTGATGAGAGCCTGCGTGTTGGATGACGGCAGGACTGTTGGTGACCGACTAAAGGTCGCTCAGCTGTTGTTCCTGGCGACCCATGATTTGTTCTCACGGCAGAACAAAGTCTTTAATTTTAGCTTCTACCGTTACCACCAGGGCCCCTTTACCACCGAGTTGTACGAGACTTGGGAAGAACTCGGATGGATGGGTTTCTTGGAGCTTGAGCCGGGGGCTGCCGGGGTCCTTAGGCTAACTGAGGCCGGCGTGGCGGGCGCAGAGCGCTACGAGCAACGACTCCACAAATTGGGGAATCATACCGCACTCCAAACCTTCAAGCGTATATCGGACACCTACGCTCAGCTTTCCAGCGGTGAACTTCTTAAGAAGGTCTACAGCATGGAAGTAACGCCCTTGGGTTGGCGGGAACAGGTTAACCTGCGCCAAGCACCCATCGGCGCCTACTTTACTGGTATGTTGGACGAAAAAGAGGCAAGACTTTCTCTGATTATCGATGACGACACAGTCAGAGACTTTTTCTGCCAATCGCCTGCCGCCCAAGATTCCCGGGAAAGGGCCGGGGCCGACTACGCGGAAATCTACGCTTCCGCGCTCCAGGGAGTCCGCGCAGCGCGAGCGGGCTTGCCGGCAACCGAAGTCAGCTTGACAGAAATAAGACAAAGCCTTGAAGGACGCAACGGCTAGTATTGGCAGAGCAGGAGAGCTTTGTTCGATTTGAAGGGGAAGCTGCCGCCTTCTATCAAAACCTCGTCGCTATAGATGAGGTAGTCGGGCTGTGGGAACAATTGTTGTACATAGCCGATGAGAATCAAGTTGATGACGAGAATATTCTCGACTTTCCTCTTCCTGATGAGATGCTGAAAATCCTCTATGGTCCGCCTTTCACTATCCTGTTCGATAACTTGCTCAATGGCAAGTTGGTAATCTACAGCTTACACCGGACCGGCTTCTGAAATTTCTCGCCTCACTTTAGTTGTTAACCCTATGGCCACACGAACATTGTTCTTGGCTTGGCATGGTACTGGCGAAACCAGGTTTTGGTATCCCGTTGGGAGGCTGGATGCGGATCCCGATGAGGACAAATATCGTTTCCGCTACACAAAAGGCGCAAGGCAAGCACAGAAACATACCGGATTCCCGATGCTTCTGGAATTTCCCGAATTAGACGGAGACTACTGGGCGCCTGAACTGTTTCCACTATTTAAGAATCGAATCATGTCGCCTTCAAGGCCCGACTTTCAAGAATACTTGCAAGTATTGGGTTTAGAGGCTAATGCGGAGCCTATCGAAATCCTTGCAGCCAATGGCGGCAGGAGATTAACAGATGCGTATGAAGTTTTTCCGAAGCTGGTAAAACAGGAAGACGGCAGTTTCGTTAGCAGATTTTTCCTGCATGGTAACAGGTATGTATCTGATGCTGGCCGTCAGCGATTAAACAGCCTGAGAGTTGATGAAGAGCTTTATGTTGCTGTGGAACTGACTAATCCCAGTACTGAATTGGCGGTTCTGGTCTTAACAACCGACTATCAGGTTCTGGGTTGGGCGCCCCATTATTTGGTTGATGACCTGACCATGGCAATGGCAGAGACAGGCGGGAAATGTAGCGCCAAGGTAGTTCGCGTTAATCCCCAACCCCTTCCCTCGAGACAGCGCCTCCTGGTGGAATTACGGTGCCACTGGACAGACCACGAACCCATGTCCGGCCCCGATTATCAACCCCTGGTTGAATGAAGAATCCTGTGCCATCCTGACTTTTCGCCTTATACCTTCTTCCCTGACCTGTTCGGAAAGGGACTGCCGCTCGACACGGCCCGCAGGCGGATGGCATAATATGTCGAAATCCCAAATCACTGTCAGGAGATGATTATGTCGGCCAGAGTTACAGGACTGGGTCATATGGGTTTTTACGTTCAGGATATTGAGCTTATGAAGGACTTCTACCAGAACTTCATGGGCATGACGCTGACCAAGGTCGGGCCGCTGGGCGCTTTCTTCAGCGCGGATCCGGAGGGCGTGGACCACGAGATTGCCCTGATTAACGGGCGGCAATCCCTGGACGACCCCCACTGGATCCAGCAGATTTCCATGCGGGTGGAGTCCCTGGACGACCTGCGCGACTTCAAGAGCCGCATCCACGAGAAGGGGTACCAACTGGACCGCATCGTGTCCCATGCCAGCGCCATCGGGTGCTATTTCCGCGACCCGGAGAACAACCCCACCGAGGTCTTCTGGCTGACCGGCTACACGTCGTGGGCGCAGATTGGCGTCCCCATTGACATTGACCAGTCGGACGAGCAGGTAATGGAGGATGTGCGGAAGTCCTATGAGGTGGCCCAGCATGTGGAGATGGGCCAGGCTCCCACGCGGGAGACGGCGGCGGCCATCCGCGAACTCAGTTCAGTGGCGGTGGGCAGCCGGTAACTGCCCCGGATTTCAATATTTCAGGCAATTACTGGGGGTGACGGCAAACGGTTCGTCTCCCCCGGCATTACCCTTCCCCTATATGGGGAAGGACTTTTTTTGCCTCACCGGGGGCCCAGGCCGCCGGTGCCTTCGTCAAGGTACACCGTATCGCCCACCCTGGACAGCTTTAGCTGCTGGCGGTAAACGCCACCGCCGGCCGGGCAGTCGGTGCTGTGGAAGTCCGACGACCAGTCCACGTCGGACGGTGACGGCCCGCCCTGCAAGGCTTCCGCCAGGGGCCGGCCTTCCATGCCGGCCATTTGGGGCAACCCCAGCAGCTTGAGGATGGTGGGGGCCAGGTCTATGTTGCCCGAGGGAACGCGCGTTTCGAGCCCTTCCTTGAAACCTGGCCCGCTCGCAAAGAGGATGTTGTGCAATTCCGAGCGGCTCATGGAACCGTGCTGGCCCTGGCCCGCGACGCCGCCCGTGGAGTAAACCGTGCCGGCGTACCCGGCAGGGTTGGCGTCGGGACGCCAGCGGAAGGACATGGTCAGGTCCGGTGTTCGCTCGCCCAGGGCCCCTGCCAGGCTGCCGGACAGCGTGCCCTGAATTTCGCCCGCCCTTTCCCCAACGATGAGGTTTCCGCACCAGGGCTGGGCCATAAGCCATTTTGAAAGACGCTCCACCGTGTCCCGGCCCCAGGGGCTGGCATAGAACAGCACGGCGCCGCCGTTGTTGGCCACCACCACACCGCCCGGTTCGCCGCCGGCGGGGAATCCAGCCTCCCGCGCCAGGGCCTGGACGTTGACGACCTCGCCTATGGTGGAATAGCCGTGATCGGATACCACCATCACGTTGGTCATCTCTGCCCTTCCCGTTCTGGAAAGCCAACTCAGTATCTTGCCAAACTGGGCATCGGCCTCGCCCACGGCGGCGTTGGACAGCTCAGAACCAACCCCGGCGTCGTGCTGGGACTTGTCCGGCTCCGACGACCAGATGAGGGCAACCGCCGGGTCTCTTTCGGGCAGAATGTACTCGGTCAGAATGCGCACGGCGCAGGCCATGCGGGGCGTGTTGGGACGGTTTTCCCCGGGCCATGGCCCAAAACGGGCGGTAATGTCCTCGTGCAGGGCCCGGGGCAGGGCAAATTCCGGGTGAATCGTAGCGCCGCCAAAGGTTCCGGCATTGGGATTGTGCAGGTAGGCGTTGCCGCTGGTGCCGACGCCGATGGCTACGTATTCATGGCCGTGGGCAGAGAGGATTTCCGCCAGGGTGGGGGCCAGCAGCACCCGCCCGGTCTTGCGGGCAACCTCCTCCAGCTGGGGTTCCAGGGCCGGTATGGCCTGGCACGGGTCGAAGTCCGGCACCAGCAGGGTGTTGGCGGATATGCCATGGCCGCCGGGGGTGCGCCCGGTGACCATGCTGGCGGCGTTGGCGCGGGTAACCGAGGGAAACACGGCATGGTGGTTGGCGAAGGTAACTCCCGATGCGGCAAAGGCGGCCAGGTTGGGCATAAGCTCCGGGGTAACCTGGGCCGGCTGCAGTCCGTCGAAAACCACCACCAGTACCTTTGTCATGCTGCTCCTTTTGGGGCGTGTCGTCGAAAGAACCGTCACTCCTGCGAAGGCAGGAATCTCGACTCCGGCCTATCGAGGTTCCCGCCTGTGCGGGAACGACGAAACAGGACACTCGGAGGCGTTTACCTTCAATTTGACGGCGCACCCTGGGGACTATTAAACCGCCATGGCTGGAATGATGGGCAGCATTTCCGCTCACCCTGAGCTTGTCGAAGGGTCACTTCTTGATGGTTCGACAGGCTCACCATGAGCGGACTTCCGGATTATCCATCAACACACTATCCATCAATACAAACGTGGCAACCTGACAAACGTGGCAACCTGACAGGGATTCAACAAGGCCAAAGAGAACCCGTGGGCCGGAATCCCGTCCACCATTACCCGTCGGCGCCTTCACCCACGAAGTAGTCGTACTTTCTTCCGGCCAACTCCACCACCTCTTCCACGTCTTCGTCCAGCAGGTAGCCCTCGGACACCAGGTCCCGGGCGGCGCGGGTTACCTGCTCCAGGTAGTCCTCGCGGCCGGAGTAGCGTTCCTCGATGGAGGCGCGGGGGTCTCCGGTGGCCTCCCGCTCGGCCCTGGTCGCCGGCAGGGGAAGGGTCCAGCCGGCCAGGCCGCCGGTGATGCCAATGAAGAGGTTGGGGTTGCCAATGCTCTCGTCCCGCAGGTTCCAGCCCGTGTAGGTGGCCACCGGCGCCGACAGATCGGGCAGGCGGATGCCGCCCCGCTCGTTGAAGGACTCATCCAGGTCGGCCACCAGGGCGGGGAACTCTTCCCCTTCTTCGGCCGGCAGGTTGGTGGTACGGCCCAGGTGAGCCTCGGGGCCGTAGTCCAGCCGGATGGCCCGGGTAGCCTGGGTCGGCACCCGAACGCCGGGAAGCCGGGCAAACCGCTCCAGCAGGGTGTGAGACTCCACCGCCGAACCGTCGGTCAGGTTGGGGTGACGGCTGGGGGGCGGTTCCTCGCCCGTGGAGACCCAGCGGTCCAGGTTGTCCAGGATGGCGCGGGACAGGGGGGCATAGTCCACGCTGTTGAAGGGAAGCTGCCCCTTGAGGCTGTCCGAAGCGCGAATTTCCACGGGAGGAAAGTCGCCGGAGCCGTGCTGGCAGCCGGCGAAATGGTACCGGCGGGCGTGGGGCGACTCCGGGGCGTCGGTCAATGTCTCCAGGTCGGTGTGTATCAGGGCCGCGTCGCCCCGCCAGTACTCGGCGGAGGTGTTGGTGAACATTATCCTGGGCACCGTCCCCCGCTGCTCCAGGGCGTCCAGCAGGGAACCCTGGGCGCCGGTTACCGGGTCCGTCTGGGGCGTGTCGGTGAAGGGGAACATCTCGGGGATGATGTAGCAAACATCCTTGGAGGGCTGGCCGAACCGGAGGTTGAACTCGCCGCGCATGCCTCCCGCCACGTGGGGGAGGATGCCGTCCAGCGCCATTCGGCCCGCCTCGTCCTCGTTGATGCCCGTGTGGATGTACTGGCGCAGGAAGCGGCCACTCTGGGAGCGGCCCATGGCATAGGCGTAGTCTATGGCTCCGGCGCAGGGATTTGCCGCCGGGGCCGGTTCGTGCTTCAGGAAGGAGACCACATCGCGCATGGCGGCGAACCCCAGGCCCACGATGCGGCTGCCGGTGGTGGTATAGACCAACTGGTATATCCTCCCCGGCTCGAACCCGGAGGGCATGTATACGTGGTTGTAGTCCGGCTCCACGTCCTCATCCTCAACCCGGATGAAAGACCACTGGCTTCGGTCAACCGGAGTAGCGGGGCTGTTGGGCAGGTCGCGCACCGTCAGGGTGGCCTCCAGTTCCTCCGGGTCGGCGGCGGGATTGGGCAGGTGCTGCCGGTCGGCCAACAGGAAGACCTGGGTGGGCGCGTCGCACTGGAACTGGCACATAATCCTGCCGGTCAGCGGGCCCTCCGGTCCGATGGCTTCGGGCACGTGAAGGCCGATGAGCCCCGGCGTGGGCGGAACGTCGGCCTGCCAGCCGCCCCAGACCACGGTATAGCCCCGGCGCATCAGGTAACCGTTGCCCGGCTCCAGGGGCGCCGTCGGGTCGGTGGCCGTGGGAACGCTGTTCAGGGTCAGCGCCGTCTTGCGGCCCCGGTTCACCACGTCGAAGAGGATGCGGCGGTTGCCCCGGTCCTGGTTGACCGGCCGGAGCATGGCGAAATCGGCCGAGAACTCCACCAGCCCGTCGGAGTTTCGGGGGGCCAGGTCCAGGTCGGTAATACCCTGGTTGGAGCCGTGCAGCGGGTCCACGGCGTAGTGGGCGGCGCCCTCCAGCAGTTCGTAGGCGCCCACGTCGCCGAAGCTCTCGCCGGCCGCAAAGCTGGACCGCCTGGTGATTTCCAATTCTGTTACTGCCACGATGCCTCCGGTGGGCCCTCAGGCCGGTGTTTGGTTCGGTATTTTCCCGTCCCTGGCAAGCAGGGACGGGCTGGGAGATTTCTTGCAGTTAGGTGCTTTACGCTTATGAGTTGTTGGTGAGTATATCAAGAGACTCTGGGTGGTGTTCAATTTCCGCAGGGGAGGGTTTGAAACCCTCCCCTACAGGCGTTCGATTTCCATAGAGGGTGAGTTTGCCCCCCTGCACGGGGCGCAATTCGTCTACTACAGGCTGAGGTCGAACTGCTTTCATTGGAATGAACAGTCTCAAGAGCTGCCGCCGGAGTCTCCGCTTGGCCGGAATACACCCCCATACTGGGGGAATCGCAAACAATGTCCTTCAGTTGAGTCAGTAGCGTAGCAATGTAGTCGGGACCAGCTTCTGCGCCAGGGGGTCCACAGCCAGCCTGGCCTGTTCCAGAGTTACAACGCCCAGGAGCGCCGGTTCCCCTCCTTCGGCGAAAATCACCGGCGTGTGGAATTGCTTCCCTTCCAGCCTGATGATGACCTCACCCACGTCCACCGGCACCTCTCGGCCGTCGGCCAGTTTCGAGGGCGCTGATTCGTCGGCCGTTACTTTCAGCCGCTCCAGCATGGTCCTGGGGACTGCGGTGAAACTGCTTCCAGTATCTACGGTAACTTCCAGGTCCTCGAAAGCCGTTCCGTGGGGATTTCCTACATGGATTATGACGTTTAGTATTCCCACTGTTTTCTATCAATGTATTTGTCAGCATCCCATGCCGGTCTCTGCCATATTTGAACGGGATGAGCCGTCTTGCAACGATTAAGAGGGTTACAAATCCTGAACCTTCCCCAGTATCGGGAAATGTACCTCAATATACCCCCTAAATTGCCGGCCTTACCTCGTGCCAGCCGGCCCGCTGCTGGTAGGTGTAGGCGGCCTGGATGACGCCGGGCTCGTCGAAGGGCTTGCCGGCTATCTGCATCCCAATGGGCAGGCCGTCCTCGGTAAAGCCGCAGGGCACCGAAATGGCCGGCAGGCCGGTGACGTTGAAGGGAGCTGTAAAGCTCTTACCCCGCACCGTCGTGGTGGGGTCATAGCCCTCGAAGGCCGCCGCCGGCTGGGTCATGGTGGGCGTGACCAGCAAGTCCACCGTCTTCATGACGTTGGCGAAGTCCCTGCGGGCCCAGGTGCGTACCCGCTGGGCTTGCAGGTAATCCGACGCAGTCAGCAGCCCGCCGATGCGGAACCTGCCGCGGACAATCTCCCCGAACTCCTGGGGGCGGGTCTTCAGGTTGGGCTCGTGGTAGGCAAAGGCTTCGCTGACCATAATCACCGAGTTGGCCGCCCGCACGTAGTCGAGGCTTGGGATGGTCACCTCCTCAACGTGGGCGCCGAGTTCCTCCAGGACGGCAACCGCCTGCTCCACCCTGGCCACCACCTCGCGGCTGACCCCCGGGTCATCGGCAAAGAAGTAATGACGGGGCAGGCCAATGCGGACTCCCCGGATATCCTCCCGCAGCGAGCGGGAGTAGTCGGGCACCGGGGCCTTGCTGGAGGTGGGGTCGCGGGGGTCGTGGCCGGCGATGGCCTGGAGCATATAGGCCGTATCCTCCACGGTGCGGGTCATGGGCCCGGCGTGGTCCTGGGACCAGCTCAGGGTCACAACCCCGGAACGGCTGACCCGCCCGTAGGTGGGCTTGAGGCCAACTATGCCGCACAGCGAGGCCGGCCCCCGAATGGAGCCGCCGGTGCAGGAACCCAGGGCGCCCAGGCACTGGCCCGACGCCACCGCCGAGCCGGAGCCGCTGCTGGAGCCGCCGGTGATGTGGTCCAGGTTCCAGGGATTGCAGGCCGGCTCGAAGGGCGTCGTCCAGTCCGGGCCGCCCAGGGCGAACTCGTGCATGGCCAGCTTGCCCAGCAGGATGCCGCCGGCCTCTTTCAGCCGGGCGGTGGTGGTGGCATCTTCGGTGGGCACCCGGTCTATGTCAACCTGGGAGCCGGAGGTGGTGCGGATTCCCGCGGTGTCATACAGGTCTTTCAGGGCAAAGGGGATGCCGTGCATGGGCCCCCGGAAATTGCCCTGCAGGGCTTCCGCCTCGGCGACGCGGGCCTGGGCCAGCGCATCATCGGCCAGCAGCAGGATGAAGGAGTGGAGCCGGTCGTCGGTGGCCTGGATACGGTCCAGGCAGGCGCGGGTGAGTTCCACCGGGGACAACTCGCCATTACGGATGAGTTCCCCGGCCTGCCGCATGCTCAGGTAGTGGAGTTGGGTGTCGGATGTGGACATAAACGCATTGCTCCCGGTAAGAATGGGGTTGGCCTACGGACCCTGCCGATGCCTCTGCTGAGGCCGCTGCTATGCCTCGGGCCAGTCGGGGTGGAACTCCACCACCATTTCCTCGGCGCCGAAGCTCAGGGTGTGAAGTTCCCGGGCGTAGGCTGCGTACATCTCGTAAATGGGCTTCAGGGCATCCAGTTCGTCCTGGCTCATGCCAAGGCCGGCCCGGTCGGTCATGAGCTTGAATTCTTCCATGGAAATCTCGCCAGCGTCGGGCATGGTCCAACCTCCGTACTTCATCGTGTATGGTATTGCCTGCTCAGGGGTGTCTATCGTCCAGTGGGAATGGCCGGATTATACATCCCTTGCCGCGTTTTGGGTTAACCGCGGCCCTGAACTCGCAGGCAATCGAGTTTTAGCGAACTGTTATCCTGAAGCGCCAAGACTGTCATTCTGAACGGAGTGAAGAATCTAAAGTCCTTCCCAAAGCCCGGTTACGGGTCCGAAAGTTGGCTTGCGACAGTTGGCTTGTAGGAAGGATTTCAGGCCCTTCGGCAAAGTTTATTCTGAGCCAGGCCCAAGGACTCCGGGCGACATGACTTTCTGCTTGGGCGTACAGCCTGACCTAAAATGCGATTGCCCCGGGTCCGGCATCAAATGCCTTGCGGGGCGAGCCGGCCCACCTTAAGATATACCCGGCGGGCACAGCCGGGCCTACCCGTCGTTCCCCAGCCGGCGGGAACCTAGACAGGCTGAAGTTCAGATTCCCGCAAAGGCAGGAATGACGAAGTAGTTCATCGGCCGTCAACTCAAAAAGGCTGACCTACCAGTCCATTAGGCACAAGGCTGTAGAGCGCAAGTAGCAGCGACTCAGCGGGCGCGGCCAACCGGAGGCCGCGGCCACGAAGGAGAAACGAGAAGCCATGAAGCTAGGCCTGTTCATGATGCCGTCCCATCCCCCGGAGCGGAACATTTACGATGCCCACCAGTGGGACCTGGACTACCTGGAACTGGCTGACGGCCTGGGGTATGACGAGGCCTGGATCGGGGAGCATTTCACCGCCCCATGGGAGCCCATTCCCGCCCCGGACCTGATGATTGCCCAGGCCCTGCAGCGGACCAGCCGGATAAAGCTGGGCTCGGGGGTGCATCTCCTTCCCTACCACCATCCGGCGGAACTGGCCCACCGGGTTGCCTACCTGGACCACATCGCCCAGGGGCGGTTCATGTTCGGCATCGGCTCCAGCGGCCTGCCCAGCGACTGGGCCCTGTTCGACGTTGACGGCAACAGCGGCCAGCACCGGGAGATGACCCGGGAGTCGCTGGACATCATCCTGAAAATCTGGCAGGCGAAAGAGCCCATGGAGTACAAGGGCAAGTTCTGGAATGCCAGTGTGCCCGATGAAATGTACGGCGTTCTGCGGCCCTTCCTGTATCCCTACCAGCAGCCGCACCCGCCCATTGCGGTGGCTTCGGCCAGCTACCGGTCGCCCACCCTGGTCATCGCCGGAGAACGGGGCTTCATCCCCATGAGCCTGGCCTTCAATACCGACTACTGCCTCAGCCACTGGGAGGCCATTGAGGAAGGGGCCAACAGGGCCGGGCGGACGCCCTCCAGGAAGGAATGGCGGCTGGTGCGCGACGTTTACGTTGCCGACACCGACGAGGAGGCCCGGGAAGCTGCGGTCAATGGCATGACGGCCCGGGTCTGGCGGGAATACTTGCTCAATATCTTCCGGGAGTTTGACCTCATCCATGTATTCAAGGACAACCCGGAGGTGCCGGATGAGGACGTGACGCCGGAGTACATGGCAGACCACATGTGGCTGGTGGGCTCACCCGATACCGTGGCGGCCAAAATCCGCAAGCTGTACGAGGATGTCGGCGGTTTTGGCGGCCTGCTGGTGCTGGTTTACGACCACTGGCAGAACCAGCAGGGGTGGGACAAGTCCACCCGCCTGCTGGCGGAAGAGGTAATGCCCAGGGTTGCGGACCTGGTACCGGCGTGAGGAACCAGCCCAAAACGAGGCGAAAAATCCCTTTCCCCTTGATGGAAGAAGGTTGGGATGGAGGGTGATGCAGGACGGGACGCCAACCTACCCGGCATTTGCTATTCCTCCAATCTGTCCCACGACCTGCATTAGCCCGGTATTGAAGGAGAGTTGATATGGACCGGCTGGAAGGAAAGGTAGCGGTTATCACCGGGGCAACGGGCGGCATCGGCCGGGCGGCGGCCACCCTGTTTGTTGAAGAAGGGGCCCGGGTAGCCCTGGTTGACCTGGACGAAGGCGCGCTGCAGGAACTGGTCGCAGACCTGGGAGAGGACCGGGCCAGCTACACCGTGGCCGACGTGACCCAGCCGGCCCAGAGCCAGGCCTACATAGACGCGGCGGTGAATCGTTGGGGCGGCATTGACGTTTTGCTGGCCAACGCCGGCATAGAGGGCATTCTGTCCACCATACCCGATTACCCCATTGAAGTTTTCGACCGGGTTATTGCCGTCAACGTTCGCGGCGTGTGGCTGGGCATCAAGTACGCCGTGCCGGCAATGCGGGAGCGGGGCGGGGGGAGCATTGTCATCACCTCATCCACGGCCGGCATTGGCGGCTCCCCCGAAATGTCCGCCTATAACACCAGCAAGCACGCCGTCATCGGAATGATGCGCGTCGCTGCCCTGGAATGCGCTCCCCACGGCATCCGCGTAAACACGGTCAATCCGGCGCCAATAGAAACCCGCATGATGCGGTCCATCGAGGAACAGCGCATCGCCGCAATGGATGACTCCAACGTAACGGCGGATACGATGAGGCAGTCTTACGCGCAGCGCATTCCCCTGCAAAGGTACGGCAATCCGGAAGAGGTGGCGCGCATGATGCTCTTCCTGGGCAGCGACGAAAGCAGTTTTTGCACCGGCGGCGTTTACATGGTGGACGGCGGACGCTCGGCCGGCAACCGCTAACGGTATTCCATCTTGCGAGTCCTGATTGTCGGCGCCAGCGGTTTTATCGGGCGCTACCTGGCGCGGCGGCTGGGCAGCGACGGCAGGCGCCAGGTCTATTGCACCTTCCGCTCCCGGCCGCCGGGGGACGACAGAAATCACTGGTACCAACTGGAACTGACCGATTCGATGGGGCTGGAGAAACTGTTCAGTCTCATCCGGCCCGACACGGTAATCCACCTGGCGGCCATGGCCGACGTGGGCACGGCGGAACGGGAGCGGGAACAGGCCACGGCGGTCAATGTTACCGCCACCGGGGCAATTGCCGGGATCTGCGAAGAATCGGGCGCAAACCTGGTTTTCGTCTCTACCGAGTACGTCTTTGACGGCCGGCGGGGCTTCTACGGCGAAGAGGACTTGCCCAATCCCACCACTCACTACGGTCGGACCAAGCTGGCGGCGGAATACGCGGTAGCCCGGCTGTCCGGGCGGGGCGCCGTTCTCCGCACCAGCATCGTTTACGGCTGGCCCGCCCCAGGCCACCGCAACTTCGTTCCCTACCTGGTTGAACGCCTGCGGCGGAGAGAGGCCTATGCCGCAGGAACTGAGGTTATGCGTTCGCCCATCTACGTTGAACACCTGGCGGAAGGCATCGCCGGGCTGGCGCAGGACTTCCAGCCCGGCGTCCACCACCTGGCCGGGCGGGACTGGGTGAGCATGTACGACTTTGCCCTGGCCGTGGCCGACGCCTTCGGCCTGGACCGGACGCTGGTAAAACCTATCAACTCCGACGCCGCCAACCCGGACGCCGCCAACCCGGACCGCCTGGGCCTGGACTGCGCTGATACGGTCCGGCGGCTGGGCCTGGAACAAGCGGGGCTGGCTGAGGGGCTGGCAGCCATGCGGGAGAGTCCAGATACCCCCTTTGCCGGTTGAACCCCGGCCCCGGCATTCTCGCCGGGGCGTGTCTTCAAATGCGCAGCCATTCCTGCCTCCGCAGGAATCTCGCCCCCAGCCGGTCCAGGTTCCCGCCTTCGCGGGAACGACGAAATGGGACGCTCGGCGACTTCTACCTTCAACTTGACGACACGCCCTGGTCTGATAAGGGCTTCCCTTCACAAAAAACCTGGTAGTTTGACCACTTTGAAATGCTGGGTGAAACTGCTTCCCTCCGTCGTTCCGGCGAAGGCTGGAACCCAGGAGTCCTGAAGGTAAGGAACCAGGTCCGGAGCTAACCTTATTGGATTCTGATTGGATTCTGGCCTGCGCCAGAATGACGGGTTTCGATAGTTACCCGTCATTCCAAAGTGGTTGTACCGCTAGGGCAGGTACTTGTCCTCCATCTCCCGGATGCGCTGGGCCCCCAGGATGGCGCCGTTGCTGGCTGTGCCCCATTTGCTTTGGGCCGCCCTGGCCAGGAATTCGTCAATCGCCTCGGTGCCCCGCTCCTGGAAGTCGTGCAGAAAGTCCCAGGAAGCCTGGAGGCCGGCCATGGTGGTCAGGGCGGGGTACCAGGCCGCCGCCGCCCCGGCATCCTGCAATTCCTGCAACGTCGGGTGGGTCTGGCTGCCGTGGGTGAACAGGGGCAGCACCGGCCCGGGAATGCGCCGGATGGCTTCCACGTTCTCATCCCAGGACTGGATGGCCGGGCATACCACGTCCACGTTGGTCTGGCTCTTGTAAGCCAGGCAGCGTTCCATCACCCCTTCAAAAGTTGCGCCGGGAACGCCGCCGTAGTCACACCGGGCTACAATGACGAAATCGGGGTCATACTCCATCTTGGCGTCCATTGCCGCCCGGAGCTTGCCCACCATTTCCTCGATGGACACGCACCGACGGCGCGGGCCTGACTTGGGCGGATAGGCCTGGTCTTCCAGGTGGGCCCCTGCAATACCGGCGCGAATGTACTCCTTAACGGTATCGTAAACCTGGATGGCGTCTCCGTAGCCCGTGTCCATGTCACAGAACACGGGAATGTCTATGGTGTTGACGATGCGGCGGGCGTTATCCACCATGTCCCTCATGCTGGTGCCGCCCTCGGTCTGCCCCATCAACTGGGCCGAGGTGTTGCCGCCGGACATGTAGAAGGCCTCGTACCCGGCGACTTCCGCCATTTTGGCCCCCATGGCGTTCATGCCGCCGGCCAGCACGAATATTTCGGGCCTCTCGAACAACTCCTTCAACCTGGTGGTCATCCGTTTGTTGCCTGGCATCTCTTCTGTCCTCCTTTCCAACATTGCCGGTTGAATCCGCCCCGCCGGCGGAAAGCCGGCCATCAACCTTCTTCAGGCGGCCATCGCCCGGCCAAGGGTCTCCCCATTATCCACGAGGACAAGCCTCAAGCAACACTCGCACGCTGCGGCCGCTCCTCCGGCGTATCCGTGTGCTAGAATCTACCGGCCCGGTGGAACACTCGCACCGGCAATATCCTCGATTAAGAAACTATCTCAAGACCATTTGCGAACGACGTGGGTGCGTTTCGACTGCCAAGTGCGGCGGCGCTTCACCTCCCGTCCCAAGCCTCCCCCCGGTCAGGGGTGGAGGGACTCTTGAGATAGCTGCCAAAGGGGGCCTCGATATGCGCGTAATTGTCCTGGTTAAGGCTACCGACGACAGCGAGGCGGGCGCCATGCCCTCCGAAGAACTGCTGGAGGCCATGGGAAGCTTCAACGAGGAACTGGTCAACGCCGGCATCATGCAGGCCGGCGAGGGGCTGAAGCCCTCGTCGGAGGGAAAGCGGATTGCCTTCGACGGCGAGGAGCGGACGGTTATTGACGGCCCCTTCTCCGCCGTCAACGAGCTTGTGGCCGGCTTCTGGCTATGGGAAGTCAGGGACATGGACGAGGCCCTGGAGTGGGTGAAGCGCTGCCCCAACCCCATGCCCGGCCCCAGTGAAATTGAGATACGTCCCCTGTACGAACTGGACGACTTTTCGGGAGACGCGGCGCCGGAGTTCCGGGAGCGGGAAGAGCGGCTGAGGGCCGAGATTGAAGGGCGAGGTTAAGGGCCGCGATTGAAGCTCGCCAGGCTTAGGTTAACGCCGCCTTTCCGGGTACCGGTCAGTCACCAGAGCCCGTCGTCAAACTCAAAGGGGGAAGTTGCCGAGCGTCTTTTCGTAGTTCCTGCCTGCGCAGGAACGACGAAAGGGGACGCTAGGAAGTTCCCATTTTCAATTTGACGACAGGCTCTAATTATCGTCCCCGGCCACTGCCGCCTCCCTGCCGGTGAAGGCGGGCATTACCTCGGCGGCGAACTGGGAAAGCTGGTCCTTGAACTCCAGCCAGGGCATTCCTTCCGGCCACTGCAGGATGATGTCTTCCAGGCCGGGGTACTTTTCCTCCATCTCCCTCAGGAAGGGAACGAAGCCATCGGCGGGACCGCAGTACCAGGCCTTCTGCTGCACGCCGTCCTCAATCCTCGGCACGCCGGCGGGGGCGCCGGGGGTGCCCCAGGGCCGACCCTGGTCGTCGGTGTAGCGCACGAAACCAAAGGGGGCAAACCACTTGTACCGCTCATCGTGGTACGGGCGGACCCGGTCAATGGCCTTCTGCTGGGTGTCGTCGAGGCAGAAGCCGAAGCCCAGGGCCATGTCCTGGCCCAGGGTTATGTCCCGTCCGGCGGCGGTGGCGGCGGTATGGTAAGAGTTGAACATCCGCTCCACCAGCACCTCCCCCGTCAAGGCTACCATGGCCTTGATGCCCCGCTGGGCAATCCACTCCAGGGTGCGGCCGCTGGCGATGGGCTGCCAGATTTCCACGGGCCGGTTCAGGGGGCGCGGCACCAGGGTTACCTCCTCCACTTCGTAACCGCGGTAGGGAACGCCGGGGGGTATGGTGTAGTACTTGCCCTTGTGGCTGAAGGACTCTTCGTTAAAAGCCTTCAGGATTATCTCCATCTGCTCTTCAAACAGTTCCCGGTTGGCGTCGTTGTCAATAACCGGCGAGCCGAAGGTTTCAACTTCACGGGAGTGGTAGCCGCGTCCCACGCCAAAAATCAGGCGGCCACCCGTCAGCACGTCGGCCATGGCGTAGTCCTCGGCCAGCCGCAGCGGGTGCCACATGGGCACGATGTTGAATGCGGCGCCGAACTTCAACTGCTTGGTCAGGCCGGCCAGGTGAACGCCCAGCAGGGTCATGTTGGGCAGGCACTCGTAGCCTTCGTGCTGGAAGTGGTGCTCGGCCGTCCACATGCAGTAGAAACCCAGTTCGTCCATGTGCCTGGCCAGGGCCACGGCGTGGTCGTAAGCCTGGACCAGCTTGTCGTTGGGATAGCGCCGGTCATTGGCCGGCGTGCCGTCGGACCCCACGTTGTCCAGGTCTATCTGGCCGACGTACAGAACGGAAAAACGCTTGATCATTCCCTAACTCCCCGTCTTTTCGGTGTGGCGGCTTTCGGTGTGGCGGCTTTCGGTAGTGAAACTGCCGGTGGGCTGCCGAACGCCGGTTAAATTGAAGCCTTTCGTTGGCAGCGCTAATTATAGCACGGCCCAGGTGGGCGCCTTAAAGGACAGGTGGCTCCGGGCAGGGCAATAGCATCCCAACGAATTGTTGCCTTGAACGGCCATAACTGTCGTTCTGAACTGAGTGAAGAACCTGAACTCCAACCCACTAACGGGCTTTCGGGCCCGTTACCGGACTATGGCGCAGGATTTCAGGCCTTTCGGCAGAGTTTATCCTGGGCCAAGCCGAAGGACTCAGGGCGACATAGCTTCCGGCTTAGCTTTACTGCGTAACTTAAGACGCGATTGCCCTGCCGCCCCGGGGCGCAGCCGCCGACCGGTTACCGGCCATAGGCATACTCCAGGCCAACCCTTATAATCGGCGCAAACGGACGTGGCAAAATCAAGCCGGAGGGAGAAGTCATGGAGCTAGGATTGGGGGGCAAGGTAGCGATGGTAACCGGCGGCAGCCGCGGGCTGGGCCGGCAGATTGCCGAAGCCCTGGGACGCGAGGGATGTTCGGTGGCTATTTGCGCCAGGGACGACGCCCAGCTTACGGAAGCGCTGAACGAAATGGCCTCCAGGGGCATCAGTGTCCAGGGCACCCGGGCCGACGTCACCGACGAAGCCGATAGCCGGCGCTTTTACGAAGACACGGTGAAGGGCCTGGGCGCCCCCGACATACTGGTGAATAACGTGGGAGGCCGCCGCGGGTCGGTGCTGTTCGAGGAAACCAGCATGGAGCAGTTCCGGGAGGGGCTGGAGGTCAACCTGTTCAGCGCGGTGCAGTTGACGGCGCTGGTGCTGCCCCACATGAAGGAGCAGGGATGGGGCCGGGTCATTAACATCTCGTCCATCTACGGGCGGGAGCACGGCGGCTCCATTGACTACATGACGGGCAAGGCGGGGATGATAGCCTTCTCCAAGCACCTGGCCCTGCAGATGGCGCCCCACGGCGTTCTGGTCAACTGCGTGGCCCCGGGCTCCATAGACTTTCCGGGCAGCACCTGGGACCGGTTCCAGCGCACCCAGACGCCCGAGGTGGTGGCCGAGTTCATAGACCGGAATCTGCCCATGGGCAGATTCGGCTGGCCGGAGCCCATAGCGGAGACGGTAACTTTCCTGGCCTCGGACTGCGCCGACCTGATTACCGGCGCGTGCATTAACGTGGACGGGGGGCAGTCCAAGTCGCTGTTTTAGGATCTGTCATCAAATTGAAGGCAGATTTCTCCAGGGGTCCTATTTCGTCGTCCCCGCGCAGGCGGGAGCCTCGACAGGCTGGGAGCAATCCGACCTGGTAGTTGAACAACTTTGAAAGGATGGATGAAGTTGCTTCTCTCCGTCGTTCCGGCGTAGGCCGGAACCCGTAAGTCCTGAAGGCAAGTAAGGATGTCCCGCGCCACCTTCATGGATTTTGGCCTGGATTTTGGCCTGGATTTTGGCCTGGTTTCTGGCCTGCGCCAGAATGACGGGTTTCGATAGTTATCCATCAATCCAAAGTTCGTAGCCTACTAGGGGCTCCCTGGACCTTTACCCTCCCAGGAAGAAGTCGGCTACGTTGCCCCACTTGGAGGTATCGCCCCGGTAGATTTCGGTGTACCCGCACTGGGAACAGGAGACGGTGGTAAATTTCTTGTTCTGCACGTCGAAGAATCGGGAGAACCCGCCGCCGGTGGCGCGGAACTCGTCGGTGGTGTAGCTGTTGTTGTTGCACTTGACGCAGGCGTATGCAATTCGCTGGGTGGCCATCCTCAACCCTCCTCACTACGGCATCCGTTAACATATTGTGAACGCCTCATTCCAGCGTACCAGCAGGGCCAAATCCTTTCAAGGTGCAATATAGACGCAAGTTTAAGTAAATGCGCTTCTTTATTATGAGATGTGGGCCGCACGTTCATCCTGGCCTCCCCTCGTCCAGGATTAAGGGGCGAAGAGCAGGGATTGTTCTTGAGGTAGAGGTGATTTCAAGGGCATGTGATAGAATGAAATTAACCAGAGCCAGCGGTTCAATCTTCGTTTCTGCGAAAAAAAGGACTCAACGCCCTGGTCAAAATCACCAGCACAATTACGGCGAGCACAGCGCCAGCAACGTAGATGTGGGAGTCAGAATTTAACCCGCCCGCGTCTAGCACCCAATACCAGGCGGCCAGAAAGGTAGCTGCTGCGCCCGAATACTGGAGAATGAAGACCGCCAGCCTATTGGAATCTCCTTCGCCGGGGATGAACCCTACAAACAATATCCCTGAAGCTATCAAAGCATAAGTGGCTGCCTTCAGCCCATCATCTGCATCTGACAATCTGAAAGCGTTGATTACCAAGAGACCTGATACAAAACCGGCAAGGAAAATCTTCCATCTGGCTAATCTCATACTCACCTGATTGTCGCTTACCCTGAAGACAGGAGGCGCCTGAAATGACTCTGGACCAGATTGTTATTACCATCGGTTTGATTGCCTTTGTTCCTTTGTTTGCCGTTTATTGGTACGGCTTGAGCCGCAGCAAGAAGCGCATCAGGCGAACGGGAGATTCGGAATCAACTAATTCCTGATGCATTTTTTGCCATAGATACAGTTGGCCCCGCTATCCCCGTAGGGTTCCAATCGAAGGTTCGATCCGCAAATTCGTCATGAGCAGCCTATGTGGCTGCCCATGTTCCTTCATCGCTGCTCGCGCGGCGGAATTCTGGCTGCCGGTAACGGGTCGTGACGCCAGTTTAAGGCACCACCCCGAATTCACCCCAACCCCCCGATAAACTCCCGCCAGGCGGCTACGCACTTTTCTGGCTCTGAGTGCTGCACGTAGCCGGTGGCGTTGGGGATGGCCACCAGCCGGCAGTTGGGCATTAGGCCGGCCATGCCGGCCGCCCGGTCGGGCGTGTTGGTGTCGCTGTCCGATGCTACCAGGGCCAGGGCCGGGGTATTGATTTCCGGCAGGATGGGAGTCAGGTCTTGGTTGGCAAGGTAGGCCAGGGTCTCCATCACCACCTGGGGCGATGCCTGCATCATCTGTTCCGCGTACCATTGGTTGTGGGCGGCCGTGGCCGGATTGGGGGCAATGCGCCGGTCTGCCGACCGCCGGACCCATTCCTCAATGCCCTGTTCCTTGATCAGGTTGTAGTTTTCCAGGTACTGGGGCGCGCCCACGAACTTGTAGGGCGAGGTACAGGTGGTCACCGTGTGCAGCCGCTCCGGATGCTCGTAGGCGAACTGGAGGGCCACGGTGCCGCCCACCGTCTCGCCTATCAGATGCACCTTGTCCAGCTCCAGGTGGTCCAGCAGGCCCAGCAGATCCGACGCAAACCCGCTCAGCGACCAATCGTAGCCCGCCGGGGGCACGGTGGATCGGCCAAAGCCCCGGGCGTCCAGCCGTATCACCCGGTACTGACGGGCCAGCAGCGGCACCCAGGCGTACCACAGCCGGCCGTTCTTGGCGTTGCCGTGGTGCAGGACAATAGTTTCCGGCTCCCGCCAGGGGTCGGTGTAGTCGTCATCTTCATAGTACATTTCCAGGTTTCCGGGCAAATTAACTGTGGGCATGGTGGCCTCCCTTCGTTGAATTTTAGGCATTAGTGAGTTTCAAATCTGTTGTACGCAGCTGTGCCTAAATTGAGAACAGCATACACTTCAAATAGCGTCTGTAAGATTTGGTCCTCGATCCCGACCACTCTAACTTGCATATTCCGGACCCTTCTCTTCTGTTCCCTGAATGCTTGGTCAAATGTAGGGTCTTCTTGAAGCTCTCTTCTGGTGTTCGAGGAGTCATGCCCGCTATATGCTCCCAACCGTTCCAAGGCGAGGTTAAAAGCGAAAGTAGCTGATTCATGCTTCGAGGAATCGCGACCATGTTCTTGGATACGATCCTTCATTCTATTTGAACGACCAACATAAATTGGCTGGCCCTTCTCGTAGAACACGTAGATTCCCTGTTGTGGAATGCCGGCAATCTCGTTTCTATTCAACAAAGGACCTCCAAGTAACTTATCCATCAGAGGCTTCATTTGGTCAATGACTTCATCAAATGTAGTAGCCAAACTCTGACTCCTCTTGGATCTTGGGCATCAATAGCCGATATCAAGTTTGATATCGCGCCCCGTCCTGCATACTTTCAACAAGCAGCAACCCTCGCAAACCGGCGTTTTACGGCAGGAATGGCCGGCGTGGTGGTCCAGCAGGGCGTGGAACTCGTTGAACAGGGGCACGTCGGCGGGCAGTTGGCGGTGAAACAGGTCCTGCCAGTCATCGTACCGCTTCCGGCCGGTTTCGGGCTCCAATCCCAGCCGCTCCAGGATGCGGATGGTGTAGGTGTCAATAACGAAGGAGGGTTTCTTCGCAGCATAGACCAGGATGTCGTCCGCCGTTTCGTTGCCGATGCCGTGGATGGACAGCAGTTCCTTTCTCAAAGCGGCGGTTTCCTGGGCAAACATCCGGTCCAGGTCGCCATCGTACTGCTGCAGGACGTGGCTGGCAAAGGCTTTCAGCTTGGCAGCCTTTGCGTTGAAGTAGCCGGAGGGCCGCACGGTTTCCGCCAGTTCGTCCTGCGGGCGGGCGTCAATAGCCGTAAATGACCAGCAGTCGGCGGCCTTCAGGTTGGCCAGGGCCAGTTCCACGTTCTTCCAGGACGCCGCCTGGGTCAGGATGGCGCCCACGATTACGTCGAAGGGGCCGTCACCGGGCCACCAGTCCCGCGGGCCGTAGGCATGGTAGAGAAGGTGAAAAACCTCCATCAGGCCAATGGGTTCCTGTTGACCGTCTTTACAGGTCACGCGCAAGTCCTCACAACTCGACCGGAATGGAGCCGGCCAGCCGTATCTCATCAAAAGTAACGGAACAGCCATAGGCCCGGACTTCCACGCCCGCATCCCTGGCCTGGCGCAGGGCCCGGCCAAACTCGGGGTCCGACGAGTCATGGGGCGACAGCGAGCGGGCATCGCTGCGCTGAATTACGAAAATCGCGGCGGCCCGGTGCCCGTCTGCCACCGCCTGAATCAAGGTGTGCAAGTGCTTCACTCCCCGGGTGGTGGGGGCGTCGGGAAACATGGCAACGCCATCGTCCTCCACCAGCGTAACGGACTTGGTCTCCAGGTAGCACTTTCCCGGCGGCCCCTCCAGGGCCAGGTCCAGTCGGCTGTCGCCGTAGGTTACCTCACGGCGGACGTGAGGAAACGGTTCAAAGGGTGGCAGCAGCTTTTGTTCCAGGGCCTCGGCCACCAGCGCATTGGGCAGCCTGGCGTCGGCGGATACCAGAGTATGCCCCAGGTCCACCAGGGCCACGTCATAGCGGGTCTTGCGATGTTCACCGGGAGCCGGGGCCAGCAATAGCCGGCGGCCCGGTTCAAACAGTTCCCCCAGCCGGCCGGAGTTGGCCACGTGTACCATTTCCTCCCGCCCCGCCACGTCAACCAGGGCGGCAAATCGGTTGAGGCGGGTGAGAAAGTAGCCCTCTTCCAGGTGCGGGTGCAGCTTCAAATAGACCTCAACGGCACGGCTTCGCAGAACTATATGGGCCATTGCCTTAAAAGCGATGGGCAAACCGGAAGTCCGCTCCTGGCGAACCTGTCGAAGCATGAATGGACGGCCCTTCGACAAGCTCGGGGTGAGCGGTAAACCTTCGCATCAGTTCAACTGCGATGGACTATATGGGCCGGGCCAGCTTTCTCCACATGGTAGCAACCGCCGATTGGCCTGGCAAACGGAGAGGTCATGGGCTACCGCGCTCCCATTGAGATGGGATTGTTCTGCCCCTGGCCCCGGGACAAACGCGTTTTAACGAATTAACGTCCTGAACGGCCAAAACTGTCATTCTGAACCCTTCGGCCCGCTCAGGGTAAACTCAGTGAAGAATCCAAAAACCCTCCCAAAGCCCGGTTACGGACCCGAAAGTTGGCTTGGGGGGTAGGATTTTAGGCCCTTCGGCAAGCTCAGGGCGACATGACCTCCTGCTTGGACGTACAGCCTAGCCCAAAACGCGATTGCCCTGGCCCTGGCCCAGGGGAAGTTGACAAGACTTTCCTTTCCTTGATATGTTATCTCACTTCCTAATGAATATACCGGACTACTGTTGCCTGATTTATTGAGTCTCAGTACCATTATGACGCCCGAAACACCGCACCGAAACCTGATGGCAGTGCTGGAAGGCCGCGGCTACAAGGCCACGGCTCCAAGGAAGGCGATAGCCGGTCTCCTGGAGCGGAAGCAGGAAGGCTTTACCGCCGACGAGATCAGCGACGAATTGCCTTCGGTGGGCAGGGCGACGGTATATCGCACCATCAAGCTCTTCCTTGACGCGGACGTGCTTTGCAAGCTTCCCATGATGGACGGGGCCCACATGTATCTTCTCTGCGGAGTTGGCCATCACCACCATTCGGTGTGCGTTGAATGTGGCGCGGTGGAGGAACTCAGGGAGGCCGCGGTCGAACAACTGATCCGGGCCGCCAGCGCCGACATCCCTGGAGAGATCGTTGAGCACCGCCTGGAACTGTACGTGAACTGCGGCGCTTGCCCTGCCGCCGGGGCCTGACCACGGCTTTTGTTTCAGAAAACCGGACCCCGTCGTTCTATAAGGCATAGTGATACAGCCTATCAAAGTTAGCGAATTTTGGTGAGAGACATGCTCCACCCAGGACCATATCAGTGTTGAAGATTAGTATTGAAGAAGGAGACGCACCCTAATGAGAGTATTTCACCCCCGTACACTTAGCTTGGAAAGTCTGGCCCTGCCCCTGGCTGTGGGGCTGGTTGTGTTCGCCGCCCTTTTCCTGGGCGCCTGTACCACCAGCCAGGATGAGCAGGCACCCCAGGCAACTCCCGCAACCCAGGCATCCCAGGCACCGCAGACGGCGGTGACGCCAGCGAGCGCGGCAAATGATCAGCCGGCACAGCCAACCCAGTCAAACCAGTCAAACCAGTCAACCCAGGGCGGCGAAGCCGTCCAGGCAAGCGGCGACCCCGTTTCTGCCCCCTCAGCCGACATGGCTGGCGCCAGCAACGTCGGGGGCGAGTCCACCACCCCTTCCGGTCCGCCCATCCAGGTGGTAACCACTACCAACTTTGCAGGTGACTGGGCCAGGGTGGTAGGTGGAGACCGGGCCGAAGTCTTCGCCCTGCTGCCGGCCGGCGGCGATCCCCATTCCTTCGTGCCCGGGGGCAGAGACGTGGCCCGGGTCGCGGATGCCGATATTGTGTTCACCGTCGGTCTGGGACTGGAAGCCGACTGGCTGCATGACCTGGTGCACAATGCCCAGGCGGATGAGTCCAGGGTGATTGAGCTTGGCGAGGTTGTGGACCCCCTGGAGTTTTCGGGGGAGGACCCCCACGGCCACGCCGAAGCCGGCCACGAGGAAATGGGCCATGACGAACACGGTGACGAAGAAATGACCGCGCTGCTGGGCAAGTTGCTGGTTGGCGACGGTGAAACCGGTGCGCTATCCATCATCGAACTGGACCATGGCGAAGTCGAACAGGACGCCTTCGATATGGGCAGCCGCGCCGGACGCATTTACCCCACCGGAAGCGGGCGCTTTGCAATTGCTGTTTCCAGCGACGCCAATATGGTTCACATCATTGACGGCGGCACCTACATGGAACCCCATGGGGACCATTTTGACCTGGTTAACCGGGAGGCCGAACCAATTGGTCTGGACCTTGCCGGCGACCGGCCCGTCCACCTGTTCGTAGGGGATGAGTGGGCCGCCGTTTACTATGACGGCTCGGGAGAGGTGGCGCTCATCAACGAGCATGAACTGGAAGAGCAGGGCGCGGCTTACCAACCGGTGCGGCTGAACGTCGGGCCACAACACGGCGCCGCGGTACCCCTGGAAGACGACCTGTTCGCGATTACACCCCAGCATCCGGATTACGCATCCAATCCGGAACAATACCGGCTGCCCATCACCGTTGATATACGGGACGTTTCCGGGAACATCCTCTATTCCGCCGGCGACTGCCCCAGCCTGCACGGGGACGCCAGCAACGGCCACATCGCGGTGTTCGGCTGTGTCGGCGGCGTGCTGGCGGTGGAGGCTGACCACGGTGAATACCACCACTCCTTCATTTCGGCGCCTGACGGGGAACCGGAAGACTTCCGGCTTACCACGGTCTGGGGCGCTTCCGGGGTGGACCACTTCCTGGCCCTGGGCTCCGCGGTGGGACTGTACATAGTGGAACCGGAAGAAGGTGAGATGGAGCAGTTGGTTCCCGCCGAGGAGGGTAATTCACCCATCCAGGCAGCCCTTTCCAAGGACGGGGAGCTGGCGGTAGTTGTGATGAGTACCGGCGAAATCCGGCTGTACGACCTGCATGACGGAGATGTAATTGCCACCAACAGCGACGCCCTGACCACGCCGGTGGAAACCGGGTTCTGGGGGCGGCCGCACGTAGCCATGGCGCCGGGGGCCATTTTCGTTACCGACTCGGTGGGCGGTCAGGTGCTGCAACTGGACGACCACGACCTGGACGAGGTGGGCCATTGGGACGTGGCCGGCAACCCGACCAAGATAGCCTTCGTGGGCATCCAGGGGGAAACGGAAGGCCATGAAGAGCACGGCCACGAAGAAGCGGGGCACATGGAAGCAGGCCATGACGAGCACGGCCATGAAGGGCACGATCACGGCCCCCTGGACCCCCACTTCTGGTTTGACCCCATTCGGGTTAAACTGGCAGTTAATGAAATGGCGTACCAACTGGCGGTCCAGGACCCGGGAAACGCCAGCGTTTACGACGCGAACGCAACCCGCTACGGAGAGCAGCTGGACGAACTGCACGCCTGGATCCAGGAGCATGTGGCGATGGTGCCGCAAGAGCGCCGCCTGCTGGTCACCTCCCACGACAGCCTTGGCTACCTGGCGGAGCTGTATGGGTTCGAGGTGGTCGGGCTGATAATACCCTCCCTGGCGCCCGATGTTGAACCTTCGGCCGAACACCTAGCTGAACTGATTGACGTGGTACGGGATAACAATGTGCCGGCCGTCTTTGGCGAAACCACCGTCAGCGATAAGCTGGCCCAGACCATTGCCAGGGAGACGGGCGCGGAACTGGTACAGCTCTATTCCGGCTCCCTGGGTGAGGCCGGCAGCGGCGCCGACACCTACCTGGACATGGTGCGGGCCAACGTTGAAAGGATAGTGGAGGCCTTGAAATGAACCCTGTAACTGACGCCCATGCCGCCAGCATGTCCCTCCAGGACGTGACGGTTGAGCTGGACGGGTACATGGCCCTGAGCAACGTCACCTTCGACGTGGACGCGGGTACCCTGATGGGCGTTGTGGGGCCCAACGGCGCCGGCAAGAGCACTTTGTTCAACGCCATCGCCGGCCTGCTCCCCGTTTGCCAGGGCAGCGTTAACCTGCACCGGGTGGACCTGCACCGGGGAGAGTTAGCCTACGTCCCCCAGCGGGACAGCGTCAACTGGCGGTTCCCCGTGAACGTGATGGACGTGGTAATGATGGGCCGCTGCTGCCGCCTGGGCTGGTTCCGGCGCCCCGGAAGGAAGGACCGAGAACTGGTGAAGGCATGCCTCTGCCGCGTTGGCCTGTGGGACCAGCGCGGCGCCCCCATGACAGAGCTTTCCGGGGGGCAGCGGCAGAGGGTGTTTGTCGCCCGGGCCCTGGCCCAGGATGCCAGCGTTCTGCTCTTGGACGAGGCCTTCAGCGGTGTTGACGCGGGCGCGCAGGAGACGCTGGTCGAGGTACTGCAGGTGCTGCGGGACGAGGGCCGAATTATCCTGCTGTCCACCCATGACCTCAACAACCTGTCGCGCCGCTTCGACCAGGTACTTTGCCTGAACCAGCACGTATGCGCCTGCGGCTCGCCCAGCCAGGTCCTGACGCCCGAGGTGATGGAGGAACTGTACGGATTCCAGTTCTCCATGGACGGCGAAGGGTAGGGGCAATGCAGGGTTACCGGCGCCTTGGCGAGATAATGGTAGGGGCGATTCGCGAATCGCCCCTACGGTGGTAGGTAGTGCTAGATTTTCTCATCGCCCCCCTGGAATACGGCTTCATGCTGCGGGCCCTGGTGGGGTCCGTCCTGGTGGGCGTCATGTGCCCCCTGGTGGGCGCCTACGTGGTCACCCGGAACCTGGCCTTCATCGGCGACGCCCTGGCCCACGCCGTCCTGCCGGGCATGGTCCTGGGGTTCATGGTGGGCATCAACCCCGCCCTGGCGGCAGTCCCCACCGGCGTCTCCGTCGCCATGCTGGTCCGGTTCATCAGCCGGCGCGCCGGCCTCAGCGCCGACACCACCATCGGCATCCTCTTTGCGGCCACCTTTGCCCTGGGCCTGATGATGCTGTCCATGGCCGACACCATCAAGATAAACGTGGAGGACCTGCTGCTGGGGCAGATTCTGGCCATATCCCCCACCGGCATCTACGTGTCCCTGGCCATCACCGCCCTGGTCGTCCTGGGCCTGTTCGTTTTCCACCACTGGCTGATGTTCACCAGCTTCGACCCGGTGGGGTCGCAGGTCATCGGCAAGCGCACCCACGTGGTGGACTACGTCCTGCTGGCGCTGCTGGCCCTGGTCATCGTCATCGGCATCCAGGCAGCCGGCATCATCCTGGTTATGGCGATGCTGGTAATCCCGGCGGCCACGGCCTACCTGCTGGTGGGGCGCTTCTTTTCCATCATGCTGACTGCGGCGGCGCTGGGGACGACTGCCTCGGTCACTGGCCTCTACCTGTCCTTCCACTTCAACCTGCCCGCCGGCCCTGCCATGACCCTGGTGGCGACCGGAATGTTCGTACTGGTGGCCGCCTTCCGGCGAAAAGTCATTGCCTGACAAGGAAGCCTCCCAACCCCTGTATTCCACACTCCCCCAGGACCGCGCCGCTGTCACGCTGAACCTAAGCCAAGGTGAGGACTGCATCGAGGAAACCCCGATTGGCGATGGCATCGGTTCAGATTTTCCTGGGTAGGGGCGCACGGACGTGCGCCCCTACCCAGACGCCCCACTAAATTCGGTCTAAGCTTCTTCCCCTCAAGGCGGGCATACCATAGTCGCTGGAACGGAAAAGGACATCCCCGTTTGGCTCTTCTCTCTGCAGCAACAGCCCCGGTTGGGCCGGCGTCAAGGGTGCATGGGCTCGTCCCGCGGGGCTATAATTGCTTCACCCTTAGGAGTGAGCCATGACCACTTTTCTGGAAAGACTGGACAACGCCTGCGCCGTCAACCGGAGCCTGGTTTGCGTGGGGCTGGACCCGGAACCGTCGCGGTTGCCGGTTGCCGACGTGCCGGAGTTTAACCGGGCGATAGTTGAAGCCACCGCCGACCTGGTTTGCGCCTACAAGCCGAACCTGTCCTTCTACGAGGCGCTGGGCATGCCGGGACTGCGGGCGCTGGAGGCCACGCTGCAGATAATCAAGGACAAGGCCCCCCACGCTTTTACCATTGCCGACGCCAAGCGGGGCGACGGCGGGCCTTCAGCTTTCGCCTACGCCCGGGCCATGTTCGAGGTGTGGGACTTTGACAGCGTTACGGTAAACCCCTGGGGCGGCGGCGATACGGTAGCGCCCTTTCTGGAGGATGCCAGCCGGGGCGCGTTCGTGTGGTGCCGGGGGTCTTACGCCAGCGCGGCGGACCTGCAGGACCTGGAAGTGGAGACGCCAAGGGGCAGAACGCCCCTGTACCAGCACCTGGCGCGGACTTCTTTGACCTGGAACGGGAAGGGAAACCTGGGCCTGGTGGTGGGCGCCACTGCGCCGGAGCAATTGGCCGCGGTGCGTGAAATTACGGGCGACGTGCCCTTCCTGGTGCCCGGCATCGGAGCCCAGGGCGGTGACCTGGAGGCTGCCGTTCGGTGCGGTGTGGACGCCAGGGGACGCCGCGCCATCATCAACTCGTCCAGGGGCATCATCTACGCTTCGGCCGGCGCAGACTTTGCGGAGGCGGCGCGGCAAGCAACCGTGTCGTTGAGGGACTCGATAAACCGGACCCTGGAAGCCGAGGGAAAGGGATGGCCCTCGAGCTGAAGGTGGGTGACCAGGTAAGGATGAAGAAGCCGCACCCCTGCGGAGGCTATTACTGGCGGGTAACCCGGCTGGGGGCGGACATCGGCCTTTCCTGCGTCAGTTGCCGCCGCCACGTCATGCTGCCGCGGAACCAACTGGGGCGGCGCGTCCGGGAAATTGTACCGGCTCAAGTCGCCGTGGACGAACCCGATACGATCTGAGAGACCCGTGGCCGGCCGCTTGACCGGGGCAAAAAGGTTCGGGTTAATGGGCTTGCCCCGCCAGGTTGTTCCCATCCCGTTGAGACGTTTACCCAAGCCCCAGGGGCGCATGGCCATGCGGCCCTTACAAGCGGTAATGTCAGGTCGAGTCCAAAGGGCAGGCCAAATTCCGGTTGGCGCCTACACCTCAACCCCCCTGAAATGAAAGGCCACCCACTGATGGGGTGGTCTTTCACTTAGACTATTGCCCGGTCAAAAGTTGACTAGCCTTTGCAATGCAGGCAACCCACCATTAGTCCATCAGCATAGGGACGACAAATAATGCGCTAAATCGTCATTCCTGCGAAGGCAGGAATCTTAACTCCAGCCGGTCGAGGTTCCCGCCTGCGCGGGAACGACGGGGTGGACCGGTTTGAGAGTTAGGCACGGGAACAACGGGATGAGGCGGTTAGAGGGTTGGGCGCGGGAACGACTGGTTGAGACGGTTTGAGAGTTAGGCACGGGAACGACTGTTGAGGCGGTTAGAGGGTTGGGCGCGGGAACGACGGGGTGAGGCGGTTAGAGGGTTGGGCGCGGGAACAACGGAGTGGGCCGGTTCGGGCACCATTTCAAAGTTACCAGGCCGCAGGGGCACAAGGGCATTAGCCCCCGCACTTAATCAACGAGCAAACCCGGGAGTCCGCTAATCGTGAGTAAAAATGAAAGCCCGCTCGTGGCGAGCTTGTCGAACCATGAACGGGCGGCCCTTCGACAGGCTCAGGGTGAGCGGAGATATTAGCCACCGGTTAAAGTGAGTAGCGCCATTAACAATGCGCCACTAGCGGCCGACCCGCAGCGGGCCCGCGCCGCTGGCTGCCAGTTGATGGGGCGGACTCTCCCACTCTTCCAGGTGGACGTGGAAGTCGCTCAGGTGCTTGACCAGGGTGTCCATGAAGTTGCGCACCGCCCGGCCCAGGAATTTGCCGCGCAGAGTGCATACGCCAAGGACGTTGGACGGGAATATGTGCTCCAGGGAAACCACGCCCAGCTTGTCGTGGTCTTCCGGATGCAGCGTAAAGTCGTTGCCAATGGCCACGCCCATACCTATTTCAACGTACTGCTTGACCGATTCGGCGTGGTCCACCGCCAGCACCACGTCAAACCTGATTCCGTTGTCCTTGAAGGCTTGCTCCAGGTTCCGGCGGGTGAGGCTCTCCGGGCTGGACAGGATGAGGGGCCAGTTGGCGATATCCTCCAGGTCCAGGGGCTGCTTTTGAAGCAACTGGTGTCCCGGCGGGGTCAGCAGGACAACCTTGTAGTCGAAGAGCTTGAAGAATTCCAGGGAGGTTTCCTCGGTAGGCGGGGGAGAGGTGATAGCCAGGTCCAACTCGCCGGACTTCACCAGTTGAATCAGGCCGGAGTAGGGGCGGGCCGTCAACTGGAGGCGAACGTCCGGGTAAAAGTCCAGGTAAGACTGGATGGGCTTGGGGAGGTGATGGGTTACCACGTCGGGGTAGGCCCCTATGTGCAGGGAGCCTCGCCGCTCGGTGTAGTCCATCTGGGTTTTAAGGGTATCCACCGATTCAACTATGGGGGTTATCAATTCCAAAAATATGGAGCCCTCGGAGGTCAACTGGATAGGCCGCTTAATCCGGTCAAAGAGGGTGATGCCGAACTCGTCCTCCAGCTTGCGCAAGTGGGTAGTAACGGTAGGCTGACCCAGTTCCAGCTTACGTGCCGCCTTGGACACGCTATGCAGGCGCGCCACATGGTAAAAGCTGATAATCTCACGCAATTCCATAATTGCCAGTTACCTCTCAGGGATTTAGAGCATATAATACATGGATATAAATTATTATACAATATCGCTTGACAAAATACTAACATTTAATGAGAATTACATCTGCCGTGTCCGGCTACGGCGCAGCCCGGCGCCGGGAGCGGTACGAAACATCTTTACCTCTCTATACCAGGAGGGACAGGGCTGATGGCTTTTGTTATTACCGAACCCTGTATCGGGGTAAAAGATGCTTCCTGCGTTGAGGTGTGCCCGGTGGACTGCATTCACACCGACGAATCGGAAGAGATGTACTACATCAACCCGGATGACTGCATAGATTGCGCCTACTGCGAGTCGGCGTGCCCCGTCAGCGCCATTTTCGATGAATTTACCGTTCCCGCCCAATACCGGGAGTTCGTGCAGAAGAACAGGGCCTTTTTCCGCAAGTAGCCCGCCACCGGTCCGAGCCTGCACTCCCTTGGCCGGCCCCGGCGCCACGACTCCTGACAGCGCCGGACTCCGATCCGGCAAGACCGGGCAGAAGCCGGCAGGCTGGCGAAACACCTTCAAACGGCACCCCTTGTAAAAGGAAACGGCTTGGACCTTTTCTTACTCATCGTCCGACGCCTGAACGTAGTCGGAAACTTCAAAGAACTGGGCACTGACCGCCAGCGCAAGGAGACCCTCATCGGGTTGGCGGCCACCCAATTGCTGGTGCAACTGGCCAGCATGCCCATTGCCCTGGTCATTCCCTCCGTGGCCCGCCACTTCGAGGTAAACGTTGCCGAGGCCGCCTGGATGGTGGTTATCCGGCTGTTGATGCTGGGCAGCACCGTCTTCTTGGCGGCCCGCCTGGGCCAGAGGTACGGCCACGCCCGGGTTTACTTCGTCGGAGCCATTGTCTTGTCCGGCGCCAGCGTAATGGCGGCCACCTCCTTCTCCACCACCCAGCTTATCCTTTGGAGCGGCCTGGTGGGCATTGGCGGGGCCATGGTCACCGCCAACTCCAACGCCATCCTGTCCATGGTCTTTCCGGCCGAGGAGCGAGGCCGGGCCTTTGCGGTGCCGGTGGTAGCCGCCCGTTTCGGAACCCTGATCGGCCTGGGCATGTTTGGCATATTCCTCCAGTTCTTCAGCCTCCAGTGGGGATGGAGGATGGTATTCCTGTCGTCCCTGCCCATCGGCCTGCTGGCTATATGGTGCAGCATCCCTCTGCTCAAGTACCACGCCCAGCAAAAGGTTGAGGAGATGAAGCAGGTCTCCATCAACTACGTGGGCGCCACCATGATGGTAGCCACGCTGGGCACTTTTATCCTGTCGGGACTGCACATCCACGAGGGCGCGGAGTCCTTCACCACCCCCGATGCCCTCAGCTACCACATTCCGATGCACCTGCTGTTCTTCGCCTGCCTGGCCCTCTTCATCGTCATCCAGCAGCGCAGCGCCGACCCCTTCGTTGATTTCGGATACTTCAAGCAGAAGTACTTCTCCATGGCCCTGTTCACCAACACCTGCTTCCACCTGTCCATGCTGGCGGTAACTACCCTCATACCCATACTGGTGGAGAACGGATTGGGGCAGGCTCCCATAGTAGTGGCCTATGTTCTGCTGCCCAACCAGATACTGGGCCTCTTCCTGCCCACGCTGGGCGGCTGGATTCACGACCGGTACAACCCCCGCTGGCTCAGGCCGGGCTCCCTGCTCCTGATAGCGTCGGGTTTCCTGATGGCCGGAATATTCGCCGACAACATTCCCGTCTATATGCTGCCGTTGCTGCTGCTGCCCATCGCGGTAGGCAGCAACCTGTTCAACTCGCCCAACAATGCCACGGTGATGAATTCCCTGCCGGAAAACCGCAGCTTTGCTTCGGGTATGCTGGAGACCACTCGCCAGATGGGTCATTCCATAGGCACCACTGTCAGCGCGACGGTGCTGGGCCTGGCGCTGCCCGTGGCCATTGACCTGCTGCCCTCGGTGGAGGCGCAGACCCATTACATGAGCGGATTTCAGATTTCCGCCCTGTCCGTGGTGGGCATAATGGCGTCCGGCGGCATTGTGGCCATCTTCCAGCGCGCCCCCAAGGCCGCACGCCCCGCGGCCAGGGCCGCGCCGGCTCCCCAGGGTGGCGACTAGAGCCTTTCCTCTTTTTCCACGAAGGGGCCCGAAGCCCTGCGAAGGCTCGCCTGGCCCTTCCTTCGCGGGATTCGGTGTGCCTTCGTGATTCGAGGAGGGACTTTGCCAGACCTGGCCGGGCCGGGTAAACTAGGCGGGCGATTGCAAACCCATACTTGAAACTTTGAGGTAGAAAACCATGGCGCTGTTTCTCCGGGATGAAGAGGTAAACCAGGCGGTAAACATGGACGAAATGCTGGTCGCCATCGAGGAGATGCAGCGGCGCTACGGGCAGGGCCAGGTAATGAACCTGGGCCGCCGCAAGATTATTGCCCCCGGCGGCATGTTGTCGGTGATGGGAGGGGGCCTCTTCTACGACGGCATTCTCGGCGTAAAGACCTACACCGTGGTGCAGGGCAAATACTCCTTCCAGGTCAGCATTTACAATGCCGACACCGGAGAGTTGATGTGCTACACCCAGGCCAACCGGCTGGGCCAGCTTCGCACCGGCGCCACCACCGGCGTTGCCGTCAAGTATCTGTCCAATCCCGATGCCGCAACCGTGGGGATCATCGGCACCGGCTACCAGGCGCCCACGCAACTGGAAGCAGTCTCAAAAGTACGCAACCTCAAGAAGGTCAAGGCCTTCAGCCGCACCCGGGAGCGACGCGACGCCTTCGCCCAGGCCATGACCAACTCCCTGGGCGTGGAGGTGGACTCGGTGGACAGCAGCGAGGAGGCGGTCTCGGGCAGTGACATCGTCATCTGCATCGCCGCCGTGCTGGACCCGGTGCTGCAAGGGGAGTGGCTCTCCCCGGGCGCGACGGTCATCGGGGCCGGTCCCACCACCTGGCGCGCCCGTGAGGTGGACGACGCCACCTTTGCCAGGGCGGCCAAGCTATTTGTGGACTCGCCGGAGCAGGCCCCCATCGAGGTGGGCGACATGGCCGGGGCCGTGGACCGGGGCATTATGCAATGGAGCCAATTGCAGGAGTTGCGCCACGTGGTAGCCGGCACGGTCAAGGGCCGGGACAGCGCCGACCAGATTATCTACGCCAAGCTGATGGGCACCGGCGTCGCCGACGTAGCCGCCGCCAAACTGGCCCACGACAACGCCAAGTCCAAGGGGTTGGGCATGGAAATGGAGTGGTAGGTTTTTCAAACAATCCACGAATGGACACGAATAAGCACGAATGATTAACGTAGGGGCGGGTTTGAAACCCGCCCTTTCTGCATTCGGAAATACCCTTGCCAGCCAGCAAATCATCCTACCCCACAACCAACCCCATTAGTGAACATTCGTGCCCATTCGTGGATTAAAGAGAACCTACGGCCACATAATCCACCCCGTCCGCTCCGTCCTGGCCTGGAAGAGGTGGCCGCCGCCGGTGGTGACGTACAGGGTCTTCATGTCGGCGTCGCCGAAGCAGCAGTTGGTGGCCCGCTCGGCGCGGATGGGGTGGGTTTCCAGCACCCGGCCCTGAGGTGAAAAGACGTAAATCATGGGACCCGGGCCACCCGACTCCCAGCCGGCGCAGGCGATGATGTTCCCTTCGGTGTCCAGGGTCATGCCGTCCACGCCCCGTTGCGCTCCCCGGTGGTCCACGCCAAAAGTGTGCAGCGACTCGTACTCGCCCAGGGAACCGTCATCATTGATGGGATAGGCCCGCAGTTCCCGCACCCGGTCCAGGCCGTAGTCGCTCTGGGCCACGTACAGCGTCTTCTGGTCGCGAGAGATAATTACGCCGTTAGGCCGGGTGATGTCCGTGGTAACCCGCTTCAGTTCGTAGTCTCCATCGCCGGTGGGGTCCAGCCGCAGCACCGACATGTGGTCCAGTTCCTGGGGCCCGCTGTTTCCGATGCCGCTGTAGGGGTCGGAGAACCAGATGCGGCCCGACTTGTCCACCACCAGGTCGTTGGGGTTGTTGTGCCGCTTTCCGCCCAGAGTATGGGGCAGCGACGTTACGGTCTGGCCGTCCTTCTCGAACCGCACAATGCGCCGCCCGCCCTGCTGGCACCCGAACAGGTTGCCCGCAGCATCGAAACAAAGGCCGTTGACGTGGTTGACGTTGGTGAAATACTCGGTGGTCTCGCCGGTACTGGGGTCATACCGCAGCAGGCGGCTCTCGGGGATGTGGGTAAAGATGACCGCCTCGCCATCCCATACCGGCCCCTCGGTGGTGCCGCCAAAGGGCCCCGCTACCAGTTCAAAGTCCCAACTCATGGTGCATAACCTCCTGGTGGGCTTCCGTTACACAGGGTTATAGTGCTTTACCTTAGCGTCCAGGTCCTGTACTACGTGCTCCAGTACGGCCTCTACCTGCCATCTCTTCGCAACAGGAAACCAGTCCAGGAACTCTTCTATATTGGCTCCCGCGGCCAGGTTTCCGAACAGGGCCGAGAGTGGCAGACGGGTCCCGGTGAAAACCCAGGCTCCGCCTACCCTTCCGGGCTCGCTTTCCACCGCGGGGCACTTGTCCCAATCAATCATAGGACCCTCTCTTCTATCTCTCAGGTCATTTTCCGCGATTCGCAAAACATGTCTGTTGATAGGTCACATTGTCTATTATCAACCCGTGTGCGTCTACCGCCTGCTCCATTTGCGACGTTCCAGGACGGTTTGTCCAAATAGCGAAGGGCAGCCACAAGGGCTGCCCCTACGAAATGACCTGCAATCGCCCTCATTTTAGGACAGCGCGATTTCTCTGCTACCCCTCCACCGGCTGCAAATACGCGTCAATCTGCTCGATGCTGTAGCCGCCTCGTTCCATCAGCAGGGCCTCCACAGCGGAGCGGGCGGTGTCCAGGGAGGTGAAGCAGGGTATGCGCCGTTCTTGCGGTATTTCGGTCAGGCAGAGCCGGCGCCTCTCCTGGACGGGAGCAGTACCAGAGAGCCGTCTCTCAGATCCGAGGAGTCAGGAACATTGACAACTGAGTCTTGGGCCAGCTTCTCCGCAAAGACTACGGGAAGGGTTGTGGTTCCGGTTACCCTCTGGAGAATTTGAGCTCGTTCCAGAGCCCGGTCAAAGTCGTCGCTGTCAGCGGTGAGAGAGGCTTCTATTACCAGGTAAACTTCGGCATCGTGCTGCCGGCCCTGCAAAATAATGTCGGCGCGCAACAGTTCCTCGACGTCTTCGCTGCTGACGCTCTTTTGGTCCAGGGCGCTCTCCATGGCATTAGCCAGGGCCGAGTCTTCCGGGCCTTCCCAACTTACCTGGAGAACCTTGCCTTCAGTAACTTCCAATTGGTCTCTCACTCTGCGGGGAGCGAGCCTTGCGGCCCACCGCTCGTATTCGGAGCCAATCAGATTTCCAAGGGTGCCCCGTACGGAAGCGAGACCTGCTTCCAATCGGGCCTGGCCCTCTTCCAATTGGGCCTGGCCCTCTTCCAATTGGGCCTGGCCCTTTTCCAATTGGGCCTGGCCCCCTTCCAATTGGGCCTGGCCCCCTTCCAATTGGGCCTGGCCCTTTTCCAATCGGGTCTGCCCTTCCTCCAATCGGGCCTGCCCTTCCTCCAATCGGGCCTGCCCTTCCTCCAATCTTTCCGTCCGCTTTTCTAGCCGAGCTACGGCTTCGGTTAGGGCGTTGGTGGTTTCCACCAAAGCGGCTACGGTTTCCGGGAGTCTGAGCAGTTCTTTAGACAGCAGGATACCACGCAAGGTCTCGGCCCATTCGGGCTGTTCCTGCAATATGCGAACCAGGTCACTTATGTCGTTGATGGTAGTCATAGCCATTTTGCCTTGATCAAAGTATAGCAGGTTACAGCGCCGGCGTGTGCCGTGGGGTTTTCCGACAACAACATTAGAGAGTGGAAGAGCGTCTTGCGGGGAAAATTGTGGGCGGCGAGGTTAAGCTTAAGGAGGGGCAGATTTCTCTACCCCTCCACCGGCTGCAAATATGCATCTATCTGCTCGATGCTGTAGCCGCCTCGTTCCATCAGCAGGGCCTCCACGGCGGCGCGGGCGGTGTCCAGGGAGGTGAAGCAGGGTATGCGCCGTTCCACTGCGGCCCGCCGGATGTAGTACCCATCCCGCATGACCGAAGTATCGCCGGACAGGGTGTTTACTACCGCCGATACGGTGCCGTCGTTAATCACGTCCACCACGTTGGGGTAGGACTCGCTCAGCAGCTTGGTAATCATGGTTACCGGCATCCCGGTGGCCTGGATCATCTGCGCGGTACCCTCGGTGGCGTAGAGACGGCAGCCCGCTTCGATTAACTCGCGAATCAGGACCAGCGACTCCGCCTTGTTCGGGTCGGCGATGCTCAACAGTACGCCGTCGCCCTTTTTCAGGCTCAGGCTGGCCGCCATCAATGCCTTGGAGAGGGCGCCGGTGAAGTCCCGGTCTATGCCCATCACCTCGCCGGTGGACTTCATTTCCGGCCCCAGGTAGGAGTCAACTCCCACCAGCTTGGACATGGAGAAGACGGGGGCCTTGATGCCCACCAGCTTCTGGCGGGGCCACAGGCCGCCCGAATAGCCCATGTCCGCCAGCTTCTCGCCCAGCATCACCCGGGTGGCGAGGCGGGCCACGGGGACGCTGGTGACCTTGGATATGAAGGGAATGGTCCGGCTGCCCCGGGGATTGACCTCAATGATGTAAACGGTGGTTTCCGAGTCATCAGAGGGGGAATGGGGGCTGCGGTAGGCGCTGCCGCCCTGGATGACAAACTGGATGTTCATCAGACCCCGTACCCCCATGGCCAGGCCAATGCGGGTGGTGTACTCCACCAGGGTGTCAACTTCTTCCTCGGTAAGGTTGAGGCCGGGGTAGATGGCCATAGAGTCGCCGCTGTGGACGCCGGCCCGCTCGATGTGTTCCATGATGCCGGGAATCAGCACCTGCTCCCCGTCACAGATAGCGTCAACCTCGCATTCCTTGCCTTCCATGTAGTGGTCAACCAGCACCCGCCTTTCCGGGGTTACCTCGGTGGCGACGGTCAGGTAGCGCACCAGTTCAGAGGCGTTTTGGACGATTTCCATGGCCCGTCCGCCCAGCACGTAGCTGGGCCGCACCACCACCGGGTAGCCGATGTTCTGGGCCACCTGCAAGGCCTCGGAGACGGAGGCCACCGATGCTCCCGGCGGCTGGGGAATGCCCAGCCGGGAAAGAAACTCCTCGAAGCGCTGCCGGTCCGATGCTATGTCAATGGCATCGGCGCTGGAGCCGAGGATGGGGAGGCCGGCGTTGGCCAGGGTCTGGGACAGGTTGATGGCCGTCTGGCCGCCGAACTGGACCACCGAAGGCGGGACCACATCTCCCACACTCTCGTTGTCTATGATGTCCCGCACCGCCTCCTCGTCCAGCGGCTCGAAGTAGAGGCGGTCGCTGGTATCGAAGTCGGTGGAGACGGTCTCCGGGTTGGAGTTAATCATCACGCTGGACACGCCGGCCTCAGAGAGAGCCCAGGCGGCGTGAACGCTGCAGTAGTCGAACTCTATGCCCTGGCCGATGCGGATGGGCCCGCTGCCGATGACGATGGCCTTCTCTCCCTCCAGGGCCGGGGCCTCGTTCTCCTGCTCGTAGGTGCTGTAGTAGTAGGGAGTGACCGCCTCGAACTCGGCGGCGCAGGTGTCCACCATCTTGTACACCGGGCGCAGGTCCCAGCGGCGGCGCAGGTCCCGCACCTGTTCGGGCAGCATGTCGGCCAGGGTGCCCACCTGAACGTCGGAAAAGCCCAGCCGCTTGGCCCGGTACAGCAGGTCGGGGGTCAGGGTCTCGCCCAGCAAGCGCCGCTCCATGTTGACGATGCGCTGCATGGCGCTGAGGAACCAGGGGTCAATAAAGGTCTTGCCGATAAGCTCTTCCGTAGAGACGTTGCGCCGGATGGCGGCCATCAGGGCCCACAGGCGCAGGTCGTTGGGGGCCATCAGGTTCTGCCCCTCGGCGGCGTCGGAGGCCATTCCCTCCCAGAGCAGGGTGCGGTTGCCTATTTCCAGGGAGCGGGTGGCCTTTTGCAGGGCCGCCTCAAAGGAGCGGTCTATGGCCATAACCTCGCCGGTGGCCTTCATCTGGGTGGTAACCTGCCGGTCGCCGTTGGGGAACTTGTCGAAGGGCCAGCGGGGAATTTTCACCACGCAGTAGTCCAGGGCCGGCTCGAAGGCCGCCCCGGTCTTGCCGGTTACGGCGTTGGGAATTTCATGCAGCCGCTTGCCCACGGCAATCTTGGCCGAAACCCGGGCGATGGGGTAGCCGGTGGCCTTGCTGGCCAGGGCCGAACTGCGGCTGACCCGCGGGTTTACCTCGATAACGTAGTAGTCGGAGTCGGGGTCCCAGTGGGATTGCAGGGCCCCGGCCACGTCGGGATGGGGGCGCAGGGCCATCTGGATGTTGCAGCCGCCCTCGATGCCCAGGCCGCGAATAATTCTCAGGCTGGCCGAGCGGAGCATCTGGTATTCCTTGTCGGTCAAGGTCTGGCTGGGGGCCACCACGATGCTGTCGCCGGTATGGGCGCCCATGGGGTCCAGGTTTTCCATGTTGCAAACGGTAATGCAGTTGTCGTCGCCGTCCCGTATTACCTCATACTCGATCTCCTTCCAACCCACCAGGGAACGCTCCAGCAGTACCTGGGAAATGGGGCTGGAGGCCAGGCCGCTGCCGACGATTTCCTCGAACTGTTCGGGGGTGTCGGCGATGCCGCCGCCGGTGCCGCCCAGGGTGTAGGCGGGGCGCACCACCAGGGGCAGGCCCACTTCGTCGCAATACTCCCGCGCCTCTTCAATGGAGTTGACGGTGCGGTTGGGCGGTTCGGGCTCGCCGATGTCATGCAGGAAGTTGCGGAAGAACTCCCGGTCCTCCGCCTTGCGAATGGTATCCAGGGGAGTGCCAAGGAGCCGCACATCGTACCGGTCCAGCACCCCGGCGTCGGACAAGGCCACGGCCAGGTTCAGCCCCGTCTGGCCCCCCAGGGTGGGCAGAATGCCCTGGGGCCGTTCTTTCGCAATGATGCGTTCAATGACCTCCACGGTCAGGGGTTCAATGTAAACGTGGTCGGCAATGTCCGTGTCGGTCATGATGGTGGCCGGGTTGGAGTTGACCAGCACTACGGATACGCCTTCCTCACGCAGGGCCTTGCAGGCCTGGGTTCCCGCATAGTCAAACTCGGCGGCCTGCCCGATGACAATGGGGCCGGAGCCGATTACCAGTACCTTTTCCAGTGGCGGCGTGCTATTCGTCAATTTAACCTGAAATCCTCCGCGAAAATTGATTGGCTCCAATCGGTCATTGCCAAGGCATGGGATGGGCGCCCACAAGGGGCGCCCCTACAGCGTCGTATTTCCCGGTTGGTCCCTGTCTCTGAGTGTTCACATCGGTAGGGGCAGCCCTTGTGGCTGCCCTTCCCCACGTAGGGTTGCCGCGCGTACGCTAAAACGTCGGCAACCGGCCCGGCAGCTGCATCAATCCCCGGTCATACAGGAAGTTAATCATCTGGCAGCAGAAGGAGCCATAGTAAACGCCGTCGAAATCCAGCTTGGCCATGCCGGGGTAGTCCTGTTCCGCCCGGGGCGGGACCCGGAAATTGACCGTGTCGTTGCTTGTCTTCTGCACCTCGATGCAGCCCACCGGCTCTTCATACACCTGGTTGCTGCGCAGGTCAACCAGCTTTACGTTCAGTTCCCACCGACTGCCCAGGCGGGCCCGGGTCACCGAGGCCAACTGGTAGCCGAAATTGTTGTGTTCAATCCTGGGGACGGCCTGGTCCAGCAACCCTAGCATGTTGGACAAACTGACGGGAAGATCGGCCTCAATGCCCTCTTCCACCAATACCATTGAAAAGGTGGACATATTACCCTCCAAATAATGCGTTAAAGATAAACCGCTCAGGAATTGGACTAACCGGGCCGCCCGCCGGAAATTCCGCTGCGTCTTGCGGACGACACCGGCGACGGCGCCTAACACCCCTCTGCCGCACCTCCACACTTCCGTTATTGTCTCAATACCTCTGCGAAATTTGCATTGGAGGGTTGAGGCGAAATTTGACTACAGTTCACCCCATCCTGGCTTTTTTCCCATCAACTGGGAAGGGACTATTAGGACATCCCGACAAGGGTTAGCCCTTGAATTCCTCCACCATTTCCAGGAACTCGTCGAAGATGTACTCGTTGTCCCGGGGTCCGGGCGATGCCTCGGAGTGGTACTGGATGGTGAACAGGGGCATATCCCGGTGGCGGGTTCCCTCGACGGTATTGTCGTTAAGGTTAATGTGGGACACATCCAACCCCGCCGGCAGGGTGTCCGGGTCCACTGCAAAGCCGTGGTTCTGGGCGGTTATATACACCCGCCCGCTGGCCAGATCCTGCACGGGATGGTTGCCGCCCCGGTGGCCGAACTTCAGCTTGAAGGTGTCGGCGCCCAGGGCCCTGGCCACCAACTGGTGACCCAGGCAGATGCCCATCACCGGCACCCGGCCCAGTATTTGCCGCACGTTGCCCACCACGTAGTCCAGCAACTGCGGGTCCCCCGGCCCCGGCGAAAGCAGGATGCCCGAGGGATTCATGGCCAGCATATCCCCGGCGGAAGTATCCGCCGGAACCGCGATTACCTCGCAGCCCCGCTGCCGCAGCAGCCGCAAGATGTTGTACTTTACCCCCACGTCGGTTACCAGGATGCGGTGGCGAGGCTCTGCTTCGTCCTTTTCGCTGCCTTCTCCGGCGAGAGACGCTCCGGCAGGTACCGGTCCGGCGCCGCTCCAGCGATACCGCTCCTCGGCCGTAACCGTCCGCACCAGGTCCAGGTCTTCGTACCGGGGCATTTCGGCCAGTTGGGCTGCCGCCGCTTCCGGAGACTCGGTGGTTATCAGGCCCATCATCACGCCCCGCTCCCGCAGGCGGCGGGTGATGGCCCGGGTGTCCACCCCGCAAATGCCGGGGATGCCCTGGGACTTGAGGTATTCGTCCAGGGTGCGGTCGCTGCTGCCGTGGCTGGGCCGGTCGCAATGTTCCCGGACAATAAAGCCCGCCACCCGAATCCTGGCCGACTCAAAGTCCTGGGGGTTGATACCGTAGTTGCCCACCAGCGGGTAGGTCAAGGTGACCAACTGACCGGCATAGGAGGGATCGGTAAGCACCTCCTGGTACCCGGTCATGCTGGTATTGAAGACCACCTCGCCGTGGCCCGAGGTCGGCGCGCCCATGGACTCGCCCCGGTGGACGGAGCCGTCCTCCAGGACCAGGTAGGCCGGTACGGGATTTTCGCTCGCAGAAGTTGACAATGTACAGAACCCCTTTATCTTTGCATCCACTATCTTTGCCTCCGCGAATAGGCACGAATGTTCACCAATGATCATTCGTGCTTGTTCGTGTTTATTCGCGGATAAAACTCTTTCTAAACCCCGTAGTCCTGGTACACCAGGCGGCCGTCCACCATGGTGTTGACTATTCGGCCCTTGAGGGTGACTCCCTGCAGGGGGGTGTTCCTGCCCTTGGAGGCGAACTGCGCGGTGTCCACGACCCACTCGGCGTCCGGGTCCAGCAGCACCAGGTCTGCCGGCGACCCCGTTTCCAGGGTGGCGTACTTTTCAAAGCTGGGGCCCAGCACCCTCGACGGCCCCACCGTCAACCGGTCAACCAGGGTACTCAGCGAAATCTTCCCGCTGTGCACCAGCGACATCAGCGAACCCAGAGCCGTTTCCAGAACGCTGATGCCAAAGGAAGCATCCTCGTAGGTCACCTCTTTGCTGGCCACCTCGTGGGGAGCGTGATCGGTGGCGATGCAGTCTATTACTCCCTCGGCCAGGCCTTCAATAAGCGCCTCCACGTCTCCCCGGCTGCGCAGAGGCGGATAAACCTTGGTCGAGGTGTCGTAGTTTTGCGGCCCGGCGGCGCGGGCCGGGTCGCCCCGGTAGCCCAGCGCCCATTCGTCGGTCAGGTAGAGGTGCTGGGGGCACACCTCGCAGGTGACGGACACGCCCCGACGCCGGGCTTGGCGCACCAGGTCAACGGACCCGGCGGTGCTGAGGTGGGCCAGGTGCAGCCAGCCGCCGGTCAGTTCGGCCAGGGCCAGGTCGCGGGCAACCATGGCTTCCTCGGCAGCCGCCGGAATGCCCGGCAGGCCCAGGCGGGTGGCGGTCCACCCCTCGGCCATGACTCCGCCGCAGCAAAGGCCGTGCTCCTGGCAGTGGTTGATGATGGGCATGCCCAGGTCCAGGGTGTAGGTCAGGGCCAGGCGCATCAGGTTGGGGTCGTAAACCGGGTCGCCGTCGTCGCTGTAGGCCACCACTCCCGCGGCGGCCAGCTCTTCCATTTCCGACAGTTCCTTGCCCCTGCGCCCCTTGGTAACCGCGCCGATGGGAAAGACCCGGACCGCCGCGTCCGCGTCCGCCCGCCGCTTCACCAGTTCTACCACGGCCTCGTTGTCTATGGCCGGGTCGGTGTTGGGCATACAGCAGATGGATGTAAAGCCGCCCCGGGCCGCTGCCGCCGCCCCGGTGCCGATGGTCTCCTTGTACTCGTAGCCCGGTTCGCGCAGGTGGCAATGCAGGTCTATGAACCCCGGCGCGGCCACCAACCCGTTGGCGGGAATGGAGTGGGTGCCGTCGGGCACGTCGGAGGGGGACAGGGCGGGACCCGCCGAAGCGATCCTGCCCTCCCGGGTGAGAATATCGCCCACGGCGTCAATGCCCCGGCCGGGGTCAACAATTCTTACGCCCTTAATCAGGACGGGCCGGTTGTAGTTGCGGTTTACCATTTTGGTTTATCCACGAATAGGCACGAATATTCACTAATTTTGCTTTGTCCACTAAGGGTCACGAAGGAACAGGAAACCCGTTATTGGCGCGGCCTTCGCGGCGCTGCATGCGTCTTTCCAGGCCTACCAGGCTGTCAACCTGTCAACTGCCCTCCGCCGTGCGGGCGCCGCGGCCGGCGCAGAGGCGGTAGAGCAGAGCCATGCGCACGCCGACGCCGTTGGTAACCTGCTCCTCGATAACCGAGCTTTGGCCGTGGGCCAGGGCGGTGCTTATTTCCACGCCCTCGTTCATGGGCCCGGGGTGCATTACCAGGGCGCCTGGGTTGGCCCGGGCCAGGCGCTCATCGGTCACCTGCCAGCGACGTATGTACTCCCGCAGGCTGGGCAGGAACCCACCGTGTTGCCGCTCCGACTGGAGACGCAGCGCCATTACCACGTCCGCGCCCTCAATGGCCCGGTCCAGGTCGGTATCAACTTCCACCTGGGCGAAGGGGTGGTCCTCTTCCAGCTCGTCGCGCCCACTGAGCAGGTCCAGGGGCATCAGGGTGGTGGGGCCGCTCAAAATAACCTGGGCTCCCACCTTTACCAGTCCCCAAATATCCGAGCGGGCCACCCGGCTGTGCAGCACGTCGCCGACGATAACGACCCTGGCGCCGCGCAGGCTGCCCAGCTTTTCCCGCATGGTGTAAAGGTCCAGCAGTGCCTGGGTCGGGTGGGCGTGGAGACCGTCGCCAGCGTTAATTATCGAGACCTGGGGCAGGTGGCGGGCCAGCAGGTAGGGCGCGCCCGAGTGGGGATGCCTGATGGCGATTACATCCACCCCCATGGCCTGGAGGGTCAGGCCGGTGTTCAGCAGGGACTCCCCCTTGTCCACGCTGCTGCCGGAGCTGGACATGTTGATAACGTCGGCGCTGAGCACCTTGCCCGCTTCTTCAAAGGATATGCGGGTGCGAGTGCTGGCCTCGTAGAACATGGTGACCACCACCCGCCCGCGCAGGGTGGGCACCTTCTTGATGTCCCGGCGCAGAACCTCCACCATGGCGCCGGTATCGTCCAGGACGGAGGAAATTTCCTCGGCGGAAAAATCGTCCAGGTCCAGCACGTTGCGGCGGCTGCCGGTCGGCGCGGCTAGGGATACGTCGGGCGAGTCATTGCCCAGGGCCATTGCGTCGGGCGTGGTCATTTTATCTCCCGCCCCAGCTTAACTATAATCACGTCTTCCGTACCGTCGGTTTCCGTCAACCTTACCTTGACCTCTTCATCCAGGCTGGTGGGCACGTTCTTGCCCACGTAGTCGGCCCGGATTGGCAGTTCCCGGTGCCCCCGGTCCACCAGGATGGCCAGCTGCACCTGTTTGGGCCGGCCCAGGTCGCTCAGCGCGTCCAGCGCGGCCCTGATGGTGCGCCCGGTGAACAGGACATCGTCCACCAGCACCACCTTCTTGCCGTGAATGTCCACGGGAAACTTGGTGGGCCGGACCCGGGGGCTCTCCCGTGCCTGCAGGTCATCCCGGTACAGGTTGATGTCCAGTTCGGCCAGGGGGGCGCGGCTGCCCTCAAAGCGCTTGACGTTTTCCGCCAGTCGTTGAGAAAGAACTACGCCCCGGGTGTGAATGCCCACCAGCACCAGGTCCCCTACGCCCCGGTTCTTTTCAAGAATCTCGTGGGCGATACGCGACAGGGAACGCTGCATTTCCTGCGCGTCCATTATCTGCCGTTCGGGCCTGTTGCTGCCATTTGCTGTCATAGTGGATTCGCCCTATTAGCCCGACAACCGGGAAGTGATAACCTGGCCTGCCAAACCCGTCGTTCCTGCGAAGGCAGGAACTTCGATAGACAGGAATGACAGCGCTTTTGACGACACGCCCTGGCCTCGTTCAGCCCCGGGCCGCCGACATGGTCTGAATCGTCTCCACCAGCACGGTCATGGCCTCTTCCAACTGCTGGCCTACCGCCGGGTCCAGCAGTTCGCTGTTGGGCCCGAAGACGCTGGCGGCGTTGGGCACCAGCACCATGGGCCGGGGAATCAACCACGCCCCCTCGCACTGGAGGCAGTCGGACAGGTGCAGGTGCATCCGAATGCCGCCCGACCGCCCCGGGGTGGTGCCCATGCCGAAAACCACCTTGTTGGTCCAGCAGTTGGGCGGGCGGCAGGTCCACTCGATGGCGTTTTTCATAACCGCCGGTATGGAGTGGTTGTACTCGGGACAGGCAACCAGCAGTCCATCGGCGCCGAGCATGGCATCCCGCAGGGCCGCCACCGGCGCGGGGAAGGTGCCGTCGTCCAGGTCGCCGTTGAACAGAGTAATGTCGGCCAGGCTGGTCTCTACCACCTCGACGCCCTTGCCGCTCAAGATGTCAACGGCTGCCCGGGTAAGCTTGTGGTTCCACGAGTCCTGACGCAGGCTGCCAACGATGCTGACTATTTTCATTATTGCTGCTCCCGCCGCGTGTTCGCCACGGCGGCGTGGGAATTCCAAAATAAAGCCCCTTACCCGGCTGGCAAGGGGTCAGGCGAAACAGTCCGTGCCGCAACCTTGCGACTAATCGGACTACTCCGGGGCCAAATACTTTGCCAGCCTCACGGGACTGCTTAAAAGACGGCCTGTTCACCGCAGCAAACGGGCCGTGCCCAGGGGTTATTCAATTGCCAAGTTTATAGGGAGACCAAAGTTAGTATATATCTCCCCTGTTATCGATATCGAAGACTCGAACAGTCCGATCGTCCTCAACAATATCGTAGAGTATCCGGTAACTACCAGACCGCCACCTTCGACTTCACCGATACTGACCCGACAGATGTGTGATCCGAACCCCGCGGTAAGGGTTGGTACTTAGGGATTCCCTAATGTTGGAACGCCAATCGGCTTCAAGGTCCCTGTGCCTGGTGAGAAATCTTGCTGCCCTTCTGCTGGCTACTATGCTAAAAGCGCCGCCGGGCTGGTTCATACTTCTATGTCGCCTTCCGTGTCTTCGCGAGCCTTAAGGATTTGCCCCCGTTTCTCTCGAAATTGAACATATTCTTCAGCTGTTGCCACCCACCCGTTCACGTCTTCGGCCACCTGGAGTAGATCCCTTTTTTTGCACCCGCCTACAACATCGGCAACCAAACTGGCAGCAAGTTCCTGCAACTCCGATGGGCGCAACATAGCGACCAGCGATCTGATGTGCTCCTCAGAAGGAAATTGCTCTTCCTGGTAGCTCCACAGTTCTTTCTTCGATATTCTCTTCATGAGTCTTAGCCGCCGCTGGCATTGTCCTCGCTTCCAGCCTGTTGGTTTCACTCACGGAAAGCGCACACCAAATATATCATATCTCGTCAACAGGTTGCTACATCGTTACGTCTTTCGATAATTGGCTGAACCTACCCCGTAACCCGCTTCTTCCGGTTGTTCATGTAGTCCACCAGGATGTACTCGCCCAGGTTTGCCGAACTGCTGTAGAAGGCCCGGCCCCGGTTGATGCGGGTCATCCGGTCAACGAAGTTCACCAGTTGGTAGTTGTTTTCCAGCATGAAGGTGTTGATTACGATGTTCTCCTGGGTGCACTTCTTCACTTCCTTCAACGTCTCCAGTTCGGTGCGGTAACTGGGCGGGTAGTTGAAGTAGGAGCGGCCGTTCTCCAGGTGGGCCGTGGGTTCCCCGTCGGTGATGACCAGGATCTGGCGGGTGCCGCCCTTTTCCTTGGCCAGCAGGTTGCGGGACAGCATCAGCGCGTGGTGCAGGTTGGTGCCCGACACCCAGGCGTTCCAGCTCAGCGACGCCAGGTCTTCCTCCTTGATTTCCCGGGCGTAGTCGGAGAAGCCCACTACGTGCAGGGTATCCCGCGGGTACTGGGTGCGGATCAGGGCGAAGAGGGCCAGGGTGACCTTCTTGGCCGCCTGCCAGTTGTTGAACAGGCCCATGCTGCGGCTCTGGTCCAGCAGCACGATGGTGGCGGCCCGGGTCATGTGCTCGTTGCGGTAAATCTCAAAGTCCTGGGGGCTGATTTTCACCGGCACCTGGGGCCCGCCGCGCACGATGGCGTTCTTCACCGTCGCTTGCAGGTCTATCTGGAAGGGGTCGCCAAACTCGTAGGGCTTGGTCTCCCCCAGCAGGTCGCCGCCGGCGCCCCGGGTGTCCAACTCGTGGTTGCCGCTGCGGTCCTTCTTCAGGTGGATGAACACTTCCCGCAGCGCCTTCTGCCCGATGCGGCGGATGCCCCGGGCGGTCAGTTGCAAATCATCGTCGCCGGTAACGTAGCCGGCCTCCTTGAGCAGTTGCCGCAGCCGGTCCAGTTCCTCCCAGGCCCGGCGGGCTTCGTCGCCCAATAGCTGGGCCAGCTTGTCCGGGTCTATGTCGTCCAGGTCGCCGGTGCGCAGGGCCTGTTGCAGCATCTGTTCCAGTTGGTCCAGGTCCTGGAACTGGCGCATCATCTCCATGGCCTGTTCCAGGGTCATGCCGTCGTCGCCCAGGAAGGGATACTGGCGGCGCAGGTCGTCCATTGGCATCAACTGTTCCATCAGGGAGGCAAATTCGGCCATCTGCTGCTGCATCCCCTGGTCCAGGGCCGACTGCATGGCGTCTTCCAGTTCCCGGCGGGCTTCGGGAGACATGCTGTCCAGCATGGACTGCATCTGGGCCAGTTGCTGTTGCAGCATCTCCATCAGTTCTTCGAAGCTCTGGGGTGGGTTGTCGCCAAACATACCGCCGAACTGCTGCATAAAGCCGTCAAAGTCCGGCTCCCGGCCGGCCAGCTTGTCCCGTATCATTTCGTTAAGCTGGCGCATCATTTCCTGCATGGCCGCCATCTGTTCCGGGGACATGTCCTGGAGCTGCTGCTGCATCTGCTGGCCCATGTTCTGGGCCATCTGCTGTTTCAGCATATCCAGCAGTTCCTGGAACATCTGCTGGGCGTCAGGGTCCATGAAGTCGTATTCCATCAACTCCTGAATCTGGCCGCCCAGGCTGTCGGGCATGTTATCCAGTTTCTCCCGGTTGCGGTCGGCCCGCTGTTTCAGCATGTCCAGCAGGTTATCCTGCATGGGACGGTCCTCTTCGGACGCCTGGTTTAACTGCTCCTGGGCTTCATTCAGGCGGCGATCGATGCCCTCTTGCTCGGTGCGAAGAATTTCGTCCAGCCGCTCCTTCAGGTCGTCCACCACCGAGTCCATGTTGTGCTGCTGGAGTTGGTCGCGGCGTCGGTCCCGGAGCATGTCCATCAACTCACGGAGGCCGGGCATCTGCTGTCCGTTGCGGTCCTGCATGCCGTTGCGCATCAACTCCCGCAGGGCCTGCATCACGTCGCCCTGCTTCAGGAGTTCATCGGCCAGGCGGTCCATCAGCTCTTCGGCGTCAATGTCGAATACTTCCTGGGTGCCGTCCCACTGGGAGTAGCGGTAGGTGCGGTAAAACAGCATGTCGGCCTCCCTTTGCCGGATGGTGCGCCTGAAGGGGCTGGAACTTCGGAACCTGGTGCGGGTGCGGTGGCGAGCCGGCCGGCAATTTGCTCTTCTATTTGCCTGCCTGATGGGAAAGTATAGCACAGGGCCGCGGCGCGGCCGGGAGTCGGAGTGGCAGGCAGTTTGGGGCACCAGTTTGATTGCCTGAAACCCGTCCCTCAGGCGCCGGTACTGCCGCGTCGGTCGCCCCGCCTTCCGAGGAGCCAGCGCAGGATAAACAGCACGGCCCCCGTGACAATGACGCTGAGGTAGCTGATGGCCCGGTCCACCAGTACCAAGGCCAGGGCAGCGGGAGTTGACAGGGTGGTCAATTGCTTGAGGAGGCCGCCCAGGCCCGCTTCCACGGCGCCGATACCCCCGGGAGTAGGAACCAGGGTCAGCAGGGAATTGGCCAGGGTCAGGAAGACCACCAGGGCCAGGGAAAGGTCCAGGCCCAACGCCTGGGTTACCAGGTAAAGCCGGGCTATTTCGGCCAGCCAGCCCAGCAGACCCCACAGGGCGGCCAGGGGCACCCGCCGCAGGCTCTGTATGGCCCCGTCACGGAACTGTCGGAAACGGAAGGCTACCCAGGCGGTAAAACGGGCGGGCAGCCAGGATGTGTACCGGGTCAAGAGCACGGTGGCCGGACCATCGTGCCCGAAGGCGGCCACCGCCAGGATGGCAACAACCAACAGAACCAGCAACCCGGCGGCGGTGGCGGTTACGGTCCAGGCCAGGCCCAGACCCAAGCCCAGTCCGGGTCCGACGATGAAGGGCAGGCACAGTACCAGCAGGATTACAACGGTGGCCGCATCCAGCAGCCGCTCCGATACGATGGAGCCCACGGTGCGCACGAAGGGAGCGCCGTTGTCCTCGTGGTAGAGATAGGCGCGGTAGGCATCGCCCAGCCGCAACCACGCCACCGAATTGGCGAACCAGCCCAGCAGAACCATTCGCGCGCATTGGAGGGTTCGTGCCTGCCGCTCGCCCGGGGCGGCCGCGTTGTTTAGCAGCAACTTCCAGCGCAGCCCGCGGAAGAGAAAGGTCGTGTAGTGAATGGCAACGGCCAGCAGCAGGTAAAGGGGATTGGCCGAGCGCAACTGCTGCCAGGTGGCGGCAGGGTCCACCTCCAGCCTGGTCGCCAGGAAGGCCAGGAAAGCGCCGGCCAAGGCCAGCGAGACCAGCGTGGGTACCGAGAATACCCGGCCGACCAGGGAGGCAGGGGCTGTGGGAGTGGGGCCCGGATCGGACTGCAACCGGAAAGTCAGCTCCTTAACTGGTCGGGCGGGGCCACAGGCTACTGCAGTTCCCGGGGCATGGTGAAGGTGATGTTCTCCTCCTCGCCTTCCAGCAACGTAACCTTTTCCGGGTTCAGGGCCGAAATAACATCCTCCACCAGGACCTCGGGGGTGGAAGCGCCGGAAGCGATTCCCACGGTAGCGACACCCTCCAGCCACTCCGGGCGAATCTCGCCGGGGCCGTTAATCAGGTAGGCGGGAACGCCCAGGGACCTGGCCAGTTCCAGGAGGCGGTTGCAGTTGGAGCTGTTCTGGGCTCCGATTACCAGGGCCAGGTCAACCAGGGACGCCATCTTGCTGACCGCCTCCTGCCGGTTGGTGGTGGCGTAGCAGATGTCGTTGCGAACCAGGGCCTGGGGAAACTGCTCCTTAATCTCGTCTATGGCCGATGCCGTGTCGCCCACGGACAGGGTGGTCTGGGTCAGCACCGCCACCGGGGTATCCGGGTCCCAGTCCGGCAACCGGTCCTCGGAATTTTCGTCCACCAGGTGCATGGGGGCCTGCCCCATGGTCCCCTTCACTTCCTGGTGGCCGTTGTGCCCCACCAGGATGACGCGCCGGCCTTCCCGGTTATACTTCCTGGCCTCGTTGTGGACCCGGGTAACCAGCGGGCATACGGCGTCTATTACCTGGAGCCCGCGCTCCCTGGCCTGCTCAAAATCCTCCGGTGGCGAACCGTGGGCGGAGAATACCACCCGGGAACCCGGGGGAATTTCCTCCACCGACTCGACGGTCACCGCGCCCCGGCTTTCCAGGTCTTCCACCACGTAGGGGTTGTGGACAATTTGATGCTTGACGTAGATGGGCGGGCCAAACCGCTGCAGGCATTCCTCGACAACCTGGATTGCCCGCACCACGCCGGCGCAGAACCCGCGGGGGGAGCAGAGTATTACCTCCATTACCATCCCTCCTGCGTCTCCCTTGGTGATTTGCTGGGGTACATCTGGGAATTGTCTCCCTGGGCCCGGCGCAAGCTCTCTTCCAGTTGGCGAATCCGGGCCTGGGCCTCGGCCAGGGCGGTCTGGGCATCTTCCAGGGCGGTCTGGGTATCGGGCAGGTTCATCAAGTAGGAGCCGGTCCGGTCGTCGTAGAGTTTCAACATACCGTCCTGCCAGCACAACCAAATCCGCAAAGCCGGACTGTAGCCCTTGAGCACGCCGTCAGGGCCGGTGGTCAAATCAATAGGCCGGTATTCGCCGTTGACCAGTTCCTCCCCAACCAGCGGCTCGCCGTAATAGTCTCCACCCGTGGAGTCGAACCGCCAGTATTCTCCAATGCCTATGCGGGAATAGATGTCGCGCTTGTTTCCCGTATCCTGGTTTCCGGTGCTTTCCGAGGCTATTTCCAGCACGAAGTCGGGGGGTTTGCCTGCTTCCCAAGGGAGATATATCAGCCTTTCCATTATTGCAGGGGCCTCCACGTCGAAAGCCACGTAAAAGTCCGGCCCGACCCTGACGTTCAGGTTGGCGCGGTCGTAGCAGATGAAGGTGTTGCTGCTACGGAAAATGGATTCCGGTTCCCCCAGTGTGTTCAGATGGGCATCCAGAACGGAAAGGACTTCGGCAAAAACGGGATATTGAAACATACCGTCAGGCAGCGGCTCCGGGGCGTCAGCATTGAACTCCAGGCTGGCGTAGTCTATTTCCGTAACTATGGTGTAGGGATGCCTGGCTTTGGTGGTCATCGGCGACCTCCCAGGGTCGTGCTCTTACAAGAGGAAGGGAGCCCTCTTGTGGTTCAACTTTTTGAACTGATGGTTGATGTTTCCGCTCACCCTGAGCTTGTCTAAGGGCCGCCCGTTCATGGTTCGACAGGCTCACCAATGCGCGGACTCCCGGACTTACCCATCAACGCAAAGGCCTTCGGCGGTTAGTATAGCCAGGGTAATTTCCATGTCTCCCATGATACCAACCGCCCGGAGCAAATATCCAACCCAATTGCTTCTAACTGTTGCTGTCCCGAATCAGGTCGAGGTACTTGTAGCCGGAGCCGGTGTTGAGCAGCACGATGTTATCGTCCACGCCCAGGAAGCCCTGCTGCAGCAGCTTCTTCAGCCCCACCAGGGTGGCGGCGCCCTCGGGGCAGGCGATTATTCCCTCTTCCGTGGCGATTTCATACATGGCCTCCACCATGTCGTCATCCTCGATGGCCAGGGCGGTGCCGCCCGTTTCGCGGATGGCCTTCAGGATGAGGTAATCGGCGAAGGGGCCGGGAACCCGCAGGCCGTCGGCGACCGTGGCGGCATTCTCCCACATCTGGGCAGTTTCCGTTCCCTCGTTGAAGGCTTTGACGATGGGCTGGCAACCGGTGGGCTGCACGGCAATGAACTTGGGGGGCGTTCCCTCTACCCAGCCCAGTTCCAGCAATTCCTGAAAGCCCTTGTACATGCCGATGATGCCGGTGCCGCCGCCGGTGGGGTAGATGATGGCATCGGGCATCTTCCAGCCCAGTTGCATGGCAATTTCCAGGCCCATGGTCTTCTTGCCCTCGGCCCGGTAGGGCTCCTTGAGGGTGGAGAGGTCGAACAGGTCCTGCTCTTCGGCCACGGCCACGGCAATGCGGCCGGCGTCGCTGATCAGGCCGTCCACCAGGTTAAGCTCGGAACCGGCCATAACCGATTCCTTCTTGTTGGCCGGCGGCGCGTCCTGGGGCATGAAGACCTTTACCGGCCGGGCGGCCCGGGCGCAGTAGGCTGCCGCAGCGCCGGCGGCGTTGCCCGCCGAGGGCATGGTGAACCCGGTAATGCCCAGTTCGGCGGCCTTGGAGACGGCGGCGGAAATGCCCCGCGCCTTGAAGGTACCGGTGGGATTCAGGCCCTCTTCCTTGATGTACAGGCTCTTGAGGCCCAGCTTTTTCTGAAGGTTGGTGGCGGCCATCAGGGGCGTGGCGCCTTCACCCAGGGTGACAATATGGTCGTGTTCGGTGACCGGCATCAGCTCCGAAAAGCGCCACATATTGGAGTCCCGGCTGGCGAATACATCCCTGCTGCCTTCGCGTCGCAGGCGGGGCAGGTCGTAGCGGGCGAACAGCACCTTGCCGCAGCACTGGCTGACCTTGCTTACCTGGTCATGGGGATACGTTTTTCCGCATTGGGTACACTCCAGGTGATCTATATAGCTGAACATACGCCGGAAATCCTCCAGTCAATGGGCTGAGGCCTAGTTTAACACTGTTGCCTTAACAAATATAAGGGAATGATGCAGGATGTTTCCCATGCTCAAATTCCTGCTCCAACCGGCTAAGATAAGCCCGGTTGCCGGCTCCTCGATTTATACCAAAATGAGAAAACCCCGGGCGCCTGAGGTCCGGGGCTTTAGCTAAATTAGAGGGCCTGGTTGCAAAAACTCACTGGATTAAATTCTCAAGCGAATAGAGAACATTCTTAAGCTTCATTTCCACCTTGCCAATACCATTTGCCTGGTACCAGGGCACCTCAGCCCGGATTACATCACCACAAGGAACAACAACATGGGCCGGACCCCTACTCGGGACTCCGGCCCACAAACAAAGCTCCCGAACTTACCAACATCAGGTTTAAACGTGTAAACCGGACCGACCATTGTCCACAGCTTCAACCGCTTCGCCAGAAACAAAGTAAGACGCAGGATAGAGATAGTCTTCCCCTGTTTCGTCTATTACACGAATGAGGCCATACTTCGCACCCTTCTCTTCAGGCAACACATCATAACTGTTGCCCAACCTGAGAGATACAGAAAAGCCTTCGTTCTTAATGCACGTTACTCGTTCTGCCTTAATTGCATCTTCCTTCAATGTGAATAGAATCTACTCACCCTTGGAAACTCTTGCATAGTATCCATCTAGTAGTGTCAAGATTGCAAGTACACGCAACCCATCACAAGCAATTTCAAGGATAAGCTGCTGCTTCATTAAGAAACTATCTCAAGACGGCTACAGGACTTCACACTTGCTACAGGCGCAGCATTGCACTGTCCGTCACCCCCATCCTGGCCTTCCCCCTTGATGGGGGAGGGAATTTGAAATAGCTTGGAGACAAGCCCGTCACGGTATAGACTCCCCGGCAAAATCCACGTTTGAAATTGCATTGCCATACAAACTACAATCGTCATCGTAGAATCCCTCGCGCCGCATCCGGTAGCGATAATCGCCGAGGAGAGAACCATGTTCAGATTGATTGGCTCCCTGCCCCGCCCCCGTTTCGCCGTAATTGTCGCCGCCACGGGAGTCGCCACCGCAGTCCTGCTTGTCGCCAGGCCGTCGGTTGCCTTTGCCGCCGGCGTGGATGACGAGACGGCCTTCGTATTCAACACTTTCTCTTTCCTCATCTGGGGCGCGCTGGTGATGTGGATGTGCGCCGGGTTCACCATGCTGGAATCGGGGTCGGTGCGCACCAAGAACGCCAGCATGATTTGTCTCAAGAATATCGGCCTGTACTCCATCGCCGCGCTGGCCTATTTCTTCGTGGGCTACAACCTGATGTACACCGACCTGGTAGCCGGCATCATCGGGACCCCGAACTTTCTCTACGGGCCCACCGCAGCGGAAGTCTCGCTGCTGGGAGACCAGGAAGGCGCAACGGCGGAGGTGCTGAAAACGGGCGCCGGTTACTCCGCCATGTCCGACTGGTTCTTCCAGATGGTGTTCGTGGCCACGGCGGCGTCCATTGTCTCCGGCGCCCTGGCCGAGCGGGTAAAGGTGTGGTCCTTCTTCCTCTTTGTCGTGGTGTTGACCGCCATCATCTACCCCATTGTCGGCGCCTGGACCTGGGGCGGCGGCTGGCTGAGCGAACTGGGCTTCTCCGACTTTGCCGGCTCCACCATAGTCCACAGCACCGGCGGGTGGGCTGCCCTGGCCGGCCTGATAGTAGTCGGTCCCAGGCTGGGCAAGTTCCGCCGGGACGGAACGGTTAGACCCACACCGCCCTCCAACATCCTGGTGGTCACGTTGGGGGTGTTCATCCTGTGGTTCGGGTGGATTGGCTTCAATGGCGGCTCCCAACTGGGGCTGGCCAGTGTCAAGGACGCCGTGGCCATGAGCGTTGTGATAGTGAACACCAACCTGGCGGCGGCGGCCGGGGTGGTTGTGGCCCTGCTGGTCTCCCGCCCCCTGCTGGGCCGCATAGACCTTTTCGCCATCCTGAACGGGGCCATTGCCGGGCTGGTATCCATAACCGCCCGGCCCGACATCACCGAGCATTACTGGGCGGTCATCATCGGCGCGGTGGGCGGCCTGATTGTGGTGCTTGGCCTGAAGCTGCTGGAAAAAATCAAGCTGGACGACGTGGTAGGCGCGGTGCCGGCCCACCTGTTTGCCGGAATTTGGGGTACGCTGGCAGTGAGCATCACCGGGGGCGCGCCCATTCACATCCAGTTGCTGGGCATAGTTTCCGTTGGCGCAGCGGTTTTTACCGTGTCCTGGGGACTGTGGCAGCTAATGGAACTTACCATCAAGACCCGCGTGTCTTACGAGGTGGAACGCCTGGGCCAGGATGCCGGAGAACTGCGCATGGAGTCCTACCCCGAGTTTGTGCTGATGCCGGACATGGAAGAAGATGATTAGGGTAATACAATCGGTATGGCAATGTGGATGGCTAATGGCGAGAAGCAGGGCAATCCCGTCTTAACGAAATGTTGTCTTGAACGGCCATAACTGTCGTTCTGAACGGAGTGAAGAACCTGAAAGCCCTCCCAAAGCCCGGTTACGGGTCCGAAAGTTGGCTTGTGGGAAGGATTCCAGGCCCTTCGGCAAAGTTTATCCTGAGCCAAGCCGAAGGACTCAGGGCGGCATGAGTTCCTGCTTGGACGTACAGCCTAGTGGTTCAACTACTTTGGAATGACAGGTAACTATCGAAACTCGTCATTCTGGCGCAGGCCAGAATCCAGGAAGGTTAGCGCCGGACATGGTTCCTTACCTTCAGGACTCCTGGGTTCCGG
>DAOUIY010000045.1:0-62760 GCA_034423215.1 Dehalococcoidia bacterium
CTAGGGCGTGTCGTCAAATGCACCGTCATTCCTGCGAAGGCAGGAATCTTAACTACTGCCGGTCGAGGTTCCCGCCTTCGCGGGAACGACGAAAGGGGACGCTAGGAAGCCCCCACATTTAATTTGACGACACCCCCTAGTTGGGCTGCATTAACCAACGTTAACTTGAACTAACCTGCCAGCAAGGGCATCTCGCCGCCGTACTTGCGGCGAGCCAGTCAAGACCGGAGGACGCAATTGCGCAGCATAGACATACACGCTCACCTTACCCCCCAGTGCTTTATACAGGCCATGCGCCAGGGCCGTGAGTGGCACGGCGTAAAGCCCGGAGAGATGGGCATCGGCCCCCGCAACTCCTGGACGCCGGAACAGCGCATCGCGGACATGGACTCGCTGGGGGTGGACGTTCACGTGGTCTCTACCTTCAGCTTTTACTACTACTACGAGCGGGACCCGCAGGTAATCTCGGCCATGCACCGGGAGTGCAACGACGAGGTTTACCAGATGACGGTGGACTACCCCGACCGTTTCAAGGGCATGGCGATTATCCCCATGCAGGACGTGAAACGGTCCATTGAAGAGTTGGACCGCTGCGTGAACGGCATGGGGTTTGTGGGGGCCATGATTGACGACCACGTCAATGGCAAGACCTACGATGACCCGGAGTTCATGCCCTTATGGAAGGCGGCCGAGGAGATGGGCGCCGTTATGCTGGTACACCAGCAGGGCGGCCGGACCCTGGTAAGGGACCGTAACCCCAATTACCACCTGCACAATACCATCGGCAACCTGGTGGACCGAGCGGTTACCTTCGCCTCCTTCGTGTTTGGCGGCGTAATGGATGCCTGCCCCGATTTGCGGGTGTGCCTGTGCCACGGCGGCGGCTACACCTGTTTCGGCGCCGGTCGAATGGACCGGGGCTGGCAGGTGCGCCCCGAAGCCAGGGTCAACATCAGCAATCCCCCCAGTTCCTACCTGGACAAGTTCTACTACGACTGCCTGACTCACAGCGAACCCGCCCTGCGAATGCTCATTGACACGGTGGGCATAGACAAGGTGATATTTGGCACGGACTGGCCGGCCGACATGGCCATTGACTGGCCGGTTTCCTGGATTCTCGGGTTGGAAAGCCTGACCATGGAGGAAAAGGAGGCCATTCTTTACAAGAACCTGGAGAAGCTGCTGGGTATCTGATGCCATGGGGAACACGAGAGCAACCGCGACCCATGGAGGATTAACATGACCACCAGGCTCGCCTACCAATACCTCACTGCCATAGACTACGGCGCCCTGGAATACGATCCTGACGAGCCGGAACCGCTGCCCGACGGTATGTACCAGACACCTATCTTGATCGAATTGCTGCACATTCTGGCAGCCAGGTACGCCGGCGGGGGCCGAAGCCCAGATGATTTTCTGGGCAGCAATACTATCCTGTGCTACGACCCGTCTAACCTGAACCGGAGGGTATCGCCCGATTGTTACATCGCCTTCGGTGTTGACGTGGATGCAATAAAGCGGAGGAAACTTTACCTGCCCTGGGAAGTAGGCAAACCGCCGGACTTTGCGATGGAAGTCGCATCCGAAAGCACGGCCCGGGCGGACTTGGGCAGGAAGCGAGAGATATACGAAGGCATGGGAGTGCTCGAATACTGGCGGCTGGACGTAACCGGCGGTGAGTATTACGGGGAGCCCCTGGTGGGGGAGCGCCTGGTGGCCGGGCGGTATGAAAGGCTGCCTCTGACCACCGAGCCGGACGGGATTCTAAAGGGGTACAGCCCCCTGCTGGACATTTACTTCACCTGCCGGGGTGAGTGGTATTCCCTCTACGACCCTGCCAGCGGTGAATACCTGATGAACCTGACCGATACTGAAAACCTGCTGCGAGCGGAACAGGACGCCCGGGTGGCGGAACAGCGGGCGCGGATGGCGGAACAACAGGCCCGGCAAAGGGCAGAGGAACGGGTACGCCAACTGGAAGAGGAACTGCGCCGTCGCGACGAACAGAGTTGATATGGCCGTGCCAGCAGCCTGAGGCTGGCCGCTTGACCGGACGAGAAGAGATATAACGAAAGGAACTTGATGCGAAGCATAGACATCCACGCACATTCAACTCCCCAGTGTTTTCAGCGGGCGGTGCTGGCCGGCAATGACTGGCACGGCATGACTTCCGCTGACGGGGAACTCTTTAACCCTCGCAACGCCTGGACTCCGGAGCAGCGCATCGCGGATATGAACTCCCTGGGAGTGGATATCCAGGTGGTCTCCACCAACGCCGGCTTTTACCAGTACGATAAGGACGTGGCGGTAACGTCTGCGATAGCTCGCGACTGCAATGACGAAATCCGGCAAATGACCATGGACTACCCGGACCGGCTGGCCGGACTGGCTACAATTCCCATGCAGGATGCCGGCGCGGCGGTGGCCGAACTGGACCGGGCGGTCAATCAGCTGGGCTTCAAGGGCGCCATGATTGGTGACCAGGTGAACGGCAAGACCTTTGACGAGCCGGAGTTCCTTCCCATTTGGCAGGCGGCGGAGCAAATGGGGGCGGTCATTTTCATTCACCAGGGTGGCCAGACCATCGGCGCGGAACGGCAACCCAGGTACCACGTCCGCAATACCATCGGCAATCCCTCCGACCGGGCCGTCACTTTTGCGGCCTTTACCTTCGGCGGGGTCATGGACAAGTGCCCGGACCTGAAGGTTATCCTCGCCCACGGTGGCGGCTACGCCTGTTTCGGAATTGGACGAATGGACCGGGGCTGGCAGGTGCGCTCCGAGGCCCGGGTAAATATAGACCAGCCGCCCAGCGAGTACCTGGGCAGGTTTTACTACGATTGTCTCACCCACAGCGAGCCGGCACTGCGTATGTTGATTGACTACGTGGGAATAGACCGGGTCGTCCTGGGAACCGACTGGCCGGCCGATATGCGAATTGACTGGCCCGTGTCCTGGGTAATGGGCCTGGCCAGCCTCACGCAGGACGAAAAAGAAGCCATTCTATGGAAGAACTTGGAGAGTATGCTGGGGCTGTAGGCAGAACCTGAACCGGAACAAGGGAGCAAACCATTTATGCGTTCAATAGACATCCACGCCCACATCAGCCCGGAAGGTTACATTCGCGCGGTGGAGGCCGGCGAGGAGTGGTACGGCATCAGCGGTATGTCGCACCAGTTTCACCAGGCTGTGCCCCGCACCATGTGGACGCCGGAACAGCGACTGACCGACATGGACTCCCTGGGCGTGGACGTTCACGTCCTTTCCACCAATGCCGTCTTCTATTGCTACGACCGGGATGCCAGGACAGTGGCGGCCATGGACCGGGAGTGCAACGACTACGTTTCCCAATTGACCAAGGACCACCCGGACCGGTTCGCCGGCCTGGCCAACCTGCCCATGCAGGATGTGCCCGAAGCCGCTACCGAACTGGAACGCGCCATGACCCAACTGGGGCTGAAGGGCGCGATGATTGACGACCACGTTAACGGCAAGACCTACGACGACCCGGAATTCTATCCCGTATGGGAAGTTGCCGAGCAGACCGGCGCTGTCATCCTGGTTCACCAGGGAATGGAGACGGTGGTTTCTCCCCGCCTGAACCGCTACCACCTGCCCAATACCATCGGCAACCTGGTAGAGCGGGCCATAACCTACGCTTCCTTCGTATTTGGCGGCGTCATGGACAAGTATCCCAATTTGCGCGTGTGCCTTTCCCATGGCGGCGGTTATACCTGCTTCGGCGCCGGTCGCATGGACCGGGGCTGGCAGGTGAGGTCCGAGGCCAGGGTCAACATCAATCAGCCTCCCAGTTCCTACCTGGACCGTTTCTACTATGACTGTCTCACCCACAGCGAGCCGGCCCTGAGAATGCTGATAGACTCGGTGGGCGTTGACAAGGTTGTCTTTGGTACCGACTGGCCCTTTGACATGTGCACGGACTGGCCGGTGTCCTGGGTGCTGGGACTGGAAAGCCTGACCCAGGAAGAAAAGGAGGCCATTCTCTACAAGAACCTGGAAAGCCTGCTGGGGATTTAGGTGGCTTCTTACCGTCGAAAATTGACAGGAGAATATCAATGCGCAGCATAGACATACACGCCCACATAGCGCCGCTGGCGGCATCCCAACTGCCCGAGGGCCAGACCTGGCACGGTTTTACCCGCCAGGAAAGGAACGGTCGCCAGTTTTTGGTGCAGGGCGACAAGCGCCAGTGGCTCCATCCGGCCTACTCGCTCACCGCCGATGAGCGCATCGCCTACATGAACTCGGTTAATGTTGACGTGCACGTGTTGACCACCTGGGTGGGCATGTATAACTACGACCTTCCGGCCGAAGTGGGAGCCGCCGCCGCCAGGGATTGCAACGATTACGTGGCTGAATTGGCCCGTTCGCACCCGGACCGCTTTGCCGGAATGGCCACCCTGCCCATGCAGGACGTCAGTGCCGCCGTTACCGAGCTGGAGCGGTCGGTCAATGAGCTTGGGCTGAAGGGCGCCCAGATTAGCGACCACGTGAACAACAAGACCCTGGACCACGAGGACTTTATTCCCTTCTGGGCCGCGGCGGAACAACTGGGGGCGCTGATTTTCTTTCACCAGGAAGGCGACGACACTATTGTCGCCCCCCGGGACACCAAGGGTTACTTCATTGACAACTCCATAGGAAACCTGGCCGACCGGGCGGTGACCTTTGCCACCCTGGTGTTTGGCGGGGTGCTGGACCGGTTTCCGGATTTGAAGGTGTGCCTGGCCCACGGCGGCGGTTTCGCCTGCTTTGGGGCAGGCCGCATGGACCGGGGCTGGCAGGTCAGGTCCGAGGCGCGCGCTTTGGGGGCCGGTATTCCCAGCAACTACCTGGACAGGGTCTATTACGACTGCCTTACTCACAGCGAGGCGGTGCTGCGGTACATGATTGACTGCGCCGGCATCGAGCGCATTTTCCTGGGCAGCGACTATCCCTACGACATGGGAATAGATTCTCCCGTCGAGTGGGTGAACAGCCTGGAGAGTCTGACCCAGGATGAAAAGGAGGCTATCCTCTGGAAGAATCTGGAACGGGTGCTGGGGGTGTAAGTCACGGCGGGGGCGCTTCCTGGCGGCGCTCCACTAAACTTCATTGAAGTGCGAACTTGAGGGGCAGTCGTCGCGGCTGCCCCGGCCTTTTGCAGGCTATCGGGGACTCCGAACAGTTCTTGCGGGGTTGGCCGTTTTCACCAAGGGGTTTGAAGCTGATTGGCTGCCCTGGCATGCCCTCCGCCGTTTGGTGAACATTCCGTTTGCTGGTATTATAGGCCTCACAGTCAGCGGGTTATCGAAATAATGAAGGAGGAACTCCATGCTTGCCGATAACATCAGGCTCAAGAACATTAACCACATCACCTACAACGTCAAGGACAAGGACGCTGCCCTGCAGTGGTACCAGGATGTCCTGGGCGTGAAGCAGATTCCCAAGATGGTTAACAGCGACCATTTGTATTGGCTGCAGCTGCCCAGCGGCGCCATGGTGCATATCATAGAAAACGACGAAGCTCCCTCGGCCCCTTCTCATCATACGGCTTTTGAAGTGGATGACATTGAAGCATCCCGGGACTACTTCCTCGGCAAGGGAGTGGAGACCACCGAGATACAGACCCGCAATGACGGCCAGAGGGCCTTTTACATCAACGACCCGGACGGCAATCGCATCGAGCTTTGCACCGTCTCCGGCTTTGGGGTGCTGGTCTAGGAACCGGCCAATTCCCCTTGGCTGACATCTTCAACAGGAGGAAGACTGATGAAGCTGGTATTCTTTGACGATTTCAAATTGGGGGTCGTGAAGGGCGACAACGTGGTGGACGTTTCCTCGGTGGTGAGCAATGTTGCCCATACCTCGCCCCAGGACCTTATCAACCGGGTGATAGAGGGATTTGACAATCACCGGTCAGGCATCGAGGCTCTGGTAGCCTCCGAGAGCGGGGTTCCGGTGAGTTCCGTGAACCTGCGCCCGCCCCTGCCCAAGCCTTACACCATCGTCTGCATGGCGGTCAATTACATGGAGGATGGCACCAGGGCCGAGCCTGCGCCCATTAACGCCTTCCTGAAGTCCCCCCACTGCATCATCGGCCCCGGTGATACGGTGAACTTGCCCGACATTCCCGCCACCATCTTCGAGTTTGAGGCGGAAATGGCCTTCGTAATAGGCAAGCGGGCAGAGTTCGTGAAGCCCGAAGATGCCTACGACTATATCTTCGGCTACCTCAACTTCATTGACGGTTCGGCCCGGGGTGTGCTGCCCCCCGGCAACACCTTCTACCAGATGAAGTCCCGCGGCACATTCGCCCCCATTGGCCCCTGGGTGGTGACCGCCGACGAATTCAACGACCCCCTGAACCGGCAGGTTGTGCTGAAGGTAAACGGCGAGGTCAAGCAGAACTACAACACCAGCGATATGGCCCACAAGATACCCAGGATTATGGAATGGGTTACGTCCATTCACCCGCTGGAGCCCGGCGACATTGTGGCCACCGGCACCAACCACCGGGGCCTCAGCGCCCTCATGGACGGGGACCAACTTGACCTGGAAGTGGAGGGCCTCGGAAACCTGGTCATTAACTTCAGGGACGACCTGAAGCGTACCTGGTCCCGGGAAACCCGCCTGGACCGCCAGAACCAGGGATTTGACACCACCACCCCGCAGCTGACGGGCAAGTATTCCTAGCAAACCACCGGGCCGCTCCTGGAAATGAGCAACGTCGGAAGGGCCCCCGCAAATGCCGGGGCCCTTTCAGTTTGCCTTAAATGCGGGAACCAACGAAAAGGAATGGCCTGGCAGCCGGCAGATGAACCGCTCCTTCCGAGACCGCCAGGGCCCGTCGTCAAGTGTACCGTCATTCCTGTGAAGGCAGGAATCTTGACCTCAGCCAGTCCAGGTTCGCGCCTTCGCGGGAACAACGACTTGGGACGCTCGGTGACTTCTACCTTCAGTTTGGCGACAGGCCCTGGTAGTTCAACTCATTTGAACTGATGGATGAAATTCCGCTCACCCTGAGCTTGTCGAAGGGCCGTCCGTCTATGGTTTGACAAGTTCACCACGAGCGGACTCTCAGCCTATGCATCGATGCTGTGACTATGGACTGCCAGGGTTGTAGGCGGAATATCGAAAAGCGCCGAGATGCAGGGGAGAAAAGGTAGAGGAGTGATGGCGTCCCAGGCAGGATTCGAACCCGCGACCCGCTGCTTAGAAGGCAGCCGCTCTATCCACTGAGCTACTGGGACTTAACAAGGGCAGGACTGGAGCGGAGGATAACCGCTCCAATAATCTTAAGTAGCCCACTATTGGGTGTCAAGGTGAGCGGGGTTGGGATACAATAGTCCAACAGGCAAAGCCAAAAGCCGCCGCTGGCGGATGACAGATAGCAGAGGAATTCTCTAATGGTCCAAAACGATCGGCCTATCAGGGTGCTGGTAGCCAAGCCGGGGCTGGATGGCCACGACCGGGGCGCCAAGGTTATCGCCCGCGCCCTCAGGGACTCCGGCATGGAGGTAATCTATACCGGTATCCGCCAGACTCCCCAGATGATAGTGCAGGCCGCCGTGCAGGAGGACGCTGAGGTGCTGGGCCTGAGCATCCTGTCCGGCGCCCACATGGAGCTTATGCCCGAAATAATGCGGCTGTTGAAGGAACAGGACATGGACGATGTTCTGGTTGTTCTCGGCGGCATCATACCCGAGGAAGACCGGCAGCCCCTTTCCGAAATGGGGATTGACGCAGTCTTCGGGCCGGGGGCGTCAACCCAGAACATTGTCGAATACATCAGCGCAGAGGCGAGGCCGTCGGCAGTCGGCGGCTGAGCGGCCGGCGAACCGGAAGGTGGCCCGCCGGCATGGTCCCCGAGAGGGGTTACCGGTAGGCGTGGCCCTGGCGCCGGCTTCCGTTGGCAAAGGGTCACGGAGTGAAGGCGGACAAGTTTTCCCCACTTTTTGCACCTGGCAGGCTTGACATACTCCTACGTTGTCCACGTATAATCAATCCCAATTTGCAGGGCCGGCAACTACGACGGCCTTGGTTCAGCACATCCTGATTGGGATGTGCGGCAAACTGTAGTTCTTTAAAAATGCGATGCAATATAACGTAGCGCAACTGCTCAAGGAAGCAACCGGGGCTGTCCGCAATGTTGACGTGGGGGGCGAGACCGCCGGTCCCGAGGGTGGAGCAGTAATCTACCAGGGCAGAGTGGAGTTTCTCCGGACTCACCAGGGTCTCCTGGTCCGTGGACAGGTCGCAGCCAGCGTTCCTCTGACCTGCGGCAGGTGCCTGAACGAGTTCAAATTGCCGGCATCCCTGGACGTGGAGGAGGAATTCTTCCCGCTGGTTGACGTGAACACCGGTCGAAGGGTGGCATTCCCCGAAGATTATGAGGGGACGCCCATAGACACGAACCATGTGTTGGACCTGACGGAGATTTTGCGCCAGTATTCCATAGCCGGACAGCCCATCAAGCCTCTGTGCCGTGCGGACTGTTCGGGCCTTTGCCAGGAATGCGGCGCCGACCTTAACCTGGAAGAATGCAAATGCGGCGAAGCCCCGGTGGACCCCCGATGGGGCGCCCTTACGGCTTTGCTGAATCAGTCAGATGATTGAAAGGAATCTCGATAATGGGCGCAGTTCCAAATAAGAAAGTAACGCGAGCCAGGAGGGGGCGTCGCCTGACCTCCTATAAGTTGAAGCCCCTTCATCCCGCTCGCTGCCCACGTTGCAATACCGCAAAACTTGCCCACGCCGCCTGTCGCCAGTGTGGCTACTACCGGGGACGGCAGGTTGTGGGCGTAGGCTTTTAGGTCTTTCTCCCCCTTTGGCGGGCGCCGGTCCGGCCTTTTGCGGCCGTTTCGGTAACCGGCAAGCATCCTTCAAGTTGTTTGCTTTGTAGTTGCGGCGATTGGGAAGAAGGTAAAGGCTATGACAATTACCAGAGAAAGCAAGGGGATTTCCTACGTGTTTCCGGGCCAGGGGTCCCAGTCGGTGGGCATGGGCCTGGAACTGTACGAATCTTCCTCCGCGGCCCGGGAAGTATTTCAGGAAGCGGATGAGAGCCTGGGCTTTGGGCTTTCCAGGCTGATTTTCGAGGGCCCCAGCCGGGAGCTCCAGGACACCATGAACTCCCAGCCGGCCATCATGATTGTGAGCATTGCCTGCTGGAAGGCATGGGAGGAATTCCTGGGTTCCCAGGCGCCAACGCCGGCCTCAGTTGCGGGGCACAGCCTGGGCGAGTACACCTCCCTGGTGGTGGCTGGCGTGCTCAGCTTTGCCGACGGCGTCAAGCTGGTGCGGGAAAGGGGCCGGCTGATGCACGAGGCCTCTGAAGCGCGTCCGGGTGGCATGGCCGCCATCATCGGGTTAGACGAGTTGGCCTTTGAGCACATCTGCGCCGAGACGGGCGTGGAATTGGCCAACGTAAACAGCGATGAACAGGTCGTGATAAGCGGGGACAAGATTGCCGTAGCGCGCGCAATGGACCTGGCTGCCGCCCGCGGCGCCAAGAAGACCGTTCCCCTGAAGGTCAGCGGGGCCTTCCATTCATCCTTGATGAGCTATGCCCAGGAAGGTCTGTCCGAGGCCATCGCCGAGTTGAACTTCAGAGACCCGGAGATTCCCATTGTCGCCAACTCTCTCGCCGCCCCCGTTACCACGGTGGATGAGGTGCAGGGAGAGTTGATCGAAGGGCTTTGCCATTGTGTTCGATGGAAACAGTCGGTAAAGTACATGGTGGATTCCGGCTCTTCCCGCTTTGTGGAATTTGGGCCGGCCCGGGTGCTTTCCAGCCTTATCCGGAGAATTGACCGGGACGTGGACGCTTCCACCTTGTCAGACCCGCAGTCCATCCGCAAGTTTGCAGAGGAAGTCTGAGTTGCCTGCGGAATTTTGGCAGGGGTCGGGTGGGGTCGTTGGCCGTGACTGTATTTCCTGGTGACTATGCCTGAGATCGCTGCACAAGACCCGAGAACCCTGGCAAGGACGGTGGTATTGCAGGCGGAATTTGCCAGCGATTTGAGCGGCAAGTTCGAAGAGTCAGGCCTGGCATGGTTAATCGAGGAAAACTTGGTCAGCCCCAAGCACGCCGGCGATGTCCTGGCCCTGTCGCAGACCCTGCTCCGGGGGCTGGAAGACAAGCGGGTTGAACTGGATGAACTGATTCAGACCTTTGCGCCGGCATGGCCGGTGCATCTTCTTTCTCCCGTTGACCGTAACATTTTGCGTATTGCCCTTTTTGAATTGCTCTACCACACCAACACTCCCGCCAAGACCGCAATCAACGAAGCCGTAGAGCTGGCCAAGGTTTTTGGCAGCGACAGCACCGCCCGTTTCGTAAACGGCGTGCTGGGCTCGGTGATGACGGCCTTGTCCAAGGGAGAACTGGGTCCGGATAAATTCGTTTCCGAAAGGAGATAACCTTTTGGCCACCGTTATTGAACGCGTTCGATCTATCGTAGTTGACAAGCTCGGCGTGGAAGAGGGAGACGTGGAGGAGGGTTCCTCCTTTGTTGAAGACCTTAACGCCGATTCCCTGGACTTGGTGGAACTCATCATGGCTTTTGAGGAGGAATTTTCCACGGACGACAACACCGTGGAGATTTCCGATGACGATGCTGCCAACATTCGTACAGTAGGAGATGCGGTTGCCTATCTTGTAGAGCATGGCGTCTCCGCCGAGTAGTCCGGCCTTATCTGCCTGCTGGTCGGTGGAATTCTCGGAGCCTTCCGAAAGCCCCTGTGAACCTGGTTGCCCCCTGCCTGTTGACGTGGCTTATGGGTGTGGGAGTCCGTTGAAAACAGGCGCCGTGCCCTGCAGTTTTTTGATGCAATGAACAGCCTTGACGAGATTTCCCAACTGGTGGCCCGCTGCACCGACTGCGACCTCTCCCGGGGAAGGACCAACGCCGTTCCCGGTGAGGGAGCCCCGGATGCCGAGTTAATGTTCATCGGCGAGGGGCCAGGGGTGCAGGAAGATCGGCAGGGTCGCCCCTTCGTTGGCCCGGCCGGGCAGTTTCTTGAAGAGTTGCTGGGTTCGATTGGGTTGCGAAGAAACCAGGTCTATATCGCCAACATGGTGAAGTGCCGTCCACCGCAGAATCGCGACCCTCTTCCCGCCGAGATTTCTGCTTGCGGCAAGTACCTGGAACGCCAGATAGAGCTGATTGACCCTGCCCTTATAGTGACCCTGGGGAGGTTTTCGCTGGCTCGGTTCTTCCCTGGCGAGAGCATCAGCCGGGCCCGGGGCAGGCTTCGTGAAAGGAACGGGCGGCGCATTTACCCGATCATGCACCCGGCTGCGGCCCTGTACCGGCAGGAAATGCGGAGTTCAATCATGGAAGACTTCCAGCGGATCCCGGGAATCCTGGCAGCAGCCCGCCAGCAGCCGGTGGAAACAGTTGGGCCGGACGTTGAAGACACTACGCCGCCCGAGCAGCTTTCGCTCTTCTAGCAAGCCCATCCCAATGGTATGAATGGATGAGCTCAGGGCCCGCTCGTGGTGAGCCTGCCGGACCAACAACGGGCGGCCCTTCGACAAGCTCAGGTTGAGCGGAAATGTCATCCGTCAGTTCCAATAGGCTGAACCGCTAGCAATTGAATCGGATTTCCGCTATTACACCTACAGGATAAGAACACAATTTGAACCAATCCTTGAACCAGTCCCTTCGCATCATTCCCCTTGGCGGCCTCGGCGAAATCGGCAAGAACATGATGGCCCTGGAATGTGGTGACGACATCGTTGTAGTTGACTGCGGTGTCCAGTTCCCCACCGAGGATATGCTTGGCGTTGACCTTATAGTGCCGGACGTGTCCTACCTGGTTGAACGGTCGGCCAAGATTCGGGGAATTCTCATCACCCACGGTCACGAAGACCACATCGGGGCCCTGCCGTACATTTTGCCCCAGTTGCCCGTACCCGTCTTTGCACCCCAGTTGGCCCACGGCCTGATTTCGGTCAAGCTCAAAGAAAGGCGGGCCACCCGGGAGTTTGTACCCCAGGCCATAGAGCCCGGCGTGGACTACAAACTGGGGGAGAACTTCACCGCCCGGTGGTTCCGAGTCTGCCACAGCATCCCCGACGCTATGGGCATAGCTATTTCCACCCCCCTGGGCGCCGTAATTCATACCGGCGACTTCAAGATTGACCATACGCCGGTGGACGGACATACCATAGACCTGAAGACCCTTGCCAGGTACGGCGAAGAGGGAGTGCTTCTCTTGTGCTCCGATTCCACCTATGCCGAAATTCCGGGCTACACCCCTTCGGAGCAGATTTTGGGCGGCGCCCTGGACCGGGCCATTGGCGACGCCCCGGGCCGGGTAATGGTAGCCACGTTTGCGTCGCTGATTTCACGGGTACAGCAGGTTATTGACGCGGCGGCCAAGCACAATCGCAAGGTTGCCATTATCGGCAGGAGCATGGCGGACAACGTCAGCATGGCTGCGGAAATGGGTTACCTGAGCCTGCCTCGCGGCACCCTGGTAAGCTTGAGCGACATCAGGGCCTACCCGCCGGAAGAGACCGTTCTGATAACCACCGGAAGCCAGGGCGAACCCACCTCCGCCCTCGTCCGCATCGCCAACCAGGACCACCGGGACGTTACCGTGATGGAAGGCGACACCGTGGTAATCTCGGCTACGCCCATTCCCGGCAACGAACTGCTGGTCAGCAGGACCATTGATAACCTGCTGCGGCAGGGCGCCACGGTGCTGTACGACCGGGTAGCGCTGGTACACGTTCACGGCCATGCCAGCCAGGAAGAGCTGAAGATGGTGCTGAGCATCACCCGCCCCAAGTACTTTGTGCCCGTTCACGGCGAGTATCGGCACCTGGTGGCCCACGCCCGCCTGGCCTGGGACATGGGCCTGGCCGAGTCCGGCATCTTCGTGCTGGAGGACGGCGACGTGCTGGAATTGAGCCCAGAGGGAGGCCAAGTAGTGGATTCGGTGCCGGTTGGCCCGATTTTCATTGACGGACCCAGCGCCCGGGACATGACCAGCGAAGTCCTCACCGAGCGGCGCGCGCTGGCAAGGGACGGCGTGGTGGTGGTAGTGGTTTCCCTGGACTCGCAGACGGGGTTGCCCACCCAACCTACGAAGATACTGGCCAGCGGCTTCATGGAGATGGCGGAAACCGATGAGTTGTTTCCCAGGCTGGCCCAGGCTATTGACGAAATGCTCTACGACCGGCACGAAGTTGTGCTGGACAACGAGCGGACCAAGAACCTGGTACGGGAGACCTCCCGACGCTTCATCCAGACTGAGGCACGGCGGCGCCCCACCATCGTTCCATTTCTGCTGGAAGTTTGACGCCGCAGGCTTGCGCCCTCCGATAGACCAACAACCCTGCGCTGACGGACAGGCACGCGAGTCCCCTCGTGGCGAGCCTGTCGAACCATCAAGGGGCGGCCCTTCGGCAAGCTCAGAGTGATCGGAAGCTCAAACCCTCGTTTCAAATAAGTGACCTGCCAACAGCCTGGCAAGTTTGAAATGATGCTTGGTACGTCCAAACCCGTCGTTCCCTCGCAGGCCGGAATCTCGACCGGCTGTAGTCGAGATTCTTGCGAAGGCAGGAATGACGAAAAGTGACGTTCGGAAGCTTCAACATTCAGCTTGACTACACTCCCTGAGACCTCCCTCTTTCACTTCGTTCCCCTGCCCTTAGCCAGCCGACTATCAAGTCCGGTCCATACCGCCCGCTCTGCCGTGCATCCTCCGCCGCAATTCACCGGTACCATCTTGTATGAGCCGTAATTGTCCGGATTGGCCGGGGTATTTGTAGCCCAATCCTCATAGTCAATTGCCCCGGGGCCGGAAGCAAACTGGCCTAAACCGGAAGCGGTACGGCTATGGCCTTACAGTCCCAGGCAGATACCATTTAAACGTACTATTAACCTCATTCTCCGGGGGCTATATGGCGGATACCGCTCGACCCATGCGCCGCTCCGCCGCGGCCGCACAGCAACGCGGGCCAAGGCTCAGGTTTCTGGTAGTTTTGGACCTGCTAGTGGTTGGCTTTGTGCTTACTGTCACGGCGTTGGCGCTCTGGCTCTACCCCGACCTGCGAGAGCAGGCCTATACCGGGCTCGGCTACGGCTGGATTCCTGTACTGCTATGGGCTGCCACCTTCCTGGTGGCGCTGCGTTACCGGTTCAATTGGACGTGGCGGTACTGGAATCTCTGGCTGGTTGGTCTTTGCGTGGTAGCCATTTCCATTGGAACACTGTCCTTCTTCGATGCCGAGTACGGCGCGCTGGCCTTTGCCAGCCTGGGCGGCCACTGGGGCAAGTCGGCCGTCGGCGACTCGGCGCTGTTCGGCGCATTGCGCCTGGTTCCCTTCGTCCTGGCAATTCCGATTCTGCTGGCGCCGCGAAATTCGGGACGCGCCTACTGGCTGGCGATTCTATATGCCGGAAAGGCTCTGTGGTACGGGGCGATTTATCTCGGCATGGGCGTAGCTTATGCCGGCCAGGCCGTGGCCCGCGGCATGAGCCGGCTGTTCAGCAGAGACGGCAATGCCGGTTCCGGCAGACCGGGAACGTCACCCTTCGGGTGGCTCGCTTCCCTGCTGCATCGCTCCAGGGAGCCCGTACCGGGCGCGACCTCCGAGGCTCTGCCGGACAGCGAGAGTGAGGTCGAACCCATCGCCACGGTACAGCAGGCGCCCACTAACGCCGGAAATCTGCCTGCCAAGGCTTCCAAGTGGCGGCTTCCCTCCATGGACCTTCTGGCGCCGGCGGAAATCAGGTCCACGGACGAAAAGCCGCTCAAGCAGATGGCTGACAACATTGTGAACGCCCTGGCGGACCACGGGGTCAACGTGGAAGTTTCGGAAATAAAGTCGGGCCCGCGCATTGTGCGATTCGGCCTGCTGCCCGGGTGGGTCCAGAAGCGCGCGGCGAGCAAGGATGGCTCGGAGCCCGCCGAGCGCAGCCGGGTTCGGGTCCACAGCATTCTGGCGAGGGAAAAGGACCTGGCCCTGGCCATCAGCACCCCCAACCTGCGCTTCGAGCCGGTGCCCGGGGAGGCCCTGCTGGGCCTGGAAGTGCCCACTCCCTCGCCCAGCAAGGTGACCATGCGCGAGGTGCTGGATTCCCAGGAATTCAGAAAAATCGCCGCCAAAGGCGGGTTGCCCATCGCGCTTGGCGCCGATGCCGGAGGCGACTCCGTGGCGCTGGACCTGGCCGGTCTGCCCCACATGATGATTGCCGGCGCCACCGGCAGCGGCAAGAGCGTTTGCATCAATTCCATAGTGGCTTCCATGCTCCTGACCATGCCGCCCGACCAGCTGCGGATGCTGATGGTTGACCCCAAGCAGGTGGAATTGACGCCCTTCAACGGCATTCCCCACCTGGTATTGCCGGTGATTACCGACGTGGACGATGTCAGCCCCATGCTGCGCGGCCTGATTCGGGAAATGACCCGGCGGTACAAGGCCATGGCGGACCTGGGAACGCGCAACATCAGCGGATATAACGCCAAGTCCAAGGACCCCATGCCCTACCTGGTGCTGATAGTTGACGAACTGGCGGACCTTATGCTGGTGGGCGGCTTCGAAATAGAGCAGTCCCTGGTTCGGCTGGCCCAGTTGGGCCGGGCTGCCGGCATTCACCTGGTGCTGGCTACCCAGCGCCCGTCGGTAAAGGTGGTGACCGGCCTGTTAAAGGCGAACATTCCCACCCGCGTGGCCTTTGCAGTGGCCTCCCAGATAGACGCCCGGGTAATCCTGGATTCGGTGGGGGCCGAAAAACTGCTGGGCAAGGGCGATATGCTGCTGGTAAGCAATGATTCACCCAAGGCCCGCCGGGTCCAGGGCACGCTGGTAATGGACGATGAGGTTGAAAAGCTGGTTGACTACTGGCTGGAACAAAAGGGTCCGCCCCTGCCCGAAATCAACCTGGAGGACGATGATGAAGACGGGGAAACGGGCGGAAGCCTGGACGAAACCATGGTGGACAAGGCGCGAGAGTTGGCCCTCCGCAACCCCCATTTGACATCGTCACTCCTGGAACGCCGGCTGAAAATCGGAGGCAGCCGAGCAGAGCAGATTATCGAGGTGCTGGAAGACGAGGGACTGCTTATACCGGCGTAGCGCCCCGGTATCCCGGTCGTTCCGGGCATTCTCTTCAGGCGGCCCTTCGACAAGCTGAGAATGGGCGGTTCGTAGAGCGCATTTCAGTCTTCTTGTACGGGCGCCAGGCCAAACGCATGGTAGGGTTTTTGTAGCTTGCGCCAGGTTCCTGACTGGAAATGAATGTCACCCTGAGCTTGCCCAAGGGTCTGAAGTCCTGGCAAGGAGCCAAAGTCCGGAAAACGAAAAACCAGGCTGCTGGGTGGAATGTTAGATGCTTCGGCTTCGCTCAGCATGACATTTCTCTATTGTGCAATCGTCTTGGCGAAAACCCAGGGCAATCGCGCTTTAAGTGAGGCTATACGTCCAAGCAGGAAGTCATGTCGCCCTGAGCTTGCCGAAGGGCCTAAAATCCTTCCCACAAGCCAACTTTCGGGTCCGTCTTTCCCCAGTAACCGCACTTTGGGCAGGTTTGTGGATTCTTCACGCCGTTCAGAATGACAGTTTTGGTCGTTCAGGACAACAAATCGTTAAAACGCGATTGCCCTGGGCGAAAACCCTGCCGGCTCCTGCTTGCGCCATACGGGTGTGGTATTATGGGGACTGCCATTCTGCCCCGCTCGGCAGAGTGCCAGTCTCACCTTTTTCCTGGGCGTTTCCGGCCTTGCTGATTGATCTGCATACCCACAGCTACCCCAAATCCGACGACAGCTTCGTTAGCGTAGATGACCTTATAGACCGGGCCAAGAGTCTCGGTTTGGACGGCATTTGCCTGACTGAACACGATACCTTCTGGGCCGCAGATGACATAAAGGACCTGTGCCGCCGCCACGACTTCACGGTCTTGCCCGGTTGCGAAATCAACACCGACGCCGGCCACATCCTTGTGTTCGGCCTGGAAGAGTATGTCTTTGGCCTCCACAAACCCGCCTTCCTGCGCCATGCGGTCAACAAGCGCGGCGGCGTGATGATAGCGGCCCACCCATACCGGCGCCGGTACCTGGGCGAACCCGGCATCAAGGCAGACGCCCGCGCCGAAATGCTGCAGCGCGCCCTGGAGGACGACGTTTTCCTGATGTGCGATGCCGTCGAGGGACACAATGGCCGTGGCCGCGAAGATGAGAACGAATTCTCGCTGGACATAGGTTCAGTTTTTGCTCTGCCGCCCACCGCCGGAAGCGATTCCCACCGGGTTGAACAGATGGGAACCGTGGCAACCCGGTTTGAACGTACCGTTCGTAACCTGGATGACCTCATCAGGGAGATAAAGGCGGGCAGGTTTGCTCCCGAGGCGCTCCGGTAGCGGGAGACGGGTATAATATCTGCGCCGCGGCGGGACGTTGATTTCCGCCATTCATACAGTGACCATTTAGGGGCCGTTCCGATGAACGAAGTATTGAGAGTCGAAGACCTGAGGGTCGAGTTTGAGACTGCCGCAGGGCAGGTTAAAGCCCTGAACGGCGTGAGTTTCTCCCAGGAAGAGGGCCAGATTTTTTGCATTGTCGGCGAGAGCGGCGCCGGCAAGAGCACCCTGGCGCTGGCCATAATGGGCCTACTTCCCCAATCGGCCACGGTGGTGGAGGGGAGCGTGAACTTCAATGGCGTGGACCTGATGAGGGCCGCACCGGACTACATGCGGGGCATCCGCGGCAAAGACATTACCATGGTGTTCCAGGATGCCCAGACGGCCCTCAATCCGGTGCAGACCGTGGGCGTTCAGTTGGAGGAGGTAATTCTCAACCACACCAACATGTCTGCCCGGGAAGCGAACCGCATGGCCCAGGAGGTGCTCCGGGAACTGGGCCTGCCCGACCCGCGACGAATCCTGGGGGAATATCCTTTCAACCTCAGCGGCGGGATGTGCCAGAGGGTGATGATTGCCATTGCCCTGGTACTGCAGCCGAAGCTGCTCATCGCCGACGAAGCTACTTCGGGCCTGGACGTGACCCTGCAGGCAGAGATTCTCGAGCGGCTCAAGCGGCTCTGCCGGGACCTGAACTCGGCCATCCTGCTCATTACCCACGACCTGGGCATAGTGGCTCACATGGGAAACCGGGTGGGCGTAATGTACGCCGGGAGCCTGGCGGAAGAAGCCGACGTAATCCCCTTGTTCAAGGAGCCCCGTCATCCCTATACCTGGTCACTCATCCAGTCTCTGCCCAGGCTGGATGACGTCGGCCGGCGATTGCAGCCCCTGCGGGGCAGCCCGCCTGACATGGTGGAGTTGCCGTCGGAATGCGCCTTCCTGCCCCGCTGCCACAAGGCCCTCAGCCGGTGTCGCGTAGAACCCAGTCCCCGCCTGGAGGAGTTCTCGGAGCGTCACCTGGTGGCCTGTTTCAACCCCATGGTTGAGTGATTAAAGCCAGTTCTCCGGGGTAACTGACAACGGATTGAATTTCCCGCTCTTGAGTTCCCGAGTGTTGGCCAGGCTGTTGAAGTCGGACTTTCCGAGTCAGCCGCGCCTGCTGGTGCGGCTGCTTCCCGTTCCCGGCCCTCCCGCCAGGTCTGCCACCAGCAGTTCAAGGGCCAGGTCTTCCGAATCTATCTTGCCGGTCTTGAAGGCCAGGTCGGTGTTCAGCAGTCGCTGGTAGCGGTGGCCCAGGTCAGGCCACGCGTTGCGGCGGGCCTGCTCGACCGTTTTCCTGGCCACGAAGGGCGGTACCCCCAATTTTGACGCCAGCTCCCCCTGGGGCAGCCGCTGTTCCGTCCAGTAGCGGGCCAGGGCAACCAGCCTCAGCTGGCGTTCAACCATTCCTATGATGTAAGGCAGCCCCGCCCCGTCCTGGCGCAGCTTCTGAAGCAGTCGGAGGGCAACCTCGGGCCGGCCCTCAATCATTGCATCCACCGCGTTGAAAATGCTGGCTTCCCGCACCAGCGCCACCAACTCCTGGATGTCCGAGTCCTCAATGTTCCGCCCGTGACAGTACAGGGACAGCTTTTCAAGTTCCCGGTCCAGGGTCCAAAGGTCGTTGCCTACCAGGTCGGTCAATGCCCGGATGGCGGCGGGGCTTATGCCGCACCCCTTGCTTTGAGAAGCGTCCTTGATGAACCGGGCCAACCCCTCACCGGAAGGGGCGGTAAGATGCTGGGTCTGGGCCGTGGTTTTGAGGCTGCGCAGCAGGGGGTTGCTTTCGGACAAGGACTGGTCCACCAGGAAGAGGTGGGTGGTGTCGGGCATGAGGGGTATGGCGGCGGCCAGACCTTCCCACTCACCCGGGGAGCGACTGCCTCTTCCCCGCCCGCCCCGGCTCTCAAAGGTTGCCAGGAGGCCGTTCACCACGATCAGGCGCATGGAGTCCATGAAGGGCAATGCGTTGCAGACCGACAGCAATTCGGGCAGGTTGAACTGCCCGCCGATGAGCAAGTGCCTGTTGGCCTCCAGCAGGTCATCCGTCCCGGCGTCTGCCGAGAGCTTCTTCAGCTCCTCGGAAACGAGAAAACTGTCACCGTAAAGGACCCAGGCAGGCAAGGCGTCTCCTGAATAGACAGATTTGAGACAGTGGGGGGAATCCGTTAGCCGCTTGGCATGGCTTTGCCGTCCGCGAGCGGGCCCGGTTTCAGTGAGCCCAGGGAGCTATGCATCTGGCGTTATTCCCAGGGTCGCTCCACCAGTTCAGTAAGTACGCCGAACACGGACCGGGGGTGGATGAAAGCGATATCTCCCGAAAGACCTTCCCTGGGGGCCCGGTCTATCAATTGCAGGCCCAATCCGTCAACTATCTGGATTTTCCCGGGCAGGTCCTGCACGTAAAAGGCCAAGTGGTGCAGACCCTCGCCGCGGCGCTCGATAAACCGGCCGATGGTGGTTTCGTCCGCTGTGGGTTCCATCAATTCCAGCCGGGTTTGCCCCACCTGCACCAGGGCGCCGCGGATGCCCTGGTCGTCCAGTTGTTTAACCTCGGGCATGGGCGCGCCGAATACTTCGTGGAACAGCTTCAGGGCGGCGTCAATGTCCTTGACGGCGATTCCCACGTGGTCAATGTAGTCAACGGTGCAAACCTGGGCAGTATCCAAATTTCCTTTCTCCTGACCGGTTGGTAGTGGGCGGGCTGGTTGCTGCCGGCATGGTTGGGCTGCTGTGTCCCTATGTTCGTAGTCCAATCCTTTGAATAGATGAGCTGACTCGGTGCCTGCTCATCGAAGCGGTTGGCCCGGGAGCCCGTTCATGGTGAGCTTGTCGAACCATCGCGGGTGGGCCCTTCGACAGGCTCAGGGTGAGCGGGAATAACACCAATATTTCAAAAGTGTTGACTGGGCCGGCCCAGCCCTTCGTTCCTCGGAAGGCGGTAACCTAGACAGGCCGGAGTTCTTACTCCTTCCTGAGCAGGAATGACGATTTAGTGCATTGGCCGTCATGTCAAAACGGTTAACCCACCAGGCACACTCCTGGATGGCTCTAAACCGGGTACTGGGCCAGGGTTTGCCGGGCGATGAGCAGACGCTGCACCTCGGAAGTCCCTTCGTAGATGGTGGTCACGCGGGCATCGCGGAACAGGCGCTCCACCGGCGAGTCCTTGAAGTAGCCGTAGCCGCCATGCACCTGGACCGCCTTGGAGGTTACGCTGACGCACATCTCCGAGGCAATGAGCTTGGCTATGGAAGCTTCGTTGATGAAGGGTTGACCGTCATCCTTGAGGGTCGCGGCCTGCATAGTGCAGGTGCGGGCGGCGTGGACCTCCGTGGCCATGTCGGCCAGCATGAACTGGACCGCCTGGTGCTGGGCAATGGGCCGGCCGAAGGACTCCCGCTGCTGGGCGTAGCGAACTCCCTCTTCCAGGGCCGCCTGGCCTATGCCAACGCACTGGGCGGCGATAATAATCCGGCTGGAGTCAAGAATCTCCATGGCGTACCGGAACCCGCGACCCTCTTCGCCCAGCAGATTGTCGCCAGGGACTGGGGTGTTCTCGAAGACAATCTCGTTGGTGCTGGAGGCCCGCATCCCCATCTTGCCGTGCAGGGGCGTAACCGTCATGCCCGGCGCTCCCCGTGGCACCACAAAGGCGCTGATGCCCCGGTACCCCTGGGACCGGTCCTGGGTGGCGAACACCACCATGGATTCGGCCACGTCGGCGTTGGTAATGAACATCTTGCTGCCGTTCAGGAACCAGGTCCCGTCACGCTGTTCAGCATGGGTTTGCAGGGCTGCGGCGTCGGAACCGCCGCCGGGTTCGGTCAGCGCCCAGGCCGCCACACCCTTTCCAGAGGCAAGAGTCGGCACAAAGCGCTGCTTCTGTTCCTCGTTGCCGAAACGGTAGATGGTGCTGGTGCCCAGAGACAGGTGGGCGATGAGCCCGGTGCTGGCCGCGGAATCGCCCCGGGCTACTTCCTCCAGGGCAATAGCTACCTGCCGGTACCCGCCGCCGCCGCCGCCAAGCTGGGGGTCTATAGCTATGCCGGTCAGCCCGAGGCGGGCCATACCCTCCCAGTTCTGCCAGTCGAACTCTTCCCTCTCATCCACCTCCCGGGCGCGGGGCGCTAACTCCCGGTCGGCGAAATCCCGCACCAGGGTCTGCAGCATTCGTTCTTCTTCGTTAAGCATGGGGTCGGGCATGGTGTTACTCCTTTGGATGGCTTGGTCTGAAAGTTAATCCATGTAACCGGCTAGCCTGATACCGTTCCTGATTCCTGTGTCAGTTATGGAGAGCGGACTTACCCATCAGTATCCGGCCTGTTCCTTGCCTCCACCCGCCGGGCGTAGGCCAGCAAGAACTGAACGTCTTGTATCGTGTCCTCGTAAAATCCGCCCACTTCCGTAAGGCGGGGACGTTCGCTGCTGCCCAGGCGGTAGCGTTCGCCACCGGCATACTGGTTGTAAATGGCCGGGTCAACAGAAAAACCGTATTCGGCCAGCTCCGGGTCTATGCGGCGCAGTGCGCCAAGCAAATGGCCTATGTTATGGGTATCGCGCTCCGGGGTTGCGCCGTGGGCGATTATGGCGGCCTTCATGGCTCGTTCCAGGGCCTGCTGGGCGTGGTACCCGGCTGCCCGGTCTATAGGGTTATTTTCAACTATGATGTTAAACACCGCCAGATCATCCTCCGCGGCCGCCATGTGCTCATCGTATTCAGGCCAGTTGTAACGGCGGGGAAAGCCCTCCGGCTGGTTGGCGTACTGGCTGGCAAATTCCTCCGGGTTATCCGACATTACGACTCCGGTTAACATTGCCTGGGTACTGACGCTGTTGATGTAGGGCCTGTCAGCATCGAAGGAGTCACGGCAAACGTACTCCAGCTGGAAAGGGACGTATCGCTGGTAGATGGCCTTGACGGTTGCCGCCGCAAATTCCGCCGCATCTAGCCGAGCGTCCTCGTCCGGGTAGCCGTCGCAGACCAGCAGCAGGTCAATGTCGGAGTATTTTTCGTTGTAATCGCCTCGGGCGCGGGAACCGAACAGCAAGGTAGCCTGGGGTCGTTCCCGTTTATGCACTGCTTCGGCGACTGCCACGGCGCGGGGGTCGGCGTCAGCGCGAGTCATTTTGTCGCCTCCCGGTGGTTTGGGTTTGATTATAGTCCACCAGCTAAGTGGTCAATCGCGAAAACTGTGGGTTCTCTTCTTTGTGTCCCTTCGTGTTCTTCGTGGATGATCTCAGTGATGATTCAAGCCTAAAACGCCAACTCCCCTTGCTGTTCACCGAACACCCGGCGGAAGACCTGGCAGATTTCGCCCAGGGTTGCGTAAGCCTCAACGCATTCCAGGGTTACGGGCACGGTGTTTTCGGAACTGCCGGCCGCTTCTTCCAGCCGAGCGAGGGACGCTTTGACCTGCCGGTTGTCCCTGCTCTCCCGGAGCTTTGACAGCCGTTCCCCTTGCTGCCGGGCCACCTCCGGGTCCACCCGCAGCAGGTTGCCAATGGGCGGGGTGTCGCTGACGTAGCTGTTGACGCCCACGACGGTGCGTTCGCCCGTATCCACTTGCCGCTGGTGCCGGTAGGCCGACTCGCCGATTTCGCGTACCTGGTAGCCCTGCTCAATGGCGGATACCGCGCCGCCCTGCCGGTCAATTTCCTCGATGTATCTCAGCGATTCCTGCTCCAGCCGGTCGGTGAGGCTCTCCACGTACCAGGAGCCGCCCAGGGGGTCCACCACGTCGGCCACACCACTCTCGTGGGCGATAATCTGCTGGGTGCGCAGTGATAGCTGCGCCGATTCCTCGGTGGGCAGGCCCAGGGCCTCGTCCCTGGAATTGACGTGCAGGGACTGGGTTCCCCCCAGCACGGCGGCCAGGGCCTGGACGGTGCTGCGAATGACGTTGTTGTCGGGCTGCTGCGCCGTGAGGGTGACGCCGGCGGTCTGGGTGTGAAAACGCAGCATCAGGGAGCGTGGGTCCCTGGCGCCGAACCGCTCCTTCATCAGCGTGGCCCACATCCGGCGGGCCGCCCGGTACTTGGCTACCTCTTCCAGCAGGTTATTCTGGGCTACGAAGAAGAAGGACAGGCGGGGAGCGAAGTCATCCACCGCAAGGCCCGCATCCACGGCAGCTTGCACGTAAGCAATGGCATTGGCGAAAGTGAAGGCCAGTTCCTGGACCGCCGTGGCGCCGGCTTCCCGCATGTGGTAGCCGCTGATGCTGATGGTGTTCCAGCGGGGAATGTTCTCCGCGCAGTACTTGAAGACGTCCACCACCAGCCGCATGGAAGGCCGGGGCGGGTAGGCATAGGTTCCCCGGGCGATGTATTCCTTGAGGATGTCGTTTTGCAGGGTGCCGCTCAACTGGGCGGGCTCCACTCCCTGCCGCCGGGCTGCTGCAATGTACAGGCAGAGCAGCGCCGATGCGGTGGCGTTGATGGTCATGGAGGTGCTGACCCGGTCCAGGGGAATGCCCTCGAACAGGGTCTCCATATCCTGCAGGCTGCAGATTGGAACACCCACCTTGCCGACTTCACCCCGGGACTGGGGCGCATCCGAGTCATAACCAATCTGGGTCGGCAGGTCAAACGCCACGGAAAGGCCGGTCTGGCCCTGTTCCAGCAGGTACCGAAACCGCCGGTTGGTATCGGCGGCCGTGGAGTAGCCCGAATACTGCCGCATGGTCCAGATTCGGCCCCGGTACATATTCGGCTGGACGCCCCGGGTATAGGGAAACTCACCAGGCAGCCCGATGTTCTCTGTGTCGGGACTGCCGTTGGCCCCCGAATACAGGGGTTCAATGGGTATGCCGCTGTCGGTGCTGAAACCGTCCCTGCGCTCCGGGAAGCGGTTGATTACCGGTTCCAGGGTATTTCTGCGCCAACGCTCATGCTGTTCTTGCGGTTCGCCGGGCATTTGCACTGCTCACTTTTCAGGTACTGCCAGGCCATTGTATCCCTATTGGTATAGCCGCTCAAGCAGATGTAACAGCCCCTCAGGGCCGTCGCGTCTCAAGTTACGCTGTACACCTAAGCTGGAAAGCCTGTCGCCCTGGGTCCTTCGGCTTGGCTCAGAATAAACTCTGTTGAAGGGACTGAAATCCTTCCCCACAGCCCGGTTGCCGGTCCGAAAGTGGGTATGTGGGAAGGGGTTTAGATTCTTCACTGCGTTCAGAATGACCAGAATGACAGTTTTGGTCATTCAGGACAATATGTTGCTAAGACTCGATTGCCCTGAACAGCCCTGCCGTACTGCGGGCACGGTGTCGGCCATGGGGTGTCAGCCATGGTATGTAGGGGGCAGTTATCTTTCAGGGTGGGCTCAACGCCGGTTGAACGTCATTGCCAAAGCAAGGCAGTCCCGGGGGCTGGTCATTAGTCTGTGGTCTTGGAGTGACGCTCAGGGACGCTGGGCCCACGGTGCGTCAAACCTTGACACCCGGAAAAGCTGCTTCATATACTAGCCCAAACCTACCAGCCCAAATTCGAGGGCTACCTTCCACCAAGCCGTCGGCGTCGTCCGGCGGTCTAATGTTGTAAGGCGCTGATGAAGAAGAAGGAAGTGCTGGTTGTCGGCGGGGGTACGGGCAATCATACCACCCTTACCGGCCTGAGAAACGAGGACTGCAACCTGTCGGCGGTGGTTGCCATGACCGACAGCGGAGGCAGTTCCGGGCGCCTGCGGGAAGAAATGGGCCACCTTCCCCCCGGCGACATACGCCGCTGCCTGATGGCCCTGGCCGCCGAGACTCCCCAGGGCAACCTGATGCGCCGCCTCTTCGACTATCGTTTCAATTCCGGCAACGGCCTGTCCGGGCATAACTTTGGAAACCTGCTGCTTACTGTTCTCACGGAGGTAACCGGCAATACCATTTCCGCCATAGAAGAAGCCTCCCAACTGCTGGGAATCAGGGGCAAGGTGCTGCCCGTTACCCTCACCCACTCCACCCTGGTAGCGCGGCTGGAGAATGGCGAGGAGTTGTCCGGCGAGTCGGCGATTGACCTGCGCCGGCACGACCTGGAGGTCGGCATAGACTACATCCGGTTGGACCCCAAGGCCTATGTCTATCCGCCCGTCCTGGATGCCATAGAAAAGGCGGACGCCATAGTCCTGGGGCCGGGCGACATCTACACCAGCGTGCTGCCCAACCTGCTGGTGGAGGACGTAGCGCAGGCCATAAATGCCTCCCGGGCAATCAAAATCCACATCTGCAACCTCATGACCAAACCCGGCGAGTCGGACGGCTTCAAGGCATCCGTATTCGTCAAGCTGCTCATGGACTACCTGGGAACCGGGGAGCCCCTGGACTACCTGGTCTGCAACGACAGTGCATTGCCTCCCAGGCTGCTGGCCCGCTATGCTGCCGACCGCCAGTATCCGGTGGAGCTGGACTGGGAGGAATGCGGCCAGGTGGTGCAGGAAATCGTGACCGGACCGTTGCTGGCATCTGGCGTATATCTTCGCCACGACCCGGTGGCGCTGGCCAGGACCATCATGGACATCGTCAATCGCCCCATGCCCTCCGGTTAGCCCCGACACTCCCCGCGCCCCCTTTGGTTGCAGTCTTTCCGCTGTTCGCCGGCAGGCTGCCCTCTTCTTCCTGGCGGGTTGGCCTCCTTTTTTCGGAGGGCAAACGCCTTCTCCCACCTGACCGGATTCCCGAAGGCTAAACGGGAACTGAGACATTACTTGCTAAGTTCGAGGTTCCCGCCTTCGGGGGAACGACGGACTCTCCCAAATCCAGAATGCGTTTGCTCTGACCTTTTCCGTGATTGAAGCGAAACGGGCCCGTCCAATCTGCTAGAATGCAACAGGACCGCGGAGTGACGGTAGCCGGAAAAGGCGGCCCTGTCCGTTGCATTCCGGCCCTGGCCGGGCAGATTTCAAACCCGCAAGTGGTTACCGGCAGCAAGCCCACCCTGTCGCTGCTTGAAGCAGCCGGCGGCGAGGGAGCCCTGATGTGTGGCATAGTTGGATACGTTGGCAGCCAGGCGGCATGGCCCATAGTTCTTGAGGGCCTGCAGCGACTGGAATACCGGGGTTATGACAGCGCCGGTATTGCGGTGCTGGACCGGCTGGCAAACCTGCGCCTCCGCAAGACCGTCGGCAAGGTTGACGGCCTGACCCAGGGAGACGAAGCCGACTACCCGGATGGCACCATTGGCCTGGGCCATACCCGGTGGGCCACCCACGGCCCGCCCACCGACGCCAACGCCCATCCCCACACCGGTTGCCACCGCCAGATTGCCGTCGTTCATAACGGCATTGTGGAAAATTACCTGGCCCTTAAACGTGAACTGCAGCAGCGCGGCCATATCTTCTCGTCCGATACCGATACCGAAGTCATCGCCCACCTGATTGAAGAGGGCATGGGCGACGGGTTGGACTTTCCGGACGCCTTTCGCCGCATGGGGCGGTGCGTCGAAGGTTCCCAGGCCATAGCCGCCGTTTGCCAGGCCGAACCCGACAAGCTGTGCGCCCTGAGGGTGGGCCACGCTGGGGGGATAGTTGTGGCCCACCGGGACGGCCAGGGCATAATCGGCAGCGATTTGCCGGCGGTCCTGCCCATCCTGCGCCAGCGGCCAGGCCCGGTGGCCTACCTGGAAGCCGGGGAAATGGCCCAGGTTACGCGGCAGGGTGTGAAGGTCTTCGACCTTCAGGGCAATACCCTGGGCAAGGAAATGCGCACCGTATTTCCCCAGGACGCGCTGGTGGACAGGGGCGGTTATCGCCACTTCATGCTCAAAGAGGTCATGGAACAGCCGCAGGTGGTGGCCGGCGCCCTTAGAGGCCGGGTCAATTTCGACGCGGGCAGGGTTGAGTTTCCCGACTTTCCCTTCACCGACGAGCAGATTGCCCGGTTGCGGCGGGTGGTCTTGACGGGCTGCGGCACAAGCCTCAACTCGGCGCAGGTGGGGCGCTACATGGTCGAGCAGTTTGCCGGGCTGCCCGCCGAGGTGGAGAGTTCCTCCGAATACCGGTACCGGGAGCCGTTTCTCGATTCCGATACCCTGGTTGTTGCCATAACCCAGTCGGGAGAGACTGCTGATACTATCGCCGCTATGCAGAATGCGGGCGAGAACGGCGCCAAGCTGCTGGCCATCTGCAATGCCGAGGAAAGCCAGGCTGCCCGGGTCGCCCACGGGGCGCTTTACATGGGTTCCGGCATGGAAATCGGTGTGGCCAGCACCAAGACCTTTACCGCATCCCTGGCCATCCTGCTCCTCTTGTCCATTTACCTGGGGCAAGCCCGGGGGGTTCTGGACTCCGGGAAGCGGGCAACCCTGCTCACGGACCTGGCTCGTTGCCCCCGGCTGATCGGCGAGATGCTGGCCGACGTATCCGAGTACCGGCGGTTGGCCCAGAAGTTCAGCGGGTACGGCGGGTTCCTGTACCTGGGCAGGGGCATCAATTCGGCCATAGCCCAGGAAGGGGCCCTCAAGCTCAAGGAAATCAGCTACATTCACGCCGAGGGGTATCCCGCCGGTGAAATGAAGCATGGCCCCATAGCCCTGATTGACCGGAATATGGCCACCCTGGCATTGGCGCCGCGCGACCGGCTCTACGACAAAATGGTGGGCAACATCCAGGAGGTGAAGGCCCGCCGGGGCGTGGTGCTGGCCATCCTCACCGAAGGCGACTCAGAACTGGCCGGCGAAGTTGACGAGGTCCTCTATCTGCCGCCTGCGCCTGAGCACCTCAATCCCATTCTCGCCGCTATACCTTTGCAGTTGCTGGCCTACTACATTGCCCTTGACCGGGGCTGTGACGTGGACCAGCCCCGCAACCTGGCCAAGTCGGTCACCGTAGAGTAAGCCCTGCTGCCATTCTCCCCCTATTGCCTGGCCGGCCCCGCGCCGGCGGCCCGCCGTTTTTCCTGTTTCAGTACGCTCTTGGCCCCTTAGCGTTGCCGGCGCCACTCCTTGCAGTGTTTCGGTAACCCCCTGTCCAAGCACACTCTGCCAGCTTTGAGTAGTACGACGTGGTTAGTGAGCGCCTTTTGCGCCCGGCGCCGCCGGAGAAATTGACGCCAATTTCCATAATGTTGTCAGCTATTATTGATTTGCATTAAAAGCCAATGAAATAATAAATCCCGTGTAATACGCTAGCTAGGGATTTTCGCTCCGGCATCGTGCAACACGGGTAAGCCGCCTTAATGCCGTCGCGCCCAAACCGGCCTGTTTCCGGCGCTCGCTGTGCCAGGCCGGCAGCGACCGGCCTGCCGTTTAGCGCTTGCTCAACTCTCAAGGGGATAGACTAATGCCCAGAACTACTGTGATGATAATGATAGATGGCCTGGACCCCTCCTATCTGGAGGTCTGTCCCACGCCCAACCTTCGGGACATGGCGGCGTTGGGGTTCATTAGGGAGGGCACTGCCATGGTTCCCACGGTTACCAACGTCAACAATGCGTCCCTCCTGACCGCCCAGTACCCCAGTTCCCACGGAATCACCTCCAACTACTGGCTGGACCGGGAAAGAAGCACCGAGTCGTACATGGAATCGGACCAGTTCATAGAGGCGGATACCATATTTGAACGGGCGGCCATGCTGGGGCGTCGCTCCCTACTGGTAACTGCCAAGGACAAGCTTCGGAACTTGCTGGGACACGAAGCCTATTTCAGCATGTCCGCCGAGTGCCCTCCCTGCTGGCTGGTGGATGAAATCGGGCCCCCGCCCTCCATTTACTCCCTGGAAGTGAACGGCTGGATAGTTGAAGCCGCTCGCTGTATTTTGGGCCAATGTTCCTTCGACATTGTCTATCTGGCCACCACCGATTACCCCATGCACACCTATGCGCCGGATGAGCCCGAGTCTGCGCGGCACCTGGAGTTGCTGGACCGGGCCATCGGCCGCCTGGTGGAAAGTATTGACTGCGAAGTGTTGATAACCGCCGACCATGGCATGTCGGCCAAGGGGAGGATGCTGAACCTGCCGAACTACCTGTTGAAGAACGGAATAGTCGCCAGGGCCGTGCCAATAATCAAAGACCGTTACACAGTTCATCACTCCAACCTGGGGGGATGCATCTACATTTACCTGCTGGATCGGGATCGGCACACCCTGGCCGCCGCCCTGGAGGCGCTGCGGGAGAAAGACGGGGTGGACCAGGCGTTTTCCCGGGAGGATGCGTCGCTGCTCTTCGGGCTGATGCCCGACAGGATAGGCGACATCGTGGCCCTTGGAGCCCCGGACGTCGTATTCGGCAACCCCGACGAGGTGGCGATGCCGGAAAAGCTCCGGTCCCATGGGTCGCTGCACGAGCAAAGGGTTCCCATCATCGGCTACGGCGGCGACTTTGAAGGCTTTACATTCACCGAGAACCGGGACTTGGGCCGCTACGTTTTCGACCGCGTACTGGCTTGCTGAAAAGCAGGACGGCACATCACCGGGAGTCAAACGTTGCCCGTCCTGCCATGTAGAGCGCTGGCGTGAAGGTTTCGCCGGTCACGGAATCAAGACCTCGCCGGACGGCTTGCCGCGAGTTGCTGCCCACCTGTTTTGTAGGCGGTTCTACTATCGGTTGGTACAACCTCCCCTTTCCTGCCGGATAAGTGACCGTTCGGAAATTAAGGGAAGTAACAGCCCGAACTCGGTCATTCCCGCGCAGGCGGGAATCCGGAATTGTTAGGATCGAGGTTTCCGCCTGCGCGGAAACGATGGTTCTTGGGCAACCTGTTCTCTCCAACTCCGTACGGTCACTCGGGCCACTCCCAATTGCCTATTTATCCTTACCCTCCTATAATTCTTTCTTGCTGCCCGCGTCGCCAATCCGGCCCACGCGTCGCGTTTGCTTGATGGAGGGCCGCAATTACAAGATAGAAAGATATCCGGCGCCGGCTGCGCCGGAGTTGTTTAGCCTCTGATGATTGACTTTCAGCAGTTTGAAGTTCTGGCTCCGGCGACTACGGCCAACCTGGGCCCCGGTTTTGATTGCCTGGGAATGGCCCTGGACGTGTGGAACAGGCTGGAAGTGCTGCCCGTCGGTTCTGCTGCGCCCGGTGCGCCCCTGATCGAGGTGAACGGCGAAGGCGAAGGAGAACTGGCAGAGGATGCTGACAACCTGACCTATCGGGCCATGAAGTTTCTTTTCGATGAGGCGGGGCAGGCCATGCCCGCGTTGCGGCTGCGCTGCCACAACGCGATACCGCTTAGCCGGGGCATGGGGAGCAGCGCAGCCGCCATTGCGGGCGGCCTGGTGGCGGCCAACAAGCTGTGCGGGGTCCCCTACTCGCAGCGCGAGTTGCTGGAAATGGCCGCTACCATAGAGGGACACCCGGACAACGTGGCCGCGGCCGTTCTCGGCGGACTCCAGTTGGTAGTGTCCGACGGCCCCCAGCTTTACACCGCTCCCATTCCTGTGCCTGACGATATGCGCGCCGTCCTGCTGATTCCTGACACCCGCATCGCCACCGCCGACGCCCGGGCCGTGCTGCCCGCCCAGGTAACAATACCCGACGCCGTATTTAACATGGGAAGAGTGGCCCTTCTGGTGGCGGGCATGGCCCTGGACCGGGCCGAGTACCTCGATGTGGCAACCCAGGATAAGCTGCACCAGCCCTTCAGGCAGCCTCTATTCCCGGCAATCAAGGTTATTTTTGCGGCTGCCAGGGATGCCGGCGCGCTGGGAGTGTTTCTCTCCGGCAGCGGCTCCACGGTGCTGGCCCTGGCCAAGGGGCGGGAGATGACCATCGCCTATGAGATGTTTGAGGCGGCGCGGCTGACCGGGGTGCAGTCCAGGCTGGAAATAACCAGGCCGGCGGCGCTGGGCGCTCATCTGGCCGGCGCGGGCACGCCAGCCGGCTAGAACTGCCGCCCCTGGCTTGAATCCCGGTTGCCCGTAAGATTTTTTGGGGTGCTATTGCGTTGGACCTGGTGGTGCACAAATACGGTGGAAGCTCGGTGGCCGATGCCGGCAAGATTTCGGGAGTAGCCCGCCGCATCGGCAAGGTCAAGGATGCGGGGCGCAGCGTGGTTGCGGTGGCCTCCGCCATGGGCGATACCACCGACGAGTTGATTGAACTGGCCCATACCGTTTCCGCAGAGCCCGACCCCCGGGAGTTGGACCTGCTTCTTTCCACCGGCGAGTTGGTTTCCTGCACCCTGCTCACCATGGCCCTGCGGAACCTGGGCTACGATGCAATTACGTTGAGCGGGTTTCAGGCCGGCATTCGCACCGACACCATGTACGGGCGAGCCCGCATTTTCAGGATCGAACCTGCCCGGGTGGAGAGCGAACTGGCCGAGGGCAAGGTGGTAATCGTGGCGGGCTTCCAGGGCATTACCGACGACCTGGACATAACCACCCTGGGCCGGGGCGGGTCGGATACCACCGCCGTGGCTCTGGCCGCCGCCCTGGGCGCCGACCGCTGCGACATTTATACCGACGTGGACGGCATTTACACCGCCGACCCCAGGATCGTGCCCAATGCCCGCAAGCTTCCTGAAATTGACTACGAGGAGATGCTGGAACTGGCCAGCTACGGCGCCAAGATGCATCCCCGCTCAATCGAACTGGGGGCCGTCAATGGGGTGCCCATATACGTCGCTTCCAGCTTCAGCGAAGTTCCGGGAACGCTAATACATCGGGTTGAGAAAGTGAGAGAGCTAGAGAATCGGGTCAAGGCAACCGGCATTGCCTACCAGTCCAATGTGGCCAAGATAACCGTGCGTTCCCTTCCGGATCGGCCAGGCATTGCGGCCGCCCTGTTCGAACCCCTGGCGGCCCGGGGAATCAACGTGGACACCATAGTACAGAACACCAGCGCGGAACGCACCACGGATATCAGCTTTACCGTTACCAGGAACGACCTGACCCAGGCCGTATCCGAAGTGCAGGCCATGCTGGGCGACCTGGGCGGCACCGAGGTGGTCAGCGACCCTACCCTGGCGTCGGTTCACGTGGTGGGGTCCGGTATGCAGAACACGCCGGGCTACGCATCCAGGATGTTTCGCATCCTGGCCGACGGCAACATCAACATAGACATGATTACCACCTCGGAAATCCGTATTTCCTGCATCATCAAGGAAGAAGAGATGGCCCAGGCCGTACGCCTGCTCCACGAGGGCTTCCAGTTGGCCGACGAGGACTAGCAGTTCAACTTATATGAACTGAGGGACAATATTTCCGCTCACCCTGAGCCTGTCGAAGGGCCGACTGTTCGCGGATTGACTGGTTGATGGTTCGACTAGCCCACCACCAGCGGAGTCTCGGCTTATCCATTCTTCCTATGCTGGTGGACTACCAGCCCTGCCGCCGGCTGTTGGGCTGTGCCGGGCCGAACCGATTAACCAGCCACCACTTTGGCTTGAGCTCCAAATGTGCTTGAGCGGCAGTGCGGAGGCCAATTGGACCCCGTCTTTCTCTCCGTGGTAATTCCCGCCTTTAATGAAGAGCGGCGCATTGCATCAACCCTGGAGCAGCTCTGCTCCTACCTGGGACGCCAGGATTACCCGTGGGAAATCATCGTCGCCGACGACGGCAGCGCCGATTCCACGGGCGCCATAGTTGCCGAGCGTGCGTCGGCCAACTCTCAGGTCCGGGTGGTGCGGCTGGAACACCGCGGGAAAGGATGGGCGGTCCAGCAGGGTATGTTGAACGCCCGAGGTTCTTACCTCTTTCTGTGTGATGCTGACCTGTCCATGCCCGTGGAGCAAATCTCCCGTTTCGTGATGGCGGCGGGTGAAGAAACTGACCCAGATGCCGGCAATGACGCGGCCACGGGCCCCGATATAGTGATTGGGTCGAGAGAAATGCCAGACTCCAGGCGCATCGGCGAACCTGGCAGGCGCCACTTTATGGGAAGGGTCTTCAACCTGATCATAAGGAGCCTGGCTCTGCCCGGCGTCAGGGATACGCAGTGCGGTTTCAAGCTGTTCAGGGCGGCGAGCGCCCGCCCCATTTTCGAGCGGCAGGTATTGGAAGGATTTGCCTTTGATGTGGAGGTCCTCTGCCGGGCCCGGCGGGCGGGGCTGAGCATCAAGGAAATTGGCATAGACTGGCACTACCGGGAAGGCAGCAAGGTGCGGCCGGTCCGGGACTCGGTGCGCATGGCCTGGGACGTGCTGCGAGTGCGCTTTCGCATTGTGAGGTGATTCACCGCCCTGCGGTCTTTCCCCTGACGACCTGCCCCGGGGCGATTCCCTTCGCGCCGTTTCTCTTCTCCCTTTCGGGTTTCCTTCATTTTTCCAGATATGCTGTTGAAGCAGACTGGGAACGAGGCAGGTCGCGGAATCATGGTGACGAAATTCGAAGTCTGGGTTCACGTCACTTGGGAGGGCTGTATTGACGTAATACGCAATGAAACCATAGTGTTTCGAATATTTACAGTTGCCAAGAGTAAGATGTACCAGTCATTTAATCCAGGTGACAGTGCTTTTCGTTGTGCATATAATTCACTCGTAATTTCGTAAATTGCCTGTTGGCGTAACTTTCAAGTAATGCTAAACAGGTATTCTATTTTGCACCCTAAATATTGGACAGGCCGTTGCGGTGGATTCCGCTTCGTCAATTACCGTTTTTCAAAAAATGTTCAGCTTTTGACCAGTTTTGGCCTTGACCCAATAATCAGTATTAGTGTAACAACTATAGGACAACTAACGACTCCCGGGAAATTCATAAGGTTCTGGAACCACTACCGGGCTAAGAACCGGCGGCAGCAATATTAGTAGGTCCTGGAGAACGACTGACATGGAAATGACAAGAACATCCGACAAGAACCGGCTTAGACGGGACTGGAGCAAGGAAGCCATTGACCTGGCGTTGAAGGGCGAGTGGCGGCGGGCGGCGGAAGTCAACCAGGCCATCCTGGCGCTCTATGCCGACGATGTAGAGGCCATGAATCGCCTGGGCAAGGCTTTCATGGAGTTGAGCGACTACAGCGGGGCGAGGCAGGTGCTAAGCCAGGTGGTGGAAAAGTCCCCTTACAACTCCATCGCCAAGAAGAACCTGGCCCGGCTCGACCAGATGGAAAACGCCCCGGCGACGGTACGCCAGGTAAAGCAGACGGCCAGCATGCCCAGGCTGTTCATCGCCGAAAGCGGCAAGTCTGGCACCACCGTGCTGCAGCGTCCCGTCGGCGCCGGCATGGTTGCCAGCATAGCGCCAGGCGACCCGGTAAGCCTGGTTGCCAAGAATTCCTCAGTATTGGCTTATGGCCGGGAGGACGAATACCTGGGCCGGGTGGAGTCCAAGCTGGCGTCGCGGCTTTCCCGTCTTATCAACGGCGGAAATCGTTACGAGGCGGCCGTGGTGGGAATCAGCGACTGGGGAATTACCATAATCGTGAGGGAGGCCTACCGCCACCCCAGCCTGCATAACATCTCCTCATTTCCCACCAACAGCAGGGGCGAAGGCCGGGCGCAAATGCGGCCCGAACTGCTCAGATACCTGGGCGACAGCGACCCCGATGACGACGATGAGGGGGAAGTTCTGGACTACGCCAGCGTTGCCGACATGGACTCCGAGTGGGACGAATAGGTCCCTTGGGACCCACGGGATACTGGCAGCAAATACCAACGGGCCAGGTCGCAAACCTGGCCCGTTTTCTTTTCCCATGGCCCGGGGCTGAGTGGCCGCGGCCTAGTACAGGTGGCAGGACACCCGGTGACCCGGCGCTACTTCCTTGTCCACCGGAGTATCTACGGAACACTTGTCCATGGCAAATGGACACCTGGGATGGAACCGGCAGCCGGAAGGTGGATTGATTGGCGACGGGACTTCTCCCGTAAGCACTATTTCCTCTCTCACCAGGTCGGGGTGGGAGGGCAGCGCGGCGGAGAAGAGAGCCTTGGTGTAGGGATGCAGCGGGTTCTGGTACAACTCTTCCGTTTCGGAATACTCCACTATCTGTCCCAGGTACATGACCGCCGTCTGGTGAGCCATGTAGCGGACCGTAGCCAGGTTGTGGGCAATCAGCAGGTAGCTGACGTTGTATTCCGCCTGCAGGTCAACCAGCAGGTTCATAATCTGGGCGCGGATTGAGACGTCCAGCGCGGAGACCGGTTCGTCCAGCACGATCATCTTGGGATACGAAGCAAGGGCGCTGGCCACGGCTATCCTCTGGCGCTGGCCGCCGCTGAACTCGTGAGGATAGTTGTTGGCCTGCTCGGCGTGCAGGCCCACCTGGGAGAGAACCTCGGACACCCGCTCGTCCCTTTCCTGGTGGCTGACCTGGCGGTTCACCACCAGGGGTTCCGCGATTATGTCCCGCACCCGCATCCGGGGGCTGAGAGAGGACCAGGGGTCCTGGAACACTGCCTGGACCGTCGTCCGGTAGTCCTGCAACTCCGAGCCCCGGAAGCTCTGGATGTCTTTTCCGTCCAGCAGAATCTCGCCTTCCGTGGGCCTTTCCAGGCGCAGGAGCAGCTTGCTGGTAGTGGTCTTGCCGCAACCGGATTCGCCCACCAGTCCTAGTGTTTCTCCCTGCCTGATGCTGAAGCTGATGCTGTCCACGGCCTGAACGTAGCCGATGGTCTTCATCAAAATGAGACCCTTGGTCACCGGAAAATACTTCTTCAACTGGTTGACCTGAATCAGGGGAGTGTCTGCCGTGGTTGTTACCATGACTCGTCCATCCTCCAGCAGTCGGCCGTGTGGCCTTCCTTAACGGTGTATGAGAGAGGGTACTCGGTAAGGCACCGGTCGCGGGTAAATTCGCACCTGTCGGCGAACCGGCACCCCTCGGGCAAGTTGGACAACAGCGGCGGTTGTCCCTCAATGGAGTATAGCCTTTCGGTCCGTTCTTCCAGCTTGGGCACCGAGTCAATCAGCGCCCTGGTGTACGGGTGGGAGGGCTCGTTGAAAATTTCCCGCACGGGCCCGTTTTCAACCACCCGGCCGGCGTACATCACCGCCACCCGGTCGCACATACGGGCAACCACACCGAAGTCGTGGGTGATGAATATGATTGCCAGGCCGGTTTCCGCCTGAATGTCCTTCAGCAGCCTGAGGTACTGAAGCTGAATGGTAACGTCCAAAGCCGTGGTTGGCTCGTCAGCTATGATGACGCCGGGCTCGCAGGAAAGGGCGATGGCGCCCACTACCCGCTGCTTCATGCCGCCGCTCATCTGATGGGGAAAGTCGTCCAACCGCCGCTCGGGCGCCGCCACGTTAACATTTCTGAGGGCGTCTACGGCCCGGGAGAGCATGTTCTTGCGGGCCTCCTTGCGGGCCATGCCCAGGGCTTCCATCAATTGGTTGCCGATGGTAAAGACGGGGTTGAGGGAGGTCTGCGGGTCCTGCAGAATCATGGATATCTGACGACCGCGTATCTGGCGCATCTCGTCGTCGCTCTTCTGCAGAATGTCGTCGCCGTTCAGGCGAATGGCGCCGCTTACTATTTTCCCGGCGGGCTGGGGGACCAGCCTGAGCAGCGACAAGGCGGTCATGGTCTTGCCGCAGCCCGATTCACCCACGATTCCCAGGGTTTCGCCCTCGCGGAGGAAGAAGCTCACTCCATCCACGGCTTTAACGGTTGATCCCCGGTTAAAGAAGTAGGTATGAAGGTCTTCCACTTCCAGGATAACATTGCTTGTATCAACACTCATGGCCAACAATTCCTCGATTGGGCGCCCAGGTGCCCGTCTCCCCGATTACACCCCTTTGCGCCGAATGACAGTTCCCGCCTGGGATATCCGTTAACAATAAGGAACAACCTGAGAAAGTCCATCCATGAAAGCTGCCAAAAGCCGGGGCAGGTATTGCGAGCCACCCCAATTTTGACCCGAAACTTGAAAAACTGCCGGCATTGCCAGCAGTGTCAAAGTGTCTGGAATATATACCAGCCCTTTTCCAATGTCAACTTGGGCTAATGCCAATGCGGAAGCGCCGGAAATGCCTGAAAATGTGGACAAAAACCTGCGAATTAAGAGCGTATTTTCCTTGCCGGCGTATAGTTCCGCCTCTCTGGCGCGCGGGGCAGAGAAGGCCCTTTGCGAAAAGCGCATGACTCCTGAATTGCTCTTCCGCTCGGGCTTCCCTTTCGGCGCTCGGTCTCGAGTTGGCGATCCCGAGTGCGGCTGAGAAAGCGACCGTGCCGGTTGTGGCGTAACGCTGCCTGGTAGCTATACCTGCCTTGCGCCCCTGGATTGGGCGTCCAGCCTGACGGCAATCCTGGACCGGAAGGGCCTGACCCGATTGACGGCGGCGGTGACGCCGAGGGGAACAACGAACATGGCGCTCTTGCCGGCGGCGTGAGGCGAAAAGAACTCGGTCACCTCGTCATCGTAGAAGGTGAGGCCGGTGGCGCCCAACCCCAGGGAATGCGCGGCCAGGTACAGCTTGCCGCCTACAATGCCGGCCTCCAGTTGTGCCGCGCGGTACCCCCGGTTGCCAAAGCGTTCAATAATCTCTTCCAGGTTTGCCAGGAAGAAAACGACCGCCGAAGCGTCATGGGGAATGGCCTGTTCGAATCCCAGGTGACCCGCCTCATGGCGGAAGTCGCCCTCCTTCAGCAGGTAGAGACCCTGCCTTTCCGGTGAGAAGTAGTACGCCCCGGGCGCCAGCCCTTCCACCGAATTGACTATCAGGTAAAGGTCTTGCAGGCTGTCCCTGGGCCCCTGCAGGAAGTCCGCCCGTATCCCCTGGGTAGCGTTTTTCAGCATGGCCCCCAGCTTCGCCAGAGGAATGGGCACATGCTCAAATCTCCGGGTGGAACCGCGCTCGCTTATGGTTGCCCCCAGAGGGGACGACTCGGCCGGGTCAGAGGCTGGTTCCTCCAGGGAAATGAAAGGAACGTCCGGCGGCGTGGTTTGGCGCTCGACGCTTCCCTTGCCCTGGGCCGCTGCCTGCGGGTCCGTCAGAAGGGTTGCCCGGTGGGCGGCTCGAATGTCCGGGTATTCAATCTCGCCGGGGGCCGTTATTACCGAAGTCCCGCCTATGGCATTCAAGGTTTCGAGGCCGCCGGAGGGGCTGGCTGGCGAATCGGGGCCGCCGACGGCTACCAGGCAGGTGGAAGCCTCCCCCGCTCCGTCTATTCCAAGGAGGTCGTCTACGTGGTGGTCTGCAAAGGCGTTGACCAGTCGGGTGGGTAAATCGGCCGCTGCCGCTGCCGCCAGGAGATTGGCGGCCACCGTGCCGTTGTCCCAGAAGCAGTAGCGGTAGCCCCGGGTCCGGTACTTCCAGGAACTTCGCCAAAAGACCGTGGTAAAGACAACGGTGAAGGGCGCGCCTTCCACCTCGGGCTCGCCACCGGCCGCCGCTGCAAGGAAGCTGCGATAGTCACCCTTTCGCAGTTCGGTTAGCTGGAAGGTGTCGGGCCCAAAGTGGTAAACCCCGGCAGCCAGACCGTCAATGTCCCGGGATACCACGTAGGTCTCCACCGGGTAGAGCCCCCCGGCCGAGGCAGCGGCCCGGAAGTGGACTTCTCCTGCCAACCTGAAATTTGCGGTCCTCGTTACGCCGGCGCAGTAGTAAAGCAGTTGGGCCAGGGAATTGAGAGTCGGTTGGGGCCCTCCGGCGGCCTCATACGTTCCAACCGCCTCCAGGGTGGGCGTGGACGGAGGGGAAAAAGCCGTGGGGAGAGCAATGGCCGGCAGCCCGGAATAGCTCTTGTAGAGGGGAGGCTTGTTGGCAAGGTTAATGTAGGCCAGCTTGGTGGACTCATGGTAGTTGATTGCTGCTGCAACGTCGCGGTTTTGCATCAAATGGCCCCTTAAAGTGCTGGGAAAGTGGTCGAAGGTAAGGGTTGCGGTAAGTCAACCCATTTGAACTGATGGATAGTGTCTCCGTTCACCCTGAGCTTGACGATGAGCTGTCCACACATGGTTGGCAGGCTCGCCACGAGTGGACTCTCAACCTGTCCACCATACCTATGCCTGTGGACCGTTAGTAGTCTGGCGAATATGAAGTGATGGTGGGACCCGCCCAACCCGTCGTTCCCGCCCAGGCGGGAAGGTGAACAAGGTGGAGTTTAGATTCCTGCCTACGCAGGTGTGACGGTTCAGTGAATCAGCCCTCATTTCAAACTGGTCGTATGCTAGCCCTGCTCCCGCCAGCGGTGGATGGTTACGGCGGCATAGTCTATGGACGAACCCTTGATGGGAGGATGGGGCTTCTTCACCGTGACCGATACGCCATCCAGCGGCAACTCGGCCAGCAGCTTGCCGGCAATATCCTGCGCCAGGGCCTCCAGCAGGTTGCGGGAATCACCTTCAATTACCGACCTGACCGCCCGGTAAATGTGAGTGTAGCTTACTGTATTTTCCAGGCTGTCCGTCTCGCCGGCGAGTCTCAAGTCTGAATTGGCTTCCAGGTCCACCAGGTAGGTCTGGCCCAGTTCTTTTTCTTCCGGGTTGACGCCGTGATAGCCGTAAAAGCGCATTCCTTTCAGAGTTATTCTGTCTTGAGACATCGCTTGCTGTCACTCCCGCTGCTATCACTTCCGCCGCGGTGGGAATTCGACCCAGGCCGGCTCGCCGGGGCAACCTCTGCCGGAGGTATCAATAGGGCAACGTCCCAAGGCAAAGAAACCGGCGCGACTGCCTCGACCGCCAGCTATCCTCGCCCGCGGGCCGCCAACTGGGTTTCAATTTCATCCACCAGGGCCAGCAGGTTTTGCGCTCGCTTCACCACCGGGACATCCACCATCTTGCCGTCCAGGGCCAGGGAGCCGCGCCCGTTGGCCTCGGCATCGCGCCAGGCTTCCATAACCCGGCGAGCGTAGGCAACATCCTCCGGCAGGGGGCTGAACAGTTCGTTGATTGTCTCGACCTGCGACGGGTGGATGGCAAACTTGCCCGTGTAGCCCATGTCACGGGCAACGGCGGCGTCCTTTCTGAGGCCGTCGGGATTCCTGAACGCCACGTAGGGGCTGTCCAGCGAAGCCAGGGCGGCGGCCCGGGCGGCAATGGCAACCGTGCAGCGGGCATGATAGACCTCTTCCCCGTCGTCGGTGCGCTGGATGCCCATATCGTTGGTAAAGTCCTCGGCCCCGAAGGCCAGGGCCACGGTGCGGACGAGGGCGGCGGCCATTTCGTTGACGTTGACGATGGCCCTGGCGCTTTCGACCCAGGGAATCAAATTTACGTGCCCGGCTTCCAGATTTGCGCCGATTTCCAGGGGAGAGATTATTCCCTCAATTTCCCGCAAGTCTCCCGCCGATTCCGTCTTGCCCACGCTGACGCCGTAGAGGTCAGGGGAGATGACGGCGGCCAGTTCGTCGCGAGTCAGACCGGTATCCAGGGAGTTGCACCGCACCATCACGCGCTGGCCGGCCTGGCGCAACCTGGGAACCCACTCAGCAGCCACATCCCTGGCGGCGACCTTCTCTGCGGGAGGCACCGAGTCCTCCAAGTCCACCATGATAATGTCTGCCGGAAAGTTCAGCGCCCTTTCCAGCATATTGGGACGATTCCCGGGCACAAAAATCAGGCTGCGCAGCAGTTCCAAGGGGCTGCCTCCGGTTTGCCAGTTGGTTGATACCCTGCTGAGTGCTAGCGGGTGGCGTTACAGCAGGAAGGGCGGGTGAATCACGCCATCGGGGACGGGTTCGATTTCCCGGATGACCGGGTTGACGCGAAACCCCAGGTTTTCCAGGGCCTCGTATCCAATCAAGGGAGTGGATGCTGGCGCCAGGATGCCGCCAAACCACCGGCCCAATAATTCTCCGTCAAAATGATATGCGTCCAATTCCACAATGCCGGTCGCGCTTCGCATCCGAAGCTTGCCCCCGGCGGGGCGCAAGCCCAGGGCCTCGATTTCCTCCAGGGGCAAAGCAACGTGGGTGGCCCCGGTATCAACGAGAAAAGTGTACTCCCGGGTTTCGTTTTCCCCGATTATTTTGGCCTGAACGTCGGTTCTGCCCATGAAATTCTTCCTTGATAGGCAACTAAGCTACAGGCTGTACGCGCCGACAGACGACATGCTACTCCAAGTCTCCCCAGTTTACGCCCCACTTGGCTTCTACCTTCAGGGTGACGTCCAGGTCCATGGCGGCCGGCATTTCGTCAAAAACCAGGTCCTGGAGTTCGGCCATCTCGTCCCTGGGTACCTCGAAAACCAGCTCGTCGTGCACTTGTAAAAGCATTCGAGCGCGCAGGTTTTCCCGATTCAATCGCTGCTGGACCCGGATCATGGCCAGCTTCATGATGTCGGCTGCGGTGCCCTGGATGGGCATGTTGATGGCCATCCGTTCGGCGGCGTGGCGGACGTTGAAGTTGGAGGCGTTGACGTCGGGCATGTAGCGGCGGCGACCGCACAGCGTCTCGACAAACTGGGTCTCCCGGGTTTTGGCCTTAACCTCGTCCAGGTATCCGGCTATGGCCGGGTACTTGTTGAAGTAGGTCTCGATGAACCTGGCGCCGTCTTCCCTGGAAAACTCGGTCTGCTGGGAAATGCCGTGGGCTGAGAGGCCGTAAATTACTCCAAAATTCAGCACCTTGGCGATGCGCCGCTGGTCGGAGGTAACTTCGTTGATGGGCACTTCGTTCATCAGGGAAGCGGTGGCGGCGTGAATGTCCTCGCCCCGGCGGAAGGCTTCCAACAGCTCCGGGTCCTGGGACAGGTGGGCCAGCACCCGCAACTCAATCTGGGAGTAGTCCGCCGAAAAGAGCACCCAATCGGGGGCTTCTTCGGCGATGAAGGCCCGGCGCACCTGGCGGCCCAGTTCCGTTCGAATGGGAATGTTCTGCAGGTTGGGGTCGCTGCTGGACATGCGCCCGGTGGCTGAGCCCACCTGGTTGTAGCTGGTGTGAATCCGCCCTGTGGCAGGGTTAATCAACTCGGGCAGCGTGTCCACGTAGGTGGACTTGAGCTTGGAAGTCTGGCGGTAGTCCAGAATCTTGTCCACCACCGGGTGCAGGCCCTTCAAGCTTTCCAGCGAGTTGGCGTCGGTGGACCAGCCCGTCTTGGTCCGCTTGGTTTTGGGAAGTCCTAGTTCCTTGAAGAGCAGGTCGCTCAACTGCTGCGGTGAGTTGATGTTGACGGTGTGCCCGATGGACTCGTACAACTCCATTTCGGTCTGGTGCATCTGCTGGTTCAGGTCCCGCGCCATTTCGTGCAGCATCCCCACGTCCACCTTGATCCCCTGGCGCTGCATCTGGACCAGCACCGGGGCCAGTGGCACCTCGATTTCATTCATCAAGTCGGTCAATTTCTGCTGCTCAAGCTGCTGCGCCAGCCTGGTTTGTAGGCGGGCCGTCATGTCCGCATCGGCGGCGGCATAGGGGGTGGCGTCCTCAATGGCCACCTGGTCAAAGGTCTTCTGGCGGGCCCCCCTTCCGATGAGTTCCGTAATCTGCTGCATTTCCACGCCAAGCAGGTCCAGCGAAAGGTTCTTCAGGCCAATCTGGTTGCGGCTCAGCAGGTGAGCGGCAACCATGGTGTCGAAGGACATATTCTCGACATTGATGCCGTGGTTGGCCAGTACCATCATGTCGAAGTTGGCGTTGTGAGCGCTTTTGGCCAGTTCCGGATCTTCCATCAGGGGCTTTACCAGGGCAAGCACTTCTTCTATGGGAAGCTGCTCCCCTTCCCGGTGTCCTACCGGCACGTACCAGGCCCGCCCCGGATCGGTGGCGAAGCTCAGGCCAACCAGGTCGGCGCGCATTTGGTCCAGGCTGTTGGTCTCGGTGTCGAAGGCGAAATGCCCCGCCGACCGCAATTCAGCCAGCATGCCATCCAGTTGTTCCCGGCTCAGGACCGTTACATAGTCAGTGTCCTGTGAAGCCTCGGCTGCGTGAGCTTCCACCGGCGGCGGCTGGCTCCCCGGGTCCCACACCGGGGCCGGCAGCCGGGGTATAACGCTATGGAACTCCAACTCCGTAAGGAGCGAGACTACCTTCTGCCGGTCGTAGGCTCCGGTCCGTGAGGCTTCCAGGGAGAGTTCTACCGGAGCCTCTGTTGAAATGGTCATCAACTCGCGGTTCTCGAAGGCCCGGTCCCGGTACTCGGCCAGCGACTGCCTGACGCTGGGTGGCTTGACTTCGTCAATGTGCTCGTAGATTCCTTCCAGGCTTTGAAACTCGGTAAGCAGGCCGATGGCGCGCTTTTCGCCCACCTTGGGCACCCCCGGAATGTTGTCCGAGGAGTCACCCAGCAGGGACTTGAAATCCGGCTGCTGCGCGGCGGTCAGGCCCCCGTAGCGGTCGGCCAGTTCGGCTTCGTCGTAAACCTTGCGGTCCTGGATGCTGTAGGAGAGGTCAACCCGCACCCGGGGAGAAATCAGTTGAAAAGTGTCCCGGTCGCCGGTGAGAATCACCGCTTCCAGGCCTTGCGCCTCGGCCTGCCGGCAAAGGGTGCCGATAACGTCGTCGGCTTCAAAGCCCTCAACCTCAAAAATGGGCACCCCGAAGGCTTCCATCAACTCCTTGACCCGGCCGAACTGGGGCCGCAACTCGGGAGGAGAGGGTTCCCGCTGGGCCTTGTATTCCTCGAAACGAAGGTGCCGGAAGGTGGGAGCGGAGGTATCAAAGGCTATGGCGTAGTGGGACGGCTTCCAGTCCTGGAGCGCCCGCAGGAACACGTTAGTAAACCCGTAAACGCCGGTAACGTCCTCTCCCGTGGTGGAAATGGTGAGGTGACGCTGGGTGGCAATGGCCCGGAAAGACCGGTGTACCATGGCGTGGCCGTCCATTACCATCAGGAGCGGCTTTCCCGGGGCGGTGTCAAAGAGGGGCATTGCGGCGGAATCCTGGGCCATGTCAGGCACCTCAATTCTCGGCTTTGGGTCTCGTCGAAAAGGCCATACCGGGGCCCGCTGGTCGGAGCTTGATTGCCTGCATTATACAACAGGCCTGGCGTTAAGACGGCCCTAACTGGCGCTGGCAACTGAAGAACCGGGGCGAGTTGAAGTTCGACTTTCCTCCACACGCGTCGCGCCGGGGCCAACGTGCTACAATGGCTGCAACCCAAAGGTTGAACCATAAATCGGACCATTGCCTTTGAGCGCAATCCCGGGGGTGAATCGCAGCAATGCCCATTTACGAATACAGGTGCCAGGATTGCCTGCACCTCAACTCTGTTCTGGTTTACAGCTGGTCGGAGGACAAGGAAAGGACCTGCGCCCGGTGCAACGGGGGCAACCTCAACCGCCTGATATCCCAGTTTTCGTTCAAGCCCTCATGGGGGGACAGCCTGAACTGGGCGCCCAGCGGCGAGACCCTGAGGGACGTAAACGAGGACGACCCCGGGAGCATAGACCGCTTCATGGGGCGCGTGAAGCAGGAAATGGGCGGGCAGGTCACATCGGACTTTAACGAGATGCGCCGCGAGATAAAGGAAGGCCCGCGCAGTTTCGATACGCCCGGAGGCCACGGTCATAGCCATGGGCACGGCGACGGCCATAGCCACTGATTTAGTTTCCAGCCGGATAGAGCGGAGGGACTCATGCCTATCTACGAGTACCGCTGCGGGACCTGCAACGGGGTTTCATCCTTCTTTACCCGCTCCATCAACGCCGAACTGGACCCGGTGTGTACCCACTGCCAGGGCCGGGATATGCAGCGGCGCATGTCCTCGTTTGCCATGGGCAAGACGGTGCAGTCGGTCCACGAGCAGCATCCGGCCCTGGGCGGTGGTTCGGCTCTGGACTATTACAGCGACCCCCGAAACATCGGCAGAAACGTGGAGGAGAGCTTCCAGCGGAATGGACTGGATATGCCCGACTCGGTGCGGGACAATATCGCCGCCGCCCGGGAAGGTTCGCTCCCGAAGGACCTGGATATATGACCGACATACTTTTTGAGCCGCAGGATATTGCGGAATCCTTCCTCAAGTGCCTGGACACGCTGGTATTGGGCACCCTTGAGCCGGCCGTAGTAGTTTCCCCGGTCAGCTACCTGAGGGACATTTACCGGCGGACCCGAAACCCGGACGTGCCGGGCTCGCCTTTCCCCGAAAGAATGCTGTCCGACACCCAGGCCCTTTCCCTGGCGACCAGTTGCCGGCGGCTGATGGATACCAGCGCAGTGGTCTTCAATATGCCCGAATCGGATGTCCAGGGCTACGAGATATTGTCGGAGGCGCTGGACGACGTCATTGGCTACTTTGGCGCGGCCGTGCGCCGGAAAAAGGCCGACAAGGTCCGCGGCCTCTACGTGATAATAGACCCGGAGGTCACCGGAGGCCGGGAACCCCTGGAAATCGCCCGCGCCGCGGTGCGCGGGGGGGCGAAAATGCTGCAACTGCGCGACAAGGTGCGGGACAAGGGCGAGATTCTTCCCCTGGCCCGGGACTTGCAGGCCCTGTGCGAGGCCAACGACGTTCTGCTTATCGTAAACGACCACGTTGACCTGGCTGCCGCCGTGGGTTCCGGCGGCGTCCACGTCGGACAGACTGACCTTCCGGTTGCCCAGGCCCGCCAGGTTTTGGACCCCGACCAGGTTTTAGGACGCTCCAACCGGGAAATTGACCTGCTGGTGGAATCTCAGCAAATGGGCGCCGACCACGTTGCCTTTGGGGCCATCTACCAGACAACCACCAAGCCGGGAGGGCGCGGGCCCCAGGGGCCGGAACGGCTCAAGGCGGCCCGGGAAGTAACCAACGTGCCGCTGGTAGCCATCGGCGGTATTACGGCGGAAAACGTGGCGCCGGTTATCGAGTACGGCGCGGATGCCGTCTGTGTGACCGCCGCCGTTGGGTTAGCCCCGGAACCGGAGGCCGCCGCCGCCCACCTGGTGGAAGCCATCAGGCAGGCAGGAGGGAAGGTCTAATGCCCTCCAACTACAGCGACGATCTTGCCAGGATTGCAGCGGAAGCTATTGAGGCCCTTACCGTCCGGCACCAGGCCCGGGAGCAGGCGCTGGCCGTTTCCCGGGAGGTAATCCGGTTCTCGGCCAATGCCATTCGCGCCGTCCATCGCGGAGACTTTGAGGATGCCCGGCAGCTAATTGACCGGGCCAGCCGGCGACTCCAGGAAACCCGCCCCATCCGGGAGGAGAACCCGGAAATCTATTACGCCGGCTTTTTGTCCGACGCCCGCAAGGAATTTGCGGAAGCCAACATCACTTTGGCCGTCATTTCCCGTGCCGATATTCCCCATCCTGAGACCATTGAAGTTGATGCTCCCGCTTACCTGAACGGCATGGCTGAAGTCATTGGCGAAATCCGCCGCTATATCCTGGATGCCCTGCGCCGCGACTCCTTCGAGCATTGCGAAGAATTCATGGATGTTATGGACGAAATCTACGGCATACTGGTCACCATAGACTTCCCGGAAGCCGTGACCGGCGGGCTGCGCCGGAGCACCGACGCCATGCGGGGGGTGCTGGAACGCACCCGCGGCGACCTGACCATTTCATTGCAGCAGCGCAGGCTGGAGCGGCGGTTGGCCGACCTGGGGGGCGGCCGCTGACAAGTCTCTATGAGCCTGCCGAGCCCAGCGGAACAACCGGGTCGGGCCAGGCAAGCGGAGGTCGGTTCTGCGCTACCAACGGGTATTTACAAACGGGAGCAAGTACCTTGGCTGAAATACGCGTATCCTTCCTGGGCACGGGAGCCGGCAACTGCATTCACCGGGCCCACACCGCAATAGTCCTCGATTGCCCTGACGGTACCCGCCTGCTTCTTGACGGCGGTTCGGGAAATTCGACGCTGCGTCACGGCGCCGAGTTGGGCATCTACGCCGAGAGTTTTGAGCACGTCCTCCTGTCCCACCGGCATGGCGACCACATGGGCGGACTGCCCCACATACAGGGCCGCCGGACCCAGATGGCTCCTACCGCTGACCCCTTGATAGTCCACAGCCTGGAGGAATCCCTGGTGGGCTTGCAGAACCTCTTCCGGGCGGTCAGCATCACCCACCGGGTGGACCAGGACGGCGTTACCACCACCGAGGGCAATCGGGTTGTCGCCTGGGACTCGGTGGAGACGGGGCAATGGGTCAGCCTCGGTGCAGACACCCGGGCCAGGTGCTTTGAAGTCAACCACATCGGCGGAGCGGTGGGCTGGCGGGTCGAAAGCGGTGGGATCTGCGTCGTGTTCTCCGGGGATACCCGGTACAGCGACAGCCTGGTGGAAGCCTCCCAGGGCGCTGACCTGCTGATTCATGAGGCCCTCAGCACCGACGACGACAAGGAAGGCGCATCCCGCCGGGGGCATTGCACCGCCGCTGAAGCCGCCCAGGCCGCGGCGCGGGCCAGCGTGGGCAGCCTGGCAATTACCCACATTGACACCCCCTTCCATTTCAACACCAATCCCCTGCTGGCCGAGGCCCGCTCCCATTACGACGGGCCGGTATCGGTAGCCGACGACCTTTGTATAACTACTGTCAGCAGCCTGTAGCGCAACCGGCGGAAGACTGCTTATAGTTTTTGCAACTCAATCAATCCGGCCCCGTTCGGCAGGGGCCCCAAGGAGTTGCAATGCTAGCCAAGAGTCAGACGTGCGCCATAGTCGGGCTGGACGGGTTTATCGTCCAGGTAGAGGTTGACATATCCCCGGGCCTGCCGGCGTTCAACGTGGTGGGCCTGCCGGATACGGCGGTCCAGGAGGCCCGGGAAAGGGTGCGGGCCGCCCTGCGCAATAGCGGCTGCGAGTTTCCCATGCGGCGGATTACCGTCAACCTTGCACCCGCCGATTTGAAGAAGGCCGGGCCCGCTTACGACCTGCCCATTGCCGTTGGTATCCTCCTCAGTTCGGGGCAGATTAGCCTCCCCTGCGAGCCGGCCCTGTTTCTCGGCGAGCTTTCCCTGGACGGCAGCCTGCGGCACACCAACGGGGTACTGCCCATGGTATCCGTGGCCCGGGACCAGGGATTTTCTGCCGTGTACGTTCCCACCGTGGACGCCGCCGAAGCCGCCCTGGTCGAGGGTATCCAGGTGTATCCGACGCCAACCCTGGCGGCGCTGGTGGCCCACCTGCTGAGCGAGTCCCGAATTGCGCCCATGGAATTTACCGGCGTGCTTCCCAAGAGCAAGCTCCAGTCCAACGCCGGCTTCAACCTGGCGCACATCAAGGGCCAGGAGCACGCCAAGCGCGCCCTTGAGGTAGCCGCCGCCGGATTCCATAACATTCTGTTCAACGGCCCTCCCGGCAGCGGCAAGACCATGCTGGCCCGTTCCCTGCCCTCCATTCTGCCGCAGATGACGTCGGCCGAGGCCCTGGACGCCACCAAGGTTTACAGCATAAGCGGCGCCCTGCCCTCCGACTGCCCGCTGATTGCCGAAAGGCCCTTCCGCGCGCCCCACTACAGCATTTCCAACGCCGGCCTGGTCGGCGGGGGCAGGGCGCTGCGTCCCGGGGAGATTACCCTCAGCCACCGGGGAGTGCTGTTTCTGGACGAACTGCCCGAGTTCGACCGCAATGCCCTGGAGTCGCTGCGGCAGCCCCTGGAGGACAAGGTGGTGACCATCAGCCGGGTTACCGGGACCGTTACCTACCCGGCCAGCTTCATGCTGGTGGCCGCCCAGAATCCCTGTCCCTGCGGCTACTATTCCCATCCTCGCCGGGAATGTACGTGCAGTTCATCGTCGGTGGCCCGGTACCAGAAGCGAATCAGCGGCCCCCTGATGGACCGCATAGACATCTTCGTAGAAGTCCCTCCGGTGGAATACGAGAAACTGGTGGACGAGGGACTGGCCGAAGATTCGGAAGAGGTCCGGAGGAGGGTCGAAAGGGCCAGGCAGGTCCAGGGGGAGAGATTCGAGAAAGGAACGGTCAATTTCAACTCTGAAATGGGGGCTGCGGAGGTATGGCAAATCTGCAACCTTGACGACGGGGCCAAGAGCCTGCTGCAAACGGCCACCAACCAGCTTAACCTTTCGGCCAGGGCCTTTCACCGCATCGTAAAGGTCTCGCGCACCATTGCAGACCTGGACGAATCGGACACGATTAGGGTGAGCCACCTGGCGGAGGCCCTGCAATACCGCTCCCGGGGCATGAACTGACCAAAGCCGCGCACGACTCGATGCGACGGGGCTTCAGGTGCCCTGGAAAGTTCACCCTCCCGGCGCTATCGCCCTGAAGTTGTCGAAGTAATCGGGAAAAGTCTTGGACACGCAGCCCGGGTCGAGAATCGTTATTTCGGCGCTGCCCAGGGATGCCAGGGAGAAGCTCATAGCCATACGGTGGTCGTTATATGTCCGGATTTCCGCCGGCCTCAACTCTGAGGGCGGGTCAATTTCCAGGAAATCCGGGCCCTCGACCACGTCCGCGCCCACTTTGCGCAGTTCGGTTGCCATGGCTGCCAGCCGGTCGGTCTCCTTCACCCGCCAGTTTCCGATGTTGCGGATGGTGGTCCTTCCCCTGGCGAACAGAGCGGTGACCGCCACTGTCATGGCGGCGTCGGGTATGTGGTTCAAATCCAGGTCCAGGCCGTTCAGTTCGCCCCGGCTGATTTCTATGTAGTCGGAACCCCTGGTAACCCGGGCTCCCATCTGCTCCAGCACGTCGGCGTGCTTCACGTCGCCCTGCACGCTGTCGGCGCCCACTCCGTTTACCCGCACCGTGCCTCCGCGGATGGCCGCCGCCGCCAGGAAGTAGCTGGCCGACGATGCGTCGCCTTCCACCAGCACGCTGCCCGGGGACTGGTACCGCTGTCCACCCTGGACCCGGAAGGCGCGGTAATCGTAGTTTTCGACCGTCACCCCGAACCGGCGCATAACGTCAATGGTCATGTCAATGTAGGGCTTGGAAACCAGTTCCCCTATGATTTCTATTTCCAGGGTTCCCTGGGCCAGCGGCGATGCCAGCAGCAGGGAAGTAAGGTACTGGCTGGATATGTTGCCCCCGATGGACACCTGGCCGCCGCGCAGTCCATCTGCCCGTATCCGCAAAGGCGGGAAGCCCTCTTCTCCCTCGTATTCGATGCTGGCCCCCAGTTGACGCAGGGCATCCACCAGGTGGGCGATGGGCCGCTCCAGCATCCGGGGGCTTCCGGTAAGGGTGTACTCCCCTTCTCCAAGGCAAAGGGCGGCGCACAGCGGCCGTATGGCCGTGCCGGCCAGTCCCAGGTAAAGGTCGGCGTGGGAGACGGCAAAAGGACCGCCGTCGCTGGTCACCACGCACCGGGTTCCCCCTTCCGAAAAGCTCAGTCCGATGCCCAGGGTTTCCAGCGCGTTGGTCATGTACTGGGTGTCGTCGCTTTCCAGCAGGTTACGCACCTCGGTGCGTCCCTGCGCCAGGGCGGAAAGCAGCAACAGCCGGTTTGAGAGGCTCTTGGAACCAGGCAGCTGGATTACCCCCTCAATGCGGCTGACCGGGCTCAATGTCAGTGACTCCATTCCTTCCCCCGGTGGTCAATTTCACGTGATGATCTTAGGTTAGCCATTTGCCGCATGAGTATGGGGCAAATGGCGGCGCGTACCAGGTCCATTCTAGCAAAGCCTGCCCGGTATCGCCGCCTCAAATCGGACGATTTCCGCTTCTTCCAGAATTGGCCTTGCCGTCGCAGGAAATCGGCGCGCCAGCCGCTTGTAAGTGCGTCGAATTTCGCGTTTCTGCAGGGATGGGAACGCCCGGCTCACGCCCTGCCGAACCCCGCCGCAGGTATGCGAAATTTTGACATAGAACCGCCGACAATGTAGCATATCAGACGCCGGCAAACAGGTTTCCTGTGCGCCGAATTTTGAAAATTGACTGACTTCAGAGGGACAATTAAGTGGCAGACGAACAGACGGGCAAGCAAGGGGGAGCCGGATTGAGGTCCCCCCTGACGCCTCCGGCAATGAACCCCAATTTCGCCAGGGTGCTCGACGACCTGGTAAGCCTGGCTCACCAGGGACACCGCTCCGACTCCCCCAATTTCAACCCCACCGACGAATGGCTGGTTGCCAACATGCCGGTCTATCAGGAAATGCCCGAAGACCGGCGGCGCAAGGTCATGGAAGAGGCCAGCCACATTGAAAGGGAGGGTAGTGAAGCGAATGCCGCGGGCCGGGCCGCCACCAAGGCATGGCCGGGAGTCGCAGTTAAGCTGGACAGCGGCGGCTACGGGTTCTTCAGCCAGTTGGGCGTGATTCGCCGTCCCGACTTGACCCAGTATTACGTGGATGGATTCACTCCCAACCGAGACGCCCTGTCTTTCAGCGAGGAGAACCAGGAGACTTTTACCCAGGTCTTCCAGTGCATTGTCAACACGCTGCGGGAACACCTTGCCTCCGGCGATACGGTCATCCAGAGCGACCGCCAGATTTGCGATGCGCCGGGCCGCTCCTTCCACGCCCGGCAGTTGCTCTTTGGCGCCGACTATCTCCAACTGCCGTATATGTGGCGCCAGTTGACCTTTGACTTGCCCCAATCCCAGTGGTCTGACACTCCCGACATTATGGAGGTCTCAATTCCCCACTGGTTCGATGACCTGGGCATGCCCGAAGACATGAAGGCAAAACTTAGGGAAATGGGCATAAATCAGCTGGTTTTCAAGGCGCCGACCAAGGGCCTGTCCCTGCACCTGGGGTTTGACTACGTGGGCGAGCACAAGATGGGCCCGCTCTCCATAGCCATGCACCAGGTCAAGCAGAACAACGGCATAGCCATTCAGGCGGCCCTGAGCCTGGCGCGCGTCAAAACCGTCGGTGGCGAGATGTCCAACACCGCCCTGATTACGGTGGGCCCGTCGCTCCACGGCAAGAGCACCTTGACCATAATGATCGAACTGGCCAACAGCAGGTTGGCGGGCGTTCTTGGTCTGAATACTGACCCCGAAGAAGGGGTCTATCCCATGAACGATGATATCGTGCTGCTTCAGCCCTTGCGTGAACCCATCGTCTCCAACCGGGAGGGCAGCCGCTACACCATCTCCCACAGCATTGACGGGACCGAGAACAACTTTTACGCCATGCCCTTCGGCCTCAACGAAGAGGAAGACCCCATCACTTTTGACGCGGTGAGGGGCTCAGTAACAGAACCCAATCCCCAGGAAACCCTGGAGAATGTCCCGGTAGTATTTGCCGACCCCTCCTCGGCGGCTGCGCCCAACTTCCTGGAGAATCCGGTGCGGAACATGCGGGTCACGTTGTCCCGCCGCCGCCTGCTTGCCCGCAAGGGCGTGGGAGGCCTGATAGAGTCCATTACCGGCGGGGAGCTGACCGACTCGGTACACGTTCCCATGGAGCATACCGACCGGGTCTTCTGGCAGGAGGTGATGCGCCAGAATACGGTGATTCCTCCCCTGCGGCGGCTGAGCCTGGAACAGTACATTCGGGTGCTCATGTATGGCGAGGCGGTACAGATGGGCGCGGCCATCGGCGCCATCGGACGGCCCTACGTGGAGTACTTTTCAGACCCGTTCATCATCGGCCTGGAAGACGAAAACGCCAATCTGATGTATCACATTCTGCAGCAACTGGCCTGGGGCGGAATGCCGCAGGAGTACTATGTGTTCAACACGGGTGGAATAGGAGCCGACAGCAATGACGAGGCCAGCGGACCCAATTACAAGAAAATTCCCCGGGAATTGACCCTCATGCTGCAGGAAGCCCTTCTGCGGGACGTGGTCAAGTTTGAGTACGACCCCATACTCCGTTCGGAGGTGGGCGTGGCCGTGGTAAACAGCCAGGGCGACGAACTGGTTGACCTGCGCAAGGAATGGCTGCCCCGGGAAATTTACGGCGAGGCCGAGTACACCGAGCGGGTATTCGACCTGCGCCGGCGCCGCTACTTCGGGCGCGACGCCCAGGACAAGGCGGGCATCTTGCGCTACACCAAGGTTAACAGCGCATTGATTGACCTGGCCGACATACCGGCCCCGGCCGACGAGCGGGAATTGACCTGGCTGCTATCCTTCTTCTGGCACGTTGACCAGGCGTACAACAGCCTGGAGGACCTTGCGGAACGCATCGGAGAGGGGCAGCAACCCCTGACCCATCTTTTGCGGGAACTCCAGGACAAGTACGAGACCGGTTCAAGCCAGGGTCTTCGGCTCAGCGAGTCCGGCAGAAGGGCGTTGCCTCAACTGGGCTTGACTGCCGTATAGCGTCCTGGCGCAAGAGAGTTTGGCACTTTAGCTTTTTGTGAAGGCATACAGCAATTTGAAGCTTCCCTTCAGGGTTTGGGAACAGGAAATGGCATGAGCACGGAATCTGGTCGGATCAAGTTTCCCCTGGGCTCACTCAGCAGCATCGGGGCCGAGACCTTTGGCGAACCGGGCCGGCGCACCTTCAGGCTGGTGCTGGAGTCCGGCCGGGCCCGTTCCTACGTCTGGCTGGAGAAGGAGCAGCTTTTCCAGTTGGGCGCCGGTCTGAAGGAAGCGGTCGAACGCCAGACCGAGTCGGAGCGGGAGCAGGGCAGCGCTCCCACCGCCCCCGGTTGGCGCGGCGACGAGACACTGATTGAATTCAAGGCAAGGGTGCTTTCGGGCCGCCACGACCAGGACACCAACTCGTTCTACCTCCAGGCTCTCGGCGATGGGGAGCAGGAATCTGAAGAAGACCCGCCTTCAGTCAGCTTTTGGATAACCGTTGACCAGGCCTCGGCCCTGGCGGAGGAGAGCCTCCGCATTTGCTCGGCGGGCCGGCCTCCCTGCTTCCTGTGCGGAATGCCCATAGACCCCGGCGGCCATGTTTGCCCCAGGGCTGTCGGTCATTCAGTGTTTGAAACGGGCTAGCGTCCGTGCCGTTGGCGCCGCTACAGGTCCTTCTCCATATCTCTACAGAGGATATTCCAGTTGGCACTCGACCCAGGCAAATCAGATTTGCTTGTTCACGGTGAATTCCAGACTTGTGAACTCACTCCCCTGGGTTCCAACTATACCTTCGTGGCTTCCCTTCAGCTTGGCGACCAAATCTGCAAGGCAATTTACAAGCCCCGGGACGGGGAAGTCCCCCTGTGGGATTTTCCGCGGGGCACCCTCTACAAGAGGGAGTATGGCGCCTACCTGCTGAGCCAGGTGCTGGGGTGGGACTTTATCCCCAGGACCATTGTCAGAGAAGGCCCATACGGTATCGGTTCGGTGCAGCAGTACGTGGACCACGACCCTCGCATGAACTACTACACCCTCAGCGACGGCGACGCCGAGGGGTTGAGGATGATGTGCTGTTTCGACCTGGTGGCCAACAACACCGACCGCAAGGCAAACCATGTGCTGGTGGACGATGACGGGAAGCTTTGGGGCATAGACCAGGGCTTGACCTTCCATTCAGACACCAAGATCCGCACCGTAATCTGGGACTTTGGCGGGGAAGCCATCCCGGAGGCTTACCTGGACTCGCTCAAGGACCTGTTGGGGCAGTTCATTAGGCCGTCTCCCAGGTTCAGGGAGTTGCTGGAACTGCTCCTGCCCGAGGAAGTCATAGCGCTTCAGAAGCGGGTCCAGTGGATGCTTTCGGAAAGGGAGTTTCCCGGGCTCCCTGGTCGCCGTCGTCGCCGGTAATCCGACGGGGCGGAACCACAATCCCGCCTTAACCACAATCCACACTATTGAACTTCAGGCCGCTGCCAGGCCGGCAGTTTCCAACTGTTCCGCCCGTTGGAGCGCCGGCCCTAACTTCATCAGATGCCGGGGAATGTCGTGCAATGGCCGGAGCCTGCGCACTTCGCCCGCCCGTCATCCTTGCGGTCCATCCGCCAGCAGGGACAGGTCAAAGTCCACCAGCGATTCCAGAATCAGGTGCGCCATGCTGACGTCCAGGTTTTTCGTGTACTCCGTCCTTACGGCAATTGTGTACGCTCCCGACGCCACGGCGGCGGAAATGCCCACGGGAGAATCCTCAATGGCAATGCACTCCTGGGGTGGCACGCCCAGTTGCCCGGCGGCCTTTACATAAATATCGGGCTCGGGTTTGCCCCTGGTAACGTCGTCCCCACCCAGCACCGCGTCAAAAGCGCCGGTCAGCCCAATGGCGTTCAGCTTCAAATCTACCCACATGTGCAGTGATGATGAAGCCACCGCCTTGGGCAGCCCCCGGCGGTTGCACGTGTCCAGCAGTTCCTGCACGCCGGGCTGAGGCGCCAGTTCTTCCATCATTACCTGGCGGACGATTTCATCGTACCGCTGGATGTACTGTTCGGTGGGCAAGGGCAGCGGCCGGTTGAGTTTCAGCTGCCGCCAGGTTTCGCCGATGGTGGTCCCGATGAGGAACCTCTCATTCTCTTCCACCGAAATTGGCGTGACACCGTCCTGCTCCAGCAGCCGGTTGATGGCGCTGAGAAACAGGGGTTCACTGTCCACCAGCACGCCGTCCATGTCGAAAAGTATTGCTCTGTAACCTGCCATTGCCTTGTTGCGCTCCTTTTACGTGATTAGATATACAAGTGCGGGCGGGGACAGTTATAGAAACTGTTGCCCTGGCCTTTGAACCGGAAAGGCGGTAAAGGCCTGATATCCGGCGCTTTCACAGTCAACCCGGCCCGCCTGGGCGATTATAGCCCTGCTCCGGACGGTTTGGGTTAAGAGGTCATTAAAGCTGAGCCGGTCCCGGCCCCTTCAATGGAGCATCGGACATTCCCGAAGCTCCCGTTTCCCAAGCGAGGGTCATTGTTCGCCCTCGGAAACGAGGAAGCACGAGGAAGCCTTGAACACGGCCCACAGATGAGAGCCCTGCCGTACCCCCATCTCGTTCAGCGACGTGCCGGTAATGTGGCACTGGAGGTCAATCCCCTGGCACTGTAAGGTAACCTGGTACCCGGGGGGCCGCAGCTGCACTTGCGACACTACCCCGGCAAGCCGGTTGCGCGCCGAAGAGCCCGTGGGTTCAGAATGCGCCAGGATGATGTCCGAGGCCCGGATGCCCACGGTAACGGGTTCCCCGTCGGAAGCATCGGACAGGGGCACTTCCAGCCGCAGGGAGCCGTCGCCAGTGGCGCAAACCATGGTTCCGTCCTGCGGATGCCGTGAAATCACCTTCAGACCCAGCAGATTCTCCACGCCGATAATGCGGGCGACACGCCCCTGGCCAGGCTGCCCGAGCACTTCGATGGGGCGGCCTCGCGCGACAACCCGGCCGATGTCCATTATCAGGACGTTGTCGCCCAGGCTGATGGATTCCTCAATGTCATGGGTTACCAGGATGGCCGGGATGCCCGTGCCGACAATGCTGGACCGCAGTTCGGACCTCAGGGCGCGCCGCAATTCCAGGTCCAGGGCGTTGAAGGGTTCGTCCAGCAGAATGATTGCTGGACTGGGGGCCAGCGCCCGGGCCAGGGCCGCCCGCTGCTGCTGTCCGCCGGATATTTCGTTGGGAGTTCTATCCTCCAGTCCGGCCAGCTTGAAGGTTTCAATTAGTTCTCTGACCCGTGCCTGGCGCGATTGTGGGGTCAGGCCGGAGAGGCCGTAGGCGATATTCCGGGACACGCTGAGGTGCGGAAACAGGTGGTAGTCCTGGGTAAGAAACCCAACCTGGCGATGATGGGGTGGAACCCAACCGCCGGCCGCGCTGTCAAATACAACCCGTCGTCCAATTTCGATGTGCCCTTCCTGGGGTCGAATCAGGCCGGCTATGGCTCGCAGCAGCGTGGTCTTGCCCGCCCCTGAAGGTCCGAACAGGGTAAGGATTTCGCCGGGCAGGACTTCCCACGACACATCGAGGCTGAATTCTCCCAGCCGGTGTTTCAGCCAGCCCCGCGCGCTGCCGGCGGCGGTTGGTGTTTCCTGCGGACGCGTCACGGGGCGCCCCGCCAGTTGTTACGGGTCGCCAGAGTCAGCGCCGCCAATACCAGCGAGGCGCCGACCAGCAGCATCACGGACAGGGCTATTGCGGTATCAAGGCTCGTTTCCATGGCGCTCATAATGGCCAGCGGCATGGTCTGGGTGCTTCCGGTCAGGTTGCCGGCAAACATGATGGTGGCGCCAAATTCGGAGAGGGCCCTGGCCCAGGCCAGCGCCACTCCGGTGAAAAGCGACGGGGCCGCCAGCGGCAAGGTAAGGCGGAAGAAGGTCCGCCAGGGCGATACCCCCAGCGTCTGGGAAATGTCCTCGTACTCCCTGGGCACCGACATGAACCCCAGCTTGGCCGACCGGATGTAGAAGGGAGCCGCCACAAATACCTGGGCGAACACCACGGCGGCGGTGGTGAAGGGCAGCGTTACCCCCAGGCTTGAAAGTAAGGGCCCCAGGATTCCCTGCCGGCCGAAAGCCAGCAGCATGGCGACTCCGGCCACCACCGGCGGCAGGATTATGGGGAGTTCAACCAGTTGGTCAACAATCCTCAGGCCCAGAGAACGGTTGCGGGCCAGCAACAGCGCGAAGGGGGTGCCTACCAGGATGACCAGGACGATACTAATCAAGCTGGTGAACAGGGAAAGACGCAACGCCAGGAGCGCGGTGTCGCTGAAGGCGCTCTCCAGCAGGTTGTCCTGCTGCGCCGCCCTTACCAGCAGGGCGGCAATGGGCAAACAAATGAACAGAACGTAGATAGCGGTGGTAGCCCCGCCCAGGGGGTTACTGTGCCGGACCGCTTGCTTGAAACCGCGCATAGGTTAAAGCCGAATGTGGGAAGCGCCGGGCCGTAGGCAGCAATCGCTACCAGGGCGGGCGTGGCTTGAGTCTTGAAGGAGGTAGAGATGCTCCGATTTCGTCAATTCGCTGGCTTTTGGCGAGATTGAAGCCAGTGCAGTCCCCCATTGCCGGAAGGCGTGGCGGAGGAAGCCCGAGTAGTCGCTTGCTTTCTGTGGTTCCTGCATGGGGCTGTAGTCCCGTTTCTGGTCCGGGTTTGAATGGAAAGGATGCCGCAGGGCAGCTATACATGCAACTCTTGCATGGCAATTGAGGCCTATTTCTTGCAGAGAATCCCGTCTCTTCGAAAAACTACCTGCGAGAAATAATGGGTAGGCCCGTGCCTCATTTGGAAAGCGGCGGGCCAAACCCGTGGTTTCCCAGGATAGACTGGCCCTCCTCCGAAAGAACGAAACCAATGAAATCGGCGGCAGATGCGTTTTCGGAAGCCGCCGCGATGGGGTAGTCTGCGGTTACGTTCAGGGCTTCGGGAATTTCCAACACCGAAATAGTGGAAGATACCCGGTGGTCCAGGCCGTCCGTCCGGTAGGCAATTCCGGCGTCGGCCTCTCCCAGCGCCACCTTTTGCACCACTCCCCGCACGTTTGTTTCCCGGGACACGATGTTCTGCACCACGGCCTCGTGGAAGGGCCGGCCCAGTTCCGGGTTTTCTGCCATGTTGCCCAGCAGTTCCTCCGTGTATCTTCCCACCGGGGCTTCGCTGATGGCCGCTACTATTCTTACGTCCGGTTCCGCCAGGGCAAACAACCGGCGTTTGCCTTCGGCACTGGACGGGCCCGCTGCGCCGCTGCCATCGGTTGATCGTTCCAGGCTGGACCCTTTGTGCAAGAGTATTGCTAATTGGTTGCTGGCGAAGCTCACGGGAGCGCCGGTCAATACACCGGCATCCAGGGCTGCCCGGGCCTGCTCCCAGTCGGCGGAGGCAAAGACATCGGCTTGTGCGCCATGCTCCAACTGGAGTCTCAGCCGTTGACTTCCGTCGAAAACAAACTCCACCCCAACACCGGAATTTTGCGCCGTGTAGGCTCGGCCCAGGTCCTGGAAGGCTTCGGAGAGGGAAGCAGCCGCGTAAACCCGGATGGTCCCTTCCTTCAAGTGAGTGTTGCTGGCCGACGAGCCTCCCGACACTGCTGAACCGCATCCCGCCATCGTTGCCATGAAGCAGCCCATCGCCAAGAGGACAACCAGGCTCCGGACAACTGGGCCAATCAGCCTGCCAAGTCCCGACCGCGGAAATGCCGCCCTGGAACCGGAACGCGAACGTTCATTCCCTTCGGAAACCGGAAATGGGGCGGCTCGACCCATGGACCCATGTGACTCTTCACGGCAAAGCATCTGATGAACAGCGAAATTGTAGGTTTGGCAGAAGGCACTGTCAACGCAAGGGCAGCCGTTTACAAGCCCGCAGAAGTTGGGATGGCCAAATTGAAGGGGCCCCTTTCAAGAGGGGCCCCCAGGTTTCCGGTATTGATACCGGAAGACCAACCGTTGGCCTTCCGGTCACTTTGAATCGCAGGACTAGCGGTCCACGATGGTGGTACCTTCCTGGGCCGTGATGGGCTGGGTGAACTCGTCGTACCGCATGGTAGCGGACGCCACCACGTCACCCGCCGCGTCTGCCCTTACCTGGATAGTGAAGGACTGCTCATCACCGGCGGCCAGGGTTGCAATCGCCGCGTAGGTTACCGTCCCGCCGGAAACGCTGCCGCTCTCCGCGCTCACGATGGTGAACTGGGACGGTATCGTCACCGACAGCCTGACGTTGGTCATGGCAGAGTCGGAACTCTGATTGGTAACGGTTACAGTGTAGTTGCCATCTTCGCCGACGCCCATGGGGTCAACGCCGTCAATGATGCTCAGGTGCGCCGCCGCCGCCGCCAGGATGGAGATGTTCAGCACTACGTCAGCGACAGCCCCTTCGGCCGAGGTCACTGATGCGGTGTTAATCACTTCGCCAACCGATGCGCCGCGCAGGGTAACGGTAACCGATACCGACGCTCCCACGTCCAGGGCGCCGATGTTCCAGGTCACAACGCCGTCGGCTTCTGAGCCGCTATTGTCGCTGGTGACGTAGGCCATTTCAGCGGGTATGTTGTCGGTTATGGTCACGTCGGTCAGGTTGGCCGTACCCGTGTTGGTGGCCGTGATGGTGTAAACGCGCTCACCTTCCACGTACAGGGCCGAACCGCCTTCCTTGGTCAGGCTCACCGCAGGCTGGAGCACGTCAATGGTGGCTTCAGCCGTCACCGTCTCGCCACGCTCGGAGGCGGATACGGTGTTGGTGACTTGACCGGCTTCGCTGGCGGTACCGTTCAGGGTTATGCTCTCGGTAGCGCCGGGTTCAATGCTGGCGATGGTCCATTGCCAGGTGCCATCCTCGCCAAAGGTGCCCTCAGGCGTGGAAGAGACCTGCTGGAAGGTCGCCGGCAAGGCATCCGCAACCAACACGTTGGATGCGATGGCGTTGCCGTTGTTGGTAACCGCAATTGTGAATACCGTCTCCTGGCCCAGGAGAGGAGCGCTGTTGTCGGCCGTCTTGGTAATTGCCAAATCAGACTTGGTCACCAGGGTGGTTGCCTGGGCCGTCGCGGAGGCGCCCTCGGTGGATTCCGCCGAGGTGCTGTTTACAACTTCGCCGGTCTCGCCGGAGGTTGCCACCACTGAGAAGGTGGAAGTGTCACCGGCGTTGAGGGACTCAATCAACCAGGAAACGGTGCCGTCAGCCCCCACCGTGGCTTCGGGGGTACTGGAGACATAGGTGAGGGATGCCGGCAGGGTGTCCCTGACGACTACGCTGGACAGAGCGCCCTCGCCGTCGTTGGTTACAGTGATTTCGTAGGTAATGTTGTCGCCCAGGATGGTCTCTTCCGGTGAAGACTTGGACAGCACGATGGAGCCGGGGACGATGCTGGTGAGCGTCGTGTCCTGGCCGGTGATGCCCTCAACGGAAACGGCGGTGGCGGTGTTTATCTGCTCGCCCACGGCGCCGGCCGAGAGGACCATCGTGACGGAGACCGTGTCGCCAGGAGCGATGTCACCCAGGGACCATGTGATGGTGGAACCCTCGGAACTGCTGGCGGCCGGTTCGGAGCTTACGAAGGACAGGCCGTCAGGCAGGTCGTCGGTCAGGGTCACGCCCGTTGCCGTAGTGTCGCCGGAGTTGGTAACGGAGACCGTGTATTCGGCGGTCTTGCGCAGACCCAGGTTCTCGGGACCGTTCTTGTCCACTTCCAGCGTAGGCGACTGCCACTGCTTGGTTACAGTGTGGTCAAACATGGTCTTGCCGGTGCCTTCTTCCAGCACCTGGATCAGCACCTGGTTGTCGCCAATGCCCGGGCTCACCTGCCTTAGCGTAACCAGGGATTCGCCGTTCGTATCTGTAGTGGTGGTGACGCCATCCGGCGCATCGTCAATGGTGGCTGCGGGGTCGTTGTCGGTGATGGCCCAGCTCACGGAAACGTCGGAAATGGGAGAGCCATCGGTGACCCTGTAAACCCGCACGAGCATGGGGTGGTCGGTGCCCACCAGGTTGATTGCGTCCGGGGGGAACTCCACGTCCATGTCCAGCCAGTGCTTGACGGCGAAAACCTTGTGGGCGTCGTCATCGGCTATCTGGGGGACGAAGGCGGTGACGTCGGTGTCACCGGTCCGGGTGGCCGTGATGGTGAAGGTCGCCTGACCGCTTTCGTCGGTAATCACGCGACCAAAATAGTTATCTACTTTGCGGGGGTTTTCTCCATCCAGTGAAACCAGGTCGCCCACCGCTTCCTGGAAGCGATTGAGGAATACCTCAACCTCAACTCCATCGGCGGGAGCATTGCCGTCACCCGCAACCGAAACGGTGAAGGTGTGCTGGCTGAAAATGGGGTTCCAGGCCTCTTCCGGCGAAATGGTCACCTGGGTGGGTGTGACGCCGGTAGTCTGCTGGGGAGAGCCTGCGGTGTTGGAGGTGCTGGCCAGCGTATCGCTGCCGACAATATCGGCCCTGGACTGCTGGCTGAGCCTAACCTGGGGGAACCTGGTGTATGTTGCGGTTGCTGTTCCGTCGGGCAGAGCGGGTTCGCCAACTTCGGCCTGGGAAGGAACGGTATAGCTGGCCATGCCAGGGGCATCGGGGGTTGATGCCGTCCTCAACAGCATGGAGCCGGCGGTAATTCCGGCCAGGGCAAACACGACAACTAAGCCGATTATCCACGGAATGCTCTTAAAGGTAGTTAGGCTCATTGGTACCTTCCTCGCTAAGGTTTGTGGGTAGATTTGTGGGGGTGCTCTTCAGGCCGGCAGATGTGCGGACATAAGAACTACCGTAAAAAGATGCCGGATTTCGACGCAAGAAATTGTCACATTGCGGTTATGGAAAGTCAAGGGGTACCAGCTATCAGTAACCCCCTCTTCTCGGCGGTCAACGGATTGCTGTTCCCTTCCAATAGCCTCACGGCTTCACGAGTTTTTGACCAAGCCGATGCATCGCAATTCTTGGCTTTCCAGCCTTTTTTGAGTATCCCACGTTTAGAGCAGGCCCGCTTGGGCCTGGCTTTACGCTCATGGCGCAGGTCTGTCGACGCCGAGGGGGTATGGCATGTCGGCTTACCTGGCTGGTCCGCCGACGGCTCAAAGTGAAACAGACACAAAGGGACGCACAACCGGGTGCGACAGGCAGGGCAATCGCGTCTTAACGAAATGTTGTCTTGAATGGCCATAACTGTCGTTCTGAACGGAGTGAAGAACCTACACACCATCCCACAAACGGACTTTCGGTCCCGTAACCGGGCTATGGGGCGGGATTTTAGGCCCTTCGGCAAAGTCTATCCTGAGCCAAGCCGAAGGACTCAGGGCGACATGACTTCCTGCTTAGGTTTACAACGTAACTCAACACGCAAATGCCCCGGCAATGGGGCAGGGCAATCGCGCTTTAAGTGAGGCTATACGTCCAAGCAGGAAGTCATGTCGCCCTGAGCTTGCCGAAGGGCCTAAAATCCTTCCCACAAGCCAACTTTCGGGTCCGTCT
>DAOUIY010000046.1:0-4786 GCA_034423215.1 Dehalococcoidia bacterium
GGCTTCCTAGCGTCCCCTTTCGTCGTTCCCGCGAAGGCGGGAACCTCGACCGGCAGTAGTTAAGATTCCTGCCTTCGCAGGAATGACGGTGCATTTGACGACACGCCCTAACCACTCGCGGTCGGTTGCCAGTCACACCTCCCTGCTTGGCGGCGGCGCTCCGGGGGTAAGAAGCGATCTTAAGACTATTGGCAAAGGGGCCCTTCGCGGTACATCTGCCCAGGGCGATCGCGTCTTAATGAATTGTAGTACTGGACGGCCAAGACTGTTTTTCTGAACGGAGTGAAGAATCTAAACGCCTTCCCACATACCGACTTTGGGACCCCGTAACCGGGCCGAGGGGAAAGGATTTTGGGCCCTTCGGCAAGCTCAGGGCGACATGACTTCCTGCTTGGGTGTGCAGCGTAAGCTGATACGCGATTGCCCTGTGTTGTTCCTGAGTTTTCGGGAATGTTGATCCAGCCGGTCGAGGTTCCCGCCTTCGCGGGAACGACGGGTTGGGGCCGGCCCTTCGGCAAGCTCAGGGCGACATGACTTCCTGCTTGGGTGTGCAGCGTAAGCTAATACGCGATTGCCCTGTGTTGTTCCTGAGTTTTCGGGAATGTTTGGCCAGCCGGTCGAGGTTCCCGCCTTCGCGGGAACGACGGGTTGAGGCGGTCGGGGACTTCTTCGCGGGAACGACGGGTTGGGGCGGTCGGGTTGGGGCCGGCCCTTCGGAGAGCTCAGGGCGACATGACTTACGGCTTGGGTGTGCAGCGTAAGCTAATACGCGATTGCCCTGTGTTGTTCCTGAGTTTTCGGGAATGTTGGGCCAGCCGGTCGAGGTTCCCGCCTTCGCGGGAACGACTGGTTGGGGCGGTCGGGGACTTCTTCGCGGGAACGACGGGTTGGGGCGGACGGGTTGGGGCGGCCCTTCGGCAAGCTCAGGGTGACATTCATTTCCAGTTGGAGAGCTTTGCGCAAGTTACCGCAAAGTCATGATGCAATTGTCCTGCTATCTTCTCTGATGAGTTGACCGGCTGATGGCGGCGAGCCACTCGGGCTTGAGGAGGACGGGAGCCAGGGCCAGGAGGGCCACCACCGCCGCGATGCGGAAGAACCTCTGGAACAGGGCCAGCCCCAGGTCTTGCAGTTCGGCGGCGTAGGCGGCGACGCGGGCGGCGGTCTCGGCAGCCGTCTCGCCCGCCGCGGGCAGGGGCAGGAGCATCCCGGCAGTCATGGCCTGAAAGTGCCCGATGCCGTAGGCGGCCAGCGCGGCCAGCCCCAGGGTCATGCCCATCATGCGGGCCACCACCACCATGGACGACCCGGTGGCATGGTACTCCTGGGGCGCGGCGCTCAATGCCTGGGCCATTATGGGCGCAATCACCAGGCCGAAGCCCAGGCCGGCTATCGCCAGGTGCAGGGTCAACTCCGGCTCGGCAACGTCCAGGGGCCAGCCGCTCACCAGGAACAGGCCAAGGGCTATAAGCATCAGTCCGGCAACTATGACGGGCCGGTTGCCAACCCGGGACAGCAGCAGGCCCCCCAGCACCGCGCCCACGGGAATGGCGCAGGTCATGCGCAGCAGCCACAGGGCCCCGGTGAAAGGGTCCTTCTCCATCACCGTGTTGGCCATCAGGGGCACGGTCACCAGAGCAATTACCAGCGACACCCCGACCAGCGCCTGGGCAAGGTTGGCGGTGACGAAATCCAGAGTTCGGAAGAGCAGGGGCAGCAGGAGAGGTTGCCCGGCCCGCCGCTGCCAGAAACCCAGGGCCACGGCCAGGGCCGCTCCCGCCCCCAGCAGGACGAAGGGCAGGGGCGTGGACAGCCTGAACAACTCCTTTTGGGACAGGCCCAGGGACAGGGCAGACAGCATGGCCAGAACCAGCGCGCCGCCCAGATAGTCCACCTTCACGCTGGGCTGCCGCCGGTTGGTCAGGAGCAGCAGCAACGGGGCTATCAATAACACCTGGGGAATGTTGAGCCAGAACAGCCACCGCCAGTTGGCCAGTTCCACGATGGCCCCACCGTAGGCGGGCCCCAGCATGGAGCCGGCTTCGGCGGCGCCGCCCACAATGCCCAGGGCCAGCCCCCGGCGTTGGGGCAGCACGGCGCTGACGGCCAGGGCGAAGCCAATGGGCACGGCCGCCGACCCTCCGATGGCCTGGATAACCCGCGCCCCAATCAACTCTTCCACGGTGCGGGAGAGGGCCACCAGGACGCTGCCCACGGCAAAAATGCCCAGCCCCAAGATGTAGAGGCGGGGATAGCCGTAAACGTCGGCCAGGCGGCCAAAGAGGGGCATGAAGGCGGTGTACCCGAGCAGGTAGGCGGTTACCACCCAGGTCAATTTGTCCAGCTGGCTGATGGGGATGCGGAGGTCCAGCATTACCGCCGGCAGCACCGTCACCACCACCGTCTGGTCCAGGGCGGTGAAGAAGGCGCCCAGGCCAATTATTGCCAGCACCAGCCACGTGGGCAGGGAGCGGGACCGGGAAACGGATGCGTTATCTGGGTTGTCCATGGCTCCTGGCGTGTGGCAATCCGGCGGCTTTGCCTTGATGGGTAAGCGCAGAAGCAGCCCGCCTGCTGGTTCAGCTTATTTGAACTGATGGGTAATGTTTCCGCCCACCCTGAGCTTGTCGAAGGGCCGCCCGCTCGTGGTTAGACGGGAGCGCCACGAGGGGGCTTCCGGGTTGCACAAGAATACTATGGCCTGTGGCGAGGTCTAATTTGGGTTAGGCGGCTGCCCTCACCCCCTGCCCTTCTCCCAGAGGGAGAGGGGAGATGGAACACGGCGCATTTCACGTTGGTATTGGTTTCATTCCCTATCGAGGTTCCCGCCTGCGCGGGAACGATGGATACGAGGGCACGACGAATTAGTCAATTAACCATTAATCAAATCCTGTTTGGCTACGGGGGTGCGGATATGTCCGGGGGCTGGGGCAGGAACTCAAGGGTGAGGCGGCGCACGGTGTCCTCCGCTTCGCCGGGCACCAGGGGCCCGGTCATTTGCGCCCGCATCAGCCAGCCGCTTTCCGGGTCCACCCACACCTCTACCGGCAGCGACCCGTCGGGCATGGCGCCGGGAACAACCTGGCCCAGGCCGGCGGTGGGAGTGACGCCGCGGGTAAAGTAGGCCGGGCTACCGTCCAGTTCTCCCTCGGTGACGGGCTCCAGTTCCCCGATTTCGGCCAGCATGGCGGTGACAAGACCGGTAATGTAGTCGAACTGGAAGGGCACCATTTCCCGCGACGCTGCCGGCATATACTCGCCGGTTATGGGGTTGGTCATAAAGGCGCCGGAATCAGTGGCGACGATGCCCAGGCTCAGGGCCGTGCCGCGGGAATCCATATCCACGTCCACCTTGAATTGGTCCGGCAGGTGGACCACGCCCTCGGCACGGACCAGCGCCAGTCCCACGGCCAGGGGAGTATTGCCCACCGGATGGTCAAACACAAAACCGACGTATTGGGCGGTCTGCAACTGCTGAACCGCCTCGTACAGCAACGTTTGGGCATCGGGCAAGGGCACGGGAGTAGGCGTGGGGGTGGGAATGGGCGTGGGAGCAGATGCGGGGCTGCAAGCCAGGGCGAGAGCAACCAAAAGGGCTGGCAGGCAGAGCAGAGCAGGACAACGGCGGAGAGCCGACCATTGGGGAAAGGGAAGTTTGAACACCTGAATCACCTGCCTGTCATAAACCCTGTGCCAGCAAGTCTCCATAGCATAACAGCAGGGGAGGGGGCTGGAAAATGCGGTGCGTGAAAGGTAACAGTTCAGAGTTTGAGGGAATGGCCTGGCCTGCCGAACCGTCGTTCCGGCGAAGGCCGGAACCCAGGAGCCTTTGCTATGTGACCGTTTGACTATATTTTCCCCTTCTGGATACCGGCCTTCGCCGGTATGACGAATCAGGACCTTAAACGTCCCTTCATTTCTGAACTGTCACGCGTAAAGGGGGGGATGCCAACACCCATACCCTGGGGTCTGCTTGGGGTGAGCGGGGGTGTCGGCCTGTCTCCCCTTCGAGGTTCCCGCCTTCGCGGGAACGACGGGGGTATGTAGATGCCCTGTGAGGCCGTCAAGGGGAAGGGACTGACAAAACCTGCGCCCTTCGACAGGCCCAGGGTGGGCGGGAGTTGTCGTCTTGTCTCCCCTTCGAGGTTCCCGCCTTCGCGGGAACGACGGTTAATCCTCAACCAATCACTTCAAGTGGGTTGAGTCGCTAGTAGTCCGACAACTTTGAAATGATGGGTGAAATTGCTTCTCTCCGTCGTTCCGGCGAAGGCCGGAACCCAGGAGTCCTGAAGGTAAGGAACCATGTCCGGCGCTAACCCTATTGGATTCTGATTGGATTCTGGCCTGCGCCAGAATGACGGGTTTCGATAGTTACCCGTCATTCCTAAGTGGTTGAACTACTAGTGGCCCAACGCTATTGGAATGATGGATAAGCTGAGAGTCCGCTCGTGGTGAGCCTGTCGAACCATCAAATTATCAATCTGCGAATGGGCGGCCTTTCGACAGGCTCAGGGTGAGCGGGGGCTAGCGACTTGTCTCCCCTCCGAGGTTCCCGCCTTCGCGGGAACGACGGTTAATCCTCAACCAATCACTTCAAATCGGTTGAGTCGCTAGTAGTCCGACAACTTTGAAATGATGGGTGAAATTGCTTCTCTCCGTCGTTCCGGCGCAGGCCGGAACCCAGGAGTCCTGAAGGTAAGGAACCATGTCCGGCGCTAACCTTCCTGGATTCTGGCCTGCGCCAGAATGACGAGTTTCGATAGTTACCTGTCATTCCAAAGTAGTT
>DAOUIY010000047.1:0-62403 GCA_034423215.1 Dehalococcoidia bacterium
GGCTTCCTAGCGTCCCTTTTCGTCGTTCCCGCGAAGGCGGGAACCTCGACCGGCAGTAGTTAAGATTCCTGCCTTCGCAGGAATGACGGTGCATTTGACGACACGCCCTAGGCTTGCCTCAAACCCCGGCAGCCACTGACTTCAGCCGTTACGGCTCAGGCAGGAATGATGAATCAGGAACGGGGCAAGCCGATTTCCGGTTTCCTAGCAGGCGACTGCAAAGCGCCCTCCCTTCGGGGTGAAATCGCGTCGAGCGACCGACCCGCATTGACACCGCCCTACCTGCCCATTACGCTACCCTCAATTAAGGTTAGACCTACCTGGACCGCAACCTTATCCTACACCCAGAACGGGACGTGGAGGCAGGCTTATGAAGTATGACTACGTGATCATCGGGGCCGGGTCGGCGGGCGCCATCCTGGCCACAAGGCTGACCGAGGACCCCGGCACCTCGGTGCTGCTGCTGGAGGCGGGGGCCGACTACGCCAACTTTGAGGACCTGCCCGAAGAGGTAAAATTCGGCTATGCCACCGAGGCCGACGTGATGACCAGCGACCACAACTGGCAGTTCACGGGCAAGGCCACCGACGAGGCGCCGCCCATGATGGTGCCCCGGGGCAAGGTAACCGGCGGCTCCAGCGCCATCAACGGCCAGGTCTTCCTGCGTGGCGTGCCCGAGGACTACGACACCTGGGCATCCTTCGGCAACAGCGAGTGGACCTTCACCAACCTGCTGCCCTACTTCCGCCGAATCGAGACCGACACCGACTACGGCGGCGACGATTTCCACGGCGGCGACGGCCCCATTGTCATGCACCGCTTCAAGCGGGAGGACTGGATGCCGGCCCAGGAAGCCTTCTATACTGCCGCCATTGCCGCCGGCTACCCCGACTGTCCCGACCACAACCACCCGGATACTTACGGCGTGGGCCCCACACCCCTGAACAACCCCAACGGCATCCGCATCAGCACCGCTATGGGGTACCTGGACCAGGCCCGCCACCGCCTGAACCTGACCATCCGCCCCAACTGCCTGGTGCACCGCATCGTTTTCGACGGCAACCGGGCCACGGGCGTTGAACTGGACAGCGGCGGCGAGACCTTCGTGGTGGAGGGCGAGGAGATTATCCTGTCCGCCGGCGCCATCGGCTCGCCCCAGATTATGCTGCTTTCCGGCGTGGGGCCCGCCGCCCACCTGAACGACGTGGGCATTCCCGTGGTGCTGGATAAGCCCGGCGTCGGCCAGAACCTGCGCGACCATCCCGCCGTGTGGGTTACCTGGCGCACCAGGGAGGGGTTTGAGCTGGACGGCCTGAAGCCCCGGGCCCAGCTTACCCTGCGCTACACCGCCGAGGACTCGGACCTGCGCAACGACATGAAAATCACCATGCAGTCCTTCGCCACCGAGCGGGTCAACCTGGGCGGCAGCCGCATGGCGCCCCTGGGCATTCGCATGACCGCCGGCATTTACCTGGCCGTGGGCGCCGGGGAGTTGAAGCTGGCCTCCGCCGACCCCACCGACCAGCCCATCCTCGATTACAACTACCTGCAGGAGGACTTTGACGTCCGCCGCCTGCGGGAGTCGGTGCGGATTTGCGTGGACCTGGGCAATGACGACGCCTTCAAGGACATCATCCAGGAGCGGGTGTCGCCCACCGACGAGGACCTGGAGTCGGACGAGGCGCTGGACGCCTGGATGCGGCGGGAGGTTACCACCTCCCAGCACATTTCCTGCACCTGCAAGATGGGCCCGGCCGACGACCCCATGGCCGTGGTGGACCAGTACGGCAAGGTGTACGGGCTGGAGGGCCTGCGCATCGTGGACGCCTCCATAATGCCCGACTGCATCCGCGCCAACACCAACGTCACCACCCTGGCCATCGGCGAAAAGATTGCCGACCATATCAAGGACGGGAAGTAGGGCCCCTTATCCCCGGACCCGGGATTTATCCACGAATGGTCACGAATAACCACGAATTGTAGTAACCCATTAGTGAACATTCGTGCCTATTCGTGGATAAGAGAGGTGTCATCGCCTATGACCAAGATGGAAATTGGCCTTTACGACGTGCTGGACCAGCCCCAGATGGAGGCTCATGCGACGGCGGCCGACGTTTACGAGGAGCACATTCGCGGGGCGCAGGAAGCGGAGCAAATGGGGTACAGGTACTACTTCTCCATCGAGCACCAGACCTCCAACGTCAGCTTCCTCAGCGCGCCCAACATTTACCTGACCGCCCTGGCCCGGGCCACCAGCGCCATGCGGTTCGGGGTGATGATTTACCAGTTGCCCTTTCACCACCCCATCCGCCTGGCGGAAGACGTGGCCATGCTGGACCACCTCTCCCAGGGCCGCATAGAGTTCGGGGCGGGCATCGGCGTAACCCTGCACGAGTTCCTGCGCTGGAACGTACCCTTCGACCGGCGGCGGGAGATTAGCGAGGAGGCTTTGGACATCATCCTGCAGGCCTGGACCCAGGACAGCGTTACCTACGACGGGGAGTTCTTCAAGTTCGACGAGGTGCTGACCACTCCCAAGCCCTACCAGCAGCCCCACCCGCCGGTGTGGTTCGGCTGCCACAGCGCGGCCAGCTTTGAGTATTCGGCCAGAAAGAACTTCCACGTATCCCAGAACATTGACATTGACCCGGTAATCGCCGACAAGTTCGCGACCTGGCGCGACCTGTGGCGTGCGGAAGGGCATCCGGCGCCCATGCCCCGTACCTTCCTGACCCGTCACGTCCACGTGGCCGAGACGGATGCCAAGGCCCGCGAACAGGCGGAACCGCACTTGGCCACGGCGGCATTTCCCGAAGCTGTCCCCGCCGGAAAAGGACAGGACATCATTGCCCCGACCCGGGTTGGATACGGGCCGGGCGGTATGCGGGGCGACGACCCGGGGACGCCGGAGCGGGCGGAACTGCGTCGCACCTTCCGGGAACGGGCGCGCTCCTTCGACTTCTGGGTGGACAACGGCATTGCCCTGGTGGGAAGTCCGGAGACGGTGGCGCGCAAGCTGCAGGAACAGCACGACCTGATCGGCCACGACATTTTCTGCGCCCGCCACCAGTTTGGCTACCTGGACCCGGAGGCGGCCCGCAACTCCATCCGCCTGTTTGCCGAAGAGGTAATGCCGGCTTTTGCCTGAAACGGGAAATTATCCACGAATGCACACGAATAATCACGAATGGAATGGCCTGGCATAAACTATTAGTGAACATTCGTGTCCATTAGTGGATTGAAATAGACAAGGAAGAGACATGAGGTTTGGGCACTTTTATTACCCGATGAAGTTCGACGACTCCCGGGATGAGCAGGAAATACGGGAGTGCCTGGCAGAGGCGGAACTGGTGGAGGAACTGGGCTTTGACGCCATCTGGCTGGCGGAGCATTACTTCACCGGGGAGTGCGTCTATGGCGACCCGCTGGTCTTCGCCGGGGCGCTGGCGGTCAAGACCAGGCGGGTGGACATTGGCTTTGGCATCCTGGAGTTGCCCCTGCACAACCCGGTGCGGGTGGCCATCCAGACCGCCCTGCTGGACAACCTGACCAGGGGCAGGGTAATCGTAGGCACGGCCAAGGGCTCCAACTACAACGCCTACGAATACATCGGCTTCGGCTCCAACCCCGACCTGGGCGTGGAACAGTTGGACGAGGCCGAAGAACTCATGGTAAGGGCGTGGACAACGGACAACCTGGAATTCAATGGGAAGCACTACCAGGTGGCTTTCCCGTCCTCCCGTCCCCGGCCTTACCAGAAACCCCATCCCCGGCTGGCCCGGGCCTGCATTGACGACGAATCGGTGAAAGCCATGGCCCGCATCGGGCGGCCCATCCTGTTGCGGGGCCGCTCCACCAGCCACACCGCCGCCAGTATCCGCCTCTACCGGGATACCATGGCCGAGGCCGGGTTTGGCGAGGAGGCCATCGAGTCCAACCTGGACCAGGTATGGGTGTGGCGGGAGTTGCATCTGGCCGACACCGACGACCAGGCCATGGAGGAGTTTCTGCCGGCCCAGTACGAGGCCTGGGCCAACATGCAACATTACCGGACTACGTGGAACCCGCCGCAGTACAACATGGACCGCCAGCCGCCGCCCATGCTGCAGGATGGCTACGGCGAGACACCGGACCCCGACGCGGGGGAAGGAATTATCGGCAGCCCACGGCGGGTAGCCGAGCACCTGGCCCAGCTGCGCGACGCCGGCATCCGCAACCTGATGCTAACCAACCGGGGCCTCATGTCACCGGAAAAAACGGCCGACTCGCTAAAGCTGCTGAGCGAAAAGGTAATGCCCAGGTTTCAAGGGTAGGGCTTCTTCTTTTCTATCCACGAATAGACACGAATGTTCACTAATTACTGGTTCCCATTCACTGATTATTAGTGGAAATTCGTGCTGATTCGTGGATGTCAAACCTCACCCGCCCAGGGGGCTGCCGCCCTGGACCAGGCGGACTATGTCCTGGTAGGTGATTATCAGGATGAAGCCGATGAGGACTATGAACCCCATCAGGTGGACCAGCCCCTCCCGTTCCGCGGGTATGCGGCGGCCTCCTCTCACCCACTCCAGCCCCACGAACACCAGGCGTCCGCCGTCCAGCATGGGTATGGGCAGCAGGTTGAGGATGGCCAGGTTGATGCTGAACAGTATGGACAGCACCACCCACCCGCGCAGGCCGCCCTGCTGGGTCACTTCGCCGGTGACCTGGGCGATGCCCACCGGGCCGGAAAGCTGGGGAGCGCGGTCTCCGGTTATCCACGACGATATTTCCTGGCGCAGCAGGACCATCATCTCCCAGGTGTTGGTGGCGCCCAGCCACACTGCCGTCCAGGGCGGTTCATACTGGGTCTCGGACCGCGGGTTGACAAGAGCAATCCTGATGCCCGTGGCGCCCTGTCCCTCCGGCGGGTTGACCCGGGGCGTCACCCGCACTATCTCGGCGCGCCCGTCCCGCTCCACCGTCCACTCCATCTCCGTGCCGGCGTTCAGGGTGGTTGCCCTTACCAGGTCGGAGCCGTGCTTAATGTCCCGGCCCCCGGCGTTGAGGATGAGGTCACCGGCGACGACGCCGGCAGACTGGGCCGGCGAGTTGTCCATCACCTCTTCCACCTGCACGTTGCCCACGGTGACGCTCTGGGGAATCATGAACAGCAGGGTGAAGGCCACCAGCGGGAAGAGGGCGTTCATCAGCGAACCGGCCGCCAGGATGATGGCCCTGGGGCCGGCGCCCTTGGAGGCCAGGCTGCGGGGCACCGCCGGATTGTTCTCGCCGGCCAGGCGCACAAAGCCCCCCAGCGGCAGCCAGTTCAGGGTGTAGGCCATGTCGGCCAGCACGAGCGACTCGCCGTCCACCTCGCGCACCGTTCCATCGTGCTGCAGGTACTCCCCGGTCCCCGAGTCATGCAGCGACGACTGGCGGCGCAGTTTTCCATCCTGGGCCGCCTCGATCATGCCGGCCACCAGGCTGCCGTCTTCATCCTCAATGCTGAACAGGCGCACCAACTGGCCGGGCCGGATATCCCCCGCCCCGGACAGGTTGATGTAGCGGGTCCGCTCGTGCAGCCGCACCCGGGTTCGCCCGGTGTAGAAGGCAAAGGCCCGGGGCGGGTACCCGATGCCGAACTCCAGCACTTTGACGCCAAAGGCCCTGGCGGTAAAAAAGTGTCCCCATTCGTGGATAACCACCAGCATCACCAGCATGGGGACAAAGGCGACGATGGCGAAAATAGCTGTTTCCATGGGGTCGGTTCCTTTGGCAAATCAAGAATAACGCGTTAAACGGGCCTCTCTGCTTCAGGGTATTTTCAACAGGCCGCGCTCATTATCCTGGAGTAAGCCCAATATTTCAGAATATCGTTCCCGCAGTAGCGTTCCAACGGCTTCCCGCGAGCAGTTTCCCAAAGTAACCCTGATTACTTTCGGCGGGTGCCCCTGTTCCCTGCTGAGCCTGATGAAATCCCGGTCTTTGGTTACGACGCAGAAGCCATGTTCTTTGGCATATTCCCAAATATCCCCATCAGGGGTATTGAACTGCAGCACGTCGCCTACATGAAGGGAATCGGGGAAAAGGTCAGCCAACATTCTCGGCAGCCTGGGTGACAGATTCGGTTCAAATAACAGCTTTGCGGAGATGGCTGTAGTCATCATCCATCTCCTCAGTCGCCGCGAAGGACAGGCAAGCTAGTAGATCGGACTCGGTCACGTAGTAAAAATCATCCAGAAAGTCATCCCAGGCTTCGCCGCCGGCCAGGTATTCCATTACGTCCTTAACCGTCATCCGCATACCGCGGATGCAGGGTTGGCCGCTGCGCATACCCGGTTCGATGGTGATGGTACCTCGATAATCCACGCCCTGGCCCAGCAACGCGGCCACCTCCGCCTCTACCTCTTTGCCTTCGGGCGAGGTTTGCAGCCAATCCCGCAGCGTCCGGCGGACATTTCTGACATTAACTTCTTCCCCGCGGCCGTCTTCCCGCCGTTGCTTCATGGCCTGCAGTTGTTGGGCCGCCGCCACCGCCGCTCGTTCTCCGGCCTTGGCGATTGCCATGTGGAGTTTCTGTTTGGGGTCAAACTCGGGGATTGGTAGCTTCCAGAGGTGTTTGTGCAGGTCTCTAGCCCCGAACTGGCCTTTAGACATAAGCGGATGCGCTGCTTCATATAGAGCATTGCTATTGATGACTGCCATCAAGTAATTGGCTTCATCTTCATCCTTGCAAGTAACCCAGTAGAGCCTCTCAGTTACCAGAGCTGAATCTTCTAACAAAGCCGCAGTAGGCTGACCAGCCGCTGAATAGGCTATTCGAACTGACCTTTCACTCGGGTCAGCCTGCCATTCCAGTTGAGCCGATAATTTGCGCATATAGTCAAGCTGCCCAGACAGATCCAGACGATTCGCCTTGGCTTTGTTTGTCTCCCAAATATCTGAAACGGTCTGCCAACGTCGCCGCATTCGCTGGCGCAACTCACTCACGTTTATTCCGCCAACTCCCTCCGAGTCAACGGGTAACGTGCCATCATCCGACTTGGCCGGCAACAGGGCTTGCAAAGGCTCCAGGGTGACGTAAGGGGCGATGGTTTCACCCAGATGTACGCCGAACAGGTGCTCCCTTTCTATTGTCTGGTTGGTGATAGCGGTCAGGTCCAGGTCCTTCCAGGGAGCCTTATCCTGCCCGCCTCTGCGAGGATTGACGGTGACCGTCTGTCCCGCTTGCACGACAGCAGTATTCTCTGTCTCATCAACAAAAAAGAGGCAGCGGGGCACGATGGTCGCGCCCTGCCGTGAGCGGCTGGCATAGGGGGAAATGCCCACGGCGCCGGTGTCGGTAATCGGCGTGGATACCCGCCCCATGTGTTCGGAACCGGCGCTACCCACCCAGGACTCCGCAAGATTGGGCAGAGGGCGGCCCGGGGTATCCGGCGGGCACTTGCTGGCAAATACAACCGAGGACGGGATTGGGAAGAAGTTGTTGGGTACCAGCTTTTCCAGGTCCCATGCCTGCTTATGCTCGAAATTCACCTGGACGCTCTGTGCCGAGTTGCCGACGCGCCACCGCCCTTGACGCCACTTGGAATATTGGCCGGCTTGCAACGCGCTGTGAGGCATTACGAAACCGATGACGCCATTGTCTTTCAGGTAAAGCTCCACGCTGCGGGCAAAGAAGAGGCCCGCGACATCCTGGTGGGTCGAGTAGCGGCCGCCGGCCCAAATACCGTAGCGGTTGCGGCTCAGGTTCCTCAACTCATCCCGCAGCACATCCACGGTCTGGTTGTAGTTAATCCAGGGCGGGTTGCCGATTACCACGTCCACCTTGTTTCGGGACAGCACTACCGGTCGCACCATGTTGCGGGTGTAGTAGGCCCAAAGATGGTCCCGGCCCTCTTCGTGAAGCCGCTGCATGGTGGCAATGGTGGCCTGCATTGTCTCGCGTTCGTGGACTTCGGTTACTCCATAATCATCCAGCGCATACAGGGGATTCTCCCCGCTCTCGATGGCCTCGGCGACATGGCCCAGCAACCGGTCAAAATCCTCGGGACGGTCAACCAGGGTTAAGGGAAAGACCAACTCGGTATTCTGGTCATCTTCCACCTGAATGGTTATGGAATTTTCGGCAAACAGGTCCCCTGCCCTGAACCGCAACTGCAGCGCATCGCCCAAATAGACGGGAATGGACATGGAAGCGTCGTAGCCGGACTCTACCGTCGCATTAATAACGGGCTGAGCCGCCAGAGTCCATGCGGCGCGGGCCAGGTGAACAGCCACCGGATGAATGTCAACACCGCTCACGGCATGGCGGAGTTTGTCCAGAACCTGCCTTGGATGAAGTTCGGAAGGCTTGCCGTCGGGCATGGCGGCCTGGAGGAAATGGGTAACGGCTTCGGCAACAAAGGTGCCCGAACCGCAGGCCGGGTCCAATACCCTCTGGTTCATAGGGTCAGTAACCAGTTCCCGCACCATGGTCCTGGCCAGCCAGTCGGGGGTATAGTATTCGCCCAGTTGCCGGCGCTCCTCAGGAGGGATTACCGCCTCGTAAAGAATTGACCCGATATCGGTCGGAGCGCCCAGCCAGTAGAACTTGGCGACCCGCCGCGCCAGGGTTTGCAGGAATGCCCTTCCACCCACCTCCGCCGGCCAAGTGAAGAAATCGGACTCGACGATTCCCTGCAGGCCGGTAGCGTTTTGGAAGAAGCGCCCGTAGAGCAGGTCTTCCGGCTCTATTTCGGCCCGTTCGCGAATGTCTATGCCAAAGGAGGCCTGAACCACCATTCCGATGACTGCGCTGAGGTAGGTATGGCGAATGAACAGGTCGTCCATTTCCTCCGGGCTGCGCGCGATTTCCCCAAGGGCGGTCCGGAGCAAGTCATGCCAAAGCTGCCGCTTTACCTTGACCGTAGCCAGGTGCCCATGTTCCCGGTAAAGGGCCGCCAATGTGTCAATATCTCTTTGGTAATTGGGGCTTTTGGGTCCAAAGTGGTCGGCGATGGTATCCCGACTGACCGCTTCGTTCTCGATTATTTCAAGGGCCTCGTTCCGCAGCCATTCATGGAGGGGCAGCCACCCGTCATTGTTTTCCAGGACGAAGAAGTAAGGTTTCGTCAGCCTGACCGGGCCGGCGTCGGGCCAACGAAGCAGCCAATACTTGCCATCGGTGAGAATTCCAGTTCGCACGCGCCCCTGTTCCTGGGACTGGGAGAGATAGTCATCTATTTGCTTAACGTATTCCGGATTGGGCTGACCGCCTCCCACGGTGCCAATACGGCGCTTGAACTCGATAAAAGTATCGAGGGCGGTCAAATCAACTGCCCGCCTTGAGCCGTCGGAAGGCGGATTCTCTTCGACTATTTCCTCTGTCTGAACCAGGCCGGTCTGAACCAGGAATTCCCGAACCGCGCTGGTAATGTTCGCTTCAGGCTCGTTGCGCTCGTGCCGGCCCAGGATGCCGGCCGCGAGTAACGGATATTTGGGGTTATCTTCGTCCAAGTGTGCTGCTGTTGCCATTTTAGTTCCTACTAACCTACTCCAACTCCCCCACAACCCGCTGCGCCTCTTTCGTGGCCCAGGCGTCGGCGGAAAGCAGTTCTTCCAGGTTAGGGCCGTCGGAGCTGTCGCCGTTGCCGCCACTGGAACGGTCATGGGCGTTGACCACCGACTCTACCACCCGGCAGATGTCGGTGAAGCCAATCCGGTTTTGCAGGAAGGAGTTTACGGCCACCTCGTCGGCGGCGCTCAGGACGGCGGGGTAGGTCCCGCCCTTACGGGCCGTTTCCAGGGCCAGGCTGAAACAGGGGTACCGCTCCGGCTCCATGGGCCGGAAATCCAGGGACTGGGCAATGCCCGTGTCCAGGCGGGGTATCAGGGAGTCCACCGGGTTGCGCCGGCGTTCCGGGTAAAACAGGGCGTACTGGATGGGCAGCCTCATGCTGGGCGGCCCCAGTTGGGCCTTCACCGACCCATCGGCAAACTCGACCATGGAATGAATGGTGCTCTGGGGGTGAATCACCACTTCGATGTTTTCCCACGGAACGCCGAAAAGCCAGTGGGACTCGATTACCTCGAAGGCCTTGTTCATCAGGGTGGCCGAGTCAATGGTAATCTTGGGGCCCATCTGCCAGGTGGGGTGCTTCAGGGCCTGCTCCGGGGTTACCGCCGCCATCTCCTCCAGGGCCAGGGTGCGGAAGGGCCCCCCCGAGGCGGTGATGATGAGGCGCCGGATTTCGCTGGCCTCGCCCTGTATGCACTGCCAGATGGCGCTGGGCTCGCTGTCCACCGGCAGGATGGCCCCGCCGTACCGGCTCTCGTAGTCCTTGAGCAGGGGCCCGGCCATGACGATGGGTTCCTTGTTGGAGAGGGCTACGGCCTTGCCTTCCCGCAGGGCGTTGAGGGTAGGCTGCAGGCCGGCAGCGCCCGTGGTGGCCACCATGACCACGTCCACCTCGGGCAGGCAGACCATTTCTTCCATGGAGGTCGCGGCTGCGCCCGGGGCCAGGTTGGCCGGGGGGTCAATGCAATAGACGTGGCGGGGGCGAAATTCGGCTACCTGCTCTTTCAGCAGGCCGTGGTTGGCTCCTGCGGCCAGCCCCACCACTTCGAACTCCTCGGGAAAGGAGCGGACGATATCCAGCGTCTGGCAACCAATGGAGCCGGTGGACCCCAGGACAACAATTTTTTTCATAGCCTGAGAACCGTCACCAGGAGATAATAGACCACGGGAATGGCGATGAGCAGGCTGTCCAGCCGGTCCAGGATACCGCCGTGCCCGGGCATTAGAAGGCCGGCATCCTTGACCTGGGACATACGCTTGAGCCGGGACTCCAGAAGGTCGCCACCTTGCGACACTATACCAACTGTAGCACCAATCAGGAGCGGTTGCCAGTTCCAGGCTTCCGCCCAGCCAATGGCGCCATTGCCGGTCCAGGCGGGCAGGCCCAGCCCCAGGTTGAGGGTGCGCTCCAGCAGCAAGGCAGCCAGCGCCGCCGCGACAAACCCTCCCGCCGCTCCTTCCCAGGTCTTGTTGGGGCTGATGCCCGGCGCCATGGGGCGCCGGCCTATGGCGCGGCCCACCAGGTACGCCCCGGTGTCGGTGGCAAAGGTTGCCACCAGGGCGAACAGCAGCCAGTTCCGGCCCAGCTCGTAGCTTTCCACCGGAAACTGAAGGATGTCGAAGTCCAGGGGGTTGGCCAGGAAGAAGTTGTCGCCCACCTGCGCCAGCGCCATTACGTGGGCCAGCAGGAACCCGACGTAAACGGGCCCCCCCATGAGGTAGGCCACGGCCACCGGCCAGCGGGGCCCGCGGTAGAAGGCGATTAGCCAGAGCAGGGCCACGAAGGCGCCAACCACAAATACGCCCAGTGAGATGGCCCAGAATTGCAGCAGGCTGTTGGCGCCCGCCCCGCCGATGACGAAGGCCGCCGCCCAGGCAGCGCCAACCGGCGCCGGCAGCAGCGTGGGAGGCTGCGACTCGGAAGTCGGCGCGGAAGTGAACGGAGTAGGTGGCGGCGGCGGAGCGACAGATCCGGGCGCGAGCGGTACGGCTAGTTGTTCAACGGCGGCGTCACTTTCTTCCGGCGGCCCCGGAAAGGGGGCTGCCGCCGGGTTGGCCGGCCATTCGCCGGCGGCACAGGCCTGGGGGGCGATCGGCTCATCCTGGTCCGGGGAGCGGGCAGACTCTTCACCCCCGGCTTCCCTGCTTTCCCTGGCGTCATTGCCTGCCGCACCCGCCGCAAGTTCGGCCCCGGCGGGCCGCGCCCCGGCTTTCGCCACACGAGTTTCGGGAGGATGCAGGCGGTAAAACTCGCGGATTCCCAGCACAGCCGCCAGGCAGGTAATCAGGAAGACCCAGGGGAGCCCACCCCAGAGTCCGCCCAGCAGAACCGCCAGCCCCACCGCTGCTGTTGCAGTGCGAATCAGCAAGGGCCTCAGCCCCCGGTTTCTGCGGCGGTCTCTGTCCCGGTTTTTGCCTCGGTTTCTGCCCCGGTTACCGAGGCGATGTTGCCGAAGCGGCGCTGCCGGTTTCCGTAGGAGTCCAGGGCTTTCTCCAATTCGGCGGCATCCAAGTCGGGCCAGAGGGTGGTGGTGTGGTAATACTCGCTGTAGGCCGACTGCCATAGCAGGAAGTTGCTGATACGCAACTCACCGCCAGTACGAATTATCAGGTCCGGGTCGGGACAGTGGGCGGTGAAGAGGCGGTTGCTGAACAACTCCTCCGTAATTTCCTCCGGGGATATACCGTCCCGGATCAGCTGCCTGACGGCGGCCAGAATCTCCTGCCTGCCGCCGTAGTCAAAGGCCACGTTCAGGACGATGCCGGTGTTGTTCCGGGTCTTTTCCTGGATACGGTCCACCGCCCCGCGAATATCGGGAGAGAGCCGCTCAACGTTGCCGATATGAAAAACGCGGACATTCTTCTCATCGAGAATATCCGTATCCCGCTGCAGGGTCTCGTGAAGCAGTTCGAAAATGCCCTCCACTTCAGAGGAAGGACGGGACCAGTTCTCCGTGGAAAAGGCGTAGATGGTGAGGTATTCAACTCCGCGGGCTGATAAAAGGTCCAGAACCCTGGAGATGGCGTTGACTCCCTCGCGGTGGCCCGACAACCGGGGCAAGCCCCGCTGTTCGGCCCAACGGCCATTGCCATCCATGATTATGGCCACATGCCTGGGCACGGCGACAGGATGGTCGGGTTGCCCCTGTTCTCCGACCGGACGAACCGTCTCTGAGACTGGGGCCTGGAAGGGGTTGGCCGGTCCGGTGTGGGCAGTCATCTCGGGCAACGAAACTAAACCTGCATTATCTCCGCTTCTTTGGCGGTAGAAACCTGGTCAATGCTCTTGATAAAGGAGTCGGTGGTCTTCTGTAGCTGGTCCTGGCTGCGGCGGTTCTGGTCCTGGGAAATGGCCTTGTCGCGCTCCAGCTTCCGCAGGTTTTCCAGGCCGTCCCGGCGCACGTTGCGGACCGAGACCTTGCCGTCTTCAATCTTGCGCTTGAGCAGCCGGACCAGTTCCTGGCGCCGCTCCTGGTTCAGGGGCGGTATGGGAACGGTGATGATGTTGCCGTCGTTGGACGGATTGAACCCCATCTCGGAGCGCATGAGGCTGCGTTCAATGTCCCGGAGCGCCTGCTTGTCCCACGGTTGTACCATGATTGCCCGGGCATCGGGAGCCGAAATTGATGCAATCTGCTTCAGCGGGGTAGGAGAACCGTAATAGTCCACGCTGACATTTTCAATCAAAGAGGGAGTTGCGCGCCCGGTGCGCAGGGTGGCCAATTCCCGGTCCAGGGCTTCCATAGATTGGTTCATCTTGCGTTCAACTTCTGCCAGTACGTCCTCAGGGGTCAGTTGAGTATCATTGTCGTTGTCTGGCATCTTGATTCCTCCCGCTGCTTTACTGGTTCCGTAGCTTGAATTCTTGCAGTTTACGGTTAGGTCAATTTGCTGCGTAGTTTAATGCCGCAATCACTACACCAACTATTCCTGCTATGCATGCCAATAGTCCGAGGCTCCATGTCACGAATCGCTAGGTCAAGTCGGACTTGGCCTTTTCAAGATCCTCTCTGGTGACCAGGTTATCCAACTGGGCATATATACCATCTACCTGGGCATATATGTTAGCCACTTCCTATTCGACATCGAAGTCCGTTAGTTCGCTCTCTTCCCTCTAGCCGGGATCTTCGCTTGAATCCATCAAATCGTAGTTGCAGCGTGGTCTTTCATCCATTCTGAGAATTCACTCTCGGACAAAGACCTCGGGAATGTCAGGTTCATGCTTCTAATGAAGAGTTCCACGGAATCTCCGGGGTAAATCCTCTCCACGGCGCGTTTCAAATCTTCGACGGCTTCCACAGGAGTAGAACCGCGGCCAGTCAGGCTATATGTCAGCGCCCTGGCATACTAACACGAACCAGTCGAGCTATTTCTGATGCTGACCGGAACCAACTGAATCATTACCTTCTCTCAATTTTCGAAGCCTATGTCCGGTGCAGATTTGAACTCAATTATCAGATGAAGAACACTCTTCGCAGGACAAACGAGTACCGCCCTCTCAATTCATTCTAAACCCGACCCGGCCCACAAACATTGGCCGGGAGCGCTCTAGTCCGAAGCCGCTATGGTTGTGCCTACCTCGTCGCCGCTGAGTATGCTCTGCATGCTGCCAGCCTCAAAAATGTTGAACACTACTATCGGCAGCTTGTTTTCCATGCAAAGGGATACGGCGGTGGAGTCCATTACCTCCAGCCGCCGGTTCAAGGCCTCCAGGTAGTCCAGGCTGGCGAACCGCTTGGCGTCCGGGTTGATGTGCGGATTGGAGTCATAGACTCCGTCCACGTTGTTCTTGGCCATCAGGAGCACCTCGGCGCCAATCTCCAGGGCGCGCAGGGCGGAGGCGGTGTCGGTAGTCATAAACGGATTGCCGGTACCCGCGGAAAAAATTACCACACGCCCCTTTTCCAGATGCCTCATTGCCCGCCGCCGGATGTAGGGCTCGGCGACAGCCTGGATTTGCAGTGCGCTTTGGGTGCGGGTAATAATGCCCTGCTTCTCCAGGGCGTCCTGCAGGGCCAGCGCATTCATTATGGTGGCCAGCATCCCCGAATAATCGGCGGTGGCCCGGTCCATACCCCAGCGTTCCGCCTGGCCTCCCCGCCAGATGTTCCCGCCGCCAATCACTATCGCCAGCTCAATTCCCATGCGGTGAACTTCACCAATCTGGCGGGCCATGTAATTCAGGGCGTCCGGGTCAATACCGGTAGTAGCGGAACCCTTAAGGGACTCTCCGCTAATTTTCAACAGTACCCTCTGGTATCTGGGAGCAAGCATAAGAGTAAGGGGTTGCTTATTCCTCTAGGGCCAACCGACTGAACCTGACCACCCGAACATTTTCGCCGACCTTCGCAGCCAGTTCCTGCACTATGTCGGAAACCACCTTGGAACTGTCCTTGATGAAAGTCTGCTGGAGCAGGCATATTTCGCTGGCTGGCCGGTTGTCCTCTTCCTTCAATTCCTCGTCGCTGACATACACAGGCCCCATGGCTGCCACCTGCATGGCGATGTCGTGGGCTACCTGCTTGAATTCGTCGTTCCGGGCCACGAAGTCCGTCTCGCAGCCCAATTCCACCAGCGCGCCAACCCGGCCGCCCGTGTGAATGTAGGCTTCGATTACGCCCTCGGTGGTTTCCCGTCCGGCTCGCCTGGCAGCCCGGGCGAAACCCTTTTGCCGCAGGGCCTCCGCCGCCCGGTTCATGTCATTGTCGTTATCTTCCAGGGCCTGTTTGCAGTCCATTATTCCGGCGCCGGTCTGCTCTCTCAAGGCCCGGATTTGTTCTACGGTAGCTGGCAACGATTTCCTCCATTCTTCGTTGGTCGCCTGGCGCCTGCCGGCGATGATTCAGATTAGTAAAGTCCCGTGCATTCCTGTTGGCGCGGAAAGAGGCTGAAGACCGAAACTTACTTGGAGCTATCCCCTTCCGGCTCTTCCCCGTTCAGAAAAGCCTCAACTTCGGGGGTTTGCGGCAATACCAACACGCCGTCCACCTTGAACCCGAAGCGCCTGTAAGCCTCTCTTCTCCGCCGTTTCTGGGCTATCTTTTCCTTTTCCCTGATGTTCCTTATGGCTTCGGGAATCAGCAGTACCATGCGACCCACCTGTTCAGCAAAGATTGTTAGAGCGATGGATATGCCCATCGCCACGCCGAGTATATCGGCTAGCAAGGCTAACCAGTCCTCTTCCCACCTGGGAGAGTACCAGTGCCTTTCTGTAAGGACAGCGATCCCAACCAGGTAGGAGACGTAATACGCTATCCAATACTTGCCAATAAACTTCTTGATGGTCAGCCTTGCTCTTCAGGGTGTTGCGCCGCCCTTGGCAATACTGCCCCGGGTGGTTCAACTTAATTGACCTGATGGGCGATATTTCCGCTCACCCTGAGCTTGTCGAAGGGTCGCCCGCACGTGGTTCGACGGGCTCACCACGAGCGGGACCCCGGTTTGCCCATCTATCCTACGGCCTATGGCAATGGCCTACTGGCCCTGCGCTTCCCCTTCTCCCCGGCCGGACTGTTCCATCATCTGGGCCAGGTCGTCCAGGGGCATGGATGCCAGGGCGACGTGTTCGGCCTCCTCGTCGGAGAGTTCATCACCGGCTTCGGCGGCGCGGGCGTCGGCCTCGGCCTGGGCGGCGGCTTCAGCCAGGGCCTGCTGCTCCTGCAGCATGGCCTCCCTTTCAGCCTTGCCTTCCAGAATGGCGGAAGCCAGGCGGCCGGTGACCAGCCTGATGGACCGGACGGCATCGTCATTCCCGGGGATGGGATGGCTAACCAGTTCCGGGTTGGTATCGGTATCAACGATGGCAAAAATGGGAATGCCCATCCGGCGCGCCTCGGCGACGCAGATATCTTCCTTGCAGATGTCAATAATGAACATCGCCTGGGGTAGCGTGGTCATGTTCCGGATGCCGAGGAAGTATTTTTCCAGCTTTGCCAGGGTCTCTTCCAGCTTGAGGCCCTCCTTCTTGGGCAGCACCCGGAAATAGCCCTGGTCCCGCTTCTGCTGCAACTCGATCATGTAGTTGATGCGAGTACGGATGGTCTGGAAGTTAGTCAGCGTACCGCCCAGCCAGCGCTGGTTGATGTACCACATACCGCACCGCTCGGCCTCGCTCTGCATGACCTCCTGGGCTTGCTTCTTGGTGCCCACGAACAGCACGTTGCCGCCCTCGGCAGCTACCTGGACCATGGCCCGGTAGGCCTCGTTCATCAGTCCCAGGGTTTGCTGCAGGTCAATGATGTGGATACCATTGCGCTGGGTGAAGATGTACCGCTTCATGCGGGGGTTCCAGCGGCGGGTCTGGTGGCCGAAATGCACGCCGGCCTCCAGAAGCGATTTCATCGTCAGGGGTTCACGCTGCGGGGCGGGAGGGGGGGTCGCCACGGGGGCCTGTTCGGCAGGACGCTCAGCAGACTGTACCATATACACTGTCCTTGTAACTGCTATCGCAGAATTTCACCAAGTATAGCACAGCCACTTTTGGCCCGGCAATGTGACACGTCCCCTTCACAGGATGATCCAAAGTCAAAGCGACGCCGGCCTTCCCGCACATCCTGAGCCTCTCGAAGGAGCCCTCACCCTGGCCCTCCGTAGGGGCGGCCCTGGTGGCCGCCCGCCAGGGTAGAGGGGCAGGTCCGTCGGAATCCTCCTTGACCCTCCTTCCACCCTATTGTTAGAATAGCGCCCAAACAGCGATTGTGGTTGATTCAATCAACAAGCTCACCCAGCTTCAGCCAGAATTCGGAATTTATCGTGGGGAGGCGACGAAATGGTTACTGCAGTCAGCGATGACATGTTTACCGACCAGGTAATCAACGACCCCTACTCTTACTACGGCCAGCTCCGGGAAGAAGACCCGGTCCATTGGAACGAGCTTTACCAGGTTTGGGTTGTTACCCGGCACGACGACCTGGTCTGGCTCACGCGCCACAACGAGCTTTTCTCCTCGGCGGTATTCAAGAACGACCCGCGGCCTCCCTACCCCACCATCTATGACACCGACCTGGGCCTGTACGAATTCGTTCGCGAATACCAGTCCCGCCAGTTTATCCAGCACGACCGGCCGGCCCACCTGGACATGCGCAAGGTCGTCCACGGCTACTTCACCCCCCGCTCCATGGAGGAGTGGCGGCCCATGGTGAAAGAGGTCATCAAGGACCTGCTGGACGAGGCCGAGGAACGGGGCAGCATGGACGTCATGCGCGACTTTGCCACGCCCCTGCCCCTGCTCATCATCGCCGAGATGATGGGCGTGCCCAAGCAGGACCGCCCCTACATCCGCGAGGTGGCCGAAAAGCTGCTGTACGTGGGCCGCGGCGAACCCTGGCGAATGCAGAACTTCTCCGAAGGCATCCGCGAGATGATTGAGTACGTCTCCCCGCTGGTGGAGAAGCGCATCGTTGACCCGGAGGACGACTTCATTTCCGTGCTGGCCCAGGGCGAGCGGGAAGGGGTCTTCAGCCGCGACCAGGTTATCTCCAACTCGTCGCTGCTGCTGCTGGCCGGCCACGAGACCACCATCAACCTGCTGTGTAACGGCATCCTGTCCTTCATCCGCAACCCGGAGCAGTACGACCTGCTGCGGACCGACATCGAGGGGATGCACGTCAAGGCCAACGAGGAGTGCCTGCGACACGACTCTTCCGTCAAGTCCATCACCCGCATCGCCGCGGAGGACGTGGAGTTGAGGGACAAGGTGATCAAGAAGGAAGACCGCATCCGCTGGTTCATTTCCTCGGCCAACCGGGACCCCCGCAAATTTGAGAATCCCGACGACTTCGACATCACCCGCTGGCCCAATCCTCACGTGGCCTTCGGCGCGGGTATCCATCACTGCCTGGGGGCCACCCTGGTGCGGGTGGAGGGCCAGGAGGCCTTCAAGGCCTTCGCCGAGCGCTTCGAGTCCCTACACCTGGAAACCAACGAGGACCAGTTGGAGTACCAGCCCAGTATCACCTTCCGGTCGTTGAAGTCGCTGCCCATAACCTGGAACTAGGGAAGCGATATCAAGAATCTCCGCCCCTCGACGGGCTGACAGAGGCAGGTATTCACCAACCGTCGTTCCCGCGAAGGCGGGAACCTCGCCAGGCTGGGGTATCTTTCTACAAGTTAAGTATGAACAGATAGGGGTGCCGTATCCATGGCCCAGGAACGCAAGCTGAAAATCACCGTTGACCACGACGTGTGCGTCGGCAACGCCATGTGCGAGACCTTCGCCACCAACACCTTCGCCCTGAACGACGACCGCCAGTCGGAGGCGGTGAACCCCCAGGGCGACCCCCTGGCCCAGGTGCTGGAGGCCGCCGACAACTGCCCAGTAAGCGCCATCACCGTGGAGGACGCGGAAACGGGGGAAAGGCTGTTTCCTTGACCGGCTGTTTCACCCACGAATAAACACGAAAAGGCACGAATGTTTTGGCCGAACAAGCAGCAAGAACATTCGTGCCTTATTCGTGGTCATTTACGGATTAGTTGTCCTCAAACCCCTCCGGCCCCAGCAGGGGCACGAACCGGCACTTGCCCATGACTCTCACCGAGAGCCCCTCGTCGGTGCGGCGCGCCAGTACCAGGTCCTGTTCCTCACGCGTCCCCACCGGCGCCACCAGGCGGCCTCCCGCTGCCAGTTGGCCGGCAAGGCTTTCCGGCAGGCGGGGGCAGGCAGCGGTGACAATTATGGCGTCATAGGGGGCATAGCCGGGGCAGCCCAGGTCATCAGTCGCCATTAGGACAGTTACGTTATTGAAGCCCTGCTCGGCCAATCGGGTTCGGGCGCTCTCGTAGAGACTCGGGTCCCGTTCCACCGTGTAAAGGTGGCCTCGCGGCAGCAGGACCGAAATTATGGCAGCCTGGTAGCCGCTGCCCGTGCCCACCTCCAGCACGCGCTCATCGCCCCGCAACCGCAGCAGCTCGGTCATCCAGGCCACCATGTATGGCTGGGAGATGGTCTGGCCGGAGCCGATGGCCAGGGGCATGTTCAGGTAGGCCATGTGGCGGACGTCGGGCGGGACGAACAACTCTCGCGGCACCCGTTCCATGGCAGTCAGGACTGCCTCGTTGCGTATCTCTTGGCGCAGTTCGGCGAAAAGGGCCCTTTTGTCTCGTTGCAGCTTGCGTTTAATGTCTGACTGTTCAGCATCGGACATGGTTCCACCTACCGTCGGGTCGCCCGCCCTCTCAGGGCCGCCAGCGCCAGCCCCAGGCTCACCACCCCCACGCCCAGCGTGGCTAGCAGCCCGTTCCGCAACACGGTGGGCTGCCAACCTTCGGTGATCAGGGAACGTTCCGCCGCCAAGATGTAGGTCACCGGGTTGTAGTCGGCGGTGGTGGACAGCCAGGGCGTCATCTGTTCCTGCGGTATGAACAGTGTAGTCATGAACAGGAAGGGGAAAAACAGCAGGAAGGACATGTTCACCGCCGCCACGTTCCCTGTCTTAAGAGCGATGGCATAGGGGAAGCCGTTGAATATCAAACCCCACAGGCCGGCAATCAGCATGAAGGCGACTATTCCCGGCACACCCGTAACAAAGGTGACCCCTACAATGAATCCCATGATTATTACCGGAACGGTCAGGGCAATAATCAGCACAAAGTCGGCCACCAGCAGGCCCAGCAACAGCGCCAGCCGATTCACCGGGGTAATTACCAACCGGTCGAAATACCCGGACTGGATGTCGGTGACCACGGTAATGGCCCGGGAAACGCCGGTAACGGCAAACAGTACCGCCACCGGCAGTTGGAAGGCCCGGTAATCCAGTCCCGGTATATTCTCCGCAAAGTCCTGCAGCGCGCCCACCGTTACGGCAAACATGAAAACCGGAATGAACAGGGCCGGAATCACCGTTTCCAGGTCACGCAACATGGAGCGGACCGCCCGCCTGGCCACGGCAAATATATCCCTGAAGAAGCCTGCCTTGCGGGCCCGCACCGTTAATTCGGCAGCGCCGGAAGCTCCAACCATGGGTTTCTCCTGGTAGGTCAACTGTTTTGAATAGATTATTGGGCCGGCCCAACCCGTCGTCCCCGCGCCGGCGGGAACCTCAACGGGCCGGAGTTAAGATTCCTGCGAAGGCAGGAATGACGGTTTAGTGGACTGGCAATGACCTCAAATCTGTTTCACTCCTAACCGCTTCCCTGCCCTTGGTCATCCTGTTCCGTACCCGTGTCCTCGCGGCCCAGGCGGGAACCGGTTACCTGCAGGAACACGTCGTCCAGGGTGGGGGTGCGAAGGGTCAACTCCCGAACACCTATTCCCAACTCGTTCAGCTTCAATGCCACGGCGCTGACCAGGGCCGCGCCGTTGCCCGTGCTGACCGTCAACTCCGAGTCGTGGGCATCCACGGCGTCCACCGATGGCAGGGACTTCAGGGCGTTGGCAACCTCCGCGGCGGCGGCCCCGTCCAGTTGCACGATAATCAGGTCCGAACCCCGGGAGCGCTTCAGCTCCGCGGGTGTACCCTGGGCAACCAGGCGGCCCCGGTCTATGATGCCCACCCGGTGAGCCAGGGCGTCGGCCTCCTCCAGGTATTGGGTGGTGAGGAAAATCGTTACCCCCAATTCCCTGTTAATGCCGGCCACCTCTTCAAAAATCCGGCTGCGGCTGATGGGGTCCAGGCCGGTGGTGGGCTCGTCCAGGAAGAGTATCTCGGGCTGGTGGATGAGGGCCGCCGCCAGGTCCAGGCGCCGCTTCATTCCCCCGGAATAGGTGCCAATCAGCCGGCCCATGGCGTCGCCGATGTCAATCAGGTCCGTCAGGTCAGCCATCCGGGCCGCGATTTCCCTGCCCTTCAGCCCGTAGAGCCGTCCCTGCAGGGTCAGCAACTCTTTCCCCGTCTGCTTGTCGTCCAGGGCCGCGGCCTGCAGAGCGGCGCCGATGCGCAGCCGCACCTGGTCGGGACGGGCCACGGCGTCAAAGCCGGCCACCTTGACGGAACCGGCGGTGGGCGCCAGCAGGGTCACCAACATTCGGATTACGGTGGTCTTGCCCGCGCCATTGGGGCCCAGGAACCCGTATATCTCCCCGCGCCTCACCGCCAGGTCAACCCCGTCCACCGCCCGTACCAGCCCGAACTCCCGCACCAGGCCGCGGGTAACTATCGCCTCGCTTTCCATCCCTGTCACTGTGTTGCTGCACCTCGTCTTGCGACAAAAATACCGGTCATTGCTGGATATACACGCGCGGCCAGACCGTTTGAGCCATATTCCCGTTCCCACGGACGGGCTTGTCATGGACGAAAAGGGCAGGCAAGGTTGCTCAACTTCGTCGCGCCCATCGGGAACCCTACCAATTAAACACCCTCAGCCCGCCGCAAACAATTGCCTTGGATTCCTATGCCAGGTCGCACATCCGGCGCCCAACCCACTCCCCACGGAGGCAGCACGGCTGCACAGTTCGCTACAATCCGCTCTGTGAACCACCTAAAGGCCACATTACAAACCGCTCATGGTGAGCCTGTCGAACCACGCCCTGTTACGAGTAGGAGCTTCGAAGAGCTCGGGATGAGCGGGAAAGTAAGGCTCTTGCCGACTTTGCTGTCGTCCTTTACGGTCGCCTTGGCGCAGCAGCCAGGGCAATCGCGTCTTAACGAATTGTTGTCCTGAACGGCCAAAACTGTCGTACTGAACTGAGTGAAGAACCTAAACTCCAACCGACAAGCCGACTTTCGGGCCCTGTAACCGCTTCAAAGGGCAGGATTTCAGGCCCTTCGGCAGAGTTCCTCCTGAGCCAAGCCGAAGGACTCAAGGAGACATGACTTTTGGCTTGGGTGTACAGCCTGATTTAAGGTTCATTAGCCCCGGGGCAGCTGCCATTCACGTTGACGCAGATTGCTGGCTGTGCTAGTATCCTTGTCGGCAAAATGAATGTCCGCCGCCAAGACTTTTATAGTTTTTTATAGTTTTAATGGCGAATCTTCAAATTGAACCCAAGACCCAATGGCTTTCCCTGGGGGAAGCCTGCGAACTGTTGCAGGTCAGCCAGGTCACCTTGCGCCAGTGGGCCGACGCCGGACATGTAAAGGTTTACCGCACCCCGGGAGGCCACCGGCGCTTTTCCCGGGACGACCTGCTGGCCATGACCCAGCAGCCGGCCTCCGGCCAGGGTCAGGACCACTCCGAGAGAGTGGAAGATGCGGCCCTGCGCCGCATTCGCCGCCGCCTCAACCACGAGGAGGTAGCCCGCCAGTCCTGGTACCAGAGCGTGGAGGAAGAGGGCCGCGACCGGATGCGCCTGTTTGGCCGCCGCCTGCTCTCCCTGCTGGTCCAGGGCCTGCCCCAACGCCGGGCTTCCGGCCGCCGCCAGGAGATTCTCGCCGAGGCCCTCATGCTGGGCCACGAATACGGCGCGGAAATGTCGGAGCGGGGCGTCCCCCTCAAGGACACGGTAGAAGCCTTCATTTTCTTCCGCACCCTGGTGCTGGACTCCACCAGTTCCCCGTCCTGGGGGCCCATTTTGCAGTTGGCAGACCAGGTGCTGGTGGGTGTGGTGGAATCCTACCAGCGCCGCATGGTGGACGCTTGTCCCCACCGGCCTGATGCAGAGGACGACACAGTCATCCAGAGTACGGACACTCAGACCACGGTTAACCAAGAGACGGTCAACCAAACGGGAGGCTGAAAGACAGCTTATGGACCTGATAGACAGAAAACTGCTGAACCTCATCCAGGGCAAATTCCCCATGGTTGAACGGCCCTACCTGGAATTGGCCGGTGAACTGGAAATCGGCGAGGACGAGGTGATATCCAGGCTGGATGAATTGAAGCGTCAGAACGTGGTGCGCCAGATAAGCGCCATCTTCGATACCCGTCGCCTGGGTTACAAGACCACCCTGGTGGCCTTCGCCTACGAGCCGGAGCAGCTTAACGAAGGCGCCCTGTTCATCAACCGGCACCCCGGGGTCAGCCATAACTACGCCCGGGAAGGCTCCTACTACAACCTCTGGTTCACCCTGGCCGTGCCGCCGGACGGCGACCTTCAGGCCACGGTGGAATGGATGGCAGGGGAGACGGGGGCGTTGAATTTCCGGGTTATGCCAACCCTCCGGTTTTTCAAGATAGGCGTCAACTTCGACATGGTCCAGCAGCGCAGCGCCGCCCACAACTACAACCCTGACAACATCGGCGAACGCACCCCGGCCCCGGACTGGAACCAGGCCCAGCACGTCTCGGAGTTCGACAAGACGGTGATACGGGAGTTGCAGGAAGACCTGCCCCTCGTTCCCCGGCCCTTTGATGCCATGGCCGAGCGGCTGGGCATGGCTACAAGTCAACTGTTCGCCCTGGCCGACGAGTACCAGGAGCGGAAGATAATGCGCCGCTTCAGCGCGGTGCTGCACCACCGCCGTTCCGGCTTCCGGGCTAACGCCATGGTGGTGTGGCAGGTACCGCCGGAACGGGCCGAGGAAGTAGGCATGACCATGGCCCAGCACTCGGCGGTTACCCACTGCTACGAGCGTCCCACCTTCCCCGACTGGCCCTATTCCCACTTCTCCATGATTCACGCCACCACCCAGGATGAATGTGAGCAGATCGCCCGGGAAATCAGCGAAGCCACCCAGATAACCGACAACCTGCTCCTCTACAGCACCCGGGAATACAAGAAAACCCGCGTCCGCTACTTCGTAGAGGACTACGAAGAATTCTGGGAAAACGAACCGGAACTGGAAGAAGCCGTGCAGGACTAGAGCATGACATTAATCCACGAAGGCTCACGAAGAAGGAGCCGTTCGAAAGAGCTTGGCGTATCTTCGTGTTCCTTCGTGGATAAAAGAGACAAAAGAGGAGACCCATGCCCGAGTACTACCCCGTATATTTGAACCTGGCTGGCAAGCGCTGCGTCATCGTAGGCGGCGGCGGCATTGCCCAGGGTAAAGTCGCCGGTCTGTTGCAGGCCGGCTGCCAGATAACCGTAATCAGCCCGGACGCCACGCCGGGCATCCGGCAAGCTGCCCAGCGGGGCGATATTACCTGGTTGCAGCGCACCTACCAGCCGGGAGACCTGGAAGGCGCCTTCATTGGCGTGGCCGCCACCAACGTATGGCACGTCAACCGGGAAATCTACGAGGAGGCGGAGCGGCTGGGCGTGCTGCTCAACGTGGTGGACGACCCGGACCTGTGCAGCTTCATTGCCCCCTCCATCGTCAAGCGGGAGCCGGTTACCCTGGCCATTTCCACCGGCGGCGCCAGCCCGGCCCTGGCCAGAAAACTGCGCGAGACCCTTTCCCAGGCCGAGGCCCTGGAATGGGCCGACCTGGCGGAGGTCCTGGCCCAGGCCCGGCGCATCATCAAGGAGCGGCGTATCGTCATAGACCCGGAGCGCTGGCAGTGCTGCATTACCCGGGACCTGCTGAACCTGGTGCAGGACGGGCACAGCGACCGGGCCCTTGAAATCCTGCTGTCCCAACTCCTGGACCCCCAGACGCCGGGTATGTGCGGCGACCTGGCCAAGTGCCAGTCCCGTTCCTGCCAGGCGCGCCGGTCTGCCCGTGAAGAAGATTCCAGGCAGAGGGAGGCAGTGCGGTGAGTCTCCTAGTCCTGGGGCTGAACCATCGAACGGCCCCCGTCCGGTTGCGGGAACAAGTCACCATAGACCCCGAACGCCTGCCGAACGCGCTGGATTCCCTGGCCGGCCAAGTTGCGCCCGGGGTCATACTGTCCACCTGCAACCGGCTGGAAATCTATACCCTGGTCAACGACTCCGCCGACTCGCCGGACCCCCTGGGCCGGCTGCGCCGGTTTGTGTCCACCTATTTCGGCGTGGAACCGGCCGACCTGGAGCCCTTTCTCTACCACTACGAGGGAGCCGATTGCGTAAGGCACCTGTTCCGGGTGGCCAGCGGCCTGGACTCAATGGTGGTGGGCGAATGGGAAATCCTGGGGCAGGTGCGGGCCGCCTTCAGCGCCGCCAGCAGTCCCGATACCGGCGCCAGCTACGTCCGCGGACCACTGTCGCGGCTGTTCCACCAGGCCCTGCGGGTGGGCCGCCGGGTCCATCACCGGGCCAGCCTGGGTTCCAGTAATGGCGACTACCGGCGCCGCTCCGTAAGCCATGTCGGCGTGAGGCTGGTCCACCGGCTGCTGGGCGACCTGTCACAAAAGAAGGTGCTGCTCGTTGGCGCCGGCAACGCGGGCCAACTGGCCGGACGCGGCCTGGCCTCCGCCGGGGCTGGCAACCTGTCTGTCGTCAACAGGACCTACAGCCGCGCCTCGGACCTGGCCGTGGAACTGAAAGCCACCGCGGTACCCTTTGAAGACCTGCGCCTTGCCCTGGCCGATTCGGACGTGGTTATCAGCACCACTTCCTCCCCGGACTACCTGCTGCAACACGCCGACCTGCAGGAACTTATGGCGAAACGGCAGGGCCGGCCCCTGCTGATGGTTGACATCGCGGTGCCCAGGGACATTGACCCGGAAGCCGGCCAACTGGAGGGCGTGACCCTTTACGACATAGACGGATTGAGTTCCACCTCAGATGCCGCCAGCGTGGGCATGGAGCCTGAAATCGCCTTCGCCGAATCCCTGGTCTCGGAAGAGGCCGCCGCGCTCATGGAGTGGTGGGATTCCCTGGACACCATATCCGCCATAGCCACCATACGGGGCTACGCCGAAGAGGTACGGCGGGGGGAGGTCGAAAAGACCATGTCCCGCCTGCGCCACCGGCTGGCCCGGGGAGCCGCCCCGGACGATGAAGAAGCGCTGGAGGACGTAGCCGCCCATCTGGATGCATTGACCACGGCCCTGGTCAAGAAACTGATGCACCATCCCACCATGTACCTGAGGGAAAGCAACGACCCGGTCCGGCAAGAGGTTATTCGGGAGATGTTCAACCTGGACGGTACAGGCGGAAGGCATGGACGCAGCTAACCCCAAAGGCCCGGACTCCGCATCCGCTCAACCTGAGCCTGTCGAAGGACCTTCTCATCACGCATCCGCTCATCGTGAGCCTGTCGAAGGAAGAAACCAGGTTCGTGGCAATCCGGACAACAGCGTTGTCCGCGTTGGCACCCGCTCCAGCGCCCTGGCCCGGCTCCAGACCGACATTGTTCTTGACCGGTTGCGGCCCCTGAACCCGGACCTGGACTTCCAGGTTGTCACCGTCACCACCCACGGCGACGCCAACCAGGCCGCGCCCCTGGCCGGCATGGGCCTGGGCGTGTTCGTCAAGGAGATTGAGCAGCAACTCCTGGACGGCCGGCTCGACATGGCCGTCCATAGCCTAAAGGATATGCCAACCCTGCTGCCCGAGGGCCTGGCCCTGGCCTCCCTGCTGCCCCGGGAAGACCCCCGGGACGTGCTGGTAAACCGTTTCGGCTCCTCCCTGGAAGCGCTGCCGGCGGGCGCCAGCATTGGAACCAGCAGTCCCCGCCGCCAGTCCCAATTGCTTTCCAGCCGTCCCGACCTGACCGTGGTGCCCATTCGCGGCAACGTGGAGACGCGGCTGCGAAAGTCCGAAGGGGAGGAGTGCGACGGGGCCATCCTGGCGGCGGCGGGCCTGCTGCGGCTGGGCCTGGCTGACCGTATTACCGAGTACCTGTCGCCCCAGACTTTTGTACCCCCGCCGGGGCAGGGCATCCTGGCCGTGGAGACCCGGGCCGATGATGAACGCATGGACAGCATCCTGAGAGCTATTGACCACGCGCCCACCCGTTTTGCCGCCACCGCCGAGCGCGCCTTTTTGGAACGCCTGGGTGGAGGATGCCAGGTTCCGGTGGGCGCCTACGCCCAGTCCGAAGGCGACCTGATGAACCTGACCGTTTTCCTGGGTTCCCCCGACGGGAAGCACACCTTCCAGGCCAAGGTGCGCGGCCTCACCCGCTCACCCCATCAACTGGCCGCTGACGCCCACCTGGCCCTGGTGGAAAGGGGCGGCGGCAGTTTGCTGGAAGATACGGAGAGCTAAGGACATCCATTGAGGTTGAATGACACCACCCGAAAGGAAGATAATAATCATTGCCGGCCCCAACGGCGCAGGCAAGACCACATTTGCCAATCAGATACTGGCGGGAGATCAAGCGGGCTTTCCCTTTGTCAACGCGGACATCATCGCCCGGGGCCTCAATCCCGACGACCCGGAGTCGGAGGCTTTCCGTGCCGGCCGGTTGATGCTTCAAAGAATTGAAGAACTGGTGGCAGCGGGGACGAGTTTCGCTCTTGAAACCACCCTTAGCGGACTGGCCTACTCCCGGTCAATCCCCCGCTGGCAAAGCCAGGGTTACTTGGTGGACCTATATTTTCTGAGTCTGTCCTCGCCCGAATCTGCCATTCGCCGTGTTGCGCGAAGAGTCAGGCGAGGTGGTCACCACGTACCTGACGACGTTATCAGACGACGGTTTGAAGCAGGTTTGCGCAATTACTACCAAGTCTATAAATTACTGGTAGATAGCTGGTCCTTGCTGGATAACTCAGACAATCTGGCAATCGTTCTTGAGGAGGGAACCAACCGATGACGAGCCTGAAAAAAATAGAGGAAACCTCCCAAATATCCGAAAGATCGACAGTTGCCCTGGCAGCCCTTCGCCGCGCGTCCATAGTTGCCCGCCGCCAAGCTTTAGAAGACGAGGGCGGGGTCTATATTTCGCAGAACGGCGAAATGGTCTGGGAAACGGACCCGGAACGCATATTCCCCGAAGGCGTTGAGGTAAAGATCTGCGAGTGCGGACGGGTAATAGTCAACGACCTGGAAGATCCCTATACCAACGAGTTTCTCAAGAATCCCCGTCTGGAACGGTACAGGTAGGTGAACGATTTGCCCGGTAAAGTCTTCCTCGTGGGCGCCGGCCCCGGCGACCCCGGCCTCATTACCGTCAAAGGGCTGGGCTGCCTCCAGCAGGCTGACGTGGTGGTCTATGACCGCCTGATGGACCCGGCCCTGCTCCAATCCGCCTCGCCCGACGCCGACCTGGTATTCGTGGGCAAGGAACGGGGAAGACAGGCCCTCACCCAGGATGAAATCAACGACCTGCTGGTCAAGGAAGCGTCCAGGGGCAAGTCCGTAGTCCGCCTCAAGGGAGGAGACCCCTTCGTTTTCGGACGGGGCGGCGAGGAAGCCCAGGTCCTGGCCCGCCACGCCATTCCCTTCGAGGTGGTGCCCGGCATCACCTCCGCCATTGCCGCCGCCGCCTACGCCGGAATTCCCGTTACCCAGCGTCGGGTCGCCACCTGCTTCACCGTGGTCAGCGGCAGCGAAGACCCCACCAAGCCCGAGTCCTCCATACCCTGGGACGTGCTGGCCCGCACCGGCGGCACCCTGGTTGTGCTCATGGGCTGGGCCGCCCTGCAGTCCATCCTGGAAACCCTGCAGCGGGAGGGCATGGACCCGGAAACACCGGTGGCCCTGGTCCAGTGGGGTACCTGGAAAAAACAAAAGACGGTGGACGGTTCCCTGTCCGATGTGGTGGCAAAAGCCCGGGAAGCAGGCTTAACCCCCCCGGTGGTGGCGATCATCGGCCCCGTCGCCGGCCTGCGCGAGGAACTGCGTTGGTTTGACCGTCAGCCCCTCTTTGGCAAGAAAGTCCTGGTTACCCGCTCCCGTACCCAGGCATCCCGGCTGCGGACGCTGCTGGAAGAGCAGGGCGCGGAATCCCTGGAGTTGCCTTCGATAGAAATAGCGCAGTTGGAGGACTGCACCGAATTCGACAGGGTCTTGGCCCAGTACGGCCTGGTTCCCGGGGATACGCCCTTCGGGACCATTAGCAAGTACTGGATTATCTTCGCCAGCACCAACGCCGTGGACGCCGTTTTTGGCCGCATAGACACACACGCCCTGGATTCCAGGGTGTTTGCCGACGTTACCGTGGGCGCAATAGGGCCGGCCACGGCGGCCGCCCTAAAACGGCGGGGCATACGTCCCGACTTTGTCCCCGCAACCTCAGTATCCGAGTCCGTCGTGGCGGAGTTGTCCCAAAGGGAGTGGTACGGGGTCCCCGTGTTGCTCCCTGGCGCGGACATCGGCCGGGACGTGCTGGCCAAGGGGTTGTCCGAATTGGGCGCCAAGGTGGAACGGGTGACCGCATATCGCACCGTCACCCCGGCCAATGCCGCCGGCGACGCCCGCAAATTGCTTTCCCAGGGCGTTGACGCCATAACCTTTACCAGTTCCTCCACCGTCCGCAACCTGGTGGGAATCCTCGAAGGCGACAAGTCCCCGCTGGAGAATGCGTTGATCGCCTGCATCGGCCCGGTAACCGCCGGCGCCGCGCGGGAACTGGGTCTGCGCGTGGACCTGGAGGCCGACGAACACACAGTGGAAGGCCTGGTGGAAGCGTTAGTCAGCCACTACCAATAAGACGGTTTTGTCCAGAAATACCCACGCTTTCCGCTGCCTTATCACTATTCGTGAAAATTCGTGCCCATTCGTGATTAAAGAGGAGAGACAGCATGACCAGTTTCCCTGATATGCGCCTGCGAAGAGTGCGAGAGTTGGAGCCGGTGCGCAACCTGGTAAGGGAAACCCGGCTGAGCGCCTCCAATTTCATTTATCCCCTCTTCGTAACCCACGGCCAGGGCGTCAGGCGTCCCATTGAACCCATGCCCGGCAATTACCAGCTTTCCCTGGATATGCTGGAGGAAGAGATTGCCGACGTGGTGGACCTGGGCATTCCCGCCGTGCTCCTTTTCGGCCTGCCCGAGGAGAAGGACCCAGTGGGCAGCGGCGCCTATGACCCCGAGGGAATCATCCAGGAAGCCATCCGGGTCATCAAGCAGGCCGCTCCCAACCTGATGGTGGTGGGAGACGTGTGCCTGTGCGAATACACCGACCACGGCCACTGCGGCGTCATCGAAGGCCAGCGCATAGATAACGACCAGACCCTGGAGTTGCTGGCCCGCACCGCCCTGGCCCAAGTGCAGGCCGGCGCCGACATGGTGGCCCCCTCGGCCATGATGGACGGCCAGGTACGCGCCATCCGCGAAACCCTGGACGCCCACGGCGAGGAAACGGTACCGGTGATGGGCTATGCCGCCAAATACGCCTCCGCCTTTTACGGCCCCTTCCGCGTGGCCGCCGATTCCACGCCCCAGTTCGGCGACCGGCGCAGCTACCAGATGGACCCGGCTAACCGCCGTATGGCCATGCGCGAAATTGAAAGCGACATCGCCGAGGGCGCCGACATCGTCATGGTCAAGCCGGCCCTGGCCTACCTGGATGTCATCAAAGAGGCCGCGGACCGCTTCGACCACCCCATGGCCGCCTACAACGTCAGCGGCGAGTTCTCCATGGTCAAGGGCGCAGCCCGGCAGGGCTGGATTGACGAGAAGCCCGTAACCCTGGAACTGCTCACCGCCATCCGCCGCGCCGGCGCCGACATAATCATCAGCTACCACGCCAAGGAGGTAGCCAGGTGGCTGAGGGGGGAGGAGTAGGCGATAGAGATGATTACGAAGCAAGCAGCCGGTGAAATCGGCGAACTGTTCGTATTTGGGGAGCTATTGAAGCGGGGCGTCAAGGTGTATGAGCCCCTGGTAGATGAAGGTCTGGATGCCTTGCTGCAGCTTTCTGACGGATGTGTGCTGGAATTACAGATCAAGTCCGCCGGTGGGGCTGGTGGGAAAGACCCGCGTTGGTTTCAGATGCCCGCTTTCTCTCCCAGTCCTGACTTTTTCGTTATATGCGTAACCCTTATGAACGAAGAAGTTGAAGAGGTATGGGTTTTCCCGTCCATGGTTTTCTATGCTTACGCTGCCGGGAAGGAAGGCAAGACACGAGACCTCAATTTGGAAACGGGAGTTAGAGAGTACGGTGACCCTTTGCGTGATTACCTGCGGGGCTTTCGGAACCGGTGGGAGCTTATAACAGACTACGACTACTTTAAGAAGTTTATGACCTCACCGGAAGGGTATGAAGACTTGGAGGACATGCTAGTTATGTTGGAAATGTCTGAAAGAATTGACCGTGATGAGGAAGAAGTTTATCTCGAGAGCCAGGACCCATTGCCGGGGCAGTACCGGATTGAGTATTCTCAACAGGCCCTAGACCAGTTGCAGCGCATTCCTCCTGAGGATAGCCAGATGCTCCTTGATGCTATTGAGTCCCTCGCCTCTAATCCCTATCCTCCCGAAGCACTATCGCTCAGTGATTACTTGGATTATAGGAGAAGCAAGTCGAACAAATCCGTAACGGGTTGTTAACGATAGTAGTGAAGCGTCGGCAAATACCCGGTACACATTAAGAGGGAAAACCATAGGGGTTAGTGGTAAACATCCCTCTCTGTACTCTAACCATCCCAGGTCACTAAACCAACCAGGATTGATAATGAACCAAACCAAATCCCAAGAACTATTCGCCCAGGCCCAGCGCTACATCCCCGGCGGCGTCAACAGTCCCGTCCGGTCCTTCCGGGCCGTGGCCGGAACGCCGCCCTTCATTTCCCGGGGACAAGGTTCCCACGTCTGGGACGTGGACGGCAACGAGTACATTGACTATTTGGGCTCCTGGGGGCCGCTGGTCCTGGGCCACGCCCACCCCGCCGTGGTGGAGGCCCTGCACCGCGCCGCCGAGGGGGGAACCAGCTTCGGCGCGCCGGTGGAAATGGAGGTGGAACTGGCCCGCACCATCTGCGAGGCCCTGCCCTCGGTGGACAGCGTGCGGCTGGTCAGTTCCGGTACCGAGGCCTGCATGAGCGCCATACGCCTGGCCCGCGCCTACACCGGACGCAGCAAGATTATCAAGTTTTCCGGCTGCTACCACGGCCACGCCGATGGCCTGCTGGTGCGGGCCGGTTCCGGCGCCATGACCCACGGCATTCCCACCAGCGCCGGCGTCCCCGATTCCTACGCCGCCGAGACCCTGGTGGCTGATTACAACGATATTGCCTCGGTGGAAGCCTTTTTTGAAGCCTGGCCCGACGGCATCGCCGGCGTCATTGTGGAACCCGTCGCCGGCAACATGGGCGTCGTACCGCCGGCGGAGGGATTTCTGAAGTCCCTGCGCCAGGTAACTGCCGACAACGGCGCCATGCTCATCTTCGACGAGGTTATTACCGGCTTTCGTATCGCCTACGGTGGTGCCCAGACCCTGTATGGCGTTACTCCCGATATCACGACGCTGGGCAAAATTATCGGCGGCGGACTTCCGGTAGGCGCCTACGGTGGGCGGCAGGAAATTATGGAAATGGTGGCTCCCTTGGGGCCCATGTACCAGGCGGGTACCCTGTCGGGCAATCCGCTAGCGGTAACCGCCGGTATCACCACCCTGACCGAGTTGCAGCGGGAAGGCATTTACGAAAAACTGGATTCCCTGGCCGCCCGCTTGGCCGGCGGCATCACCCAGGCCTTTGCCCGGGCTGAAATCCCCGCCACACTGAACCGGGTGGGCTCCATGATGACCGGCTTCATGAACCCGGGCCCGGTGGACACCCTGTCCCAGGTGGAGCAGTCAAATACCGAGCTTTACGGCCGCTACTTCCACGCTATGCTGGAGCGGGGCGTTTACCTGGCCCCCTCCCAGTTCGAGGCCGGCTTCGTTTCCCTGGCCCACACCGAGGAGGACATTGACCGCACGGTGGCTATCGTAGAGGAGGCTGCGGCGAGTTTGGGGTAGAGAAGGCCGTTACTGTTGGAAAATAGACAGAGGCCGGCCAATTGGCCGGCCTGTTGATTCGGAGGATACACGCAGGGGCGGGTTTGAAACCCGCCCCTGCCGTTTTGCCTCTGTGGTTTCGAAAATCCTAGGTCCCGTAACGGGCAGCGGCGTTGGGGTCGCTGTACTCGACGCCCTTGGTGGCCCAGAAGGCGGCGGCGATGGCGTCCACCGACGCTACCAGTTCCTCGCAGGCGGCCATGTCTACCACCTGGCGGCAGCGGCCGGCCAGCTTGAGCGCGGCGTTGAAGGAACCGTGCAGGTCAAAGCCCTCCGGCATATTGGGCCAGGCGTAATCGGCCCAGAGAATCCGCAACTCGCGCTTGCAGATCTCCGCATGCTCTTCCTTGGTCGCCACGTAGCGGGACATGGTGTGGGCGTAAGCTACCGGGTCATCTCCGGCCTCCAGGGCCTGCATCCGCAGCACCATCTTCTGGACGGTCTGGGCGGCTATCTTGGCAGAGACAGGGTCGTAAATACCGCAGGGGATGTCACAATGGGCTTCAGCCTCTTGAACTTTCAACCATTGGAGCGGGTTAAACATTCTTGCTCTTCCTCATTTCTAAGTTTGGCCCGTACACTCGGGCAGTCCCAAGATTACAAGAAATACCCCTTTGGCGCAACCCCCGGAAGCACACCCGCATGGCCCTTCCAAAGTAATTGAAGATGCCAACTCCCGCTCATGCTGAGCTTGTCGAAGGAGTTCAATTCCTGCACACGTGGATGGACAAGCTCGCCTTGAGCGGGTTGGGAGAGACTTCTGAAAGGCCCTCCTGCCCCTCTCGCAATCCATCTGCCTGCGCTCCATGTCAAAAATCCTCGGGCGGTTGACGGGGAATTTCCAGGCAAGCATAATGCTGCCCGGCAATACGAGGTTTGTACTAATTTCTTCCAATAAGCCCGGCGCTGGGCCTCAATCAGCCATTTCGAGGTGGGGATGGAGCCTTCTCTGAGACGGAAAAGGTTTTTGCTCGCGGGTACCGCCGCCATCGTGGTGGCGACTCTTTTGGTCCTTTATTTCCTGGGTACGGTATTGCTCACCCTGGGCGTCAGCGCGGTAATCGCCTACGTGCTATTGCCCGTAGCCAAGTTGATGGAACGGGGCATGCCCTGGCGTCGCAGTCGCCCGGCCCTTGCCCGGGCTATTGCCGTGGGCATCATTTTCCTGGTTGGTCTCAGCATAGTCGGCGCCCTGATAATCGCCGTCGTTCCCCCTACGATTGACCAGGGCCAAAGGTTCATTGAAGACTTCCCCGCATTTCTGAACAATGCCCGCATAACCATAGAGGGATGGGTTGACCGATACGCGGACCTGGTTCCCGACGACATGCGGGACAAGGCCGAGGAAGCCCTGGCCGGCGCCGGCGGAATTATTGGGTCGGCAGCCTGGAACGTCGTCAAGCAGACCCTGGGCATCATCACCGGTTCCTTTGCCTTTATCCTGGGCCTGGCCACCGCCCCGGTGGTGATTTTCTACCTGATGAAAGATTCCGGTCCCATTCGCGAGTCCTTGAATGCCCCCTTCCCGACGGGAGTGCGCCCTTACCTGCGGGACATACTGGACATTGCCGACCGGACCCTGGGCGGTTACATCCGCGGCCAACTGACCCTGGGAATAATCGTCGGCGTGATAGTAGCGGCGGGGCTGCTGATTATCGGCGTTCCCTTCGCCGTCCTCCTGGGCATAGTGGCCGGCCTGACCGAACTGGTTCCCATCATCGGCCCGTGGATTGGCGGCGCGGTGGGCGTGCTGGTCACCCTGGCCACCGAGCCAGACAAAGTCCTGTGGGTTATCCTCCTCTACCTCATCGTCCAGTTGCTGGAAAACACGTTGCTGGTGCCCCGCATCCAGGCCGATACCCTCAACATGCACCCCATAGTGGTAATCCTGGTAATCACCGTCGGCAGCCAGTACTTCGGCCTGTGGGGCGTAATCCTGGGCCCGCCCCTGGTAGCCCTGGCCAAGGACGTAATCATCTACCTGGTAAAGCAGTGGAACGAGGCGCCGGTGGCAGAAAATGCTGAGCCGGTCATGCTGCTCGACGAAGCTGCGGAGGGTGAAGAAAACGGGGCTTCGGGCGAAGTGACGGGAGAGGTTTAAAGCGGTTTAATCCGCCCGAGTACTCGGGAATTGCACGTCTATCTCGTCCAGTTCGGCGTGAACCTTGCGCTGCACGTACTGAATTACGGCGCGGGTGAGGAGGACAGACCTGGTATCACCTTCCCGCTCCGCAAATTCGTCCGTCATCGCCAGAATAGGCTTGGGCATTTCGGCGGTAAAACTTTGGAAGTAATATTCTGGCCGTCACAAGGGGGAATATACGCTAGGACACTTCAAAATCCCATTCCCATTGATCATCCTGCTCCTAATGGGATCTTGGGCCTGTCAAGTAGGACCCACTCCATATCCCACCGTATGCCTGAAACACGAGACAACGGACGGATCGATTCAAGAATTCTGCATTGAGGACACTCCCGCTCCCACGCAAGAGCCTTATCCCTGGATCAGAGAGGAAGCCGAAAGATTTGGCTGGGAATACAATCAGCCGTACTTCGTCTATATCTACCTGAATCCCGAAGTAAAAGATGCCAAAAGGCAAGTTCTAGAATTCCTGGGCCGGGGAGAAGTTCGCGCAGAGGAACTTCTGATCATAGAAGATGGCAAAGAAATAGGGACATCATTGGGGAGGGAATATATCAGTGCAGGGATCAGCTTGAGGGAGGCCCGACATCTGTCGGAGATGGAAGCAGTAGCCGGGATGCGATGGCTTCAACCTGCCGAGCCGGATGCGGATATCCCGTAATCACGTCAAACATGAGCCATCCCGAATTTTGAGAAGTTAGAGTAACTGGTTTGGGATGAACCTATAAGTTGGACAAGTGAATCTGGAGCGGCTGTAAATCGGGAATTGCCTCGCAATCCATCAGCAAGCCTTAAATGGGGCGCTCTATGGCCTCTCTGGCCATTGCCATCGACTCATCCAGCGTATCTCCCACCGAGAAGCACCCGGGTAGGTCAGGGACGGTTACGCCGTAGCTGCTCCCCTTATCCTTGTGAATGAGAATGGGGCATCTCATCTTCGTGTTCTCCAGTTCCGGTCTATTGTATCCACGAATATACACCAATGTTCACTAATGGCAATTTATTCGTGAAAATTCGTGTGCATTCGTGGATAAACAGCCGCCTTGTCCCTCCCTAGCCAGCAGACTATAATGGCTCTGCTTACCTGAGGGTGAACTCAGAGGGAGGAGGTTCCCCGTGACTACCGTTACCGACGCCACCACTACTGCCACGACTACCACCCGCGACGCCGCTACCGTCGCCCGGATGAAGCACCGCAGCAACGACGTTACCCAGGGCGCCGAGCGGGCCCCGGCCCGGGCCATGCTGCTGGCCATGGGCCTGACCCACGAGGACCTGGACAAGCCCTTTGTTGCAATAGCCAACCTGGCCAGCGACGTTACCCCCTGCAACGTCCACCTGTCCCGCTTCGCCCAGGCCGCCAAGGAGGGCATCCGCCAGGCCGACGGCACTCCTTTTGAGTTCGGCACCATCACCGTCAGCGACGGCATTTCCATGGGCACCGAGGGCATGAAGGCCTCCCTGGTCAGCCGCGAGGTCATCGCCGATTCCATTGAAGTGGTAACCTTTGGCGAGCGCATGGACGGGCTGGTTACCATTGCCGGCTGCGACAAGAACATGCCCGGCTGCATGATGGCCATCGCCCGCCTCAACGTCCCGTCTATTTTCATCTACGGCGGCACCATCATGCCCGGCCAGTACCAGGGCAACGACGTTAACATCCAGGACGTGTTCGAGGCGGTGGGAGCCTACGGCAAAGGCAGCATCACCCGCGACGAACTGACCGCCCTGGAGTGCGTTGCCTGCCCCGGCGAGGGTTCCTGCGCCGGCCTGTTTACCGCCAATACCATGTCCACCGCCATCGAAATCATGGGCATGTCCCTGCCCGGCGACGCCTCCATTCCCGCCATTGACCCCCGCAAGGTTGACGAGGCGCGCAAGGCCGGCAGCGCATTGCTGCGCCTGCTGGAAGAGGACGTGCGGCCCCGCGACATTATGACCCGCCAGGCTTTCGAAAACGCCATTACCGTGGTGCTGGCCATGGGCGGCTCCACCAACGCCGTCCTGCACCTGATGGCCATTGCCAACGAGGCCGGCGTTGACCTGGACCTGGACGACTTCGACCGCATCAGCCGCAGCACTCCCTACATATCCGACATGCGCCCCGGCGGTCGGTACGTGATGGCCGACCTGCACCGCTACGGCGGCGTTTCCCTGGTGGCCAAGCGGATGCTGGAGGCCGGCCTGCTTCACGGCGACACCATGACCGTCACCGGAAAAACCCTGGCCGAGAACGTGGCAGAAATGCCCACCATTGACGACCAGCCGGTCATCTACCGCCCCGAGACGCCACGCAGCCCCACCGGCGGCCTGGCCATCCTGCGGGGCAACCTGGCCCCGGACGGCGCCGTCATCAAGGTGGCCGGCCACCAGGAAAAGGTGTACGAGGGCCCGGCCCGGGTGTTCGAGCAGGAGGAGCCCGCTTTCCAGGCCATCCAGCGGGGCGAGATTAACGAGGGCGACATCGTCATCATCCGCTACGAGGGACCCAAGGGCGGCCCCGGTATGCGCGAGATGCTGGCCGTCACGGGCGCGCTCATCGGCCAGGGCCTGGGCGACTCGGTAGCCCTGGTTACCGACGGCCGCTTCTCCGGAGCTTCCCACGGTCCCATGGTGGGCCATGTGGCCCCGGAAGCCGCGGTGGGCGGACCCATCGGCCTGCTGCGGGAGGGCGACATTGTCACCCTGGACATTCCCAACCGGCAGTTGAACGCCCGCCTCACGGAAGAGGAACTGGCCGACCGGCGGGCCGCCTGGCAGCCCATTCCGCCCAAGTACACCTCCGGCGTTCTCGCCAAGTACGCCAAGCTGGTCTCATCCGCCGCCGAAGGCGCGGTAACGCGGTAGGGGGAACCCTTTATCACGAATAGGCACGAATTTTCACTAACGGCCAGTGGGGACGAATGATAATTAGTGAGGATTCGTGCTTATTCGTGGATGAATAAGTAACGAGAGTAGTGATGAACTGTCCGCAGTGCGGCAATTCTTACGCCCCGGGCAACAGGTTCTGCGGCAACTGCGGCTACAACCTGGCCCAGACGGTTCCAGAGCCGGTACCGCCCGACAGTCCGTCCCCGACCGGGCCCTCCGACTTTCCCGACACGCCAACCGCCCCTGAGCAGCCCTTTGAGCAGCCGATTGAAGACTCTGTTGCCAACGCTCCCCCGAGCATTACCTGTCCCCGGTGCCTTCACCCCAATCGGCCCGATTCTTCCTTCTGCTTCTCTTGCGGATTCCAACTGGCGCCCGAACAATCCGCCCGGACTGATGAAGGAACGCTGCAGGCCTTTGCGATGGGCAGCCCCGGCAGCTTCTGGCTGCGGGCGGTGGCTTTTATTGTAGATACGTTGGTTATCGTGATGCCGCTGGTGATTCTCTGGGCCATGTTCGGCCTGCCTCTCCCCGAAAGCTCGGGAACCCTTTCCGAGCAGATTAGCGAGCAGTTGACCAACCCCAGCCCCGGCATGGAGCGGTTGCAAATACTAATCCTAGTTGCGAATCTAATCTACGATACCGCGCTCATAACCATTTGGGCCACAACCGTGGGCAAGCGCGCCTTTGGCCTGTACGTTGTGCGGACCGACGGTTCCCGAGTGGGGCCGGGCCGAGCCCTGGCAAGGCACCTTCTTACCGCCGTCTCCGCCAACCTTACCTTCGGCTTCATTTTCCTGGTGGTGGCCTTCCGGTCAGACCGCAGGGGTGTCCACGACTTGATCTGCGATACGGTGGTCATCCGGCGGTACCGGCGGCAGGCGCCCCCGAACCAGGAAGGGTAGCAAGTTGCTGAAGTAAATGGCTGCAACAAACCGCCATGCTCAATCCCTCGTGCGGCTCCACTTTCAAGCGCCCCGGTTGCCTTCCGGCGCCGTCAAATCAAGGAGAATCCCATGCTCGCTTCCGTTCTCCTTTCCGTCCACATAGGGGCCGGGGCCCTTGCCTTGCTCACCGCAGCCATTGCCTCATTTACTCCCAAGGGCCAGAAATGGCATATCCTGTCGGGCAGAGTATATGCCGCAGCCATGACCCTGGTATTTCTGACGGCGGTGCCCCTGGCGCTTCTGGGAGCCAGCATCCTCCTGCTGCTGGTTGCTTTCTTCAGCTTTTACCTGGTTTTTGCCGGCTGGCGGTTCGCCCGCAATCGCAGGGGCCGCCCCCACGCCGTTGACTGGGCCGCCGCCGCAATTATGTTGACCACCGGCCTGGGCATGGGAATGTACGCCGGAATCCTGGCCGGATCGGGCCAGTCCCAGTGGGTAACCATGACCGTGTTCGCGGCCATAGCCGTTGCCCTGGGGGTGGCCGATGGTCTCTATCACCGCCAGCAGCGGGCCACCGGCGGGCGGCGCATCTCTCGCCACCTGACCAACATGCTGGGCGCTACCATCGCTACCATAACCGCGACCCTGGTGGTCAACGTCGAAACCAACCCCGAGTGGATTACATGGATATTGCCGACAGTGGTCATAACCCCCTTCATCGCATGGTGGAATTTCCGGGTTGCCCGCCAGTACCGCCCGATCCGGCCGGCAGTTCAGGCCGGCCGGAGTAACAACCGGAATAACCTGCCAGAGTAACAGGCCCTGAACAAAAGGCGCCAACAGGAGGTTCACTTGCCAGAAGTGATTTTGTACATAGCTGCCAGCCTGGACGGCTACATCGCCCGCCCCGACGGCAGCGTGGGCTGGCTGGATGAAATTTCCGAGCCGGAAAGCGGCTCCACCGAAGACTACGGCTATGGAGAGTTCTTCGCCGGCGTAGGGTTCGTCCTGATGGGGCGCGTCACTTACGAACAGGTGCTGTCCTTCGACGTTGATTACCCCTACGCCGCCACCCAGGGTTATGTATTCTCCAGTACCCGGGCCGGAGAAAGGGACGAGTACGTGCAGTTTGTGAGCGGGGAAGACATTCCCGGCCTGGTTGAAGACCTCAAGGGGAGAGGCGAGGGCAATATCTGGCTGGTTGGCGGTGGCCTGCTGGTCCGGGAATTCCTGACGCTGGAACTGGTGGACCGTATTGAACTTTTCATCTTGCCGGTAATCCTGGGCGACGGCATTCCGTTGTTTCCGCCGGCCACTTCCCAGCGCAGCCTGGAGATGGAAGATTCCCAGTCTTACGCCAATGGCATGGTGCGGTTGACCTACACTCGGCCCGCCGGAACCTGACGCGCCGGCATTGGTTGACGGTTCACCTGCTCGGTTTAAGCTATTGCGGGTTCCGTACTATCCTAAATGCTTGCTAAAGGGTTTATAATTGGCGAATCCAAAATTGAGAAGGCGCGAATCACCGAAGAAACGCCGTCAAGAGAGTGCCGGCCTTTGGTATCGCCAATTAACGATGTAGGTGGGCTGAAAGAACTATGATGGATTACGGAACCGAAGCAATAAACCGCCACCGGGCCAGCAGGGGCAAGGTAAGCATCGCTTCCAAGATGCGCGTCGAAACCATGGAGGACCTGTCCATAGCGTACACGCCCGGCGTGGCCGCCGTGTGCCTGGCCATTGACCAGGACAAGACCGAGAGCTACGCGTTGACGAACCGGGGCAACACCGTTGCCGTGGTTACTGACGGTTCGGCGGTACTGGGCCTCGGAAACATCGGCCCCGAAGCCGCCCTTCCCGTAATGGAAGGAAAGTCCATACTGTTCAAGGGACTGGCCGACATTGACGCTTTTCCCATTTGCCTCGGGACCCAGGACAACGCTTCAATAATCCAGACGGTGCGGAACCTGGCGCCCTGCTTCGGCGGCATCAACCTGGAGGACATCGCGGCCCCCCGCTGCTTTGAGATTGAAGAGAGCCTCCAGGACCTGGGCATCCCCGTTTTCCACGACGACCAGCACGGCACCTCTATAGTCGTCCTCGCATCCATAATCAACGCCCTGAATGTGGTCGGGAAGTCCATCGCCGATGCCAGGTTCGTGTTTGCCGGCTCCGGAGCCGGCGGCATCGCCTCCACCAAGCTGCTGGTTGACTACGGCGCCAGGAACATCATCCTGGTGGACAGCCAGGGCATCATTCACCGGGGGCGGACAGACCTCACACCCATCAAGACCGAAATGCTGGAAGCCACGAACCCGGAAAACCTGGGCGGAGACCTGGCCGATGCGTTGAAGGGAGCCGACGTATTTATCGGCCTGTCGGTAGGCGACACCGTAACCCAGGACATGGTGCGGTCCATGGCTCCCGGCGCCATTGTGCTGGCCGCGGCCAACCCGACGCCCGAAATCTGGCCCGACGCCGCAGCTGCGGCCGGAGCCGCCGTGGTGGGCACGGGCCGCAGCGACTTTCCCAACCAGATTAATAACAGCCTGGCCTTCCCCGGAGTTTTCCGCGGCGCCCTGGACGCCCGAGCGCCGCGCATAACCACCCGCATGAAGCTGGCCGCCGCCGAGGCCCTGGCCGGCCTGGTGGAAGAGCCCACCGCCGAGAATATAATCCCCTGGTCGCTGGACCCTGCCGTGGTACCCGCCGTCGGTCACGCCGTAGCCAGGGCGTGGCAATCGGAGCAGGGATAGGCATAGCGCCACCGGGAGAGTGCCATGTCACCGGAGCTGATAGGCATATTGGGCGTAGGTATTGGGCTGCTGACTGCGATAATCGCAGTAGCGGGCTTCAACCTGGTCCAAATCAACAATTCCGAGAGACGGACAAGCATGCACATCGAGCAATTGCGGGCCGAAATGAACCGCCGGTCCGACCAGATGCAGGAAGAGATGGACCGGCGGCTGATGCAGATGCAGGAAGAGACAAACCGGCGGTTTGAAGAGATGAACCGGCGGCTAGACCAGATGCAGGAAGAGATGAACCGGCGGTTTGACTCCCAGGACGAGCGCATCCGGGGACTGGAAATGGGTCAGGCCCACCTGGCAGGCCAGTTCGACATTCTCAAAGACCACTTCATGCACCAGCCCGGTCAAGGATAGCATTCCTGCGTTTACGCCCGGCTGCGCCGTGTTTCAGGCCACGCTTTGCCGGCTCCACATCGCAGGGAGGGCTCTCAGTCTCTTGCCGACCGTAAAGTGTCACGTTACCGTAGCTTGTCAAGAGCGGTGATGCTATGCCCAACTCCGTCTCCATAGAAGACCTGGACCGGATACGGGCCAACCTGCGGTCGCTGGTTACGGAGAAGTCCCGGACTCTGCGCGACTTCCGGTTCTGCGACCTGCGCATCCAGGTCCGCGAGGAGAAATGGGCCGCCGCCGAGGACGGAGTGGGCAAAGCCAGCGGCGAAGACGTGGCCTTTGACTTCGGAGTACGCGTAATCGTCCAAAGGAAAATGGCCGCCGCCGGTTTCTACGGCCAGGTTCTGGGCGTGTCCGACCTGGAACGTATCGAAGCCGTCGTGTGGAGAGGCATACAACAGGCCTACCAGCGGGCCATATCCAACGCCCTCAAGAAAGCCCGCACCAGGAGAACCTACCCCGGCCTGGGCGACAGCCTGGATGATACTTATCTGTCCCGCGTCCCCGTGGCCGAAGACTCCGTACCAGCCGCCTACGAAATTGACCCCCGCAGCGTGTCCCTTGATGAAGTCCTGGCTATGGCGGTGGCAGGCTCCAATGCCGCCAGGAGCCGGGGCAGAGATATTGTTTTTACATCCTCTTCCGCCAGCACCTTCCTGCAGCGGGAGTTGTTCATCAGTTCCGAGGGCGCCGACATTGACCAGAGCTTTGCCCAGACCGAGGGCTTCATTTTTGTCATCTCAGGCAGCCAGCACGGCAACTACGAACTCTACGACTCTACGGGCCACCAGCGGGGCTGGGAAGTGATGACCCGGGGCTACCGCGACGGCCCCATAGACCTACCCGATTACGTAGGCTTTTGCAGCCGCCTGGGCCGGGACGCCGCCGACGTTGCCGTCGCTCCTCCGCTCCGGCCGCCAGACCGGGAAGTTCCGGTGGTTACCGACCCCCACTTCAACACCCTCCTGGTCCACGAGGTGGTAGGGCATCCCTCCGAGCTGGACCGGGCCCTGAAATACGAGACCGCCTATGCCGGCCGTTCCTGGTTTCTGAAAGACCTGCGTGACAACCAGTTGGGAAAGCAGATAGCCTCGCCCCTGGTCACCGCCTTCTCCGACCCCCTGATGGACGGCTACGGCTCCTTCCGCTACGACCATGAAGGAACCCCGGCCCGTCGGGCCTACATCATCAGGGACGGTGTACTGGAGGAATTTCTCAACAACCGCCAGACCGCGGCCATAATGGGTGCGAGTCCCAATGGTTCGGCCAGGGCTACGGAAGCTCACCTGGCGCCCTTAATCCGGATGACCAACACCGTCTTTAGCCCGGGAGACAGGGACCCCAAGGAAATGATCGCCGAAGTGGACTCGGGCTATTACATTGCCGGCCACCGCACACCGTCAATAGCGGAGTCCCGGGAGAACTTTCGCATTACTGCCGTAAAGGTTTACGAAATTGAGAACGGGCAACTGGGCCGACTCTATCGCGACGGGGGAATTACGGCAGATACCAGGAACTACTTCCAGTCCATAGACGCGGTGGGTAACGACCTGCAAGTTAACCCCATACCCAACTGCGGCAAGGGCCAGCCCATGCAGGCCAAGCGGATGAGCAACGGCGGCCCCACCATGCGCGGCATTGCCAGGCTGACCGGGCCGGGGTGAAAAAGAACCTTTATCCACGAATGTTCACGAATAAGCACGAATGGTGGTTGACTTTATGCAACCACCATTCTTGAACCTCCGCGCCTGTTCGTGGATAAACAGGGGTCAGTCCGCGGGCACGGCAACGTTGGCCTGGGCCTTGAACTGGGGCATCACCTCTTTGCCGAACCATTCCAACTGTTCCAGGATGACCTTTTGAGGCGTGCCCACCACCGAACCGACGTTAATCTGGGTCAGGCCGGGGTACATTTCCTGGATGTTGTTCAGCTTCTCGGCTACCAGTTCCGGCGGTCCGCAGAGCCACGAACCGGCTCGTACACCGTCTTCAATGGTCGGCAGACCGGCGGAGCGGGCCCTTGAAGGGTCGCCCAGCGCAATCATTTGCTCGTCCGACAGGCCATGGAAGAAGCCCAGGGGCGCGAACATCTTCATATTCTCTTCGAAAAATGACTTGGCTTCATTCATAGCCTTTTCTTCGGTGTCGGCCAGGTGGATGGAGAACCCGATAATCAGGTCCCCGCCCAGTTCCGTTTCCTTGCCGGCCTTGGCCAGGGTCTCCCGCCATCGCCGCACCACGTCCATGGTGGCGCCGCCGGCCGCCGCGCCGCCGCCGATCATGCCCTTGATGCCGTGCTTCACCATAAAGTCCATGGCCCGCTGGCTGCCGCCGACCACGGGCTGGTAGCACTCCACCGGCAGGTACTTGGGCCTGGGCACCAGGGTAATCTCCTTCAGGTCGTAGCCCCGGTAGGGAACATCCGGCGGAATGTTGTAGTGCTTGCCGTGGTGGGAGAAGGAGCGCTCGTTGAAGGCCTTGAACATCACCTCCACCTGCTCCTCGAACAGTTCGCGGTTGGCGTCCTGGTCAATGATGGGGGCGTCGAAGGTCTCAACCTCCCGGGTGTGGTAGCCACGGCCCACGCCGAACACCACCCGGCCGTCGGTCAAAATGTCGGCGGTGGCGTAGTCCTCGGCCATACGCAGGGGATTCCACATGGGGGCTATGTTGAAGCCGCATCCTATCTTCAGCTTCTTGGTCAGGTGGGCCAGGTGGACGGCGAACAGCATGAGGTTGGGGATGCACTCGTAACCTTCCCGCTGGAAATGGTGTTCCGCCATCCAGAATGTCTCATAGTCCAGCCGGTCCATCACGCCGGCAATAGCCTCGGCCTTGTCGAATACGGTGGCCAGATGCTCGTCGGAAAGCCAGCGGTCGTTGAGCGCGGTGGCCTCCAGACCTATATCGTCAAAGTCCACGTGCCCGGCAAACAGGCTGCCAAACTTGGTAATCATTGGGGCCCCTCCGTAAAGTCGGGATTGGGGTTGCGCGTCGCGGCCCATTATAGCCCATCAAGCCGACCCGCGGCAGTCGGCGGCAGGGGTGCAGGAACAGGGCCGCTAGCGGTTCAACTCATTTGAACCGATGAATAACTTTTCCGCTCACCCCGGGATTGTCGAAGGGCCGCCCGTTCATGGTTCGACAAGCTCACCACGAGCGGGCTCCCGGTTTGGTCTTCAATCCTGCGGCTATGCACCACCAGCTCCCAGGCCGCCTTAGCCGCCTTTGAACCTGTCCCCAAACCCCAGGGCCAGCCCTTCGTCTCCTTCCCACGTTAAACGGCCGGAAGCCATGGCTTCAGAGGCGGTCAGCCGCCCGTACATCACCATGACGTAGGTCTCGCCATCGCAGCGAAAAGTCGCATCGGCATTTGCGCCTCGTCCGTCCTGAGAGTCTCGAAGGGCAGCCCCCTCAGCCGAGAAAACCAGGTCGTATGCCGCGGCTACCGGCGAGCCAATCACAAACCTGATGGTTTGCGGACGTTCCAGGCCAGGCTCCGGGCGAAAGGCCCGGCGCGCCGCGCGGGTTACCGTGCCCATCAGCACCCGCGTCGCTCCGTCGGAAAGGCGATAGTCGGCGTCGAAGCGGGAGCAAACATCCCAGGCATGCATGGAAAGCTCGCTGATGCGCATGTCCAGCATCACCCTTACCGGCTCCGGGCCGGGCGGCCAGTAGCATTGGTTCTCCCATTGGTCCGGCCCAACGGTATCAAACACCCGTACCGCCTCGTCCAGCCGCTCAGCCAGGGTTTCCATCAGCCGGTCACCCGCCTCAGCCCTGGTATTGAAGGCGCGCTGGAAGATGTTGCGGGCGAACTCATCCTCATTGTGGACAGCCACCGCCGGCGCCCCCGGCGGCGGGGAGTAGTCGCCCTGGAGTCCCCGGGAGACGGTCAGCGCAAAGGCCTGCCCCACCAGGTGAGCTACCACGTCGGCCACCGTCCATCCCACACAGGCGCTGGGTTTCTCCCAGTCTGCACGAGACAGGGCGGCTGCCCTCCGTTTGAAGGCTTCTACTTCCTGGCGGAGTATCTCAACTCGTTCCTGGGGGATATCCATAAGAACTCCTTGGGTGACGATATTGGTCAGCCAAACGCAGGACTGGGCAGGAAGGTCCGGCAAAGCTGGCCTAGAAGGCGCCGGCAAAAGCCCGTGCCAGCGACGCGTCACCGGTCATTGCGATGCTTCCACCCTCTAGGGCTGCACCTATATCCAGACGCCGGTAAAGCATGAGGATGAAGGTTTCAGTGTCGCAGGCCAGGTTGACTTCGGCCGGAGAGCTACCCGCCAATTCTATCGCAGTTCCGCCGGAGGACAGGATGATATCGTAAGAGCGCTCAACACTGCCCGACAGGTTGAACCTGAGAGTTGCCGGCACTTCTACGGTTTGGGCCGGAGTTTGCGCCAAATTAAGGGCCGGTTGGGGACGCTGCACCACCCGGTCAAGCAGCACCGGCTGGCTTTCGGGAGACAAGAGAGTACCCGGCTCCGTCTCTGATTGAATATCCCAGGCGTGGACGGCCAATTCCTGAACCGTAAGGTCAGCCAGAGTCCACAAAGGGCGATTGCCCGAGTGGTAAAAGCAGGGCTTGCCGTAGTCGTCGGGACTCAGCGACTCCAGCAGTGCGTTCAACTCTTCGAAGTGGCGGACAAATGCTGGCAACAGTTCGTGGCCCAGGTCTTGCCGGTATTGCCGAGCCGTCAGGTCGTAAAACTCTTCGGGAGGTACGCCCCCATATCGAGCATCCCTGGGAGAGCCGGGCGGCGGCGTTATATCACCTTCCAGCGCGCGACTGACAAACTGGACATAGAACTCGCCAATCCACACCAGGTGCCCGAGCATATCGCCCACCTGCCAAAGTTCGCAGGCGGTGGAATGCTTCCAACCTTCAGGAGAGAGGCTGCCCAGGTAAGAGGCCAACCGCTCTGCCTCAAGGCGGGCCAGGGAGGTGCGGGTTTGCATTTGGGTGGAGGTGGGCATGGGGAGTGACCTCCTAGCTAGTTAGGAGTTCCTGGAGTTTAAGGATACGGGGGATTGGGCGGAAATTTAGGGCAGTAACCAACTGATGTTAGATAGGCAGAGGTAGCCCGTTTACCATGTGACATGCCAATGCAAGGTCATCGGCCTATCTTGGATGTTTTGCTAATCAGCTCAGTCTGTATATCACGCAGCCAACTGATCCTAGGCTTCCAACCAAAATACCGGTACAGCTCCTGCGCGGCCACTAAGGCTGGTTCTTTAGAATCCGCCAGGTCAAGGAAAGAAAAACTCCGCTGATAGCGGTACTTGTCCTCATTAGACCGGTGATTGGCCGGGACATATAGCCCTCCGGGTTTGTCCCAGAGTGTGCGGCCGTTAAGTCCGTTAATGGCTATTTCCATGCTGATCTGGTCATAGCTAGCCGGCCGAAATGTTAGTCGGGCGGCGAACTCAAAAATTTCGCTAAACCTGAGCAACGTATCCAGCACATCTAGAGCCTCCCCGGGTTCGATACCTGCATACAAGCAGGGTAACTCACACTGATTCTGCCAGTCCTCTCTCATCCCCGAGTAGTGTATAAACTGGCCGGTTTGATATAGCCGCCAGAGCTCGACATAGTGTTGCCAGTCTGTTTTTTGACCAACCCAACCATTTCCACTTGCCCATTTATAATGTGTCAGCAGGTCTTGTCCCAAGTGAGGAAAGCACCAACCGCGAAATTGGACGTAGGTTCTTTCCAAGATATGCTGAAGCTCATCAGGGTTGGATACGCGTCTGTCTTCAAGGTTTATAGGACGAATTCCGACCTGCCAGTGGCCACGTGAGCGGATTTTCTCTATCAGATCGCTCATATCTAACCGCCCGATACTGGGTTGGATTCGTCTTCGCTGCCGGTTTAGGGTATCACCATTGAATCGGGGAGCAGTCCAAGTCGCTTGGCTCGCTCAATGTACCTGGCTACCACCTTGTCAGTTGCCAAGTCCAGCAAGTCCCGCATATCGGCTTGGGTGGGAATCTCCGTGGTTTCCGGCTTTCGCCGAGGTCTGACGTAGCAAGCGCCGTCTCGAAGCACGTCGTTAAAGGCTCTCTTGCACAGAACAGGAATATCGTTGAATTCCTCGACCTCAATCACGACGTACTGTCCACCGTCGTAGCTCTTGACCTCCACGTCAAAGCTAACACCGGGGTCAGCATAGCGCGCCACCTGGTCAGCCAGTGCATCGTAGCCCCAAGTATCCACCTGAGTTGAAGTGAGGCCAACGGGATTTAGCGTGCCTAGGTCATCCTCTACTCCGATTATGACGCTTCCTCCATCCCGACGATTTGCCATGCCCAAGATTGCCTTAACTACCTGGGCTGAGAGTCTGCGGTCAGCCAAACGACCTGAGCCTTTAAACTCGACACCGGCAAGTTCATGGTCCAATGCCATGATTTCGGCGAATTCTTCGTTGGTCAACAGTTACCCCTGGCTTGTACTTTGCCGCTGGACACCAGCAACCGATTCTCTACCCGCTCATCCTGAGCTTGTCGAAGGACTGCCTAAATATCCTTCAACAAATTGGCGTCCTGCCCCGCGCTGGTGCCGGAGAGTTTGCCGAAGACCATGCCCGCCGACAGGCCGGAGCCGCCGGGGTAGTTGTAGTAGAAAAGGCCGCCCACCATTTCGCCGGCGGCGTACAGGCCGGGGATGGGGTCCTGGGCGTTGGTTACCACCTGGCCCCGGTTGTTAATCTTGACTCCCCCGAAGGTGAAGCTTATGCCGGTGGTTACGGCAAAGCCCAGGTAGGGCGGCGTGTCAATGGTCTCGGCCCAGTTGGTCTTGTCCACCTCCAGGCCCTCGGTGCAGCGACCGTCCTTGATGGTGGGGTTGTAGGGAATGTCGGTACGGACGGCCGCGTTGTACTCCTTGACCGTCTGGGCCAGGCCCTGGGGGTCAATATCCAGGCGCGCCGCCAGTTCCTCGATTGTATTGGCCTCGGCCATAGTCACCTGGGGAATCCAGTACTCATCGCGCAGCAGGTGCCTTACCTTGTTGTCGAAAATCTGGAAGGCCAGGGCCTGGGGCTGGCTGAGCAGGGCGCGGCCATAGGTGACGTAGGTGTAATTGCGGAAGTCGTACCCCTCATCCAGGAACCGCTCGCCGTTGATGTTGGAAATTATGCCAAAGGGGTATGAATGCTTCTGGAACAGCTCGGTGATGGTACGGTCGCCGAAGGGCGGCGCGTTCATGTCCCAGGCCACGGCGTGGCAACTGCTCCAGTGGCCGTGGGACTGGGCGCCCACGTCCAGGGCCATGCGGATGCCGTCGCCGGTGTTGTAGGGTATGCCGCGAACCTTGACCGTTTCCCAGCCGGGGCCCAAATAGCGGCAGCGCATTTCGGCGTTGGCCTCGAAACCGCCGGCGGCCAGGACCACCGAGCGACCGTGGATGTCCTCGAAGCCGTCGGGCCCCAGCACCTGCAGGCCATTAACCCGACCCTTCTGGTCTTGGAGCAGTTTTATGCCCTGGGTGGCGTAACGCACCTCGATGCCCATGCGCTGGGCCACGTCGAACTGCTGGTCGGACAGACCCTTGCCCGCTCCCACTGCCTCCACGACCAGGCCGCCCCAGAACCGGTACTTGTCGCCGTCCAGGAAAGCCTGGCGGCCAAAGGACAGGACGAAGCGGACGCCGTGTTCCTGCAGCCATTTCATGGTGGGGTGGGAGTTGCTGACCAGGATCTGGGCCAGTTCCGTGTCGGAAAGGCCGTGGGTGACCCGCATCATATCATCGTAGTACATATCCTCGGTGTACTGCCCCACCTCGATGGAGTTTTCCTCCGTCTCGGACATGTCGGGGATGAGGGCCTTGATGTCCTCTATGCCGTTGAAGGCGAAGCGGATGATGCCGCCGGTGAAGTAGGTGTTGCCGCCGCGGAAATATTCGGGGGCCTTTTCGACCACCAGCACGGACTCGCACTGTTCCTTAGCGGCGATGGCGGCGCTGAGAGCGGCGTTGCCCGCGCCCACCACGATAACGTCGTATTCCTGAGCCAAGACACACCTCCAAAGGATTGAAGCAAAATTAGACGGGGAATGTACTCTAGCCACAAAGGTCGGCTAAATCGCAACTAATGATAACCGCAAGGGGTTTAAGGGGCAAGGAAGTGTGGCCTGACCGGGCTCTTTCGGCTGCCGGCCAGGACCGGGGCGGGGACGCCTGAAATGTTATTCGAGGCGGGCGCCGGGCGCGGGATTTCAGGGCGGGCCTGGCTGGATACATTACAAGGTTGGTGAAAATAATGGGGGCGGGTTGTCACCCGCCCCCGCAGTTGAACGTCATTCCACGCAGGTCTATGCGGAGATGAGGTCCCTGGCGATGGCGTCGGCCCGCAGGTCGCCCTCGGATTCCAGGTGAGCCACGATGGCTTCGGCAGCAGCGCCAAGAAGTTCCGGGTCCAGGTTGGCGGCAGCCTCGGCATATCCGGCCTCGGCCAGGTAGTTGCCGGTCTGCTCGCGAAGCTGGCTCAGCGACCACTCTACCTGGGCGTCGCTCTCCACCATGCCCTCCGGGAAGTCAACGTGGGAACCGCCGGCCCCCAGCTTGTCGTAGCCGCCCTTGTGCCAGTGGCCGCGGGAACCGTGGGGGTCGAAGCGGATAATCTCCACGCCCTTAACGTCCACGCCAAAGGTGGGTCCGCCAAACTTGCCCCGCAGGCACCGCAGGGGCCACAAGTACATCGTTACGTCTCCCTGCTTGCTGAGAGGCCGCACCATTACCCGTCCCAGGTAAGACTCACCGTCTATCATTGTCGCCATTCCAATTTCCTCCCTGTTCCGCCAGTGGCGGATGCTTATGGGCGTATATTAGCACAAACTCCAACCCGGCCCCAGTCCGGCCCTATCGCTGCGGGAGTTGCCAAAAAAACCCCGGGCCGCGCGGTGGCGGCCCGGGAGCGGGATATCGGCATAAGGCTCGGGAACACAAAAAAGAGGACGGCACCATCGGCAAGAGAAGCGCCGACTTCTTTCAAACATTCTATCCACAGGCCATGGAATAGACCTGCCGGGCTCCTTCGGGCAGGGCATGGTCGGTCCACGTCTCGCCGCCGTCTGCGCTGCCCCAGACCTGGCCGTTGCTGGAGGCGCAGTACATGGAGCTGGGCCGCCGCTGGTTGAAGGCCAGGCCGAACAGGGTGCTGTTGGGCTGGAAGCCGGTCTCGACCCGGTCCCAGCTCATGCCGCCGTCCTTGCTGCGGAACAGCACGCCCATGTCGCTCATGAAGTTGGCGCCGGCGGCCACCCAGATAGTCTTGGGGTCGCCGGGCACCTCGCGAATCTGGCGGCAGTAGGTCTGCCCCTTTTCGTTCAGGGGGTCCAGTTGGACCCGGGACCAAAAGTTGCCCTGGTCGGAACTGCGGAACATTCCGGCGCGGCCAATGCCCAGCACGGTGCCGGGCCGGAAGGAACTGGCCAGCACCCCGTGCATGTCCACCGGGTCGTCGTTGACATACTGGCCGTGGCTCAGTTGCTCCCAGTGTTCGCCGCCGTCCAGGGAGCGAATTATCCCGCCAACCTCGATAGCCCCGTACAGTTCATCGGTGTTGGCCGGTACGCCGGAAATCTGCAGCACCCGCTTGGCCAAGTTGGCGCCGGGTCCCACCGTCACCTCGGGGAACCGGACGCTGACGGGAAGCTGCTGCCACCGTTCCCCGCCGTCGTCGCTGCGATAAATCTCAGACGACTCGTAGCCGGCGAACATGACGCTGGAGTCCCGGGGGTGGAAGAGCAGCGACCACACCGGCAGGCCGTGGTCCGGCACGTTGACCTTCTCCCAGTGGTCGCCGTGGTCTTCGGTCCGGTAGGGGCCGTCCTGGGTGCCGACGAAAACGGTATTGGAACGCTCGGGGTGGATGGCGATGGCCCGAATGGCAGGCGAATCGGGTAGGCCGTTGGTCAGCAACTCCCACCGGTCATCACCTTCGGCCATGCGATAGAGGCCGCTGGCGACGACTCTGCCGGGGGCGGTCTCGCCGGCCAGGCCCACGTAAACGAAGGACTTGCCGTTGGTGGACTTTTCGGTAGTCATACTCCCCCCTTTCTGTCTGCGAAAGATACGGCTGCCGCCGTCCGGCAACCTGCAACAGCGCCATTCCAGCACAGCGCCGGAAGGTTGTCAACTTCAACCTCCAACCCTGCGGGGCCAACGCATATCAGGTTTGGGGAAGCCCCGTCATTCCCGGGCCGGCGGGAACCTCGACCGTCCACTACCTCGGCCCCGCCGCGGCTATCGGCGCCGCTGCCGGTAGCGGTAGTAGAGGTACCCGGCAATGACCAACAGCAGCAGCAGGATGAGCAGCAGCCACCAAGGAACGGCTTCCGTAAAGCCTCCCGTGGCCGGCGGCGGTTCCGGCAGCGGTGGCGGCGCCGGCGTGGCCGTGGGAACGGCGTTAGCCGTCACGGTGGCCGTGGGCTGGGGCGTAGCCGCGGGGGTAGGAGCCGCCGTGGCTGCCAGGACTACCCGGGGGTAGCGCACCCGCGCCGGTGTGGCCGTGGCCGTAGGTTCCGGCGTGGGCGAGGCCGTCGCCGTTGGTATGGGCGTGGCCGTAGGCGTTGGGGTTCGTGTGGGCGTCGGCGTAGGCGTGGGTGTCCTTGTCGGCGTAGGCGTTAAGGTCGGCGTGGGGAAAGGCGCCGGCGTAGGCGTGGCCGCGCTTGCTCCTTGAGCCGGCCTGGAAGTGGGCGTAGGAGTAGCAACTAGGACAAACATTGGAACCAGCGTTGGCCTGGGCGTAGCCACTATGGGCGGCGGCCTGACTATCGGACGAACCGGCGTGGCTTGTGGCGTCGGGTAGGGCGTGGCAACCGGCGTGGATACTATGGGCGGCGGTGGAATCACCGTACTTGCCGGCGTGGAATTCGGAGTAGGGCCCGGGGTAGGGTCCGGCGTAGATACCGGCGTGGATACCGGCGTGGACCCCGGCGTGGGTCGCGGGCTTGGCAGGGGAGTCCGCACCACAGGAACGGCCCGGCCTTCGTATTCGGCATCCCGCCAGCCCCGGTCGAACCCGTGGTACGTCCGCACCTGGGCCACGTGGTCGCTGTGGCTGTTGAAGCTCGGGATGCGGTAGCGGCACACGCCGCCGGCGTCGCAGGTGTTTTCCGAAATCAGCGAACCCGCTTTTTTCCAGGCCCCTTCAGTGACTTCAGACCCCGGGAACCAGCGCACCTCGTATTGATTTTCGGTCCCATACTCCAGCGGCGACAGGGGTATTTTCGCTTTCTGCCAGGTCAGCAGGCCGGAGGCAGCCAGGTTCAGGTCGCTGGGCGGGCCGCCATAGGCCCCCGCGGCCGCCGGGTTCGGGTGAGCCTGCCCCACGTTGAAGATTTGATGGTTGTATTGCTGACTTGCCAGCGGCCGGAACAACTGTACGTCCCGCTCCTGCAGCGAGTCATCGGGTATGGCGGCGCGGCCCCAGCAGGCCATCTTGCCCCCGGCGGAAATGGCGCAGGTGTGGTACCGGCCCGTGGTTACGGCGACGAACTCGGCGTACTTGTACTTCAGCGGCACGTCCGCCTGGCCAAAGTCGTAATCGGTTCCCGTCACGTTGCCCCAGCAGCGAACCCAGCCCTTTTGCTCCGTAATGCCGCAGGCGTGGAAAAAAACTGTATTGGTGGAGCTAAGGTAAAGGTCACTGACGGAAACGTCCTTAAACTTGGTATATTGCAGATTATTGGGCACATTATGCTCTTCTCCTTCTTCAGGCAGGAGGGCGGGAGCATAATCCGAACATTTGATAAGACTGGAGCTGCCAAAAATGACGCAAGTGACAATGTATCCGATTGACACTTTGGCGATGTGTTGAGTTCCCCAAAAATCCTGCGGCGGATTATCCTGTGTCTTAACGACCGAAGTGCTCCCCCAGCAGTTCAGCGGGCCAGCGGTCTGGTTCTCTGCTTTCTGAATGCCGCAGGCATGGTAAAAACCGGCGGCCATAGATGAAAAGGTGACCGACGATGGTGGCGTGTCCCTTCCATACCAGTCCAAGCCCCAACACTTCGCCGTGCCGGCGGTCTGGCTGTTCTGCCCGTCCAGGATGCCGCACACGTACTGGTATCCATAAGTAATCTGCGAAAAAGTGTTGTTGGGGGTAGTATATTCGCTCCTTAGGGGACTGGAATCCAGGGAGTAACCCCAGCAGTCCGCCTTGCCGTCCTCAGTTCCGCCCTCATCCTTTTTTATCACGCAGGTGTTGGACCGGCTGACCGCAAAACCCTTCACCTTGTACTCTTCGTCGTCCAGGGATGCTTCGTAGTCGCCGATACAGGCCAGCCTGGAGTCGGCGGTCAGGGCACAGGTCTGCCAGTCGCCGGCGCCTATTAGCGGGGCTTCGGTTTCCAGGGCCGGAAGGGTGGGAATGGCGGGTTCGGTCTCGCCGGACGAGGTCCTGCCGGGGGGCTCGGCCTCTCCGATGTTGTGAATCCAGGGGAAGTCTGACAGCTTCTTCCCGTCATCCCCCACGCCCTCTACGCCCCAGCAAGTCAGCGTGCCGGCGGTCTGGCCGTTCTGCCCGTCCATGATGGCGCAGGTGTGGAAGTAGCCGGCGCTCACCTGGGAAAAGGTGGCACCGGCCAGGCTATCCGGCACGTCGGCCTGCCCGTAGTCATATACGCCGTCGCCGCCCCAGCAGACCAGCTTGCCGTTAGTCTTCAGTCCGCAAGCGTGGGCCCACCCGGCGCTGACCGAAGCGAAGTTTACGTTCCGTTGGGCCGGCGGGCCGTTGGTAACGGTGAAGCCGTTGGCTGCTTTTATGTTGTTGAGCCTGTTGTTATTGGTTTCTCCCCAGCAGATTGCCTGACCGGCCTGGTCCCCGGAATCGGGTATGGTGCAGGCAAAGTAATGGTGGTGGTCATGGTCACCGCCGACGCTGATGTCGCGTACCGGAATGTTTTCCACTGCTTCCGGCATTGGGTCGGTCACCTCAATGAAGAAGTTCAGCCCGCTGGGGATAGCATCAGTAGGGTCACCGCCCCAGCAAACCACCGACTGGGCCTCACGCTTGTCGGGTTGCTCTGTGGGTCCGGCGTCTCTAAAGAGCCGGCCGCAGGCTCCCGCCTGACCGGCAGAAACCTGCGAGAATTGAGCCTTGCTCAAATATGCCTTGCCTTCAGGAAAAGGGATCGCACTGCTACTATTCGCGTCCATACACCGCACCAGGTTCGGCGTCTGCCCGTTCCGCGTGTGCTGCAGTCCGCAGAGATAGCCCGGGCTGGACAGTACCCCCGAAGTGGCGGTGAAGCCGGTTAGAGCACCGGAGATGGAGTGAAAGGTAACCGGCTTCCCGTCGTCATTCACCGGAATCTGCGGGAAGTAACTTTCTTGCGAACCCCAGCACTCCATGACGCCGTCGGAGCGCAGGCCGCAGGCATAACCCGAAGTAACGGCAACGTCGGTCCAGGCGTAACGGGGTTCTTCCGTTTGGGTAAGGGTGGAGGGAACGTAGAGAGGGCCGGCCTCGTTCCTACCCCAGCAACGGATGTTGCCCAGGTAGGTGACGCCGCAGGTAATGCCGTTGCCGGCGCTGACCTGGGTATAGAGGCCGTCGGTATAGTCGGGCGGCGGCACCAGGGTCTGCGCCTCAGTGTCGCCAGGGAATAGATGCAGCAACGCGGCGGCCAGCAGGGCCAGCGCTGCCACGGCGGCGACCGCCGCTAACCACTTCACTTCTGCCCCAAATCACTCGATGCGATAAACAGTTCGGGTGATATATGCCTGGAGCACAGGGATACTTGATGTATAGAAATCAATGTTTACCGTATATAATCGCGTCACACCAACTTACGGTGGCGGCGTTGCGACGGGCATTTTACATGATTCACCTGCCAATTGCTATCACTTATAATAAGTAATTCATAACTACTAAAATAGTTTGCGTATGTACCACATTATAGTAGCCGACTGAAGGAACCGGCGCGACAACCGCAGAGACCTACCCGGCCATGAAGAACCACACAAACCAGAACGCCGGCAGCCCCTTACGGCAACCCATTAGTGGTTCAACCCATTTGATTGAACTGATGGACAACATTCCGGGTAACCCGGAGCCCGTTGAAGGGCCGCCCCCTCATGGTTCGACAAGCTCACCATGAGCGGACTAGCGGGTTTACCCATCAAGGTAAAGTGTTCGGACTAATGGCCGGTAAAAAGGTTTGAAGTGGCGGTTAATGCGCGAGACCGCCATTCCTGCGAAGGCAGGCTTCTGAACTCCGGCCTGTCGAGGTTCCCGCCTGTGCGGGAACGGCGAAAGGGGACGCTCGGAAGCTTCCGGGCGTCCCCTTTCAATCTGCCGACGGGCCCTAATCTGCGCGGATGCGGGCGTAGCCGAGCCTGTCCATGCTTCTGTATATTTCCGTGGTCCTGCTCCCGTCGCGGAATCCCCAAACGTGGACGACGTAGTCCGAGGGTGAGCCGAGGTCTTTAGGAAACGGAAACTTGACGCTGAAAGTATTGCCTTCCAGGCGGTACTCGACGGCAGTGTTGTCTCCCACAAGTTTGTGTGTCCAGTTACGGCCTGGAGGAAAGATCCGTCCTTCAAAGCCACCCCCTCCGGCGGGGTATAGGTCGAAGTTCTGCGATCCGCTGCTCCGTTTGGCCTCGTCCAGGTTCTCCCTTGACAGCACCGCATCGCCCAGCAGCGTACCGCTGAACTCGACGTATTTGCCGTCATAGGTTGGATACTGGTCCCACTGGACCAGGCCGTGGTTTTTCCGATATACGCCCTCGTCAAAGGGGCGGTTTTCCGGGGCGTTGAGCTGGCCCGACCAGTGCTTTTCCACGATGTCGGCCTGGTCGTGGAAGGTCTGGCGCACCTCGGCTATGCCCGGAGTCTCACCGGCATTCCTTGCCTTGAGAGTACGGCCATAGAGATCTCTCAGCCTTTCCAGGAGCCCTTGCGCCCCCAGGGTATCGAACAGTTCATCGAAAAGCTGATATCCCAGGTAGTGTTTGCATGCCTGGGCAGAGGCGAAATCGTCGAAGTCGCTGGATGAAAGCGCCGCCAGGTCATGCACGGAGTAGCAGCCCCAGTTTCTTGATATGCGCCCCAGAATGCCCGGGCTGGCCCCATTCTCGATTCCATACATCCTTTGAATGATCTTGGCGCCGCCTTCATTCAGCCAGCCTTCGTTGCCAATCCAGTAGAAGTGACCGGCTTCGTGTGCGGTATGTGACCCGAGCATATAGATGTCAAAGGGGTTACGGTCTTGCGCAAACTCGGGAAGAATAGTGATGGCGTACCCCAGGTTGTAGCTTGAGCGAAAGCTCTCGTTGACAGTCTTGCCGCTCAACACCACTATCACGTGGTTCAGCGGCAAGGGAATTCCCATCGCCCGCTCGGCTGAAGTTACTGCACTCCATACCACTTCCCCGGTGCGCTCACCTGGCTCGAACCCTGGGCTGACTATGCTGACTTTCAGGTTGGGCGTCAGCTCCGTTCCTTCGGACAGGACCTCGACGCCGGCGTAGCCGGGGTTCAGCATTCGGCGGATTTCATCAATGTCCCAGAGGGTTCCTGCGGCGGCTACCAGCGTGGTCTGGTCATCAGTGATGCCGTTGCGCAGCGCGGGGTGCTGCAGCAGGGCGGGGAGCAGGCCGTCGTCCGGTTTGCGCGCCAGGCGGTGGATTCCGCGAATCGCCAGCACGTCGTCCTCTTCCAGGGTTTGCAGGAAGGGCATGGCGATGATAGCGGCCGCGGCCTCTGAGTCATGGTAGGCAATGCGAAACAGGTATTCGCTGGCATCGCTCTCCGTCGTGGTAACTCCGTCCACCACCCACGGCATGGCGATAACAGCGGCCGCGGCCCTTTTGCCGTAGTCCTCAAGGTTCTCGAGGGAATCCAAAAACCTGGCTTCCGTTCCAGTAATGTCGTCCTGTGCCCACGGCATGGCGATAACCTGGGCGGCGATGTTCTTGTTGTCCGTATTCAGGTTTTCGATGGTAACCAAAAACTGCGATTCCATATCCCTAATCCCGTCCTCTACCCACGGGTTTTCCAGCAGTGCGTCGAACACGTTGCGATGCCACAGAGCGAACTCAATGAGCAGTTCGGCCGCCGCCTTCTCCGACTCGTCAACTCCATCTGCAACCCAGGGCAACGCTCTCAGTTGTTGAGCCATTGCGGGCCTGGCTGCTTCCAACCGCGTCCCGTTTCGCAAACCCGCCAGTGGGCTGGGCGGCGTCGGCGTGCTGGTGGGGAGCGGGGTAAGAGTAGGGAGTGGCGTTTCGGTTGGCGTAGGCTGAGGAGTAGCCGTAGGCGTCAAGGTCGGCTCCAGCGTGGGAGCGGGCTGAACCAGCGTGGCTGCTGGAGGCGGTGGTACGGGCGTCGGTGCAGGCGTCGGCGCCGGCGTGTTTATCACTATAGGCCTGGGTGTCGGAGTTGCCGCCCGTGTGGGACTCGGAGTGGGACTCGGAGTGGGACTCGGAGTGGGACTCGACGCGTGAGTCGGTGGAGTGACAGCGGCAGATTGGCCGATGATGGTAGCGGACCGCGGTTGGGATGGTGGAGCCTCATGCGTCGCTGCTGCAGGAGGAACGGTGGAAGGGCTTGATTGCGCCGCCGGCGGACTCTGATTGCCGCAGGCCAACAGCGCTGCAGTTAGGCCAACTATGGATATCAGTATCGAAACTATTCGAAACATGAAGCGCCCTCTTAGCAGGCGGTTGCCCTGCTTAATGGGGTCAAAGCAAAGAGCGTAAGAGGAAAAGGTAGGTCATGAAAGGCCGCGGAATTGCCAGCGATATGAGAGGATTGCAACCGGTTAGCGATTCATCTGCCGCAAGGTGAGCCCTTCGCAATCGGTGAATGTTGACCTGCCTGATGGCGAAATACGGCGAGAATTGGGCAGATAACATACGCAAAGTTTATCAATTTAGACTACGAACCACAATAAACAACTGTGAGACATCCGCAATATCAGTGTCCTAAATCGTATGAGCATCATTATAATATGAGTGTGTGAAAATGGTATGATATTTGTGCCAGAATAACCGGCCACTTCCAGCCCAGGCGGTGATGACCATGACCACGACGACCCACTCCTCAGAAGACCCCGGCCAGGACCCCGGCCAGGACCCCGTTAGCGAGGCGGCTGCCCTGCGGGAACGCTTGTCTCGCCTCAGCCAGGCCAGCCTGCGCATCAACGAGAGCCTGGACCTGGACACCGTCCTCCAGGGCGTTTTGGACTCGGCCCGCGCCCTGGCCGGCGCCCGCTACGGGGTGCTGGCCGTCCTGCCCGGCCTGGACGGCATGGATGGCCTGTCCGGGCCGGAAGGGCTGCCACGTCTGCCCGATGTACCTGATGTGCCCGGCCAGGACAGTGTGCCCGGCCCGGGGCAGGCGGGAGCCCTGCTGGCCTCGGGCCTGACCCCCGACCAGTTCCGGGGACTGCAGGAAATCCCCGGCGGTGAGGATATCTTCCGGTACCTGGGAAGCCTGCCGGGGCCCCTGCGAGTGGCAGACTTGTCCGCCCACGCCGCTGCCCTGGGCCTGCCCGGGTTCCTGCCGCCAATGCCGGTACGGGCCTTCCTGGCAGTCCCCATACTCCGGCTGGGCGACGTGGTGGGCTACATCTACGTGGCGCATAGCGAGGATGACAGGGAGTTCAGCGTAGAGGACGAGGAGACCCTGGTCACCTTTGCCGCCCAGGCAGCGCTGGTCATCGCCAACGCCCGGCGGCACCGGGAGGAGGGGCGGGCCCGGGCCGGCCTGGAAACCCTGGTCAACACCTCACCGGTGGGCGTGGTGGTCTTCGATGTCCGCACCGGCCGGCCCGTGTCCTTCAACCGGGAGGCCCTGCGCATCGTGGACGGCCTGCGCAGCCCCGGCCAGTCGCCGGAGGAACTGCTGAATACGTTGACCATCCGGCGGGCCGACGGGCGGGAGGACCCTCTGTCGGAGCTGCCCCTGGCGCGGCTGATGAGCGCCGGCGAGACGGTGCGGGCCGAAGAGATTACCCTCATCGCACCGGATGGCCGCACCGTTTCCACCCTGCTAAACGCCACGCCCATCCGGTCCCCCATCGGCCCGCCCGCCGACGCCCAGGCCGGTCAAAATAATGGAAACGAAAACGCCGCCGGAGCGCCGGCAGGAACGGTACGGGATGGGGTGGCCGGGGATGGAATGGTACGGAGTGGAGAGGTCGAGTCCTACGTGGCCACGGTGCAGGACCTGACGGAACTGGAGGACCTGGGCCGGCTGCGGGCCGAGTTCCTGGGCATGGTGAGCCACCGGCTGCGCGCTCCCCTGGCCGCCGTCAAGGGCTCGGTCACCACCCTGCTGGAGTCGGGCGTGGAGCTGGACCCCGCTGAAACCCGCCAGTTCCATCGCATTATCCGCGACCAGGCCGACCGGATGCGTCGGCTCATCGGCGACCTGCTGGACGTGGCCCGCATTGAGACGGGCACGCTGGTGGTCAGCCCCTCCCCGGAGGGGGTGGCAGAACTGGTGGAAGATGCCACCCGCCGCTTTGCCGGCGGGGGAGGCCGGTCCTCCGTGGTGGTGGAGACGGACCTGGCCCTGGGCCTGCCGCCGGTCCTGTCCGACAGTTGGCGCATGGCCCAGGCCTTGGGGCACCTGCTGTCCCACGTCGCCGCCCGCCTGCCCATGGGCCCGGCGATCATACGGGTGAGCGCGGTCCGGGAGGGACTCCACGTCGCCCTCTCGGTGGCGGCCCAGGGCCGGGAGCACGAGAACGGGGAGGCGCCGCGCCGGTTGGCGGAGTTCCCGTCGGGTGACGGAGCGGACCGGAGCGACGACGCCGGCCTGGGTCTGTCCATCTGTAAGGGCATCGTGGAAGCCCACGGCGGTCGCCTGCGGGTGGAGCACGGCGGAGCGGGAATTGGCACGGTGTTCACCGTCACGCTTCCGGCGGCCCACTGGCAAGCGACGGGCACGGCTCCGGCGGCTCCAACTACGGGGGCAGCCCCCAGGTCAGCCCCGGCCCCTGCCGGCTCGCGGGGCTCGGCCCGGGACCGGCTGCGGGTGCTGGCGGTGGACGACCCCCAGGCGCTCCGGCACCTGCGCGACGCCCTCTGGAACGCCGGCTTCTTTCCCATCGCCACCGGGGACCCGGAGGATGTCCTTCGTCTCGTCGAAGAGGAGAAGCCCCAGTTGGTGCTGCTGGACGCGGCGCTGCCCGGCTACGACGGGCCGCCACCGGAACTGCTGCGCGCCATCATGGTTGCCGCCGACGCTCCGGTCATCCTGCTGACAACCCCGGGCCAGGAGGATGCCATGGCCCATGCCCTGGACCTGGGCGTTTCCGACTACCTGGTGCGGCCCTTCTCGCCGTCGGAACTGGCGGCCCGGATAAACGCCGCCCTGCGTCGCCACGCCGAGCCCCACCTGGCCGCGCCCTCCCAGACCTACGTGCTGGGCAACCTGACCATAGACTACGCCCAGCGCCGGGTCAGCCTGGCCGGGTCCGTCGTCACGCTCACGCCCAACGAGTACGGCCTGCTGGCCGAGTTGGCGATGAACGCCGGGCGCACGCTGACCCACGACCACCTGTTGCAGCGGGTCTGGTCGCCGGGAAGGATGGGCCAGCGCTGGCTGCTGCGGGAGGTGGTGAAGCGGCTGCGCGGCAAGCTGGGCGACGACGCCAGCAACCCCTCCTACATCTTCCTGCAGCGCGGCGTGGGCTACCGCATGGGCCCGGCCAGGGAGGAGGAGGACGAAGGGTAAACCACAACAGCGCCGCCCGGGTGTGGCAGAGGGATGGAGGTCAACTACGGGCGTCGTCGTCCCGACGATATTCCCTTGACTTAGGAACAATCTCAAAACCAACCCTGAATTTCGTGGTGTCCTGCCACGGCTACGCTTAACTAGTAGTTCAACCACTTTGGAATTGCGGGTAACTATCGAAACCCGTCATTCTGGCGCAGGCCAGAATCCAGGAAGGTTAGCGCCGGACATGGTTCCTTACCTTTAGAATTCCTGGGTTCCGGCCTTCGCCAGAACGACGGAGAAAAGCAGTTTCAACCATCTCAAAACCAACCTTGAATTTCGCGGTGTTCTGCCACGGCTACGCTTAACTGGTAGTTCAACCACTTTGGAATTGCGGGTAACTATCGAAACCCGTCATTCTGGCGCAGGCCAGAATCCAGGAAGGTTAGCGCCGGACATGGTTCCTTACCTTCAGAACTCCTGGGTTCCGGCCTTCGCCGGAACGAC
>DAOUIY010000048.1:0-13891 GCA_034423215.1 Dehalococcoidia bacterium
GTAGCTTCCGAACTGCTCCTTTTCGTCGTTCCCGCGAAGGCGGGAACCTCGACCGGCAGTAGTTAAGATTCCTGCCTTCGCAGGAATGACGGTGGATTTGACGACACGGCCTAAGGTCCTGGCAGGAAACCGTGACTCAGAGGCCAAAGCCAGGCTCCCAGTGGTTCTCCTTATTTGAAATGATGGATAGTATTTCCGCTCACCCTGAGCCTGTCGAAGGGCCGCCCATTGGCAGATTGACAATTTGATGGTTCGACAGGCTCACCACGAGCGGACTCTTCGGCAGGCTCACCATGAGCGGACTCCCGGTTTACCCTTCAATGCAGAGTGGTCCAACTACCAGGTTGGAGTTAAGCCGCTTCGACGCAGTCTTTCCCGGGCTTGCCGAAGCACTCGGCCTGACATTTCTCTATAATGCAATCGCCCCGGTTACGCGTCCTCGCTACAGTTATCACCCTCTTCCGTTGCCGCGTTAGTGCCGCCGCCGCTGTCCGCTCCGGCTCTGCGTCGCGCGTAAAGGGTGTAGCCGCCTCCGGCTCCCGCCAGTATCACCGCCCCGGCGATAGTCGTCATTGCCACGCGCATGGTGGCGTCAAACCAGAAGCCCTGGGGAAACATAATCAGCAAATAGTCGGTGCGGGGATCCAGTTGCCACAGATCGTTGGCGAAACTTACCTGGTGAAAGAGCAGGAACAGCGAGTCAAAACCCACCAGCGCAAAAAGCCCCACTGCAGCCACTATTGCCAGCGTCAGAACTCCCCCTCTCAGCAGCAGCCTGGCCAGGACCCGGGCAAAGCCGCGGCGGCAGAGCCGCCAGCCCACTACCGCCGCTCCCGCCAGGTACAGGGCGGAGGCCAGGGCAACAATATACGTGCCGCGCACCAGGCCCTTCACGTCCCGCATGTGGTGTACCTCCCGCCGGTTGTACAGTTCCCGCTCCTGGCCGTAAACGGGCACGACGACCCGCAACGGCTCTTCTGAAGAGTTGAAATAGCGGCGCAGGTCAGCGCCCACCCGGTTGAGGTCCTCTTCGGTTACGCCCGAGTAAACGGCGATGTTGTACTTCTCAAAGCCCCGCCGGTAAAGGCCTGGGTCGTTCACCGCCCAGCTTACACTGGCGGCAATCAGAAACAGTGGAACGGCCGCCACGAAAAGAACGGCGGCGGTGCGGAATAGATATCGCGATGTGGCTGGGGAGATCATGTTCAAGGGGCAGTTCCGCCTTTTTGCCGGATTAATGGTGGTCCGTCGGCATAAGAATCATGGACAAACCGAGAGTCCGCTCATGGTGAGCCTGTCGAACCATCAAATTGTCTATCTGCGAATGGACGGCCCTTCGACAGGCTCAGGGTGAGCGGAAATATCATCCATCAGTTCAAATGAGTTGAACCACTGGAAAACTGAATATTGCGCTGCGTTTCCGGCGCCCCAGGCCCAGGGCCATCAACCCAGCCTAGCACCCCCGCCCTTGGTTGAGCAATCGGCACGGGCACTCTATAATTCGGCCATGACTACAGAAACGGATTTCTCCGGCCCCTTGCCCGACCGCGACCTGGGCGAGTTCCAGACCCTTGTTGATATTGTAGCCCGGCTCCGGGCCCCCGGCGGCTGCCCCTGGGACCGGGAGCAGAGCCATGAGTCCTTGAAGCGGCACCTGCTGGAAGAGTGCTACGAGGCCCTGGAGGCCATTGACCAGGGTTCGCCCTCCCAACTGGCCGAGGAACTGGGAGACATCCTGGTCCAGGTCGCCTTCCACGCCGATATTGGGCGAGAGACGGGTGAGTTCACCCTGGCCGACGTGCTTTCCGCCATCAACGGCAAGCTGGTCCGCCGCCATCCCCACGTATTTGGCGACACCAGCGTTGCCGACGCGCGGGAGGTGGAGCTTAACTGGGAGCAATTGAAGGCTAGGGAGCGGGCCCAGCAGGGTATCCGCAAGTCGCCGGTGGACGGAATTCCCAACGCCCTTCCTGCCCTCAGCTATTCCCAGTTGATGCAGGACCGGGTTGCCCGCGCCGGTTTCGAGTGGGAAGACGTGGACGGCGTGCTGGAGAAGGTGGTTGAGGAGATTGGCGAGTTTCGCCAGGCTGCTACGGAACAGGAAAAAATCCATGAGTTGGGAGACCTGTTCCTGGTGCTGGTCAACCTGTGCCGCTGGCTGAACGTACAGGCTGAAGACGCGCTGCGCCAGGCCAACGGCCGCTTCCGCCGCCGCTACCTCCAAATGGAGGAACTGGCCCAGGCGCGTGGCTTGGACTTCGAGCAGTTGCCCCTCGATGATAAGGAAGCGCTGTGGCAGGAAGCCAAGGGCATAGTCGGCTAACGCTCCCTTGTCCCAATACCATTGCGCCGCTTTCTGAGAGGAAGTGTTTCGGAGAAGGAATGCAGGTAAGAGAAAGCTCAACTGAAGCGTATGTAAAGGCGGCAAAAGACCTGCGCCCCAGCATCCTGGAGGCCCGAGAGGCCCTGGACCGGGACCGCAAGATTCCCCCTTCCCTGGCGCAACGGGTGGATGAGGCCGGCGTCTATCGTCTTTTCCTGCCGGGCAGCATGGGCGGGCCCCAACTGGACCCCATAACCGCCTACAAAGTAATCGAGGAAGTCTCCCGTGCCGAAGCTTCGGTGGGTTGGTGTGGGCTGTTGTCCAACGGAGGGGCGCTGTTTACCGGCAATTTTACCGTCAACGCGGCCCGGGAAATGTTCGGCTATCCACCGGAGTTTCGCACCGCGGGGTCCTTCCGTCCCCTGGGCGAAGCCCGTTCCGTCCCCGGCGGCTTCAGAGTCACCGGCAGATGGGACTACGCCAGCGGCATATCCAACGCCAACTGGCTCTTCGTCAACTCCAGGCTGGTTGGCGAAGACGGCCCCCTGCTGAACGACTCGGGCCGTCCCCAAACGGTGATGCTGTTCACTCCCGTGGAAACGGCCAGGGTCTTCGATACCTGGCACGTGGTGGGCCTTTGCGGCACGGGCAGCAACGACTTTGAACTGGACGACGTATTTGTCCCGGTGGAGAGGTCCTTCCGGCTGTATGACCCGCCCCGGGAGCCGGGATTTCTTTACCACCCCCGCACCCTGCTCACCGCCATCTGGGTGCTGGTGTCGGCGGTGGCCCTGGGAACCGCTCGGGGAGCAATGGACGCCTTCAGGGAACTGGCCACGGAATCGGGCACGACCATATCCGCCACGCTGCTGAGGGACCGTCCCCACGTGCAGGCCCGGGTTGGCGAAGCGGAAGCCATGATTAGCGGCGCCCGCGCCCACGTCCTGGATGCCGTGGGCAGGGCCTGGGAGAACTTCAGCGAGAATATGCCTTTGCCCAGCCCGGAACTCACCCAGGCCAGGCTGGCCATCACCCACTCCATCCACGAGGCGGCTCGGGCGGTGGATATCCTGTTCCACGCAGCAGGCACCAACGCCATCCACCGGGCCAACGGGCTGGAGCGGCGGTGGCGGGATGTCCACGTGGTTGTTCAGCACGGAGCCGGCCTGCTTTCCAACTACGAGTTCGGCGGCCAGGCGCTGATGGGCCTCCAGCCTTCTGACGCCGGCTGGTAAGGGCAGGCGGGTAATCGTCGGCTGGCAAGCGCAGGGTTGGACCGGCTTCCCGGAAACCGGCGCTACTCGAAGGGCTGCCCCATTATGGACGAGGGCTCCAGGTAGAAAAGCCCTCCCGCCAGCAGGCTTTGAAACTCCGGTCCCAGCAGGGCCAGGCCGTTGGCTGATGAGGCCGGGCGGCCTGTAAGGCGCTCCGACATGCTCCGCCTGGGGCGCAGGAACTTGGGGCGAGTCTTTCCACTTTCTATATCCGCCAGTTGGCCCGCCCAGTCCAGCGTCTGCTCAAAATCCATCAACTCATCAATCAGGCCCGTTTCCCGGGCCTGGCGCGCCGTGAACAGTTCCCCCGTGGCCAGTTCCCGCACCCTGTCCTCTTCCATCGCCCGGCCGGCTGCCACCACCGACACAAAGTTGTCGTACACCTCGGAAATCAGCCCCTGGAGCTTCTCCGATTCCTCGTCGGTGGGCCCTCGCCAGAAGCCGCCCATGTCCTTGAGTCGCCCGCCCTTCACCACGGCGAACTCAATGCCCGCCCTTCCCAGCAGTTGCTCCAGGATGGGCCGCAGGTAGATTACCCCGATGGAGCCGACCAGGGTGGTGGGAAGCGCGGTGACCTTGTTGGCGGCGCAGGCCAGGTAGTAGCCGCCGGAGGCCCCCAGGCTGCGGATGTAAGCTACCACCGGCTTCTTTGCCCTCACCCTCAGCAGGCTTCGGTACAACAATTCCGACGCTGCCGCCGAACCGCCAGGGGACTGAATGTCCAGCAGCAGGGCGCGATACCGGTCGCCGGCCGCTACCTCGGCAAACAGCCGGGCGTAGGTGGATTCCCTGATGCGGGTGCCGATAGCGCCATGTATCTCTATCACGGCGACGCTGTTGCTTCTCTTCAGCCTTAACAACCGGGCCATTGCGGGACCTCTTGCTGGTGGTTTCGACTTGCCAGCCCTTGCTCTTGAAACTGATGATAGCACATGGCCGGACGCGCAACTCATGGGTAACCGTTCAGGGTTAATGGGAAGAGGTCGTTCTTGAGTTCCGTCGTTCCGGCGAAGGCCGGAACCCAGAAGTCCTGAAGGTAAGGAACCATGTCCGGCGCTAACCATCCTGGATTCTGGCCTGCGCCGGAATGACGGGTTTCGATAGTTACCCGTCTTTCCAAAGTGGTTGAACCACCAGGCCCTTCGGCAAGCTCAGGGCGACAATCCCTAACTTGCCCGCCCCGGCGCGCGCACGTACAATGGCGGCTAATAGCCGGCAGACCCGTGCGCCGCGGTAGGCCCGCGGCAATTTTTAGCGGAGAGGACCTTGTATGGAATTTGGACTGTTTATGATGCCCCTCCACCCTCCCCATCGCACCTATGCCGATTCCTATGACCGCGACCTGGCCCTGATAGTGGAAGCAGACCGGCTGGGCTACCACGAGGCCTGGATTGGCGAGCATATAACTGAACGCTGGGAGAACGCGCCCTGTCCCGACCTGCTGATTGCCAAGGCGCTGGCCATGACCGACCGGATTAAGCTGGCCACCGGCGTCACCCTGCTGGCCATACACAATCCGGTGGAGGTCGCCCACCGCATCGCCATGCTGGACCACCTGTCCCGCGGCCGCATCTACTGGGGCATCGGGCACCGCGCCATCCCCACGGACCTGTCCCTGTTTGGCGTGGGGGCGGGCACCGGCGTTGACGTCCGCGAGCGTTCCGCCGAGGCCCTGGACGTAATCCTGAAAATCTGGGAAGCGGAGGGCAAGTTCTCCTACAACGGCAAGTATTTCCAGGTGGACGCCCCGGAACTGGACCCGGTCATGGAACGCGGCCTGCACATGAAGCCCTACCAGCAGCCTCATCCCCCCATCGGCGTTGCGGCCACCTCCCTGGCGTCCGGTTCCATCCGGGTTGCCGGCGAGCGGGGCTGGATCCCCATGAGCAGCTCCAACCTGGCCCCCCAGCATCTGCGGGACCACTGGACCGTGGTGGAAGAGGGGGCCGTCGAGGCGGGCAAGGCTTGCAGCCGCGCCGACTGGCGCATTGGCCGCGACGTGTTCGTTGCCCGCACCCCTGAACTGGCCCGGGAGCGGGCCCGCGCCGTTCTGGGACGCAACTACATCCAGCACCAGTTGCCCAACCGTCAGGGTTCCGGCCTGCTGAACTCCACCAAGATAGACCCGGAAATGCCCGATGAAGCGGTGGATGTGGAATACATGATGGAGAACATCTGGATTGTCGGAGACCCCCAGGAATGTGCCGACCGCATACGCAGCCTCTACGAACAGACCGGCGGCTTCGGCCACCTGCTCGCCATTACCCAGGACCCCGACGACGCCGCCTGGGAGCACGAGTGCCTCCAATTGTTGATGGAAGAGGTAGGCCCCAGGGTATCCGACCTGCGCGGCGACTAAATAACTGTCCCAAGATTCCCTTCCCCCTCGATGGGGAAAATTAGGATGGGGATGACAGCCTCCCACCGTAGGGGCAGCCCTCGTGGCTGCCCTTCCTCAAGCGCCGGCCCCTCCTTTCCATGGCCCACGTCTTTCCACGCCAGGTCTTGACTTGTGCACCAATCCGTTTCAAGCTAGGGTCATCATCGCTAAAGGAGAATGCAAATGGCATATACCACTGATATGTACGAAGGCATGATTGCCGAAACCACCACCGTCCTGGGCCACAACGGCGACTCCATCGGCGCCTACGTCGCCAGGCCCCTCGGCGCTGGCCCCTTCCCCGGCATGGTCCTCATTCACCACGCCCCCGGCTGGGATGAGTTCTACCGTGAGACGGCCCGCCGCTTCGCCCACCACGGCTACATTGCCATCTCTCCCAACCTCTACCACCGCAACGGCCACGGCGACCCCGTCCAGGTAGCCGGCGCCGTCCGCGAATCCGGCGGCATTCCCGACGACCAGGCCCTGGGAGACATCGAAGGCTCCATGCGCTTCCTCCGCACCCTCCCCAACCTCAACGGCAAGGTCGGCCTCTTCGGCACCTGCTCCGGCGGCCGCTTGACCTTCCTCACCGCCTGCCGCGTCCAGGGCTTCGACGCCGCCATCGAGTGCTGGGGTGGCCGCGTCGTCGCCTCCGGTGACGAGTTGACCGCCAACCAGCCCGTAGCCCCCATTGACTACTCCGCAAACCTCTCCTGCCCCCTGCTGGGCCTCTTCGGCAACGAGGATGCCTCTCCCACCCCAGAGCAGGTGGACCAGCACGAGGCGGAGCTGACGCGACATGGCAAGGACTACCAGTTCCACCGCTACGACGGCGCCGGCCACGGTTTCTTCTACTATGACCGCGCCATGTACCGCCAGGAGCAGGCCGTGGACGGCTGGAGCAAAATCTGGCCCTTCCTGGAAAAGAACCTGGGCTAGACAGGAACCTGGGCTGGACAGGAACCTGGGCTGGACAGGAACTTGGATAGTGGCTCAACCTGCTTGAAGCGATGGCCAACATCACCGCTCACCCTGAGCGGACTTCCGAGCAGGCGAAACCCGTCATTCCGGCGCAGGCCGGAATCCAGGCAGGCGAAACCCGTCATTCTGGCGGAGGCCGGAATCCAGGCAGGCCAAACCCGTCATTCTGGCGCAGGCCGGAATCCAGTCAGGCCGGAATCCAGGATGGTTAGCGCCGGACCTGGTCCCTTACCTTCAAAGCCCCTGGGTTCCGGCGAAGGCCCGAACCCAAGAGAGAAGCAATTTCACCCATCCTTTCAAACAAGTTGGGCAACCCGGCCCCGGACCTGGGCAGCACGCCATCGCCCCTCAAGCAGCGGCGATGGCGCAACTTTCGGGTGGCAACAAACATATGGACGAATACGCCCTGGCAATAGATGTGGGTGGGACCTTCACCGACGTCGTCCTCCTCAACTTGACCACCGGCGATGTCCGGTTGCTGAAAACGCCTTCCACCCCCGACGATCCCGCCCGGGGCTTCATCACCGGCGTCTTGCAGATTCTCGACGAAAACGGTGTGGCCTTTCCCCGGGTCCGCCGCATCTTCCACGGCACCACCATAGCCACCAACGCCATCCTGGAAGGCAAGGGCACGCCGGTGGGCGTCCTGGTTTCCGAGGGTTTCAAGTACGTCCTGGAGATAGGCCGCCACAGCATGGCCCGCATGGCCAACCCTCATGTGTGGGAAAAACCCGAACGCCCCGTGCCGCCCGAACGGGTCCTGGAAATCCCGGAACGCACCGGCTTTGATGGCGAAACTATCCTTCCCCTGGACGAGGAAGCCGTGCGCGCGGCGGCTTCCCGCTTCCGCGACCAGGGCATCCGTTCCATTGCCGTTTCCCTCACCCACTCCTACGCCAACCCGGAGCAGGAACGGCGGGTCCGTGAATTGGCCCTGGAAACGCTGGGCAACGCCCATGTATCCCTGTCCTCGGAGGTGCTGCCCGTTTTTCGGGAGTACGAGCGGACGATTACCACCGTTCTCAACGCCTACGTAATGCCCCAGGTCAGCAGCTACATCGGCAACCTGGGCCGCGAACTTCGGGCCAGGGACTTGCCGGCCCCCCTGCTGATAATGAAGTCCAACGGCGGGGTGTTCGGCGCCGAAACGGCTATTCAACAGCCGGTCCACACCGCCCTCTCCGGGCCCGCGGCCGGCGTCCTGGCCGCCATAGACGTCGCCCAAAAGTCGGGGGTTGAGAACTGCATTTCCTTCGACATGGGCGGCACCAGCACCGACGTTTCCCTGGTTAGCCGGCTCACCCCTACCGTAACCCTGGATGGCGAGTTGGGCCATTGGCCGGTGCAGATTCCTATGCTGGACATTGCCACCATCGGCGCCGGAGGCGGCAGCATCGCCTGGCTCACGGCGGCGGGCAATCTGAACGTGGGGCCCCGCAGCGCCGGCGCCATGCCGGGCCCGGTCTGCTACGGGCTGGGCGGCACGGAACCCGCCGTTACCGACGCCAACCTGGCCCTGGGCCGCATTGACGGCGCTATTGCCGGCGGCCTGCTGGACCTGGACGTTGGGGCGGCCCGTGCGTCCATACAAGAGAAGATTGCCGCGCCCCTGGGGCTGGACGTCAACCGGGCGGCCCAGGGCATCCTGCAGATAGTCAACTACAACATGATGGGGGCCATTCGCAACGTCAGCGTGGAGCGGGGCTACGACCCGCGGGAGTTCGCGCTGGTGGCCTTTGGCGGCGCCGGCCCCATGCACGCCGTCAGCGTGGCCCGGCTGCTGAACATGGACCTGGTTATCGCCCCTCCCAGCCCCGGTGTCGCTTCCGCCTACGGCCTGTTGATGGCCGACCTGAAAAACGACTACGCCAGGACTTTCATCCAGAAGCCGCCCAGCTACGACCTGCCGGCGATGGAGGCGACCTACCAGGAACTGGAGCAAGAGGCCGCCCTTTGGCTGGACGCCGAGGCCGTTCCGTCAGACCGGCGAAGCCTGGTTCGGTCGGCAGATCTACGGTACGCCCACCAGGGCTTTGAAGTAACCGTAGAGTCTCCGGGCAGGTTGACGGAACCGGCCGTCCTGGACGCCATGATTCAGGAGTTCCACCGGGAGCACCGGCGGCTCTTCGGCTTTTCCCTGGACCAGCCCGTCGAAATTGTCACCCTGCGGGTCACTGCCCGGGGCCAGTTGGAGCTAGTAAAGACGGCCAGCCTCTCGGGCAATCTGGGCACTCCAGCCGATGCCCTGCTGGGACGCCGTCCAGTCTATTTCGAGGAAGCGGCGGACTTCACATCCTGCGCCATATACGACCGGGCCAGGCTGGCGCCGGACTCGACCATAGAGGGCCCCGCCATCCTGGAAAACGTGGATTCCACGGTCGTCATTGACCCGGGCTGGCGGGCCCGGATAGACCACTACGGCAATTGCATCATCCGACCCATTCAGCCAGGGAGATAGCTCAGTATGTCAACAGCCTCTGCCGGCAGCGAACCCAACGCTCAACTGCCTTCCGTTGATCCCATCACCCTTCAACTGGTTCGCGGCTCGCTTCGCTCTGCCCGGCTGGAGTGCGAGTTGATAATCGAGCGCACCGCCATGTCGGCCTTTATCCGGGAAAAGAAGGACTACACCGTCAGTTTCCTTGACCGCAAGGGAGAGGAAATCTACGGCGAGACCATGGGCAGCGACATCTTGGGTTGTGTCTGGGACTGCTACCCGCCGGAAACCATGAACAAGGGGGATGTGTACTGGTACAACGACCCCTACATCTCCAGGGGCAGCATTACCCATACGCCCGACATGGTATTCATCACGCCCGTTTTCTTCCAGGATGAACTGGTGGCCTATTGCCACTCCTTTGCCCACTTCTGGGACCTGGGCGGCTCCCGGCCCGGCAGCATCGGCCCGGCCAATACCGAAATCTTCCATGACGGCACCCTGGTCCCGCCCATCCGCATCGTTGACCGGGGCCGGCTGAACGATGAGGCCTACCGCATAATCCTGCGAAACTCCCGGTACCCGGAACTGCTGGAAGGCGATACCCGGGCCCTCATGGCGGCGGCCCAGCGAGCCGAGGAAAGGGTCCTGGAGATTTTTGACCGCTTTGGCAAGGAAACAACCCTGGCCGCCATAGCCCGGGACCAGGCCGAAACGGCGCAATTCGTCCGCGCCAAGACCCTGGAGTTGATTCCCCCGGGCAGCTATGCCACCCGCGACTACCTGGACAACGACGGTGTGGGCGATGCGTGGCATTCCTTCCACCTGGAACTGGACAGGACGGGCGACAGGATTACCCTGGACGCCACCGCCAGCGACGACCAGACGCCGGGTTCCATTAACTTCATTTCCAGCGACGGCGCCCTCGGCGCTTACTTCGGGCAGCACTTTCACCAGTATGACCCTTCCCTGACCATGAACCAGGGCCTGCTGGCGGCGGTGGACGAGGTGAAGTTGCGGCCTGGCAGCATCCTGCAGCCCCAATGGCCGGCGGCGCTGGGCTGCCGGGCTCACACCTTTACCAAGTTAAAGAACGCCGTTCGCGCGGTGGTGGCCCGGGCCAACGGGGGAGACGCCATGGCCGCCATGGCCGTGTACGTCATCGCCTACTGGCGCATGAAGGACGCCCACACGGGCGAGTGGTTGCTGTGCACCGACGGTATCGCCGTGGGGCATGGCGCCCGCCCCCGGGCCGATGGCATTGACGCCGTTTACAGCCGCCACAACGAAAACTACCCGGCCGAATTTATGGATATGGAATACCCGCTGCGAATGGAGCGGTATGCCATTAACCCCGATTCGGGCGGGCCCGGCAAGTACCGGGGAGGCTGCGGGATTATCCGGGACGTGAGGCTTCTGGCCCCGGAGGGAACCTTTGGCCTGCGGGTGGAAAACAACCGGTTTCCCGCTTGGGGCGTCGCCGGCGGCAAGGCCGGCGGCACGTCCCGGGTGTTGCTCAACCCGGGGGACAGCGGCGAAAGGGACGTTCGGCCCTTCTCCGACGATAACCTTTGGCAGGCGGGGGATATGGTGAGAATCTACACCGCCGGCGGGGGCGGCTGGGGCGATCCCCTGGAACGGGAAATCCCCCTGGTAGAGAAGGACGTGCGGGGCGGTTTTGTAACCCTGGAGTCCGCCCGCTCAGAATATGGGGTGGTGATGGACCCCCAAACCCTGGTGGCCGACGTTCCCGGCACCCGCGCCCAGCGCAAGGACTTGCGGAAGACCCGCGAGCAGCCCAAACTCTTCCACCGCTTCATCTACTTCGACGATGACGAAGAAGAGCGGAACTGGATTGAACGAAACATGCCGCGCTGAACCGAACCAAGGGGAAACGCGCATATTTCCATCTCCCCTCTCCCTCAGGGAGAGGGGCCGGGGGGAGTGCAGCCTAACCCAGACCAGACCTTGCCGAGGCAAAATGCCTATCCTACTCTGGCTATAGTTTATGGCCTGTCGTCAAGTTGAAATTGGGAGATTCCGAGCGGCCCTTTTCGTCGTTCCCGCGCAGGCGGGAACCTCGACTGGCTGTAGTTCAGATTCCTGCCTTCGCAGGAATGACGGTGCAATTGACGACAGGGCTTAGGCCGTCCCGGCGGGGGCCTGCGCGCCGTAGGCTACTACCGGCCTCCGCACCAGGGGCGTAATCAACGCCACCGGAATCATTAGCAGCAGCCCCAACCCGGCGTTGAATCCGATGGCTACCGATATGCTGAAGGCCTGGGCAATTGCCCCGATTTCCACGCCTCCCACCAGGTGCCCCAGGCCGTTCACCAGCCCCTGGGACCCCATTATCCGCCCCCGCATTTCCGCCGGGGAGGAGAGCAGCAGTATCGTACTCTGCATGGTGCTGAATCCCGCCTGACCCACTCCGCCACAGAACAGCAGCAGGAAGGAGACCAGGAACCACGGCGACCAGGCCACGGCGGCCACTCCTACGGCCACTATCATGGCCCCGATGGCAAAATAGCGCCCGTAGTAAGAATAGTTCGGCCGGGAACTGAGGATGATGGCTCCCATCAACGTGCCGATTCCGTCCGCCGAGCCTATTACCCCTCCCAGCGCCGGGCCCACCTTCAGTACGTCGGTGGCTATCACCGGAATAAAGTACTGGAGCGGCAGCACCATGCCGTTCATAATCAGCGAAATAGTAAGCACTCCCAGCACGAATTTGTTGGAGAAGGAGTGGCCGATGCCCGACCTGATTCCCTGCCAGAACTGCCGGTCGCGGCCCACCACCGTTGCCCCCTTCGGCAGGCGCAGTTTGAACATGAGCGCGGCGGCGATAAGGTCCAGTGTCACCAGCGCCATGTAGGCCCCGGTGAATCCATAGAAGGCTATCAGCAGGCCGCCCGCAATGGGGCCCAGTATCTTGCCCCCGTTGTTGGTCATTGTCTCCAGTGACATGGCGTGGGCGATGCGGTCCTGTCCCGCCAGGTCGAAGAGGGCAGCCCTGCGGGTGGGGTCGTCCAACACTTTTGCCGTGCCCTGGCACAGGATGGCAAGAAAAACGAACCAGGGCTGAATCAGGTCCAGAAGCAGAAGGGTCAGCAGCCCTGAAGCAATCAGCAGGTAGAAAACGTGAATGCTGGCCAGGATGCGCCAGCGGTCCAGCCGGTCTGCCAGCATTCCGGCCACCAGGGACAGGGGAGGCCGGGGGCCGTTGAGAAAGGTGGAAATAAGTCCCACCTGAAAGGCCGAGTCGGTGAGTTGGTAGATGAGGTATCCCAGGACCAGCAATTCCATGCGCCGGGAAATCTCGTGAATCCACCGGGCCGCCCACATCAGGCGGAAATCCGGGCTTTGCAGGACTGCCAGCGCGGGAATATTGGAAAGTGGAGGCAAAGGGTGTTCCCCCTGGATTACCGATAGCGGTAAACGCCGGCGCCCGGTTTACCGGACTAAAACTATGGCGGGGCGCATTGAGTCACTTGCGGCTGGCGGATATGGCTTCAAGCCCCGAGTGGTTCAACTCATTTGAACTGATGATTGGACCGGCCCAACCCGTCCATCCCGCGCGGAAGTCTGTGTCGGCCCAACCCGTCGTTCCCGCGAAGGCGGGAACCTCGATGGGCCGGAGTCGAGATTCCTGCCTTCGCAGGAATGACGTTGCATTTGAGACATCCCCTGGTGGCCCGGCCACTTTGCGTTTATGGATAGACACGGGAGTCCGCTCATGGTGGGCCTGTCGAACAACGAACGGGCGGCTCTTCGACAGGCTCAGGGTGAGCGGAAACTCTACCCTTCAGTTCAAATATGTTGCACTGTTAGTGTATCAGCCATCATTTCAATAACGATAGCCTGCTATAGCAGGCCTCCAGCCCTATGCCGTGCCGCCGCAGTTGCCATAAATCTGAAAAGCCCCGGAAATTTCAGGATATCTTGCCCCCGCTTCTTCAACACGGCCCGCCCATCAGGTGCGGGCTGAATCCGTTTGTAATCTGGACCGACATGACAGCAGTATGACTACTGGGACAGCAAAATGTAAGCGTTTTTCTCCAGGATTTCACTATAGTGGGTCAATTGTTTGAATTGAAGGCCAATGCACTAAATCGTCATTCCTGCAAAGGCAGGAATCTGAGGCCCAGCCCTTTGAGGTTCCCGCCTTCGCGGGAACGACGAAATGGGACACTCGGAGACTTCTATCTTCAATTTGACGACACCTCTCGGTGTCTACACTTTTGTTCCCGCCATGTTTCCATGGCAGCCCGCCATGCCAGGTAACGGTTTCCCGCTGCACGGACTTCCGGTTGCATTACAGGAATGGCCATTCCTCTGGCCTGATGTCGTACAATGCTGGCTGCAGGATTGACCGGACGCCCTAGGGCGTGTCGTCAAATGCACCGTCATTCCTGCGAAGGCAGGAATCTTAACTACTGCCGGTCGAGGTTCCCGCCTTCGCGGGAACGACGAAAAGGGACGCTAGGAAGCCC
>DAOUIY010000049.1:0-118925 GCA_034423215.1 Dehalococcoidia bacterium
GGGCTTCCTAGCGTCCCCTTTCGTCGTTCCCGCGAAGGCGGGAACCTCGACCGGCAGTAGTTAAGATTCCTGCCTTCGCAGGAATGACGGTGCATTTGACGACACGCCCTAAAGTCTCAGGCGCTGCGGGCTGTTATTCCACGCCCAGCAGCTTCTCCATGTTCTTCCAGAGAATGGCCTCCTTCTCCTCCTGGGTCAGGCTCTTGAGCCCCAGTACCCAGGACACGGGCCAGTCAATCTGCATGTCAAAGGGCCAGTCGGTCCCGAACACAACCTTGTCTATCCCGGCCATGTCTATTAGCATCCGCAACGCCGTCTCGCTGTGGGTCAGACAGTCGTAATAGAAGCGGCTCAGGTAGGCGCTGGGCGGCTGGGGAATCTGGGGCAGCCTGCCCACGTCCCAACTCCGGTCCATGCGTCCCGCACCGTAGCAGGCATAGCCTCCGCCGTGGGCCAGGCATATTTTCAAGTCGGGACAGGCGTCCATCACGCCGCCCATGACGAAGGACGCGAAGGTCACCGCCCGGTCCACCAGATTGCCGATGGTGTTGGGCAGGTGATAGTTGTTGCTGCGGGGCCGTACCAGGGTGCCGCCGCCCTGGTGAATGAATATGACGGCGCCCATTTGCTCCGCCGCCTTCCACAGGGGCAGGAACTCGGGCTCGTCAAAGGTCTTTCCGTTGACCTTGTCGTCAATCATGGCACCCAGCATTCCCAGCCCGTTCACGCACCGGTCAAGCTCGGCAATCGCCAGGTCCACGTCCTGCATGGGAATCTGGGCAAAACCCCGAAAGCGCTCCGGGTAGTCAATGGTCATCTGATGGACTTCGTCGTTGCACTCCCGGTGCATGGCGGCGACAACCTGGGCATCGCGGCCATAGTAGTAAAACTGGGCGCCGGTGGATGCCACCTGAACATCTACTCCCAACGAGTTCATGTCCTGAATACGTTGGTCGGGCGTCCATTCCAGCTGGGGCTCAATGTCCAGGGGTTCCGGCTCAAGACCATGCCAGACCCGTCCTTCCTTCATGGCGCTGATGTAGGACTGGGGCGTGACGTGGGCGTGGATGTCTATGCTTCGCACCTGTTCCTCCAAAACCGGTCAAATTGAATAGCGGGGCAATTATAGTGGATTGGTACCAGCGATGGTATAACCCGAGAGGTTATGCGATAAATAACACTAAGTATCAAAAACGCTCTCCCCCAAACCAGGGGGAGAGCGCCTCATTAACGAACCTGGCAAGGGCTGCAAGCAATGGACTAGCGGCCCCGCTGCCTCGGGTCAAACAAGTCGCGGAGAGCGTCGCCAAAGAAAGCGAAGCCCATCACGGTCAGTGTTATGAAAATACCGGGGAAAGCGATAATCCACGGAGCCCGCGGCGCGTACTGGGCCGCCTGTCCGGTGAGCATCCGGCCCCAGGATGGGGTGGGCTCGGAAATGCCCAGGCCGAGATAGCTGAGACCCGCTTCGGTCAAGATCGCCGTACCGAACATGGAGGACATGATTATCAGGAAGGGCGCCACCGTATTCGGCATGATGTGGCGTAGCATGGTCCGCAGGTCCGAAGCGCCGATGGAGCGCGCCGCCATGGTGTAGTCCATTTCGCGGATGGAAATGGTAGCCGACCGGATAATCCTGACGCCGCGGGGCAAGATGGTCGCCGCGATGGCCAAGATCACGTTGGGCAGGGTATTGCCAAATACCGCCACAATGGTCAGCGCCAGGATCAGGTCCGGGAAGGACATCCACATGTCCACCAGCCGCTGCACCACCGCGTCAACCTTGCCCATGAAGAAGCCGGAAACCAGCCCGATCACGGCGCCAATGCCCGTGCCGACAATCACAGACAGGAAGCCCACCAGCATGGATATTCTCGCGCCGTGAACAATGCGGGAGAAGATATCCCGTCCGAAGTTATCGGTGCCGAACAAATAGGTAAGGTTGGGAGCCGCCAGCACATCTTCGTAATTTTGCTGCTGATAGGCAAAGGGGGCAAGCAAGTCGGCGAACAAGGCAATCAAAACCATCACAACGACGATGACCAACCCAACGGTGCCCAGCAGCTTGTGGCGGAAGTAATACAGCGAGTATTTGAAAAGCCCTGGCCTCCGGGGAGGCTCCGCCATCATCAGGTTTTCTCGTACTCTTTCCGCCGCGGTCGTTTCATCCTGAGTAGTCATAGCATTTCCTCTGTCAACGTGAGACTAGACCTCCGGGCGCCGGAGCGCCCGGTAACCACTTCCTTACTCGTAGCGGATTCTTGGGTCCAGCCACGCGTACATTACATCAACTACCAGATTTGCCAGCAGAACTACCAGGGCAATGAACATCACAATGGCCTGCACCACCGGGTAGTCCCGGGCCGCAACGCCCTGGATGAACAGCTTGCCTATGCCGTGAAGGTTAAATACCTGCTCGATGATGACCTGGCCGCTCATCAGGAACACCACCTCAAACCCGGCCAGGGTGGTAACCGGCAGCAGGGCATTGCGCAGCACGTGCTGCGCCAGGATCCGAGACCGGTAAAGGCCCTTGGATTCTGCGGTCCTGACGTAGTCTTCCCGCAGCACCTCCAGGACCGACGACCTGGTCATTCTCAAAATTTCCGCCGAGCTTCTCAGCCCCACCAGGAAGGCGGGCAGGAGCAGCACCGACAAGTTCCGCACCGGGTCGTCCCACAGGTGGCGGTACTCAATGGGCGGTTTCCACCCCCAGATGGCCACCAGGCCGGCAATGACCATCAGGGCCAGCCAGAAGCCCGGCATGGCCTGCAAGGTCATGCTGGAGCCTCGCAAGAGATAGTCAACCCACGTGTCCTGGCGCACGGCGGAAAGCACCCCGCCGATGGTGCCCATGAACATGGCGATGCTCACGGCCAGAACACCTAACTCAAAACTCAGGAAGATCCTGGGCGCCATCCGGTCCCAAACCGGTTTGCGGTTGGTCCAGGAAATGCCGAAGTCTCCCTGGAAGAAGTTGCCCAGCCACCTGGCATACTGCTGGGGCAGCGAGCCCTGCAAGCCCAACTGTTCCCTTATTTTTTCGAACTGCTCCGAACTGGCGTCGTACGCCTCTCCGGGTTCACCGCCCAGCAGGAGGGCGGTCGCGTAGTCTCCGGGAATGGTGTGCAGCATTATGAAGATGAACACCGATACCCCGAACGCCGTCGGTATAAACAGAAGTAAACGTTTAGTAAGGTAGGTTCTCATTCCGATAACACCTCTCCCAAACTTTAAGGGAAGCAGCTTCTATCAAACTTGGAGGCCCCGGCGCAAACTTAGAGGCCCCAGCGTACTTGAAAGACCCCGGCCAAACTTGAAAGATTCCGGCGGCCCTATTGTCGAGCTACCGCGTTGCCGAATTATACGACATACTTGCAAGTCCAGTTTCACGAAATTATATGCGAATTGTCCCTTATAGCAAGGCTTTTTGCCATATTGAAGGAAATATTCCCAAAACCGGATAACTAAAAGCGAAAATTATTGCGATTTCCGATACCGTTGCATAAGCCGGGACAAACCGTGACCGGAGAACATCAACAGGGGGCCACCCATTTGTACAATGGGTGGCCCTCTTTGCTAAATGGGTCCTATGAAATTTTCACTGGCGTCCGAGCTTCTAGGCTCCACCAGGCACGCCGGATGTCTGGCCGGCATTTCCAGTGTTGTCCTTGTCCGCCGGGTCAATCCACAGGTGCATGAACTTGAGGAAAGAACCGTTGGGCGCCGGGAAGTGGGAGTAACCGTTGACCTCAGGCCAGAAGGAGACGGCTTCCTGTTCCCAGTAAACCGGGAAGGAGCTGTACTGCTGCATGGCTGCGAGTTCAATCTGGTGAGCCAGATCCAGCCGGGCAGCCGGGTCCAGTTCCGTCTGGGCCTGGTCCAGCAACGCTACGATGTTGTCATCGCAGTTAGTCGAGGGAGGCGTCCAGTCGTTGCCTTCCGAGTCACAGCGCAGGTAAGCTGCGACACCGGCATTGGGGTCGTCTGCCGTAACCGTGTCGTTGCCGGGCTTCAGGTCGCCCCAGGTGCCTTCCGACTCCAGAGTACGGTAGGCAATAGTCTCCACCAGGTCAAAGTCGGTCTTGATGCCGACCAGGCGGAGCTGCTCCTGCAGGAAGGTCGCCCTTGCCTGTACCTGGGCGTCCGATTCCACCGTGAACAGGTAGCTCTTTTCAAAGTCGAAATTTTCGCCTTCAAGTATTGCCCTGGCCTCGGCGCGGGTCGCTTCCATATCATCGGAGACGCACCAGCCGGGTACCGAGCAGCGCTGCTCCATGGAAAGCTCCCAAGGGCTGCCGGGAGCATAACCGAAGCCGCCGGCGGCGCCGTGGCCGTCCTGCAGCACCAGGATACCGGCATTTCGGTCAATGGCCATTACCACGGCCTGCCGAACCTTGACGTTGTCGAAGGGAGCGTTGCGGTTATTGATCCACAGGCGGAAGTTGCCGCGGGTGGCCCGAATCACGGTCACAATCTGGTCGTGGTCCACGTAGGACTGGTACTGTCCCCAGTTTCGAACCCAGTGCCAGTCGGTCTGGTGGGCCAACTGGGTGGCCTGCTGGGTGGATTCGTCAAGAATACCGTTGATTACCAGTTCGTCCACGTAGGGAAGACCGGAAAAGTAGTAATTGGGGTTCTTGTCGAAATACTGGGTGTCGATGCCAACGGACTGACCTTCCCTCCACATGAAGGGACCCAGGCCGACGGAAACGTCCTGGAACATGGCCTCTTCGCCACCGGCCTCAAACCAGGCCTTGTTGAAAATCTGGGCGCGGCGGTTGGAGAGGGGGAGCAGCAAGACGGACTCGCCGCTGGGACCGGAGAAGTTCATCTGGAAAGTATTGTCGTCCGTGCAGCTAAAGCCGGCAGCGCCTTCCTGCACGTTGGCCAGGCGGCTCTGCATGTAGCTGGCGGTAATACCCTCGCCGGTCTTCATGGTATCGAAGGAGAATCTAACATCTTCGCAGCTCAGGGGCTCACCATTGTGCCAGGTTACGCCGTGACGAAGATTAAAAGTAATGGCGTCCAGCCCTTCGCTCAGTTCCCAGCTCTGGGCCAGGTCGGGAATGATGGGCGCGCCGGAGTCGTAGGGGTTTTCCATTACCAGCAGCGCGCCCGTGGGCATGCGATACCGGTCGGTTACGCCGGAGCCAGCGCCCCAGGCATTCGCGTGTTCAAGGGGGTCTTCATAATTGATACGGAGGGTGCCCCCTGACACTACCTCGCCATAGAAGTCGGCAACGTGGTCGGGAATAGGCACAACGTCGCTCGCTTCCATCATTTCAGGCTCTTGCATCATTTCGGATGAAGGCTCTTCTGCTTGCGCGGGAGCCGCAGTCGGCTCGGCCATGGCTTCGCTGGGCTCAGCCATTGCTTCGGCAGCAGCGGTGGGTACCGGGGTGGGCGCGGGAGTGGCGGTGGCGGCGGCGCCGCAAGCCACGGCGGCCAAAGCCAGAATCGCCAGTATTGGTGTGATTACCAGCGCCCGGGGATTCCTAAACCAGTGGTTGGGCATATCGTTAATCCTCCAGATCATTGAGCAGTTTCACCTTAGTCCGGATTCCAGCGATTACGCTGGCAAAGGACTAGTCCAATTCAAAGTTCCGATAGGCAACTCACCTCCTGCGCACGAAAATTCCAATCAACAGTGCCCGGTTTAGCACAAAGAGAATGGCGCCACCGCACCCTGCTAGTCGGCGCCACAATTCTGAGGAATATATAGAGTTACCGAATGTATGTCAATACCGTATTAAGAGCCTGCTAAAGATTAAGAGCCTAAAGATTAAGAGCCCGCTAAAGCCGGCCTACACCAAGCGGTCCGCCGCCGCGAAGTCCCCCGGCAAAGGGCTCAGGCAGGTCGCTACATAGGCAATACCAAGACATTACCGAGACAAGTCCCGGCAAAATTGGCAATTATTGTGCCTTGGGATAATTGACCCAGCTTATTATTCATAATATGATTTTCGTAATCTCGGTTCCCTATTCTAATTGTGTTGTCCCGCGGCAGCCGGTTGCAGTTTCGGCTCAACTTCGAAACAGCCTCTATAGTGCTTTAACGCAGTGCCGCCAGGGCAAAACGGGAAGGCAAATTGAACAGCAATAGATTATTGTCTGGTGTGCTGGTAGTCGCCGCCGTGGCCTTGTGTATCGCAGTGGTACCCCTTGCCGCTAGGCTCAGTCTCCTCTGGCTTTACATCGAACCCAACCCCCGGCACCTGCCGCCGGTTCTCATGGGCGAAGCGGTCGGTTGGGCCGTTATCGGCCTTCTGGCGGGGGCGGCCATTGTGGTGGTCTCAGAGTCCCTCTTCTGGCATCACAACGAAAGCCTGTGGACCAAGTACCGGGGCCTTATAACCGGAGCCGCGGTTTCGCTGGTAGTGGGGATTACCCTGGGCGTTTTCTTCGCCATTATTCAGATGGACAGCGTTGACGGGCAGGCCATGGAAACCAAGCAGTTGGCAGCCCTGGCCGGGGCTACCGCCGGCGCCATCTCGACGGTGGCGGGGATAGTCGCCGGGGCCCTGCTCCGCCGTTTCGTGGTGGGTATGTACCGGATCCCGGATTCCTACCAATCCAGCCGCATCACCTTCAACGACGAGGACGCCACGGGCGACACCCGGCGGGCCGCAGAGAGGAGCTGACATGCAGGAAAACACCCTCAAACAGAAGCTGGAGTCCGGTAAGGCAGTCTTCGGCGTGATGATTACCTTTCCCTCTCCCCCGGTGGTCGAAATGCTGGGCTGCCTGGGCTTCGACTGGGTGCTCATTGACAACGAGCACGGCTCCATTACGGTGGACAACTCGGAGGACATGGTGCGCGCCGCCGAACTCAGCGGCATTGCTCCCATCGTCCGTCCCGTGGGCAACAAGCCGGAAATTATCGCTCCCTTCCTGGACCGGGGAGCGTGGGGCGTGCAGGTTCCCCACGTAAATACGGCCGAAGAAGCCAGGGCGGCGGTGGATGCAGTCAAATACTACCCCGACGGGCACCGCGGCATTTTCAGCCGCAGCCGGCCAGCCGGCTACGGTTTCTCAGGCTCCACGTCGGATTATGTAAAGGATGCCAACCGCAACACCCTGGTCTGCCTTATGCTGGAAGAGGTGGAGGCAATCAACAACCTGGAAGAACTGGTGACCGTCCCAGGGGTTGACGTCTATTTCATCGGCTCGGGCGACTTGTCCCAGTCTATGGGCTACCCCGGGCAGCAGACCCACCCGGAAGTTCAGGCGCAGATGGAAAAGGGCGTGAAGATTATCCGCGACGCGGGGCGCATCGCCGGCGTCAGTTGCCCGGACAACCTGGTGCCCAAGTTTCTGGGCATGGGAGTGCAGTACTTCCACGGCAACGTGGGGACCCTGCTCCAGACCTCCAGCGTGGACTACCTGAAGTCCATGCGCTCGTCAGCGTCAGACCTGGGAATGTAGGCAGCTTTCACAGTTTCAAGTGGGAGGCCGTTGGACTCGGACGGCCGCTTGAAACGGAAGACCATATTGGAACGGAACAACCGGCGCTTGCTTACCGGCAAGCGCCTTCTCTTGTGTCCAGCCTCGCAGACATCTATGGCCATCATAAATGCTGAATAGGCCGATTGGCTGTCCGGCACGAAGAAAACTCTGAACGGACAACAGAAAAGGGGGAAGCTTGAAATACAGACGACTGGGCCGCACGGGCCTGCAAGTCTCGGAGGTGGGTTTCGGCGGCGCCGGCATTGGGCACGTATGGGGCCCGACCACCGACGAAGAGTGCATTCTGGCGGTAAGGAGAGCCCTGGACCTGGGCATCAACTTTTTCGATACCTCACCCATGTACGGCGGGGGCAAGTCGGAAGAAAACCTGGGCAAGGGACTCCGGGGAAGACGGGATGAAGCCATCATCGCCACCAAGGTACGGCTGCAGGAAGAGGAGAACCGTGCCAGCGTTGAATCCATGGCGGCTGCCGTCAAGAATTCCGTAGAAGGCAGCCTGAAGAGACTGGGCGTTGACCATGTTGACATTCTCCAGGTCCACCACCAGGTCGGCGCCCAGCGAGGCGCCTACATGGCCGCGGCGGGACCGCCCCCGCGCTACGCCCTGCTGCTGGACAAGGAAGATTGCCTCTCCCTGGGGCAAGCCATGCAGGAAGTCGTCCGCCAGGGCAAGGCCAGGTTCATCGGCATTACCGCCTGGGACGGGGACCCTACAGCTATGCATGAAATAATGGAAAGCGGAACATTCGACACGGCCCAGGTTCTCTTCAACCTGCTCAACCGGACTGCCGCCGGCGAGCCGCCCTGCGACTTCGATGACATCAACCAGGGACAGTCGTTGCCGGTGGCCCGCGCCAACGACCTGGGCGTCATCGGAATCCGAGCCCATGCCGCCGGCTCCCTTACCGACCGGCTTGACCGGGAGACGGCGCCCGACACCGAGGTGGCGCGCGACCACCGTAGGGCCGCCACCCTGTCCGACCTGCTGCAGGGCCGATACTCCACCTTGTCCCAGGCGGCTCTCCGCTTTTGCCTGGACAACCAGGACATTTCCACTGTCGCGCCAGGTTTCAAGGCCGTAGCCGAGGTTGAGGAATCCGCCGCCTGCTCAGACCTGCCCGGCATGGACGAGGACCTGGCCCGACAGTTGGAGTCCGCGTACCTGCGCCAGTTTGACCGCCGGTAACCCTGTGCTACACTTCCGGGGGCACAGCTTGGGAAATATGCTTACCAAGCTGTGCTGGAATTTCGTACACGGGTCAAGAACAAAGAACCGCAAAATACAGGAGGCCAAAGATGGGCGTTTACAGGATGTACACCGGCGACGATGGCGAGACTCATATCGAGGAAATGTCGGAGGATGCCATCAAGGGAATCAGGCTCGACGGCGCGCGCATGAATTTCAGTGTATCCCAGCGGGAACCGGGGCACTTCTCGGACTACCATCCCGCCCCGCGGCGGCGCTGGCAGATTGGCGTCGTGGGCCGCACCATCATCGGCCTGAGCGACGGCACGTCCCACACCTTCAACCCCGGCGACGTACGGCTCATCGAGGACCTGACCGGCAAGGGACACACTACCACTTATCCCGACGGCTACAACATCACGCTGCAAGTCACCCCGGAGGAAGACCTCTAGCTACGAACTGTCCAATCGGGGACTGGCCTACGGGGTAGGGCCGCGTCTGCCGTGTCCGGCACCGGGCTACGGGAGGCCGCTCACCTGGCGTAAAGCAACTGCTCAGAACTGAAAGAAGGTACGACTCCAAAGTCCGTCATTCCCCCGAAGGAGGGCATCTCGACTCCGAAGCATCCAAGTTCCCACCCACGCAGGAACAACGGTTCTGAGGGGGTACTGCCTCCCTTAACTCTGAACTGCAAAAGCGAGAGCAAACGCCTGGGACCTTGAACTGAGTCCCAGGCGTTTGCATTGGCTCGCGCTCCGGGCAGGACCGATGAGATACGGCGCGCAGCGGGCCGCTCCAGGGCAATCATATTATGTAAAGATGTCATGCTGAGTTTTTCGTCAAGCTCAGGATAGACTGCGCCGAAGCATCTAAACTCTTACTCAGCAAGCTTGTATTGGCTCCCCTACCGCGACTGGGCAGGAGGACTCTAGACCTTTCGGCAAGCTCAAAGTGACGCGACCTTCCCTTGCGTCCTTTGGACGAATTCATAACGCAATTGCCCCGGACGGCCTTCGGTTCGGTTTGACAACCAGCTAGGTGAAACCTATACTCTGCGAAACTACAGGCGGGACTCCCCCGGGCGTAGGAACCCCAAAGCCAACGCAAATGCGCCCCTTGCTTCGATTCAGTTCTATATCCAGCCAAGAATAGCCAACCAACCTTTATTTATTCCCGGTTTGCAACCCTTTTCAGCCTTTCCGTCGGAGGTGCTTTGTGTTCAAGAGACTGATTGGTAACGCCAGGTTTCTGCTGAGTTTTTCCTTGGCATTATCGCTTCTTCTGTTAGTCGGTTGCGGCTCCGCCGCTCCCCAGGTGGTGGATGTTGAAGTGGTGAGAGAGGTGCCGGTCGAGGTAGAGACTACCAGGGAAGTGGAAAAGGAAGTGCCGGTTGAGGTCATTAAAGAGGTAGTCAAAGAAGTTCCGGTCGAGGTGACCATCGAGAAACAGGTCTTGAAGGAAGTGGCAACGGAACGGGTGGTTGAAAAAGTGGTAATTCCCACGCCTATAACCGTTCAGGTGGTGGAGGCCAAGGCCGTTTCCGAGAGGCTGGAGAAGGTTGCTGTCGCCGTTGGCGGCCAGTCTTGGGATTCCAACTACTCCTACAAGGTGAACATCGGCGGCTTCCTGGACAAGTGGCCGGTGCTGGAATACCTGGTTGGCGTGGACAACGAGACGGGCGGCTACACCGCTGAACTGGCCACCGAGTGGTCCATCGCCGACAACGGCAAAGACTGGACCTTCAAGCTCCGCGAGGACGTCCCCTGGCAGGACGGCTACGGCGAGTTCACCGCCGAGGACGTAAGGCACTCCATGTGGCTGCTGGTGCAGCCCACCGCCGCGCCCAGCGGGGCCAGCACCTGGCGCAAGATTATGGGTACCAGCCGGGGCGACGACGAAGCCACCACCATGGCCCGCGCCGAGGAAGTGGTGGAAATAGTCAACGACCATGAGGTCATAATCCACTTGGGCATCGTTTTGCCCGAAGCTCTGTTCAACCTGGGCAAGCGCCGCAATCTTCCCATGGAAAGCAAGGCCCGCTGGGACGCCGTTGGCGACGAGGGCATGGGCGAGAAAATTGTAGGCACGGGCCCCATGGAATACGTGGAGCGCGTGGAGGGCTCCCACGTCCTGTACGACGTCTCGGACGAACATTGGCGGGTGGTCCCCGAGTACCACCAGTTGGAGTTCCGCGCCATCGCCGAATCGCAGACCAGGCTGGCCTCCCTGTTGACCGAGCAGGTGCACCTGGCGGTTATTGAGCGGGCCATTCGCGATGAGGTAACGTCCCGCGGATTCGAGTTTGTCAGCGGCCAGTTCCCCGGAATCCAGCACCACTGGACTTACTGGGGCAACTTCCACACTAAGCCCGACGTTATTGACCCCACCAATCCCATGTTGAAGAAGGAAGTCCGGCAGGCCATGGCCAAGGCGGTGAACCGGGAAGCCATCGTCCAGGCATTGCTGCCAGGCGCCAAGGTGCAAATACCTTCATACGTGAAGTTTACCCAACTGGACGAGTTGGTCTGGCCCGGCCTCATCAACCCGGAGTGGGAAGAACGCTGGGATGATATGTACGGCTACGACCCCGAGGCCGCCAGGCAGTTGTTGGCGGAAGCGGGCTACCCCGACGGTTTCGAGTTTACGCTGGCCCTCGATTCCAACCCGGCGCTGCCGGAAGTCATTGACATAGGCCAGGCAATAGCCCTGGACTTTGAGGCCATCGGCTTGAAGCCCGTTCTGGCCAATATTGAAGGCAGCAAGATTCGTTCTCAGCGGAGGGCATGGGACATCCACAACACAATTTCCGCTACCGCGACCTACAGCTACACGGTATATCACCTGGAAACCCTCTTCTGTACCTGCGGCTCCGTTCGAACCTATGTGGACCCGTTCCTGGACTCCAAGATTGAAGAACTGAACATGACAGTCAATGCCACTGAACGCACCCGCATCATGCGGGAGATGGGCGACTTCTGCTATGACAATTTCTGTGCGCTGCCCATGTTCGACATTGCGCCGGACATTGCCATCAATCCCAATTACATCGAGAGCTACGTCTTCCCGGGTTTCATCAGCGGCTTTTATACCCACCTGGAGTACATAGAAACCGTGCCGCAATAGGCATCGGCCCACATAAAGCCCTGACCAGCCCTTACAGGATTGAGTGCGCCTCATTCCGCGAACATAGCCACGGTTTGAGGCGCATAGCTTTTTCGGCCCCACGAGGCTGCAATTCACATCGGCTCTGTCCTGGTAAGTCCGCGAGGTTAAGAAGTGCAGCGTTACATCATCGTCCGCCTTTTCCATGCTCTGCTGGCGCTCTTCGCCATGAGCATCATCGTGTTCTCCCTGGCGCGAATCTCCGGCAACCCCATGGACGTGCTGCTGCCCGAGGACGCCACGGTGCAGGACTTTGAAATCATGAGCGAGCGGTGGGGCCTGGACAAGCCCCTGCACATGCAATACCTGGTGTACGTGGGCAACGTTCTCCGGGGCGACTTCGGCACGTCAATAAAGTGGCCTGGCCGCTCCACCCGCGACCTTATCTTCGCCCGCTTGCCCGCAACCCTCGAACTGTCCGCCCTGGCTTTGGTGGTGGCGGCGCTGCTGGCCCTGCCCCTGGGGGTGATGGTGGCAGTCAAGAAGGACACGGGAATTGACTACGCCGGCAAGGTGGTCGCATTGCTGGGGCAGGCGGCGCCCTCCTTCTGGGTGGGCATAGTCCTAATCTGGATTTTCGCCGTTACCCTGGAATGGTTGCCGGCATCCGGCAGGGATGGCTGGACCAGCCTGATATTGCCCGCCTTTGCGCTGGGCTGGTTCCAGGTGGCGGCGGTGATGCGCCTTACCCGTTCCTCCATGCTGGAGGTGCTGGACAGCGAGTACGTCAAGCTGGCCCGCATCAAGGGCATTCCCAACTGGAAGGTAATCTGGAAGCACTGCCTCAGGAATGCGGCAATAGCGCCCCTTACCTATTTCGGGTTCATTCTGGGCGGCTTTCTTACCGGTTCCGTAGTTATTGAAACGGTCTTTGCCTGGCCCGGTGTCGGCCTCCTCGCTATTGATGCCCTGCGCGCCCGGGACTTCCAGGTGGTACAGAGCGTGGTGCTGTTCTTTGGTATCGTTTACATCGCCAGCAATCTGCTGGTAGATATTCTGTACGCCTACCTAGACCCCCGCATCCGGTACACCAACTAGATACACCAACAAGAGGGCTCCGCAACCGCGTTTCAGGAGCAGCAGCATGGCAAACCTAGCAGACAGCGCACCAGCGTCGGCAGCTTCATCAGAAGGGCGGGTAACTCGCGGCATGCGCTGGGCGCGGCAGTTCCCCCTCCTGACCATATTCATACTGCTTTTCGTGCTCGTAATACCGGCGACATTTGCGAACCAGGTCGCCCCCCACGAGCCTACCAAGGGCAACGTGCTGGAACGGCTGAAGCCGCCGGCCTGGATGGAGGGCGGCAGCTGGAACAACCCGCTGGGAACGGACAAGCTGGGCCGCGACATGCTTAGCCGCATCATCTACGGGGCCCGCATTTCCCTGACGATTGCCGCTATCTCCATTGTGTGCGGCGGCATCGTGGGGACCGCCCTCGGCCTGGTTGCCGGCTACTGGGGCGGGCTCTGGGACCACATCATCATGCGGGCGGTGGACATCAAAATCTCGATTCCGTCCATATTATTGGCGCTGATACTGGCGGCGGCCATGGGGCCGAGCTATTTCACCGTGATTATCGTGGTCGCCCTCACCCTCTGGACCAGGTATGCCCGCCTGGTACGGGGCGAAGTGCTCAGCCTGCGGGCCCAGGACTTTATTTCCCGGGCCCAGGTATCGGGCGCGTCCACCAGCAGGATAATCGTCAGGCACCTGCTGCCCAACGTGGTCAACACCATCATCGTGCTGGCTACCCTGGAAGTGGGGGTGGTCATTATCCTGGAAGCATCCCTGAGCTTCCTGGGGGCGGGCATCCCGCCGCCCAACCCGGCCTGGGGGCTGATGGTGGCCGACGGACGGGCGCTGGTTATCAACGCCTGGTGGGTCTCCTTTTTCCCGGGCGTGGCCATTCTCCTGACCGTGCTTTCCATGAACCTGCTGGGAGACTGGCTCCGGGACAAGCTTGACCCCAAGCTGCGAAACGTCTAGGCTGTTGGCTTGGGTTCTGATAACAATTTCCGATTCCAATTCGCCCAGCGGTTGCCAGTTAACAAATAGGGCCGGACGAGGTATGAAACACTCGGTCCGGCTCTCCTTTTGACCGGCTGCCCCGCTGACTCAAGACTCCCCTAATTGGAGACCCCCTTGATTGACGCCCCCTGCTTATTCCTGACGCGCCCCGCGGGGCGGCACACCGCCCGGCCGGTAACAACCTGGCGCGGAAGCCCTCAACCTGAATGAAATTAAGCAACACCATCCGCCAGGCGGCCTACCCGGTAGCCATCCTGGGACAGCGGAACTTTGCCCTGGTCTGGTCTTCGGTCTGGATGTTCCAGACGGGAAACCAGATGGAGGCCCTGGTGCTGGCCTGGTATGTCTTCGAGGTCACCCAGGACCCGTTCCTGGTGGGCTTGATTGCATCGGCCCGGATGGGTCTAAACTTCCTGGCCCTGTTTTCCGGCGCTATAGCGGACCGTCTGCCCCGTCACCGTCTCCTGGCCGGCATCGAAATGGTGATGACCTGCCTGGGCCTGTCCATTCTCGCCTTGATGCATACCGGCCTGCTGGAAGTCTGGCACCTGTTCGCCATAACCCTGGGCGCCGGCCTGGTGCGTATCTTCCAAATGCCGTCGGCCCAGGCGCTTATCGGCGACACTCTGCCGCCGGACAAGATTAGCAACGGGGCCGCCCTCAGCAGCATGGCCCAGAATCTCTCCACCATCCTGGGCCCCTTCATCGGCGGCCTGCTGTACAAGACCTGGGGGCCGGAGGGAGGCTATACCGCGGTGGCGCTGCTGTATTTCTCCAGCTCCGTGGGAGCCTTTTTCGTCCGGCCCATCCGCGTGTCCGAGGTGCAGCCGCGGGGTTCCGTCATGCGGACGGTGATGGAGGGCCTCCGCTACGTGAAGGGACAGCAGATATTGTGGGCGACGCTGGCCATAGCCGTCATTATCAATCTGACCGGCTGGCCCTTTCATACCGCGCTGCTGGCAATCTTCGCCGGCAACGTTCTGGAAACCGGACCCGACGGCCTGGGCATGTTGACGGCATCCTTCGGCGTCGGTGCATTGTGCGGGTCCATCGCCTGGGCGTCTTTCCGAAATCTCCGGCACATCGGCAAGCTGATGATTCTGTCGGTGGTGGTGTGGCACGGCAGTATGCTGGTCTTCGCCCTTTCCACCTCCTTCTTCTGGTCCATGGCCATCCTGCTGGTCACGGGCGCGGCCTTTTCCTCGACCCAGGTGATGATGCTAACGGCCATGCTCAGGACGACCCAGGCCGAGTACCGGGGCCGAGTCCTGGGACTGAGGGTGCTGGCTATCTATGCCTATGCCTTTGGCGGCGCCGGCGCCGGCTGGCTGGCCGGCGTTTGGGGAGCGCCGGCCTCGGCCATGATTATCGGCGCAGCCGGGGCGGCGCTCACCCTGGCCCTGGTAGTTTTCACCCCCAAGTTAAGGCGCGCATAAAATACACACCGTTTCATTCCCAAGGGATGCGAAAGGCGAATCCGCATCGCACTTCTTAGCGGCAGCCCTTGTGGCTACCCACTCCATCCTTTCCCAAGCGACCTCAATCGAACCCATATATCCTCGAATTCAACACTTTAGCAAAGGCCCAAAAGCCGTTATACTTGGGCCAGCTCGTCGAATACGCCAGGAGGTTTATCGTGGCACGACTACCCTATGTAACCCGAGACATGGTACCCGAGGAATTCCTGGAAGCTTACGATGAAGTAACCGCCGGCGAGGTCATCACCGTCGGCCCCGGCTCCATGAACATTTACAGCCCCGAAATGGCCCGCCGCCGCGCCGGATTAACGGCATACCTGCGGTACGAGACCACTTTCCCGCGCCGCATCCTGGAACTGACCATCATCGCCACCGCACGGGCCATGGACTGTCCCTTCATCTGGAACGACCATGTCACGGCGGCCCGAAACGAAGGAGTCAGCGATGCCTTGATTGACGCCCTGCGGGACAAGCAGCCTCTGCCCGACATTGGCGACGACGAACGGGCCGTAATCAACTACATCAACGAGTTCTACACCACCCACCGGGTCAGCCCGGAAACTTTCCAGGCCGCTTTGGACCAGTTCGGCCCCCAGCACCTGGTAGAGTTGACCGGGCTTATGGGCAGCTATGCCCAGACTGCCTTCGTGCTTAACGCCTTTGAGGTGGAGCTGAGGGAGGGTATTGACGAGAAGGTCCTGCCCGTTTAGGAATCCTCAAAACAGGTACCTTTCCCCTCGACAGGAGCGGAACGTCCGCCCTTGGCGGGAAGGTCGGGATGGGGGTGAATGCACAAGTCCATTGCCGGTATTGTTACCCATTTACCATAGATTCCGGCTTTCGCAGGCTTAACCCTGACTTGTTCAGGGATTGCCAAAGACTCTTGCCAGCAGGAAGGTTTATTTCCCGATAGAACTCCGGATTCTTCACTCCGTTCAGAACTACAGCTATGAGAGCTTAAATATGATCCGGCGAGGCGATTAGTACGCCGTCTGCGAAAATGGACCCGCGCACCAGGCATGCCGGCTTGGGAAGAACTGAACTGGAACCTGTGAAGAATGAACACCAGTTCCCCAACCCTCACCAAATGGAGGCTCAGCATGGCCCGACTGCCCAACGTGACCCGCGACATGGTACCCGAAGAATTCCAGGAAGCTTACGATGAAGTAACCGGCGGCGACGTCATCACCGGCGGCCCCGGTTCCATTACCATCAACAGCCCTGAAATGGCCCGCCGCCGCGCCGGATTGACCGCCTACCTGCGCTACGAGACCACCTTCCCCCGCCGCATCCTTGAACTGGCCATCATCGCCACCGCCCGGGCCATGGACTGTCCTTACGTGTGGAACGCCCACGCCCCGGCCGCCCGCCGCGAGGGGGTCAGCGACGCTCTCATAGACGCCCTGCGGGAGAAGCAGCCTCTGCCCGAAATCGGCGACGACGAGCGGGCTGTCATCAACTACGTCAACGAGTTTTACACCAGCCACCGGGTCAGCCAGGCCACTTTCCAGGCGGCCCTGGACCAGTTCGGCCCCCAGCACCTGGTGGAGTTGACGACTCTGATGGGCGGTTATGCCCAAACCGCCTTTGTGCTCAACGCCTTCGAGGTGGAACTGCCGGAGGGAACCACCGAGCCGGTATTGCCCATCTAGTGGCCCAACGCTATTGGAATGATGGTTAAGCTGAGAGTCCGCTCGTGGTGAGCCTGTCGAACCCTGAACGGACGGCCCTTCGACAGGCTCAGGGTGAGCGGAAATACTATCCATTCTTTCAAGGATTCCTTTCCCCCTGATGGGGAAGGGTTAGAGGATGTTCAGATAGTCCTTTCCCCTTAAACGGGGGAAGGTTAGGATGGGGGTGAAGGCACAATCACCAAACACCCCCGCTGTGGAGGAGACCCATGCGACTGGAAGGTAAGGTAGCCCTGATCAGCGGCGGCGCCCGGGGCCAGGGAGCCTGCGAGGCCCGCATGTTTGCCGCCGAGGGCGCCAGCGTTGTCTTTGGCGACATCCTTGACGACCTCGGACAGCAGGTGGAAGCCGAAATCCGCGAACTCGGCTGCGAGGCCACCTACGTCCACCTGGACGTTACCAGCCAGCAAGAATGGGAAGCAGCGGTGCAGACCGCCGTTGACCGCTACGGCAAGCTGGACATCCTGGTCAACAACGCCGGCATCTGCAACTGGGGCAAGCTGGAGGATTCCAGCGGCGAGGAGTGGGACCGGATAATGGACGTTAACGGCAAGGGCGTGTTCCTGGGCACCCTGGCCTCCATACCGGAAATGAAACGGGCCGGCGGCGGTTCCATTATCAACATTTCCTCCATTTCAGGGCTGGTGGGCCAGGACACGGTTACTGCCGCCTACAACGCCTCCAAGGGCGCGGTGCGCCTGCTGACCAAGACCACCGCCATCCAGTACGCCGCCGACGGCATCCGGGCCAACTCCGTTCATCCAGGCTCCGTCGCCACCCCCATGACCGCCGAACGCCAGGCCGACCCCGAGGTCCTGCGCCAGAGCGAGTCCCGCATCCCCCTGGGCCGGGTGGGCCAGTCTGAGGACATCGCCTACGGCGTCCTGTACCTGGCCTCCGACGAGTCCTCCTTCGTCACCGGCAGCGAACTGGTAATAGACGGCGGCTACACCGCCACGTAGCACGGGAGTTTATCCACGAATACACACGAATGGGCACGAATGAATGCTTGCTTCAAACCGAAGAAAATTAGTGAATATTCGTGCCCATTCGTGGATAAAATAGAGGGGTAAAAATGGTTGCCGAAATGCAGGGCCTGGTGGACTCGGAGCGGGGACTGGTGAGCCGCCGCATCTTCATTGAACCGGACATCTACCAACAGGAACTGGAACGCATTTTCGCCCGCTGCTGGCTGTTCCTGTGCCACGACAGCCAGATTCCCAACCCCGGCGATTACTTCACCACCTACATGGGCGAAGACCCGGTGCTGGTGATGCGCGATAGCGGCGGGGCCGTCAATGCCTTCCTGAACGTTTGCCGCCACCGGGGCAACCGCCTGTGCCGCGCCGACTTCGGCAACGCCGCCACCATCACCTGCGCCTACCACGGCTGGACCTTTGCCAACAACGGCAAGCTGGTGGCCGTGCCCAATCTCCAGGACGCCTACTTCAGCGAGCTGGACCTGGACCAGTGGAACCTTATCCCGGTGGCCCAACTGGACAGCTACCGGGGCATGATTTTCGCCACCTTTGACGCCGACGCGCCGCCCCTGCGGGAGTACCTGGGCGAGATGGCCTGGTACCTGGACAGCTTTTTCGACCGGCGAGAGGGCGGCGTTGAGGTGGTCGGCGGCGTCCACAAGTGGGTGGTGCCCTGCAACTGGAAGCTGCCCGCCGAGAACTTCGGCGGCGACGCCTACCACGTCTCCTGGAGCCACCTCTCGGCCATCCGCGCCGGTTTCGCGGGCGACTTCCGCCTGCGCTCCAGCACTGGCGGCACTCTGTTATCCCCCGGCCAGGGGCACTGCGTCATCTGCCTGGGCGGCGGCGACATCGCCGAAGCCCCCCAGCAGGACCTCATCGCCTACGAGCAGGAAACCCGTCCCGAAACCGTCAACCGGCTGGGCCCCCGCGCCGAGCAGGTCAGCCCCATCGTGGCCACCGTCTTCCCCAACCTGTCCATCATCCGCTCCACCTCCCATTCCTTCCGCGTCTGGCACCCCAAGGGCCCGGGCGAAATTGAAATCTGGGCGTGGATATTCGTGGACAAGGCGGCGCCGCCAAAAGTAAAGGATGCGCTAAGGGTCAACGGCCTGCGCGGGTTCGGACCTTCCGGCACCTTCGAGCAGGACGACATGGACAATTGGCAGGAATGTACCCACACCTCCCGGGGCGTGGTCTCACGACGCTTCGACCTGAACATGCAGATGGGCCTGGGCCACGAGCAATACCGCCCCGACCTGGGCGGCTGGGCCAGCGACTACCGGCTCAGCGAAAGCAACCACCGCCAGTTCTACCGCCGCTGGGCCGAATTGATGGCAGCGGATTCGTGGTCGAATTTGCCCGCTTAACACCTTCCGCTACAATCCCTTCCCCCTTGATGGGGGAAGGCTAGGATGGGGGTGAGAGCAAGGACCTTGTTCAACTGATTCGGAGATGACAGACATGGAATCCCCCACCGCAGCATTGAAAGCAGCGGTTGCGAAGGTTCTTAGTACCTACGAAGAGTGGTTTACATTCGTACAGCCACCGCTAAGCGAGCCTCAGACGCGTTATGCTCTAATCGACCCCATTATTCGTGCTTTGGGCTGGGATACGGAGGACCCAAAAGTATGCTACCCAGAGTGGGGACGTAAGAAACAGAAAGCTGATTATGCTCTGTTCGCCCACAGCACTGCCCAAGAGATTGTTAATCGCACAGCGATTCCTGCCATCATAATTGAAGCCAAGTCGGTATACAGTGCCGACCGCCTTCCTAACAGGGAATACGGCCAAGCAATTTTGGAAAAGGACATCCAGCAACTACAAAGATACATAGACGGCGAACCTAAAATGGACAAAGGCCTTGCCGTGTTCACTAACGGGCGTAAATGGCTCTTGTTCTCTCTTGGAGATGGGCGTCGCCTAAATGAAATCTCTCCCGTTGAATTGGACCTCGAGCGAGATAGCATTGATTATCTGGTAGAAGAGTTGTACACGTACATGGGACGTGAGACATGGTGACCTGCGAAACTCCGCCTCTCTTTGTGAAACACTTAAAACCGGGAAAGCAAGGCTGAAGATGACGCACGACCTGCTCCGTGAAGTTGAACAGTTCCTTTACCGGGAGGCTCGCCTGCTGGACAACCGGCAGTTCCACCAGTGGGCTGAATTACTGGCCGACGATTTGCGGTATTGGATGCCCATGCGCAGCAACATCTACCCCGCCAACAGCAAGGCCATTGCTTCCCTGGACGAGGCCCGGCAGGAAAGCCGGGATTTGTCCGAGCCCCACGAACTGGCGGTCATGGACGAGACCCGGGACACGCTGCTCCGGCGCATCGAGCGACTGGACAGCGGCCTGGCCTGGGCCGAAGACCCCCCGTCCCGCACGCGCCACTTCATTTCCAACGTGGAACTGGAAGAAACTGACAACCCCAACGAGGTGAAGGTATATTCCAACTTCATCATGTACCGCACCCGCGGCGAACGGGAGGAGGACTTCTACGTGGGCAGCCGCGAGGACGTTCTCCGGCGGACCGCCGACTCCTGGCTGATTGTGTACCGCAAGGTCGTGCTGGACCAGACCGTCCTGTCCGCCAAAAACGTCAGCAACTTCTTCTAATTCGTGCTTATTCGTGGACAGACTTCGAGGAGGCAACCAATGGATATCGGTGTCCTGAACTTTGTAACCGACTACTCGATGCGGCCGGCGGAACTGGCCGTGGCTTTGGAGGAACGGGGGTTTGACTCCCTGTGGGTGCCCGAGCACACCCACATTCCGGCCAGCCGCCGCAGCCCCTGGCCCGGCGGCCCCGACCTGCCCCGGGAATACTGGCACTCCATGGACCCCTTTGTGGCACTGGGGGCCGCCGCCGCCGTTACCACCAACCTGAAGCTGGGTACCGGAATCTGCCTCGTTGTGGAGCGGGACCCCATCATCACCGCCAAGGAAATCGCCACTCTCGATATGCTCTCCAACGGCCGCTTCCTGTTCGGCATTGGCGGCGGCTGGAACTCCGAGGAAATGGAGAACCACGGCACCAACTTCCGCCGCCGCTTCCGGTTACTGCGGGAGCGCATCCTGGCCATGAAAGCCATCTGGACGGAGGAGGAGGCCGAGTTTCACGGGGAGTTTGTGGACTTTGACAAAATCTGGTCCTACCCCAAGCCGGTGCAAAAGCCCCACCCACCCATATTCATGGGCGGCGACGGCCCCACCACCTTCGACCGCGTCGTGGAGTTCTGCGACGGCTGGATGCCCATTGCCCGGGGCGCCGGCCAGGAGGGCGTGCTGGCCGAGAAAATCGTCCTCCTCCGGAAGCAGGCCGAGGAATCCGGCCGCGACCCCAACACCATTCCCGTATCCCTCTGCATTTTCGGGCCGCCCCGGGAGGACATCGTGCCCAGGATGGAAGAAGCCGGGGTTGACCGCCTGATTTTCTTCCTGCCGTCGGAAGAGCGAGACACGGTACTGCCCATACTGGACCGGTACGCTGCCTTCATACCATAGACCGCTTACCATAGAGTGTCGCCGTGGGTCTCGTTTTCCGCGGGCGGGAAATCCATACCGGCAGTGGGAGGATAGAAATGGGCTGGTCGAATCACCACAAGAGCGGGCTAATTTACCACTCTCCGCAGCAATGCTATCGAGGCTACACCCTGCTCACCACCAACGGCGATCATTACGTAAATTTGATTGACATGCAGGGCCAACTCTGCCATCGGTGGTACTACCCGGAACGTCTGGGCTACGGCTACCTGCTGGATAACGGCAATCTCCTGGTCCGCACCATCAGTTCGCGAGCGGGCGGGCAGCGGAGCGACGCCGGCCCCCGGGCCGGGGCCATCGTAGAACTGACCTGGGACGGCGTGGAAGTGTGGCGGTATGAGAACCCCCTGCTCCACCATGACTTTGACCGGCTGCCCAACGGCAACACCCTGGTGCTGTTGTTTGAACCCCTGGACCGGGAACTGGCAGCGTCCATAAAGGGGGGAATGCCCGACGCCGATAGGGACGTTGAAATGCTCGGGGACCTGGTGGAGGAGATAACGCCGGAGGGAGAGACCGTATATTCCTGGCGCTCCTGGGAACACCTGGACCCGGATGTGGACGTGATCTGCCCGCTGGAAAACCGGGAGGAGTGGACCCACCAGAATTCCCTGCGCACGACTCCCGAGGGTGACCTGATTGTCAGCTTCCGGCGCACCGACACGGTGGGCATTGTGGACCGGGAGTCCGGCGACTGGAAGTGGAAATGGGGTCCCGGACAAATCTCCCACCAGCATTTCCCTCACATGCTGGAGAACGGGAACATCCTATTGTTTGACAATGGGTGCCACCGCCCGGGCTTTACCTTTTCCCGCGCCGTGGAGGTGAGTCCTTCCACCAGCGAGGTTGTTTGGGACTACACGGGAGACCCGCCGATATCCTTCTACAGCTTCCACATCAGCGGGGCGGAACGATTGCCCAACGGCAACACCCTCATCTGCGAAGGCGCACCGGGCCGCACCTTTGAGGTGACTCCCAGCGGGGAAATTGTCTGGGAGTACATTAACCCGGTCTTCACCACGGCGCCCCGGGGCGGCGGGCGGGCCAACTCCAACTTCCGTGCCCACCGCTACGGGCCGGACCATCCCGCGTTGGCAGGCAAGGATTTGGACCCGGGGAAGTATGACACGCATAACCGATTGTACGGCGGGTGAATAAAAGATTCCACGTGAGATGGTGCAGAGGTTCGATTTGTGTGCCGTCAGTTTACCGTTTACCATTAAAAAATCGAGACCTCATAGATGCACGTTATCTCCGGAAAAACACTGCGGCAATTTTGGGAGCGGTATCCAGATGCCGAGGAAGCCCTGAGGGATTGGCACAGAAGGGCGGAGGCCGCGAATTGGCGCTCCCCTCAGCAAGTCAAGATTGATTACCCCAGCGCCAGCATAATTGGCGATGATAGGGTCGTGTTCAACGTTAAAGGCAATAGCTACCGCTTGATTGCTCATATCCGCTACCGGTACAGTAGAGTTTACGTGCGTTTCATCGGCACACACGCAGAATACGACCGCATCGCCGCGACGGAGATTTAGCAATGGCAGACATCAGGTCTATTAACAACGATGCCGACTTGGACGCGGCTCTGGAACGCATCGGACAATTGCTGCGCTGTCCGGAGAACAGCCCTGAAGAAGCAGAATTGCTTTTCCTTTCCGACTTGGTCGAGGCTTACGAAGCCATACATTATCCCATACCTGAACCAACGCCCGTCGGCGTTGTCCAAGGGCGCCTGGACGCGCTGGGTTTAAGTGAAGACGACCTGATATCTATCATTGGCAGTCGCCAGGCAGTCGAACAGGTGTTGGCCGGCGAGGTGGCCATTACGCAGGAAATGGCTGAGGGCCTGCACCAATTGCTTGGCATTGAACCGGAGTTGCTGCTGGGGGAGCCGGTTACTCGCCAGGGCTGATAGCCAAAGGTTCATTCACTCAAGGGACGGGCTCGATCCGGGGCAGGCTGCTGTCATCAACACTCTCTAGACTTGAGAAACAGTGGGGGGCGGGTCCAGGACCCGCCCCCGCTGTCTGGGACTGTCGCTAGCTAGTTTATCGGGTTGCTCAGCTACCGTTCTCCTTCTGCCACTTGGCTTCGAGGTAGGTGGCCGAGTTCATGGGCAGGTCGGTCAGACGCAGGCCCACGGCGTGGTAGATGGCGTTGGCCACGGCGGCCATGGGCGGCACCAGGGATACCTCGCCCACACCCCTTACGCCCAAAGGATGACCGGGGTTAGGAACTTCCACGATGACGGTGTCAATCATGGGAAGGTCCAGGCAGGTGGGCATCCGGTAGTCCAGGAAGCTGGAATTGACCATCAACCCTTCCCGGTCCAGGTAATACTCTTCATTAAGGGCCCAGCCGATTCCCTGGACGGCGCCGCCCTGTATCTGGCCTTCCACGTAACTGGGGTGAATGGCCTTGCCGGCGTCCTGCAGGGCGGTGTACCGCAGCACCTCCACCTTGCCCGTATCCGGGTCCACCTCCACGTCCACGATGTGCAGGCCAAAGGCATTGCCCACTCCGGCCGGGTTGGCCGTGGCGCGGCCGACAACCGGGCCGCCGGTGCCGTTCAGTCGCCTGGCAATCTGGGCGAAGGTCATGCTCAGTTCCGAATCTGACTTGTGGCTGAGAACGCCCTTGTTGTATTCCACGTCCTCAACATTGACGTCCCATATCTTGGCCGCCCGCTCGATAAGCTGACGCCTGATATCCTCGCCGGCATTGTAGACCGCCGTCCCCATCTTGAAGGTAACGCCGCTACCGCCGGCGCCGGAGCTGTATCCAATGGAGTCGGTATCGGCAATGGAAGGCTTGATATCCTCGGCGGCGATGCCCAGGACCTCGGCAATCTGCATGGCCATGGCGGCCCGGCTGCCGCCTATGTCGGGCGACCCTTCCACCAGGCTTACCGTGCCGTCCGGGTTAACGCTGGCCACCGCGCTGGCCGGGCCCGTCCCGTTCATCCAGCATCCGGCGGCCACGCCGCGGCCCCGGTATTTGCCATCCAGGGGCTGCGCCATGTGCGGGTGCTGCTGGGCGGCCTGGCATAGCTCCACCATGCCTATCTTGCGGTAGGTGGGGCCGGTTATCTGGCGGTCTCCCTCCTTCGCCGCATTCATCAACCGGAACTCCACCGGGTCCATGCCGATTTTCTCGCATACTTCGTCCAGCACCGTTTCAGCGGCGTAGGCGGCGGTGGGCGAGCCGGGCGCCCGGTAGGCGGCCGACTTCTGGGTGTTTACCACCACATCCAGCCCCTCAACGTAACCGTTGGGAATGTTATAGGGGGCGAACATGGTCCGGCAGGCCGACGCCACCGGCGACCCCGGGAATGCGCCCGCCTCGTAGGTGAGCTGGGCCTCGGCGACGGTAATCTTGCCGTCGTTGGTGGCCCCGACCTTGACCTTCATGTGGGTGGCCGGCGCAGGGCCTGTACCAAGGAAAACCTCGGTGCGGGACATGGCAATCTTTACCGGTCGGCCCGTCTTGCGGGACAGGGCAGCAACCACCGGCTCGATGTAGCAGCCGCCCATACCCTTGCCGCCAAAGCCGCCACCGATTTCCATGGGGATAATCTTCACCTTGGAAACGGGCATGCCCATTATGGTGGACGTATGGTCGCGCAGGGCAAAGTGTCCCTGGCTGCTGGCCCAAATGGTAACGGTATCGTCGGTGTTCCACTGGGCGGTGGCCGAATGGGGCTCAATGTAACCCTGGTGCACGGGACGGGTGTGGAATTCCCGCTCCACCACCACGTCGGCCTCGGCGAAGGCGTTGGCCGGGTCGCCCAGGGTGTACTCAAACTTGTTGGCCAGGTTGGAGACCTTGCCGGACTGGTCTCCCCACGCTCCGGGCCGCCAATTGGGGCTGTCAAAGGTAATCAACCGTTCATGGACCAGGGGCGCATCTTCAGCCAGAGCTTCATCGGCATCAAGAACCGGCTGCAGCACTTCATAATCCACGTCAATCAGCGACAGGGCCTCCTCGGCCAGGTGGGGACTGGTGGCAGCCACGGCGGCCACGGCGTGACCACGATACAGGGCCTTTTCCCGGGCCATCACGTTTCGGCTGTAGAAGCCATAATTGACGTTGGCGCCTTCGGAAAGGTCGGAAACTTCAGCGGAAACGTCGGGAAAATCGGCGGCAGTTACTACAGCTTCCACGCCCGGAACCGCCAGCGCCCGGCTGGCATCTATGCCCCGGATGCGCGCGTGGGGGTGAGGGCTGCGCAGAATCTTTCCGAAAAGCATTCCGGTAAGGTGAATATCGGCGGCGTATCGGGCGCGGCCCATGACCTTGTCCGGCCCATCGTGACGGATGGGCCTGGTGCCTACGACATCGTACTCCTGGTTGGAGAGCACAATGTTGGGCTTGTAATCAAGCATCTCTTCCTCCCCTGTAGCCCGCAAACAATGGCGGGCCGAATCTGCGCCTAATTTACCATAAATTGATTGCGCGAGGTAAAAATGGACTGCCTATACAATTAAGAACTCCTGTCTATCGCCTCTTCTATGGCATTGGCAAACCATGAGTTGAGACTCTTGCCCTACACCCGCGCGGCTTCGCTGGCCGCCCGGTGCAGCTCCGGCCGGATTCGGAGAGGGACTCGTCCTGAAAACGGTTTGACCGGTTCCCTGCCCCGTTCAGCGCACACTGCCAAATAGTCATCAACAGAAAACCGGAACTCCTTTTCCAGTTGATTTACCGAATCCGCCTCGAAGAACACAACGTCCCTGGTGCCCATAACTTCGCCATGAAGAAACCTTACCATCGTGATCACAGGTTACCGCCGCTTTGTACCCCTTATATTCCATCAAGGTACTGTTCCGACCTCCACAAAGAGCCTGCGGATGGACTACACCGCCCCTCTACTGATTTCTTTCTCCGGGTGTCGCCTGTGAACATGCAATCCTATTCCGTCTAGTTCAACGTACACCCTGGAACCACTCCTTTCTTGAAGAAAAGCCCCGCAGGCCTCCAGTATAGATTCGACATCCTCCCAAGCAATTCCGGACCGGGTGGACCGAGCAAGTATCGCCTGAAGTGTTCGATGGTGTCTCCTTCCCACGGGCCTAATTTATCACTTTCTGATATCTAATTCCAAACGTGGTAATTAGAGCGCACAATGTTGACTATTTCAGAGATTATCCTATAAAGTATTGCCCGACATTAGAACTGCCTAGTCAGTTGGAGGAAGCACTTATGCCCATCAACCTTTCCCGCATTGGCCACGCCGCCGTCCGTGTGCGCGACATCGAGCGGGCCAAGAAGTTTTACACCGAAGTTCTGGGATTCGTCATTGAGGAAGAGGACCCGGAACACGGCGGCGTGTTCATGAGCCTGGGCCGTGACGACACCCACGAGGGCCACGTATTTGACCTGTCGCCGGTGGAAGACCCGGAACACGCCCTGGACGCGCCCGAGCGCAACCAGGTGGGTGTGGCCCACATTGCCATCAAGGTTGACAGTCACCAGGATATGAAGGACGCCTACGACCACCTGCTCAACAACGGCGTTACGGTTGACCGGCTGGTGGAGCACGCCAACCAGCGCAGCATGTACTTCGCTGACTCCGAAGGCAACCGCCTTGAGATTTACTTCGAGTTCCCCACGTCCAAGGAGTTGTTCAAGCGGGGCCGCGGCGACCGTGATTTCGTATTCACTTTCGAGGACCCGGTTCCGCCCTGGGCCACCGAAGTGCCCGCCGACTGGGACCCGGAAACCACCGTGGACCGCTACCACCGCGGCACCGTCAGGACTATGGGAGACTAACCTCTTCCTGCCTGGAAAAACGATACAGCGCGAAGCGGGCCGAATAATCTCGGCTCGCTTCTTTTGTTTCAGATTACCGGAATAACTTCCGAGTAAGAACAAAATGCCGGCAGCGCCGCCATACTTCATTACACGGAGCGGCATTCCCTCCCGACCTGAAAACCGTCCTACCTGCCGTTCCTGTCCTGCCGACCCTTTTCCGCGGGAGTAGGTTCGTTAAATTCCCTGCCCTCGGCCTGGGCGGGTTCCCGCCGCCGGTTCCACTCTACCCACTCTCGATTTACTTCTTGCATGGCCTCCTTTCGAGCCTGGTCCTGGTACAGTTTCTTCAATATCATATTGAGCACTTCCCAGTAAATCAGGATTAGTGTCGTCAATCCCAGCGATGGCCCGGTCCACCGGACTATTGCCAGCCAGGTTTCCAGCCTGGAATCAGCGACGTTGAAGACCGTTTCATAAATGGCCGCAGCCAGCATGAAAAAAGCGAGCAGGATGGCTGCTACCAGGAGATACCTTGAGATTAAATCCGCTGTATCAGTTTCGTCCTCAAGACTACCGTCATTCCTGCGAAGGCAGGAATCTCGACTCCGGCCTAACGAGGTTCCCGCCTTCGCGGGAACGACGAAATGGGACGCTCGGAGGCATCCACCTTCAATTTGAGGAACTCCCCTAAGTCCTTGCGGCAAATCTCGTTGACCCGGCGCGCCCACTGGCCGGTCACGGCGCCGGACCGTTTCTAATCCGGTACGGCAGCGACCGCTTCCCGCCTCCGGTTCCGCTGTTTCTGCCGTTCTCCCGATGCCAGCACCTTCTTCCGCAAGCGGTAGTTCAGGGGCGTAACTTCCACCAGTTCGTCGTTGGCGATAAACTCCAGGGCCTCTTCCAGGCTCAGCTTCACCGACGGGCTGAGCCTCTTGGCCACGTCGGCGGTGGAGGAGCGCATGTTGGTCAGCTTCTTCTCGCGGCAAACATTGATTACAATGTCATCTTCCTTGGGGTGCATTCCCACAATCATTCCTTCGTACACGGCCGTACCGGGATCAATGAAGGTGTCACCGCGGCCCTGGGCGTTAAGGAGGCCGTAGGTAACTGCCACTCCCGGCTCTGAGGCAACCAGGGACTGGCTGAAGGCGGACCTTACCTCACCCGACATAGGGCGGTATTCGACAAAGCGGCTGTTGGTAACGCCGTTGCCCCGGGTGGTCCGCAAAAAGTAGGAACGGAAGCCGATAAGGCCCCTGGTGGGTACCAGGTATTCCATGCGCACGTTGCCGGCCCCATCGTTGTCCATGTCGGACATCTGACCCAGGCGATTGGCCAGGCTTTCGGAAAGGGGTCCGATGAATTCCTCGCGGGTGTGAATGGTTAACTGCTCGTAGGGCTCGCAAGTCTTGCCGTCCAGTACCCTGGTCACGGGCACGGGCCGCGAAACCTGGAACTCGTACCCTTCGCGGCGCATGTTCTCGACGAGGATCGCCAGGTGCAGCTCTCCCCGACCGGATACCTGGAACTCGTCGGGAGTGGCCGCCTCCTCCACCCGCAAACTGACGTTGGTTCGCAACTCCCGAAACAGGCGTTCGCGCAGCATTCGGGAAGTGCAGCGCGAACCCTCTTTGCCCATGAAGGGCGACGTGTTGACGCCAAAGGTCATCATCACCGTGGGCTCGTCAATATCAATGGAGGGCAGGGGTTCAGGCTGCTCCGCGGAGGCGATGGTATCGCCAATGGAAATGTCGGAAATGCCCGAGACGGCCACAATATCCCCGGCAGTCGCCTCGTCGGCTGGCAATCGTTCCAACCCCCGGAATACGAAAAGATGCTCAAGGCTTCCGGCCCGGGGGGCGGCAGCCGGTTCCAGGACCGCAACCTGCTCCCTGAACCGCATGGCGCCGCGAAAAATGCGGCCGATGGCTATTTGACCCAGGTAGTTGTCGTAGTCAAGTGCGGCCACCAGCATTTGCAGCGGCCCGTCAGAGTCGCCGGATGGAGGAGGTATTACGTCGAGGATGGCGTCGAACAGGGGCTGCATATCGCCGCCAGTGGCGCCGGGAAGGGTGGAGGCATAGCCCTGCTTGGCCGAGGCATAAAGCACCGGATAGTCCAGTTGCTCCGAGCGGGTTGCCAGTTCCAGGAACAGGTCCTGGACCATCTCTTCCACCTGGGGTATTCGCGCCTCCGGGCGGTCTATCTTGTTGATAACCACCATGGGAGTGACGTTGCGGTTCAGGGCTTGCTGGAGCACGTAGCGGGTCTGGGGCATGGGCCCGTCCACCGCGTCCACCAGGAGCAGGCACCCGTCGGCCATGTTCATCACCCGCTCCACCTCGCCACTGAAGTCGGCGTGGCCCGGAGTGTCTATTATGTTGATTTTCACGCCCCGGTATTCTACGGCCGTGTTCTTGGCCAGAATCGTTATGCCCCTTTCCCTCTCCAGCGGGTCGCTGTCCATGATCAGCTCGCCCACTTCCTGGTGCTCGCGAAACACCCTGCCCTGCTTCAACAGGGCGTCCACCAGAGTGGTCTTGCCGTGGTCAACGTGGGCAATAATTGCCAGGTTGCGAATGCCAGGGTTAATCGTCATTTCCTTCCCGTTCCCCAATTTCAGCCTGTGCTACGAAGTCTTTAATCTGAAGACTCTTAACCTTTAGTTTCCGAAAAAGTCTTCGAACTAAACCGTACAGCTTACACGCAAATCTCTGCATTTTTCGCCAGTGCAAAACATGCAGGAGGCCATTTTAGCAGGAATCGGTGCGCTTCGCAGGGTCGCATCAGTATAAAAGATGACAACGGCAGCTATTGAATTGATTTTTAATTTGCATTAGAATGTTGTCGCAAACACTTGCAAAAGCATAGAGTGTTATGACCAGTTATGAACAACTAATACAGATTCTTCGCGGCCAGGGGCACCGGCTGACGCCGCAGCGACTGATCGTCCTGCGGGTAGTGGCCGACGGGGAACGCCACATGGGCGTGGACGAGGTCTTTCAAAGGGCGCAGGCGGAATACCCGTACATGGACCTGGCTACCGTGTACCGGACGCTGCGCCTGTTCAAGCAAGCAGGCCTGGTCACCGAGGTGGCCATTGGCGACCGACTTCACTACGAGTTGAACCGCCCGGAAGACCGGCACCATCACATGGTTTGCCGGGTCTGCCACGGGGCCTTCAATCTCAGCCCGCACTACCTGGAAGAGTTCAACAACACCCTGGTGGACGAGTTTGGCTTTGTTCCTGACCTGGATCATTTCACGATAACGGGTGTTTGCGTAAACTGCCGTCCCGCATCCCCAATGGAGGTTGGGACAGGAGCGGAGGAATTTACGCTTGATGAGGACGTACCCTGAATATATAGCTCAAAAAGTTTCTCGCCTTGGCATCGTGTTCCTGGCATCTATCCTGCTGGTGGCCCTTGGATGTTCGGCGACACCTACTCCAACGGCAGTACCTGAACCCACTGCTACCCCCATACCCTCAAAGCTGAAGGTTTCCGCCACCGTTTCCCCAATCACCAGCCTGGCGGAAAACATAGGCGGCGACCGCATAGAGTTGACCGGCATTGTTCCCGAAGGGACCAATTCCCACACCTTTGAGCCCGCACCATCGGTAGCGGTCATACTGGCTGAATCGGACTTGTTTATTGCCAACGGTCTGTTCCTGGAAGAACCCACCATTAATATGGCCGAAGCTAACAGGAAGGCAGGAGCCGTTCACCTGATACTTGGGCCGAAGACGGTAACCAAGGATGAGTGGGTGTTCGACTTTTCCTTCCCTGAGGAGGATGGCCACCCCAACCCCCACCTGTGGACCGCGCCCCACTTGGCGCTGAAGTACGCCGAGTTTATCCTCGACGAATTGGTTGCCCTGGACCCGGAAAATGCTGACTATTACCGGGGCAATTTTGATAAACTGTCAGCGACAGTCAACGACCTGGACCAACGGATATTTAAGGCGGTGGAGACTATTCCCCCGGAAAACCGCAAGCTGCTCACCTACCACGACTCTTTCCCCTACTTCGGCCCCCGGTATGGGTTCGAGATTATCGGGGCCATACAGCCTTCCGACTTCACGGAGCCTTCGGCCCGGGAAGTGGCATCCCTGATTGACCAGGTGAGAGAGAACAACGTGCCGGCCATTTTCGGCTCGGAAGTGTTTCCAAGCCCCGTGCTGGAACAGATTGCCCGGGAAGGGGGCGCCGAGTTCGTGGACCAGTTGCGTGACGACGACCTGCCCGGGGCGCCGGGCGACCCGGAACATACTTACATGGGCCTTATCCTGGAGGATGTCCGCATAATGACCACCGCCCTGGGCGGGGACCCCGCGGCCCTGGAGGGGTATGACCCCGGCCAGGTGTTCGAGGGGGAGAGCGGCGCCGTATATCCCCAGTAACCGGACCTGAAACAGTACCTTTAAGGAAATTAAATGCTCCATCCATTTCCCCACCATCGCGAGTCGGGGCAACCAATTGTAGAACTGAAGAAAGTATCATCAGGGTATGAGGGGCAGACCGTACTGTCCGACGTGGACCTTCGGATAATGCCGGGAGATTTCGTGGGTTTCCTGGGTCCCAGCGGGTCTGGCAAGACGACTTTGCTGCGCACCATCCTGGGGGCCGCCCGGGTGTTCAGCGGTCAGGCCGTGGTCAACGGGCAAAGGGTGAGCCGCCGACGCCCCCAGGCCGGGTACGTGCCCCAGCTCGAGACCATCGACTGGAACTTTCCGGTAACGGTGGAAGAGGTGGTGATGATGGGCTACACCCGCCGCAATCCCCTCTTTCCCTGGCACCGACGGGATGACTGGCGGGCCGCCCGGGGAATCATGGAACGACTGGGCATCGCCCACCTGGAAGGGCGGCACATCCGACAGCTTTCCGGCGGCCAGCAGCAGCGGGTCTTCCTGGCCCGGGCCCTGGTGAGCAATCCCTCGCTGCTACTGCTGGACGAACCCACCAGCGGCGTTGACATCAAGACTCGGGACGAGGTGATGCACCTGCTGCATGAACTGAACCACCAGGGCATCACCATCGCGATGACCACCCACGAAATCAACGCCGTGGCGGCGCACCTGCCCTGGCTGGTGTGCATCAAGGGCCACATACTGGCGGAGGGACCCCCGTCTGAAGTGATTTCGCCGGATATCCTGCGACTTACCTATGGCGCGGAGATGCCGGTAATTGAGCACGAGGGCATGACCCTGGTGGCGGAAAGCCCCCATCACTTCGGCAGGAACGGCCAAACTGAGCCTTCGCTCAACGGCAGAGGCACCGCCCCGGAAAGGGAAACCGGGCACGCCCACAGGGATGAGGGCGGGGCGGAAGGCCACGCGCACCCGGTGGGGGCCCACGGGGCCGCCGGCGACGATTAGGGGGAGTGCTGAGAATTGCTTGATCCCTTCAGTTACCAGTTTTTTGTGTACGGGGTTATTGCCGCCACCCTGGCCGGGGGGCTGTGCGGGTTGGTGGGGGTGTACATTGTGCTGCGGCACATGGCTTACATCGGCCACGGGCTGGCTCACTCCGTATTTGGCGGGGCGGTGGTCAGCCACTTCGTAGTATTCAACGTTATCTTCGCCGGAGCGGCAGTGGGTTCCGTCGGCCGAAATGGGCTGGGCGATACCTACCTTTTCCTGGGGGCTATTACCTGGGGCTTCCTGACCGCCCTGGCCATTACCCTGATTACGCGACTGCGGATTATCGGGGCCGACGCTGCCATCGGCATTATCACCACCGCCAGCTTTGCCATGGGAATCGCCCTCATCAGCTACACCAGGTCCTTCCGGGACTTTGAGGCCCAGTTGTTCGGCAATATCCTGGGCGTTACCGCCGCAGACCTGGTTACCATCCTCGTGGTTAGCGTGGCTACGGGGCTGATATTCCTGGTGTGGTACAAGCAGTTCCTGTTCTCGGCCTTTGAGCCGGAGGTAGCGGGCTTCTACGGCGTACCCACGTGGATGACGGATACCATTTTCTCCCTGGTGCTGGCCGCAACCATAGTCGCGTCGCTGGACGTGCTTGGAGTGACCATGATAGCGGCCGCCATCGTTATACCGCCCATCATAGCCCGCCTGCTGACCAACCGGTTCCGGACGATGATAGTCCTGTCCACCGTAACCGGCGCCCTTTGCGGGTTCGGTGGTGTTTATGCCAGCTGGGCGCTGGACATTTCCACCGGCGCCAGCGTGGTCCTCTTCTCATCCGTCCTGTTCCTGTTGACGCTGGTTTACAGCAATGTCAAGGGACTGGTGCATTCCGGCACGGGTCGGGGCCAGAGGGCCGCAGGCCAGCAGAGCCAGGCCGCTATGTTTGATTAGCAGAGGCGGTGGGGGCGCCGAATGATGCGCCCCTCAAGGGTTTGGCAGAGGGACACGGGGCAGCCCTTGTGGCTGCCCCTACGGAATAGGCGGGCGAAGCACCCTGTTTTGAAAGTACGCCCGGCTTGGCCGTAACTGCCCCGAAAGGGGGAAAGTACATCCCAAAGTACGTCATTCCCGCAAAGGGACGAATCTAGTAGTCCAACCACTTTGGATTGACGGGTAACAATCAAAACCCGTCATTCTGGCGCAGGCCAGAATCCGATCAGAATCCAATAAGGTTGGCGTTGGACATGGCTCCTTACCTTCAGGACTTCTGGGTTCCGGCCTTCGCCGGAACGACGGTGAGAAGCAATTTCACCCATCATGTCGAAGTTGTCGGACTACTCGAACTCAATACTTCGAGGTTCCCGCCTTCGCGGGAACGACGGTACTGGGGCTGCCTCCTGCTCTCAACTGTGAACCGTTGAGCAGGCAGGGGGTGGCTTACCCTTGTTGGCCTATCGTGCTAAACTTGGCGCAATCCTCTTCCCGACCCTTTTGGGGGTGGGGAAAACGTCCTTAATCTGCCCAGGGGAGGAGAAATCGCCATGGCCCACTCCCATCACCATCACAGCCCACTCCAGGTAACGGAGGAGCACCGGGGCTTCCGACGGGGCGCCGCATTCATCATCGGCGGACTGACCAGCGGCCACGGGGTGTTTCACTGGCTCACCCAGAGTTTCATAGTGGTGCTGCCGGAAGTGCGGGACCTGCTGCTGGGCGGCAGCGTTATAGCTACCACCAGCATCCAGACCACCAGGGAAGTCGCCTCCGGAGTGGTCTCCCTGCCCGGCGGGGTGCTAACGGACGCACTGCGGCGCCACTGGGGCTGGGTGATGGCCGTGTGCATGGCCCTGTTCGGAGTGGGTTGGATATTGATGGCCGCCGGGGGCTGGACCGTGCCGGGCAGCGCCTGGCTCACCTCGGAGCAGCCCATGTCAACGGGGCAGGCGTCCGGTGAGTTGAACGTCCTGGGCTACATCCTGCTGCTGGTGGGCATGGCAGTAGTGGGAATGGCGGCGTCCTTCTGGCACCTGCCGGCCGTGGCAGCCTTGTCCGCCCAGTTCAGCCACCGGCGGGCCTCGGTGCTGTCCTTCCACGGGGTGGGCGGCAACGTGGGCGACGTCGTCGGGCCGGTGCTGACCGGTCTGCTGCTCTCCGTCCTCACGTGGCAAGGCATCATCACCATCTACGGCGCAGTACCCGTGTTCCTGGCTTTCCTGGTCTTCTGGGCCTTCCGCGACATCGGCCAGCACCGGCATGGGGAGGAACAGCAGCGCCCGGCCAACACCATGCGCCACCAGATAGACGAGACCAAAATCCTGATGCACAACGGGCGCATGTGGGGCATTACGGCGGTGGCCGGGTTGCGCGGCATGGCCTACATCGGCTTCATCACCGTCCTGCCCCTGTACCTGGCCGACGAGTTGGGGCTGCGACTGCAGGACGGGGAGGGCGGGTTCGAGAACCTGTTTATTCGCGGTTCGTTGATTGGCCTGCTGGTGCTGGTGGGCATCTTTGCCAGCCCAGTGATGGGCTACCTGTCGGACCGGTTCGGCCGGAAGCTGGTGCTGATACCGGGGATGGCGGTACTGGCAATCCTGACGTTCCTGATGGCTTCCCTGGGAGATACACTGACCGGCATGACCATCCTGCTGGCCGGCCTGGGCCTGTTCCTGTACAGCGACCAACCCATCCTGACGGCCACGGCCATGGATATTGTGCGGGAAGGGACGGCGGCCACAACCCTGGGCCTCATGTCCACCTCCCGGTTCATTTTCAGCGCCATCTCGCCGCTGATTGCCGGAGCGCTGTACACCATAAATCCCGATAACCTGTTCTATTACACGACGGCCCTTTACCTGGCCGCCATAGCCATTCTGTTCTTCATCCGGCTGCCCAGGGCCACGCCGGCGCCGGCCGGTGACGGGCATGACGGACACGGTCACGAAGGCCACGGTCACGAAGGCCGCGGCGACGGCGACCACGGCCACGAGCACGCCCACGCCAGCCAGGAAAGTCCGGCAGCAGGCGGGGAGGAACATGGGCATGGGCACGGCGATGGCGTTGGCGATGGACATGGGCACGACCACGGCCACCGGCACTAGGGAGCGACACCTACAGACCCGATGACGGTTAACCTCCAATTTCCCGCACCGTCAATGGTGCGGGAAATTTCCTTTCCGGTGCTATACTTCATGGCAGCAACGGGGGAGGTGAGCGGGATTGTTCTGCGGAAGTTGCGGCACCGAAATAGCTGACACGGCCAACTACTGCCGGCACTGCGGGGCCGCCCAGCCTCCCCAACCGCTGGTCGAGCCCGGCGAACCGGCGCCTGCTGCGTCTGAAACGGCGAGCGCGGAAACGCCGGAACAGTTGGGGATAGCAGTCGCCCAACTGCAAGCACAGGTTGGCCGGCTGACCCAGCGGGTTTCGGCCCTGGAGGGAGAGCAGGCAACCCGGCCGGCGGTAGTGTCCAACGCCTCCATCGAGGGCAGCCCTGGCCCCTCCCGGGTTCCCCGGCAGCCCGTCCCCGCGCCTGCCACTATGGCTGCCCCGGCTCAGGCTGCCCCGCCCTCTGCCGCCGCTGCCGAACAAGGCGGTCCTCCTTCTCAATCAACCAAGCTGCAAGCAGCGTCCTGGAACTGGGAGTGGCTGGTGGGCGGCAACTGGCTGGCCCGGGTGGGCATCCTTGCGGTTGTCATTGGCATCGGCTTCTTTCTTAAGCTGGCCTTTGACAACGACTGGATTGGCGAGACGGGTCGGGTTGTCCTGGGCCTGGCGATAGGGCTGGGGCTGCTGGGAGCCGGCGAGTTCTGGCGGCGGAAGTACCCGGTGTGGTCTCAGCCGGTAACCGGAGGCGGCATTGCCGTTCTCTACCTTTCCATCTTCGCCGCCTATTCCCTTTATGAACTGATACCCGCCTGGTATGCCCTGGGCTTTTCCCTGCTGGTAACCCTGGCGGCGGCGGGCCTGGCCATTCGCTACGAGGCCCGTTCCATAGCCATACTGGGCATTCTGGGGGGATTTGCTACGCCCCTGTTCCTGGCCGGAGAACTGCCGCAGCAGTACGCGCTGCTGGGCTACGTGCTGGCCCTGGACGTGGGGGTGCTGGCCCTGGCTACTTTCCGAAACTGGCGCTGGTTCACCCTGCTGGCGCTGGTGGGCTCTCTGGTACTGTTCCTGTTCTGGCATGAGGAACTGGACCCGGCGCTGGTCTTGGCCCAAGTCGGAATCACCATAATTTTCCTCATTTTCGTGGCGGCCACGACCCTGTTCCATCTTATCTGGCGGCGCCCGCCCCGGGCCTTTGACCAGGTATTGATTGTGCTGAATGCAGCCGCATACCTGGGCATCAGCTACTGGCAGCTGTGGCATGAATACCGGGACTGGATGGGCGGGTTTACCCTGCTGCTGGCCCTGTTCTACGGCATGCTGGCCTACGGCATCCTGATGCGACACCGGGAGCAGGTCAACCTGAGCATGTTTGCCGTGGCGGTGGCCCTGGTGCTGCTGTCCATCGCCGTGCCGGTGCAGTTGGGAGGGCCGTGGATTGCCCCGGCCTGGGCGGTGGAAGGAACGGCGCTGGTGTGGCTGTCCTTCTTCATCCGTATGCCTCAACTGCGAGGATTCGCCCTGGCCGCCTTTGTCGCCGCCGGGGGCTGGATGCTGCTGGGCGACCTGATCTGGCGTCTTGACTACTATTTCCTTGAGCCGTGGGCTGACGAGGGAATACCCCTGCTGAACGCGAGATTCCTTTCCCACGCGATTTTGGTAGCCGCAGCCTACGTCACCGCCTTCCTGTGGTGGCGGGGCCGCGATGACCTGGCTTACGAAAGCGAGAGTTTCGCACCCGCAGTATTTGTGGCAGCGGCCAACCTGGTTACCCTGTGGGCCCTGAGCGTTGAGGTGGTGGATGGCATCTTCTTCTTTGCCGATGATGATGCCAGGAGCTTTTACGATTTGAGCAATGTCATCAGCTTGTCGCTCAGCGCCCTCTGGACGGTTTACGCAGCGGTTCTGATTGTGGTGGGCATCGTGCGGCAGCAACGGTGGATTCGATGGGGCGGCCTGGTCCTGCTGGCAGTGCCGGTGCTGAAGCTGTTCCTCTACGACTCCTTCGAACTGGAGCAGGGCTACCGGGTGGCCGCCTTCATCGGCCTGGGCGTGCTGCTGCTGGCCGGCGGCCTGCTGTACCAACGCTACAGCCGACAGATACGGGGGTTCCTGCTTGATTAGCTTCGGAAAAACAGTGACCAGGTTCAGGCATTGGATTCTCGGCGCCGGGCTGGCCGCCATTGCGTTGGCGGCGGGTTCTGCCGGGATAGCAGCGCCGGCTTTCGCCGATTTTGCCCTGGCCCACTGGCAGTTCTTCAAGCCGGTAACGCTGCCGCCAGCGGTGGCCGATGGACAGTTGGTGGAACTGACGCTGGACCGGGAGGTATTCCTGGAGTCGAGCCCCGGGGAAACCGACCTGCGCCTGGTGGCCGGGCAGAACCGGGAAGTCCCGTACCAGTTGGTGGCGCTGGGCAAGAGCGATACGAAGACAGCCATATCCGCGAGCATTAGGGACCTGGGCCGGGTTGCGGGGGAATACAGCACCCTGGTGGCGGACGTGGGTGGCAGCGGAAACCTGCACAGCGAAGTCACCATTCAAACCCGGGAGCAGAATTTCCGCCGCACCGTGGTGGTGGAGACCAGCGCCGACGGCCAGACCTGGGCGACAGTGCGGGAAGACGGGGAAATCTACAATTTCACCTCTTCAGGCCAGGAGTTTCGGGTCCACCACACCAGCGTCGGTTACCCCCAAAGCGCAGCGCGCTACGTGCGGGTAAGAGTCCTCAACGGCGGAGAATCACCGTTGCAAATTACTGGGGCGACGGTGTTCCTTTCCGAGGAGGCGGCGGCGCGGGAAACGGAACTGACGCCGATTTCGGTAAGCGTCAGCCGGGAAGAACACGGTACAACAAACCACGACCTTGACCTGGGCAGCAGCGGCATCCCTGCCAGCCGTCTGTCCTTCCGGTCTGAGACGCAGAACTTCTACCGGGGGGCCGGCATCCTGGGAAGCGACGATGGCGAGGAGTGGGAGTGGCTGGCGGGGACGGGTGGCTCCCACCTGTATTCCTTTGATACTCCCAAATTCAAAGGAAGCCAACTGGAACTGGCATTTCCCGAGAGCCGCTACCGCTACTACCGGTTGTCGGTGGATGACGCCGACAATTCCCCCCTGTCCCTGGAGGGATTTACCCTGCACAGCACGGACCGGCTGCTGCGGTTCCAGGCAGGGGCGGGCGGCGATTACGCCCTGTACTATGGCAATCCCGTGGCTGAGGCGCCGGTTTATGACCTGCAACAGGTTGTGCCCTACCTGGAAACGGAGAACCTGCCGGTGGCCACGCTGGGGGCGCAGCGGCCCAACGAGGCGTTTACCGGCCCGGACGTGCCCTTGACGGAACGGCTGCCCTGGCTGATGCCCACCGCGCTGGCCCTGGCGGCGGGGGTGGTAGCATATTTCCTGTACCGGGTTGTCCGGCAGGCGAGAAACGTAATGACGCCGCCGGAGGAGGAACCGTCGCCATAACCGGGTTAAGAGGGAGGCGGGGGCCGGGGTTTAGAAGTCCAGTTCGCGGTATTCTCCCGGCAACAGGCTATTCAGTTCCTCCAGGATGGCTGTCGCCTTATGTCGGACCGACGGCCAGTCGTTGTGCTGATGCACAAGGATGCAGATTCGCCGATACGACAGGTTTTGCTGGTACCTTATGCTATGGTCCGAAGTGAGCAAGACCTCGTACCAGTTTCTCTCGGCTTCCTCCAGCAAGTCTCCGTTGGCAAAAGCTTCCCGGCCCCTTTCTCGGGCAGTATCAATCTGGTGACCGGGAAGCAACCGCCCCAGCGGCGCAGGTGTACCGTGGTCAAAGAGTATTCTCACGCATACACTTTTGATGACAGGGAATCTATCTCATACTGAAGCACTTCCTCTACCTGGGAAAGTTCCACTCCAGGATACCATTCGACGAACTCTGCTACGGTCGCCCCTGCTTTGAGATTCCGAAACAGGGTGGCAACGCTTAGACGAGTCCCAGCGAATACCCAAGCCCCGCCCAACTTGTCGGGGTGACTTTCAACAGCAGGACACTTGGTCCAATCCGTCATTGTCGGCGCCTCCTGGATTCAATGTTACCCACCCCACTTGCAACGGGGGCACGGAGCTTTTGTACCAAGCTCTGTGCCCCCGGATCCCCTTGCGAATATACCCGATTCAGTAAAAGACGGCCGAGCCTACGCCGCCGCCGGCTGCGATTACCTCGCCGGTTACGGCCCACGCCTTGTCGGAGGCCAGGAAGGCCGTGACAAAACCGATTTCCTCGGCGTCCACCATGCGGCAGATGGCATTGCCTCGACCGGAGCCCGGCGCAAAGTCCTGCTGCTCCACCTCGGCGGCCGTAATTCCCTGCTGGGCGGCCCGGCCCTCCAGCATTCCCGCCGTGCGTTCGGTGCGGGTGGTGCCCGGGTGAATGCAGTTAACGGTTATGCCGTAGCGTCCCAAGTCGTTGGACAGCGTCTTGGTCATGTGGACCATGGAGACATTCCGGGCGCCGCCGCTCAGGTTGCCGGCGTTGCGGGCGTTGCCGCCGCTGATGTTTATTATCCGGCCGTAACCCTGCTCCTTGAGGTGGGGAATGGCCGCCTTGGAACAACGCAGGGCCCCCACAAACTTCACGTCGAAATCGGCCATGAGCGATTCCTCGTTAACGGTCTCCACGTAACCCACGGCATCGTCGGAACCGCCGGGCAGGGATGCGCTGTTCACCATTATGTGCAGGCCTCCCAGCCTTTGCACCGCCTCGTTGACCACCTGGTTCACCTGGTCGGTCTGGGTGGCGTCCATCTGCATGGGTATGACGTTGCGGCCGGTGGCGTCAGAAATTTCCCTGGCGGCGGCTTCCAATTGGTCCAACGAGCGAGAGGCGATTACCACGTCGCAGCCCTCCTCGGCCAGAACCCGCGCGATGGCCTTGCCGATACCCCTTCCGCCGCCGGCGACAAAGGCCTTCTTGCCCTCCAGTCCAAAATCCATATCCCACCTCCTCTGTTCTCTTGATAATCTTCAGGGACGTAATCGCATTTTCAAGCTGCTGGAATAATACACAACGGGTATTGGTACGGCAATACGGGAACCGGATACCCGGGACTGCCAATGACGTGGGGAGCCAACCGAATCGTCCAACCGTCCGCTGGGGCAGAGCACCCGCCAGCCGGACTTCGTCAGACCGCGCTTACTGCGAATATCACGAGCGGCAACCACGGGGCAACCACGGGGCAACCACGGGGCAACTACGGGGCAACTACGGACGGGAATCAACCGGCCGCTCAGGCTTTTCCTTGCTTAATCCAGTCGGACAACCTTTCGGCAATCATCAGGGTGGTGACGTTGGTGTTGGCCCTTACCACGTCGGGCATCACCGATGCGTCAATTACGTTCAAGTTCGACAGGCCATGGACCCGGCAGTACTGGTCAACCACGGCAAGGGGGTCGGTGGCCGGCCCCATCTTGCAGGTGCCGGAGGAATGCTGCTGGGTGGAGACGTTGCGCAGCATCCAGGCGTCCAGCGCCTCATCCGACGCCAGGTCCTCGTCGGTGGGGGTAACGCGCCCCGTAATGACGCCGGCAAAGGCCGGTGACTGGGACAACCTGACGCACAACCGCACCGCCTCCCGCATCCGGGCCCGGTCACCGGCGTCGGCCAGGTAGTTGTAGCTCAATTCCGGCTGGACGTAGGGGTCGTTGGCGGTCAGGCGCAATTCTCCGGCGGTCGTGGCATTCTCCAGGGCCGGAGCCATCCTCATGCCGGCAGCAGCGTCGGGAGCGGCGCCCCTGGCGTCGGCAAACCAGCCGGGAAGAACCTGCATATCGTTGCGGGTAGTGGAACCTTCAGAGGTATAGCGCAGCGCCACCTGGCTCCAGGGAGTATCGGGGTCGTCCAGGTATTCCTGCCGCACCTGGAACTGGAGGGCCACCAGCGGATGGTCCCGGAGGTTCTGCCCCACGCCGGGGAGGTCCCGCACAACGGGAATGCCCAGGCTCTCCAGGTGGGCCCGTGGCCCCACGCCGGACAGCATCAACAACTGGGGAGAAGCAATGGCCCCTCCGCTAAGAATAATCCGTTCCCCTTCTATCACGAAACGGTCGTCGCCGCTGGCCACCTCCACGCCCGCAGCCTTGTCGCCGTCGAACAGGATACGGCAGACCGTCACTCCCGCGCGGATGGTCAGGTTCAGGCGGTGGCGGGCCATGTCCAGGTAGGTAATGGCGGCGCTCATGCGTACCCCGTCCACGTTGTTCATGGGTCGGGGCCCCACGCCGGTGGAGTCCGGGTCGTTCATATCCGGGCAATCGGGCAGGCCAGCTTCGATGCAGGCCCGGTAAAAGGCCTCCTGGGTAGGCAGCCACTCCTCCCGCTTGTGGCGGCGCACGGGAATGGGCCCTTCGGAGCCGTGGAAATCGCCACCGAAGTCCATGTCGGTCTCGATGCGGTTCAGGTAAGGCATAAGCTGGGGATACGCCCACTCGTCATTTCCCCACTCTACCCAGTTGTCAAAGTCCTCGGGCACGGCCCGCAGCCACACCTGGCCGTTGACGGCGCTGCTGCCGCCCACCACCCGGCCCCGGGGCAGGTGGAAGGTGCCATCGTGCTCGGGCCTGGCCTTGGCGCGGTAGCCCCACATGTGGGGGCCGGCGATGGCCCTGGCGGTGTTGTAGCCGTACTTGACGTCGTCGGGAATCCGGTCAAAATCGGGGTAATCTGGGCCGGCCTCCAGCAGAAGAATGGACCGGTTCGGGTCTTCGGACAGGCGGGTTGCCAACACGCTGCCAGCCGAACCGGCGCCGATGATGATTACGTCGTATTTCATGGTTTTCTCCTTGAGTCCAGCTAATTGACATGGATGAACAGGATAAACAGGATTGGAGTCAAATGTAATGTCCGGTTTATTGTCGGAAATTATAGCCGATGTTAGAATCATACTCGTTGCGGGGCTTCCACGGGGAGCAACCCGGTGGCGTGATGCCTGCCAAATGATGAAGACAATAGCAGGCTGATGCTGGAGTACAAGGGTTACATTGGCGAAGTGATTTATGATGATGAAGCCGAGGTCCTCCACTCCCGGTTCATCAATAGCGGCCCCTACCCGTTAGCCAATGCTGAAGCAACCAACGTGGAAGGTATCAAGAGAGAGTTCCGCATTTCTATTGACGTATATCTCCAGGGGTGCGCCGAGCGGGGAATTGAACCAGTTCCGCCGGCCGCTCGCCCGATGCCAGCAGAGGCAGGAAACTGAGTGTAGTATTCGACCAGCCTCCATTTCAGCGCATCAATCACCCTGAGGCGACCCAGCAAGGAGGACCATGAAAGCATCCTATTTGGGCGCGATGGGATACGCCGACCGCCACCTCTTCCCAGAGACCTGGCCCATTCCCCCGGCCTGCCATGAGCCTCGCCTTTCCGTCCAGAGCTACCAGGAAGGCATGGATGAGTGCGAGTTTGCCGAAGAAATGGGCTTCGAGTGGGTGAGCTTTTCCGAGCACCATTACTCGGGCCGCATCGCCACCGGAAACCCCGCCGTTATGGCCGCCGCCGTGGCCGAGCGCTGCAAGAAGGTCAAGCTGGCCATGTTGGGCCCCCTGCTGCCCCTGAACAACCCCGTCCGCATTGCCGAGGAAATGGGAATGCTGGACAACATTTCGGACGGCCGCCTGGTTATGGGCTTCCTGCGGGGCACGCCCAACGAAGACCAGGTTTACGGCGTCAATCCGTCGGAGGGGCGGGAGCGGCTGTTTGAAGGGATGGACCTGATTCGCAGGGCCCTGACCGAGGAGCAGCCCTTCTCCTGGGAGGGACGCTATTACCAGTTCCGCACCGTTTCCGTGTGGCCCCGTCCCGTCCAGCAGCCCCTGCCCCCGTGCATCATGGCCACCCGCAGCGACGATACGGTAAAGTACGCCGCGGAGAACGGCATGGGCCTGGGCGTTTCCTTCATTCCGGTGGAGATGATGGAACCCATCGTCGAAAAGTACCTCAACTGGTGCAGCGAGGCCGGCTGGCAGCCGGCCGAGGACGACATTGTCTTCCGGGGCAACATCTACGTGGCCGAAACGGACCAGGACGCGCAGGACTGGCTACATTCTTTGCCCGGCGGTCAGCCCCGTCCCGCCATACAAATTTCCCGTTCCGTGGCCCAGGTGGTCCAGGCGGCCCGCTCCGGCGAAGAGTTCGACCTGCGCCGCATCCTGGCCGGCAGCCCCCAGGGCGACGTGGTGGGCCGCTCCCTGGGACTGAACTTCCTGGGCAGCCCCGACACCGTCGCCGAAAAGATCAAGGAGTACCACGACCGCTGCGGCGTGGGGGTTGTGGACCTGTTCTTCCAGCAGCCCGGCTTGACCCACGTCGAGGTAATGCAGGAAATTGAGCTTTTCGGCAAGGAAGTCCTACCCCAGATAAAGGAGCTTTAGGCGGCGGCCCCCAACCGGCGGGCGCCCCGCCGCCAATGCAGCGACATGGATTACTACGAATATTACGAATACTACGATGAGTGCAGCATTTTCCACCAGCCCTCGATACCCTTCAAGAGATACCGCATCAAGGCGGGGCAGTTCTACCTGAACTGCCGCGAGGCCGGCGAAGGCCTGCCCGTCATATTGCTGGAGACCATGCGGTGGGGCAACCGCGATTTCTACGACATCATGGGCCAGCGTTTCCACCTGTTCGTCCTGGAGTTTGAGTCCGCCGACGTCGAGAACATGGAGGAAAAGCGGTGGGAATATCACCGGCGAAACCCCGATGCCTACGAAGACTATGACATCCACGTCCCCAAGGAAGAGGGAGCGGAGGCCGCCGTCCGCGAGGCCGCCAAATCCCTGGCCGGAGACAGCTACAACCTGGTAGGAGCGTCCCAGGGCGCGAATTTGGCCCTGCGCACCATCCTGCGCGCCCCCATGGACCCGGAACCGGCCGAGTCCCTGGTGCTGCTATCCCCCAACGCCATCCGCACCGCGCCCGACCTGTACGACCTGGACTGGGTTGGCTGGTCCCGCCGTCTGGTGGCGGACATTCACCGCATGACCAACATCGTGGAACTGCCCGGCGGCTGGGAACTGGCCCCCAAGTTCCTGCCCAAAGAGTCGGACGCAGACCTGGAAGAGTGGCTGCCGGAGATAAAGTGCCCCACCCTGGCGGCCTTTGGCACCAAGGACCGGCAGATTGCCCCGGAAGCCCCCTCCATCTACCGGGCCAACATCCCCAACTGCCACGTTTCGCTGATTTACGACGCCGCCCACCTGGTAGCCGCCGAACGCCCCCAGGCCGTGGCCGACGTGGTGTCAGACTTCATCGAAAACCGGGAAACCTTCGTGGTCAACCGGCAGAGAAGCGTGATTAACCCGTAGGTGAGGAATCATCAGCATGGCCATCAAAGATGTTGAATCCGCAATAAGAACCTCGGCAGAAATGATTGAAGGGTACTGGGATCTTGTGTCCAACCATGAGACTTGTACTCGGTACGTGCTAATTGATCCTGTAATTTGGGCACTCGGTTGGAAAACACACGATCCAGAGGAATGCGAGGTTGAATACCAGCGTGGTAATCAGGGTAGAGTTGACTACGCTCTTTTTGACAGAGAGGCCAATGTTGTAATCCTTATTGAAGCCAAGCGCTTAGACAAGAGTTCTGCCAATTTCGAGGGCCAACTGGCCAAGTATGCTAGGGGAATGAAAAAAGGTGTGGGAGTCCTGACAGACGGGATGGAATGGCACCTTTATGACTTGGAAATGCGAGGCCGTTTTCCAAGTAAGTACATTGACTCAGTTGACGTTAGCGAGGATAGCCCTAGAAGCGCCGCACAATTCCTGAACAAATGGTTGAGCCGCCGGAACTGGTGGTAATAGCCAACTTCAAACTGGAGGCCAATAATGTCCGTCGGCTTAGTAGTACCCCTCCCCGCTTACACCCTTGACCCCGCCTTCTACGCTCGCAAGGCTGAGGAACTGGGGTTTGAGTCCCTGTGGTACCACGAGCACCCCATCCTGCCGGTCAACAGCGACAGTCCCTTTCCGGCCACCGGCGGGGAGATTCCCTGGACCTACGCCCACTTCACCGAACCCTACATCGCCCTGGCCATGGCCGCCGCCGTCACCGAGCGCATCAAGCTCTGCACCGGCATCACGCTGGTGCCCGAGCGCAACCCCCTTATCCTGGCCAAGCAGATTTCCGTGCTCGACCTGCACAGCCAGGGCCGCTTCGTCTTCGGCGTGGGCGCCGGCTGGAACCGGGAAGAGACGACCATGATGGGCGGAGATTTCGACCATCGCTGGACCCAGGCCCGCGAAGCAGTGCTGGCCTTGAAGGAACTGTGGACCAAGGACGAAGCCGAGTTCCACGGCAAGTACTACGACTTCCCGCCCGTTTACATGAACCCCAAGCCCTACCAGAAGCCCCACCCGCCGGTGCTGCTGGGCGGGAACGCTCGCAACGTGCTGCGCCGCGTCGCCCGCTGGGCCGACGGCTGGCTGCCCAACCGGGCCACTGCTGAGATGATAGACAATGGCCGCAAGCAGTTGGACGCCCTGGCCGGCGAATATGGCCGCACTCCCGAATCCCTGACCATCTCCGTTTTCGGCCAACCCCCGGACACGACCCGCCAGCAGGTTGACGATTTCCTGAACGCCGGCGCCCTGCGGGTCTCGGTCTGGCCCCAGCACTGCGACACGGAAGCGGAAATGGGGGAGCAACTGGAGCGCATGGCGGAGCGGTTGATACGGTAGGGCGAACCTGGGCAGGCTGGAATATTGCATCTTCATCAAGCGAACGAGTAACATCTCTGTGTACTTCACGCCGGAGCATAGACCGAGTGGCTAGAGTTCAACTGTTGATTCCCGATGGTGACCGCGACCGCTTCCTTAGCCAGGCTCGCAAGGAGAATATGACCTTGAGCGCCTGGCTGAGAGCTGCCGCCCATGAGCGGCTTGAAATTGCGGAGCAATCTGACAAATTCAGATCTCCGACAGACTTGGCAAAGTTCTTTGTCGAATGCGATGCCGTAGAGGGCCCAGAATCGGAACCTGACTGGTACGAACACCTGGAAACCATTGATCAATCCCGACAGGCACGCCGACCAATTTCGTGATATTCGTAGACACCAATGTGTTCATGTACGCAGTCGGACGGCCTCATTCTCTCCGGGCACCGGCCCAACAGTTCTTTGCCAATTCGATGAGGGACAGTGTGCCGTTGCTTACTTCCGCAGAGGTATTGCAAGAGTTGACCCATGCCTATCTCCCAGTGAACCGGTCCCAAACCCTTGACTCAGCTTTTACCCTGATCAAACGCGCGGGGGTAGAAGTCTGGCCGCTGGAAGCTGCTGATGTGGTGCTGGCCCGGCGGCTTGACAGGCGATTTCCGGCGCTTGGCGCACGAGACCTCTGTCACTTGGCAAGTTGCCAACGCCGGGGAGTGAAAGAGGTCAAGACTTTTGATTACTCACTGACCACCATAGCTGGCGCCCTTTTACCCTAACTCCCTATTGGGCGCGCCAACTGCATCGGCGCAGGTTTCTCCGTGATCCAGGGTTTGGATTGTGGGTCACCCTGACAACGAGCCCGGATTTCTGCTTGACCTCCCCTCTTGCCTATGTTATCGTCACCCCACAATTAAATACGTTCTGGCGGGAGCTTGGTTATGCCAGGCTGAGAGGGCGGCCACAAAGCCGCCGACCGTAGCACCTGATCCGGGTAATGCCGGCGTAGGAATTAGATTAAGCCCCTAATTTACCGCCAGAGTTCAAAACCCTGGCGGTTTTCTTTTGGCCTTTCTCCGGTTGTGGCCCAGCCGTCGGTTAATCCATTAGGAGAGGTCACCCATGCTGAACGCTACCTTTGGTATAGGCACGCTGTTGGTCGTGTGCGGCCTCTTTCTCGTCCTTGGCGTGGCCTATTCCTGGCAGAGACGACGACAGAGCGTGGAAGACTATACGGTGTCTCGCAACCACGCTCCAATCAACGTGGGCATTGCCACCCTGGTGGCTTCCATGTTCGGCACCTGGGTGCTCCTGAGCCCTGGGGAGTCGGGCGCCAATTTTGGAATTATCTCCCTGGTGGGCTATGCCATTGGCATGGCCGGCATTCCGGTTATGTACATGTTTGTCGGTCCCCGCATCCGGCAGTTGATGCCCAACGGTCATTCCCTCTCCGAATACGTCAGGCACCGCTTCGGCCTGGTTCCCTTCGTGGTGATTCTGCTGTCCATCATCTTCATCATGGGCATCTTTATCACCGCCGAGTTGACGGCCATCACCGCTGCGGTCAGGGAACTCACCGATTCACCCCGCTGGGCCATCGCTGTGGCCGTGGGACTGGTGGTAATCGCCTACACCGCTTACGGCGGCCTGCGAACTTCCATTTACACCGACAGGATTCAGTTCTGGGTCTTGATACCGCTGCTGCTCCTGCTGGTTGTCGCCGCCGCCTGGCTGCTGGGGGACACCGACGCCTGGTCGGAAGCCAGCAATGCCGGCCTCCTTTCCGCCAGTTCATCCGGCAGCTATTTCTTTGCCATAGTGCTGATTATCGGCATTGTGGCATCCAACGCCTTCCATCCCGGCATGTGGCAGCGGGTGTACACCGTGCGGGACCAGCGGGTGCTTAACCGCAGCCTGTGGGGCGCCGTGGCCATAGCCATACCGCTGACCTTCCTGATGGGCATGGCCGGAATCGCGGCGGTGGGCAACGGCTCCGTGGAGTCCTTTGGCTACCCTGAGGTGACGGCGGCCCTGTTCGCCCTGGCAACTGATTTGTTCCCCCCGTGGATGCACTTCCTGATGCTCATCTGCGCCCTGATGCTGGCAATGAGCACCCTGGATACCCTGATGAACGGCATTGCCAGCGGAATTGCGGCAGACTTCGCCGGTTTCGGCGTGCAGGGCGGGACCCTGATGGGAATGGCCCGCGCCATCACCGTCATTGTGGCCATCCCTGCCATAGTCGTGGCTTCCCAGGGGCACAGCGTCCTGTACGTGTTCCTGATAGCGGACCTGCTGGGGGCCGCCATTGCGGTGCCGGTACTGGCGGGCCTGTACTCCCGCCGTATGCCCGGCTGGGGAGTGCTGGTCGCGGGAGGCGTCGGCATCCTGATTGGCGCCCTCTTCTACCCCAAACCCGACCTGTTGACTCCCTGGGCGCTTACCGCTCCCGAAGGCGGGCAGATGTTCTGGGCCTTCGCCTCGGCCCTGGTAATTTCTTCCGTCATCACAGCGGTCATCATCCTGGTCCGCCGTGCCGCAGCCCCGAACCAGGAGTTTGACTTTGCTGTCCTGGATTCGGAAGTAAGCCTGATTGACAGCCCTTCAGTGGCTGACGATTAGGGGGGTAACTCAAAGGTACTTTTGGCTGTTAACTCGGCAGTCGCCACCCAGGGATGGTTCATTGCTAGTAGAGCCTGACAAGTTTGAAGTGATGATTACACCGGCCCGACCCGTTGTTTCCACGTCGCCGGGAACCTCGGCATCCTGGGGTTCAGATTTCTTCCTTCGCAGAAATGACGGTTTAGGAAATTAGCCATCATTTCAAAACGTTTGACCTCGTAGGTCAATAGGAGCATTTCCGACACTAACCAGGAATCTGGTTAAACAAAGATAGGGAGGTTCACCATGACCCAGACCCAGTCGGACCTGGAAATCCAGGGCCAAACTTCATTCCCCGCCAGCAGAAAGGTGTATGCTACCGGCTCCCGTGACGACGTCCGGGTGCCCTTCCGCGAGGTAACGCTTACCCCCACCTCGGGCCGGTTTGGCGAGGAACAGAACGCGCCCCTGAAGGTTTACGACACCAGCGGTCCCTATTCCGACCCCGCCTCGCGCCTTAACTTGGGCCAGGGCCTTCCCGCCCTGCGCCGTCCCTGGATTATGGAGCGGGGCGACGTGGAGGAGTACGACGCGGCTCCGGTGGTGTACCGAGGCCAGGACAAGGGCCAGCCCTTCCCCGGCCTGACTCGGCGACCCCTGCGCGGCCAGGGCGGGCGCCCCGTAACCCAGATGCACTACGCCAAGAACGGCATCATCACCCCGGAGATGGAATTCATCGCCATCCGCGAAGGGGTAAAGCCCGAGTTTGTTCGTGAGGAAATTGCCCGCGGCCGGGCTATCATCCCCTCCAATGTTAACCACCCCGAGTCGGAGCCGATGATTATTGGCCGCAACTTCCAGGTGAAGATTAATGCCAACATCGGCAACTCGGCCATCACCTCTTCCATCCGCGAAGAGGTGGAAAAGATGCTGTGGGCCACCCGCTGGGGCGCCGACACGGTCATGGACCTGTCCACCGGCAGCGACATCCACACCACCCGCGAGTGGATTATCCGCAACTCCCCCGTGCCCATCGGCACCGTCCCCATCTACCAGGCCCTGGAAAAGGTGGACGGCAACCCCGAGGAACTGACCTGGGAAATCTACCGCGACACCATCATAGAGCAGTGCGAACAGGGCGTGGACTACTTCACTATTCACGCCGGCGTGCTGCTGCGCTACGTCCCTCTGACCGCCAACCGGGTAACCGGTATCGTTTCCCGCGGCGGTTCCATCATGGCTGGCTGGTGCCTGGCCCACCACCAGGAGAACTTCCTGTATACCAACTTTGAAGAACTATGCGAGATAATGCGGGCCTACGACGTCTCCTTCTCCCTGGGCGACGGCCTGCGCCCTGGCTCCATCGCCGACGCCAACGACGAGGCCCAGTTCGGCGAGTTGCAGACCCTGGGCGAGCTGACCAAGTTTGCCTGGGAACACGACGTGCAGGTGATGATTGAGGGCCCCGGCCACGTCCCCATGCACAAAATTCAGGAGAACATGGAACGGCAGCTTGAAGTCTGCCACGAGGCCCCCTTCTACACCCTGGGCCCCTTGACCACCGACATCGCCCCGGGCTACGACCACATCACTTCCGGCATCGGCGCGGCCATGATCGGCATGTACGGCACGGCCATGCTCTGTTACGTGACCCCCAAGGAGCACCTGGGCCTGCCCAACAAGCAGGACGTAAAGGAGGGCGTAATTACTTACAAGATTGCCGCCCATGCCGCCGACGTGGCCAAGGGCCATCCCCGGGCCGCCGAGTGGGACGACGCCCTGTCCAAGGCCCGCTTCGAATTCCGCTGGGAGGACCAGTTCAACCTGGCCCTGGACCCCGAGACGGCCCGCGACTACCACGACGAGACCCTGCCGGCCACGGGCGCCAAGGTGGCCCACTTCTGCTCCATGTGCGGCCCCAAGTTCTGCGCCATGAAAATTACGCAGGACGTACGGGAGTACGCCGCACAGCGCGGGTTGAGCACGGACAAGGCCATAGATGTAGGGATGCAGGAAAAGTCCGAAGAGTTCCGGCAGGCGGGCAGCAGGATTTACCAGAAGAGCTAACGTCACCGCGTCCGCCAGGCGCCCCTCTGGCATTTATCCACGAAGGGTCACTAAGAACCACGAAGAAAGGGTATAATCTTCGTGGTTCTTTGTGATTTAGTTTAGTTCAACGACAGATAAGAGGTTTCTTATGGGCCACTTTTCAGTCCCCCTAGAGGTCTTTTCCTCCGACGGTACACGGTCTGTGACAATTGATGCGATGGTAGATACCGGTGCATCATACACTTGCCTGCCTAAAGCACTCTTGCAGGATTTGGGGATCGTCCCTAGCCGCAAAGTGGAATCCAAGCTGGCCGATGGGACTCTTGTTGAGGGCGATGTCGCTATAGCGCGGATGAACATTCAGAACGTCGAAGTCGCCGCTTACGTTGTTTTCGTAGAAGAACCTGCACCCACGTTGCTCGGGGTCATTGCCCTGGAAAGTGCTCTCTTGGCCGTTGATCCGATAGAACACAGGCTGATTCCCACTAGCAACCTGAGGGTCAGCCGTTTGTAGTCAATGGTTCGAATACAGGTCGATTTATTTGGAGGCTGGCGGCAATGATAACGAGCGAGAGGGAGAAGCACATAGTCAAACTAATCCGGCGAGGCAAAACCATCGCTGACGTTAGCGAGGAAACGGGCTTGAACTATGGAGACGTGGCTAACTATCTCGATTCAGTGGACAGAACGAGTTGGTTAGGAGCTAAGAGAATTGTTTCCTTTTGCTTGAGGGACCTGGTGAACGAAACGGACCCGGAGAAAAGAAAAGAACTGGCAGAGAGGGCCGACTTTTGGGCCGATATGCTTTACTATGACGCCAAGCGAGTGGGCGAAATGCTGGAACAAGCTTTGAAAACTATGGAGAATGCTAGGGACTCACTGGACCGTTAACTGCTGTTCTTACCTTGTAGTCCAAGAGTATACAGCCTCTAACGGTGGAGCAGGTTGTACAAGTATGGGCTTCGTGCCCCTTCGTGGTCAAAAAATACAGGAGTTAACCCCATGCAAAAACAGGACCTCGGCGTTGCAATAGTCGGTTCCGGCCGCATCGGCACCCTTCGCGCCAACATGGCTTCCCGCCATCCCTCGGTACGTTTCCTGGCTGTTTCAGACCTGGACCCGGAAAGGGCGGGAATGCTGGGCGAACAGGTCAACGCCGACCTCACTTCCAGCGACAATTACCGTATTATTTCCGACCCACAAGTCAACAGCGTCATCATTTCCACCCCTGAACACGAGCACGTGGAGCCCATCCTGCAGGCCCTGGACCTGGGCAAACCCGTATTCGTTGAAAAACCGCTGGCATTGACGCTGGCAGACACAGACAAAATTGTGGAGGCAGCCGACCGCACCGGCGTTGAGATTCGCATCGGGTACTCCCGCCGCCACGACCGCCGCTGGATGCTGGCCCGGGAGCAGGTGGCCCAGGGAAGGCTGGGCGGCATCATCGGAATCCAGTCCCGGGTTTACAACTCCCGCGCCCACATGATGGAAATCCTCAAGCGGTCGCCGGAGGCCACCCCGGTGCTGGACGCCCTCACCTACTATGTGGACATGGCCTGCTGGTACCTGGACGACGTGCGGCCCGTAGAGGTCATCGCCCGCGGCAACTACGGCCTCTACAAGGAGATGGGCCACGACATCCACGACGTTACCTGGGCCATTATCACTTTCGAGAACGGCTGCCTGGTCAACCTGGGCATTTGCTACGCCCTGCCGGCCCGCTACCCCACCTACGGCCAGAGCGCCCGCTTCGAGGTTCTGGGCGAGGACGGCGTCATCGTCCTGGACATGGACAACAAGGACAGTTTCTTGTTCACCGACAAGGGCGTTCCCCACGCCTATGTTCCCGACCACTACGTTGATGCCCTGTTCATGCAGAGCAACTCCTCCGGCGACTGGGCCATGGGCGAGTATTGGGGTCCCATAGCCAACGAGACCCGCTCCTGGCTGGACCATCTGGCCGCCGGCACCCCCTGCTCCCATACCACGGTTAGAGAGGGCCGCCGCACCGTGGAAGTAACCCTGGCCATAGAAGAGGCGGCAAGGACGGGAATGCCGGTAAAGTTGTCGGGGCGGTAACGGGAGTTAACCACGAATAGGCCTGAATATTCCCTGATTGGTAGCTTGGGGATTAGCTATAGAATTAGTGGCTTTTCGTGCCTATTCGTGGACTACTAAGGAAGAAGTTCACTGAACACAATTGAGATCCAAACAGCGTAGTTACCTGTCGGTCAATCGTACGACAAGACCCACGACGGGCGGGGCACGTGAGAGTGGCCCAGGAGTGGATTGTCAGCAAGTCTTTCCCACTTCGGAAAGTCCTGGCTCCCCGTCTGAAAAAACTGAATGGCGATGGCGCCCCTGCAGTGGGTGAGTGAGGGTTGTGGACACTTCTGAATTTACGCGTAACCTGCTTACCGACCCGGTGTTTATTTTATGCACCATCGGCATAATCATCATCGGCGCTTACAGTTTCTGGAAGCGAAAAGGTAAGTAGGTATCCAAACATCCAAAAGCGCCAGGAGGCCAGCAGCAGGCTTACTGCTTGAAACAGGAGGGGCCTTGAGTAAACGAGGTTAGCACAGCCGTTCCAGCGTCTGGTCCTAAGAATCGGGGACTTTAATTCCCCAGCAAACCCTTCAACCTATCAGCGGCTTCCCCAACCGCTTCTTCCGCTTCTTCAACGCCTTCCTCGAGCTTAGCAGGATTATATTCCAACTCCACGCCTTCGAAGTTGGCGTCAATTCCCGCATCTGCTAACACAATACTATCTTCCAACACATCGCTACCGCGAATTACCAACCTAAAGGGCACTGATGCTTTAAGGTTGCCGCTGACCGGTGGCTGGTCAACTTGGAATGAAACCCTTGCCGTTGCGATGACGACGTGGTTTCCATTGCCGTCGCTCGTGGCCTGCGAATAGTCCCAAATCAAATGCTCGTGGATGCGGTCTTCAATCCACTCCCCACCCGCTTCCTTGAGAATCATGCCCTGAATGCCCTCTTGATCAAGCGCGTCCAGAATAAACTCTGCAATTCCTTCGCCGGCAGCATCTACGTTATCGGCAACCCATTGGCGTGCAACTTCTTCAGGCGTCGGGCCCGGCATCGGCAAAAAAACAACAACGCCAATAACCACCAGGCCCAATACCGCCGCCAAGCCTAAATAAAGCTTGTTCCGGCTAGACCCCTCGGAAGAGTTATTACCAGAGTTCATGATACCGCTCTATCCCCTACTGCCCCAGTTTAAGCGAAACGTAATGCTACAGTACGTTATCGCTACCCCAACCGCTCCAGCGTCTGGTCCTCAATCCCCGGCATAACCCATATCGGTCGCGGGGCAAAGTCAAAGGTGATGTTGGGGTCCTCCGGGTCCAGGCCCGCCACCGTCATCTTCGTCTCTTCCAGGTACTCAATCTCCCCGTTGACTACGTGGAAGGCCCGGTCGTGGCCCGGGTAGATTATGTCGGCTTGTTCCACTATTCGCTCGATGCTCTGGGTAGCTTCCTTTTCGTTCCAGAACACCAGCGGGTTCTTTCCGGTCAGGGCAACTGTGGAGTAGTGAAGGACGTCGCCGGAGATTATGCTCAGCCCCTGGGGTGTTTCCACCTTGACTGAAATGCTGCCGGGCGAATGGCCGGGGGTATGCATCAGGGTTACTCCCGGCTCTACCACGTAGCCCTCCTCCACTTCCTCTATCTTTGGCTGAAACTCAATCATGGCGCCGGACCAGGCCGGAGTTGCCCAATCGTTGCGGTGGGGCTTGTGCGCGTACTTGCGTTCCAGCGGATGCACCAGCATGGGGGCGTGCTGGAACAGGTCGTAGTTCTGGCTGTGGTCCCAATGGGCGTGGCTCATAATGGTAATGTCAATGTCTTCGGGCGTCAGGCCCTTGGCCTTCAGGGCATTCTCCAGGGCCGATCGCCGCCCCACATGGCCCACGTCCACCAGGATGCGCTTCTCTCCTTCAATCAACACCACCGAGCAAAAACCTACTACTCCCACATCGGTCCGAAGTGGGCTTCCCTGCAGCAACACGCTAAGTTCCGGCATGGCTATCTCCTCATTATGTCCAGTTTGCTCAAGCGGGCTGGATTGTATGGGAAGGAGTAGGGGTTGTCAATTTCATTTGGTTGACTGTAGCTACCCTTGGTGCTAATGTTCAGCCGTCTAACCTATGGAATACAAGGGAGGTCTTCCTATGCCAAGAATGACCGGCGCCAGGTTTGTGGCGGAAACTTTCAAGGGGTACGGCCTGACTCACGTTTTTTACGTCCCCTCCATTGCCCGGCGCATACTGGCGGAACTGGAAATTGCGGGTATCGAGCGCATAGTTACCCACGGCGAAAAAGCGGCAGCCTACATGGCGGACGGCTATGCCCGGGCCTCCAACGGTCCCGCCGTCTGCATGGCGCAGTCGGTGGGCGCGGCCAACCTGGCCGCCGGTCTCCAGGACCCATTCCTGGGCCTGTCCCCGGTTATTGCCATCACCGGACACCGGCCCCTGACCCACCAGTACCGCAACTCCTACCAGGAGATTGACCATTTCCGCCCCTTCAGCTCTACCACCAAGTACAGCGTGGCGGTGGACACGGTGGAACAATTGCCCCATCTGCTGCGGCAGGCCTTCCGCGAAGCCACCTCCGGCGCTCCCGGGCCGGTACACATGGACTTCATGGGCATCCAGGGCGAGGTCATCGAAAATGGCGAGGCTGACCTGGACGTCATCGTCGAGGAAGACTTCATGAAACGCTCGACGCTGCGTCCGGAGCCCAGCCCCGACCAGATCCGGCGAACCGTTCAGGTACTGGCCGAGTCTCGCCGGCCCGTAATCATAGCTGGCGGCGGCGTTACCTCTTCGGGAGCCCAGGAGGAAGTGGTAAAGCTGGCCGAGATGCTCAACATTCCTGTCGCCACCTCATTGAACGCCAAGGGGACCATCCTGGAGAACCACCCCCTGTCCGTGGGCGTGTGCGGCGCTTACTCCCGCTGGTGCGCCAACAGGGTGGTAGCCGAGTCGGACCTGGCTATTTTCATCGGCAGCCAAACGGGCAGCCAGGTAACCCTGGACTGGCGCATCCCCCTGCCGGGGACGAAGGTGATACAGATTGACATCGACGCGTCGGAATTGGGCCGCAGCTTCCCCACCACGGTGGCCATCCAGGGCGATGCCAAGGCCACGGTGTCCCGCCTGGTTGAGGCGCTGGAGCCCGTGTCCCGCGCCGAGTGGGTGGAACGGGTCCAGCAACTGGTCCAGGAGTTCCGGGATGAAACCGCCCCGGACTGGCACTCCGACGCCCAGCCCATCCGGCCCGAGAGAATTTGCCAGGAATTTACCGACAACCTCCCGTCCGACGCCATGCTGGTTTCCGATACGGGCCACTCGGGAATCTGGACGGGGGCGTACATTGAGCTTCACCACGCCGAGCAGGAATTCATGCGCGCCGCCGGGTCCCTGGGCTGGGCCCTGCCCGCCGCCCTGGGCGCCAAGTGCGCGCTGCCCGACCGGCCGGTGGTGGCCTTCACCGGCGACGGCGGGTTCTGGTACCACATTGCCGAGTTGGAAACCGCCACCCGCTACGGCATCAACGCCGTCATCGTGGTGAACGACAACCAGTCCCTGAATCAGTGCCGCGTGGGCGACGAGCGGGTGGTCAACGCCAACTATCCCGGCATGAGCGCCGATGCCATGTGGCAGTTCACCGACGTTGACCTGGCCAAGGTCGCCGAGTCCATGGGCTGTTTCGGGATACGGGTAACCGACCCGGCAAAGATATCCAGCGCCATTGACGAGGCGCTGGCATCCAACCGCCCGGCGGTGGTGGACGTGGTATCCGACTGGGACGTAGTGGCCCCTCCGCCCTGGGGCCCCAGCAGTTCGGAGAGGGTTAGGTATGACTGATTCAGCCCTTCGAAGGAGGCAGGAGCGGACTCCCGCCTCCCGGGGCAAACGCATTCTAATCATGGGAGAGTCCGTCGTTCCCGCGAAGGCGGGAACCTCGAACGGGGCGAGTAATATCGCAGGACTAACTTAGACCTGAGAAATCCTGCCAGGCGGTAGGACACTTTGGCCCTGTCCTGCATCTCGGGTCCTCGGGAATCTGAGCGCAATCGGGTTATAATGGATTCATTACGGTCAGTGAATTCTTGAGGGGGACCCATGCCAGAAAAGAGGTCGGAGGTTTCACCTTCCGAGATTTCTACTAAGGGTAACGCCATTTACGAGAAGCTGCGGGAGAAGCTGGAATCCGAGCATTGGGGGGATGTCGTGGTAATCGACATCTACAGCGGCGACTACGAAGTGGCCTCGGACGATTTAACGGCTACGCTTCGTATGTTAGAGCGCCGGCCCAACGCCATGACTTGGGGGACCCGTGTTGGGGTCGGGTGGATTTACCAAATGAGTCCAAGAATGACACTAGAATATTATCAGGCACATGGTTTTCCCCGCGAGTAGTGGCCGAGTTGCTCTTGTTGGCCGAGCAGGTCCGGTCAACATCCTTGAGCCACGAGTTTCCATATCTGTGGCTGGCCCGGATGGTGATTTCAAGGCAATTGAGCCGGTCATTGACACCGGCTTTTCGAGTTGGCTAACGCTGCATGGAGACTTGATAAAAGAATTGAAGCTGACCGCCTATGGAAATCGCCTCACTAGGCTGGCCAATGCCAGCGTAGTTGAAACCCAGACATTCAGCGCCTTGGTCCAATGGCAAGGCCACTTGCGTCCGATCATAGTCCACCAAGTCGACGGAGAAAGGCCTCTCTTGGGCACTGCCCTGCTGGAAAACTACCGTCTGACCGTTGATATGCGGGAGGACGGCCTCGTGACAATAGGGCCAATTCCTTGAACCCTTGGCAATCCTCACCAAATGGGCAGCGGGGCGGGTCTTTGCGACCCGCCCCTTCACATGTCAAGCCCTATCTTGTGAGTCCTGTTCATCCATGTTTGAATCGCCGCCGCTACACCTGCCGCAGCTTGGGGTCCAGAGTGTCGCGCAGCCAGTCGCCGAAGAGGTTGAATGCTACCACGGTCAGCATGATGGCCAGACCGGGAATTGCCGAAACCCACCAGGCCGTGTCCACGTACTCGCGCCCGTCAGAGACCATGCTGCCCCAGGCAGGCGTGGGCGGCGGAATGCCGGCGCCCAGGAAGCTCAGGGACGCCTCTACGATAATCACCCATCCTACCTGCAACGTCAGCAGCACCAGCAAGGTGTTCACCGTGTTGGGGAACAGGTGGAATAGCAATATCCTGAGGTGGGAACAGCCGGAAACCTTGGCCCGGGCTATAAAATCGCGCTCCCTCAGCGCCAGCACCTCTCCCCGGATTACCCTGGCGTAGCGGGCCCAAAGGACCAGGGCAATGGCAATAACCACGTTGGCCAGGTTTGGCCCCACGGCCACTACCAGCAGGATGGCAAACAGGATTATGGGAAAGGCCAGGGTGCTGTCGGCGCTGCGCATGAATATGGCATCTATGCGCCCGCCAAAGTAGCCGGACACCAGGCCGATGGCAGTTCCGATGCCGCCGCCGATGGCCAGGGTGAATATCGCAACCATCATGGACACCCGGCCACCATACATCAGCCGTGTTGCCAGGTCGCGCCCCAGGGCGTCAGTGCCCAGGGGGTGCTCCCAGGTTCCCCCTTCCTGCCATGCCGGGGGCGTAAGGCGGTCCGCCAGGGACGGCGTCGTCGTCGAGTGGGGCGTTAGCAGGGGAGCGAAGGTGGCCGTAAATATCACGACCACTATGATGAACAGAGGTATCAGCGGCGCCCGGCGCAGGTTTTCGGCCGCCCTCCTGCTTCGCTCCCGGAAGGCGGGTCTGCGGGCCAGGGTTGTCGTAGTTGTTGCCAAGTCTCGCCCTCCTTCTTAGTCGTACCGGATGCGGGGGTCAATGTACGCGTAGGCTATGTCAACCACCAGGTTAACGGTAATGACCACGACGGCTATCATCATTACCAGGGTTTGCAGGGTTGGAAAGTCGCGCCAGATGATGGAGTCATATACGAGGCGACCCAGGCCAGGCCAGGCAAAGACCGTTTCCACCAGGATGGCGCCGGTGATGAAGGTTGCCAGGTAAGTGCCGGCGAAGGTCAACACCGGAATCAGGGCATTCTTGAAGGTGTGCTTCCATACTATCTTGTATTCCGGCAAACCCTTGATCCGGGCCATCTTGATGTACTCGCCGTCCATGGCATCCAGCATACTGGAGCGCAGCAACCGCATTACAGCCGCCGCCACCCACCAGCCCAGGGTGAAGGCCGGCATAATGTAGTGGGAAATGCCACCAGTCCCCGCCGCCGGCAATAGGTCCAGCTGAACGGTGAAGAACTGGATGAGCATTATTCCCACCCAGAACTGGGGCAACGACTGGCCAAGAATGGCAATCAGCTTGGCCCCTCCATCGAAGAAGGTGTCCCGTTTAACCGCCGCCAACACCCCTAATGGTATGCCGATTATCAGGGTGATAACCATGCCGGCCAGGCCCAGCCGCAACGAGTTCATCACCTTGGGCCCGATCAAGTCCATGACCGGACGCTTCGATTTTATCGAATCGCCAAAATCGAACTGGACCGCGTTGCTTATGAACTTCCAGTACTGAACGGGCCAGGACCGGTCCAGGCCGTAGTGGGCGCGAAGGGCAAGCTCCGTTTCAATGGATGCTTCCTGGGGCAACAAGAGGATTATCGGGTCTCCGGTGAAGCGTCCCAGGGCGAAAATAATCATCGAAAGGATGATGAGGGCAATTACCGACTGTCCCACCCTCATTACAATGTAGCGTTGCATAATCCGTCCTTTACTTGAGACGGTTGGCAGTTCTCTCCCGAGGTCACTGGGTCAGGATTATTGGGGCGGGTCGTGGACCCGCCCCTGACTTTATCGGTCGTGCAGGATATGGCGACCCTACCACCTCAGGTCCGGGAAGATGAGGCTGTCCACGTTGTTGTCGTAAGAGTCCTTGCCGGTGTTCCAGTAGGTAATTTCAGGAATGGCGGCGAAGGACGAATCGACTTCAAAGAGCGGAATACCGTCGTAGTTGGCCAGCAGATGCTGCTGCATGTCGCTAATGAGTTTCTTGACCTCTTCCGGGTCCGTTGAGGCGAAGGCCTGGTTCATTATCGCGTCGAACTCCGGGTTCTTGTAGGTGGTGTAAGGCGCGTCGGAGTGCTTCAGCACCTTGACGATGCTCAGAATCTCAGCCGGCGCTGCCCGGTTATGGGTGCCCCAGGGCCCAACCCAGCCGCCACCCAGGCTCCACGCCCGGCGCATGCTGCGCAGGGTGCCGTACTCGGTGGGCTGGAAGTTAACCTTCACACCCACGGCCTCAAAGTCGGCGCCTATGGCCTCAATCATCCTCGGGAATTCGGCTATACCGCCAAAGGCGTAAATAGCCAGCTTGATTTCCAGGGGGTTGTCCTCGGTGTAGCCGGCTTCCACCAGTAACTGCCGGGACCGGTCCGGGTCGTAAGGGTAGCCACTCTGGGCGGGGTCGTAACCGCTGGCGGCCGCATAACTGCCGATGGGATAGAGCGTAGTGCTGCCCCGGCCCAGGAAGATGTGCTCCAGGATGGCGTCGCGGTTGATGGCCTTGTTCAAGGCCTCACGCACCCGGATGTCGCCGAAGGGGTTGCCCTCTTCCCACTGCTGGAAGAAGTACATTCCAGACAAAAGGGCCCGTTCCTTGTAGAAAATGTTGAAGCCGTCGTCGGCCAGCGGGGCTATCCGCTCCCGGCTGACGTCAATAACGTCGGTCTGGCCGGACTTCAGCATTGCGATGCGGGTCGTTTCCTCGGAAACGCCCAGGAAGGTCAAATCGGCGTACCTGGGTATGCCGCCGTCGGGGCCGCCCCGGAAGTGGGGACGGTTGGTGGATTCCACCTGCACGGAAGCGCCCAGCACCTGCTCGACAAACCGGTAGGGACCGCTGCCGATGGGAGCCTTGGCAAATTCCTGCTCAGTTATTGCCTCGTAATGGGCCTTGGGTACTATCATGCCTTCCGTGCCGCGAACGCCGGAGAATATCCACGGGGCGTACAGGCAGGGGGTATGGCAATTGATTACGAAGGTATAGTCATCCGGTGTTTCATAGCTGTCCCAAAGAGGGGTAAGCTCATTGATAAACGCGTTTTGGGCGTCCTCTTCCATGACCTCAAGGGCGCTGAACATCACGTCCGCAGAGGTTATCTCCTCATTGTTGTGGAAGGGGATACCCTGGCGCAGGTGAATGGTGTGGACCTTGCCATCCGGGGAAACCGACCAGTCGTTGGCCAGGCCCGTTTCCTTGCTGAATGCGCCCTGGGCGTCGGAACCGATGACTACGTCAAACATGGTAGTGTTGACGTCCTTTCCGCCGGCGTTCACGTTGCTGGCCTTGGGGTAAATGCCATCGCTGCCCAGGGAGGTGTAGGTAATACGGAGGTGACCCTGGGACTCGGTTGCCGCGGCCGGCGGAGGAGCCGGCGTCGGAGTGGCAATCAGAATCTTCTCCACCTCTACCTGGACTTCCTTCTCAACTTCCTTAATCTCCGTCTCGACTACGGTCTTTTCGACCTCCACCTCACGGACCACTTCCCTATCAACAGGGACTTCAACGGTAACTTCCCTGATGACCTCCCTTTCTACCGGGACCTCCTTGATAACCTCAACGGTCTCGGTCTGTGGCGCGGCAGAACCACAGGCCACAACGAAAAGCAGCGCTAAAGCTCCTGCTAAAACGAAAAGTTTTTGCGCACTTGCCCATCTCAACACCATCAGTTACCTCCTTGACAAAAAAGACTGATGATTCCCTGCGGAAAGGCCGCATCGAAACCTGTCGGTATATTAGCACAAAACGGCCCTTTGCAAAGGCCATCAGCAAAGATTGAATATCATTGCCGACCAAACACCCTGATTGCTCCTTTTTCCGTAGTTCGTAATCCTAGTTGCGACGTTTTCAGTCCGCGGCGCAATCGCAATAGTCAGCCCGGTATTTCAGACACGTTCCCATTACAAATCCACTAACCTTGCCGGCAAAAAAGGGGCCGCCCGGCAACAAGGTTGCCAGGCCGCCCAGAGTGAGGAACGAAAGAAACGGGGAAGAACCTAGTGGGATAGGAACGGCGCAAGGCCCCGGCTCACCGGTTGAGATTCAAGAGGCATCGCCGGCCCTGGAAATGTCAACGACTTCAAAGGTCCTGACCCAATACTCGCCGGTAATGTAGCTCCAACTGGTGGCGTAGTTGGTCTGAATATCGTCGGCAAATTGCTTTCGCAGGTTGCTGTTCTCGTAGCGATCAAGGTCTTCCATGGCGCTCCAGGTACTTATCGAGACCGCCTCATCCTCGCCGTCAATGCCCCGGAGAATGGATCGGTCGAGCAACCCCTCTACCTTATCGTTCAGGGGAAAGACCTTCTCCCGGTAATAGCGTTCGTAGTCCTCCCACCTGCCGGACTTGAGGTGTCCCCATACCATTCTGCAATACATACCGGTAACTTCCTTTCCGGCGGCTACCTGCCTGAAAACCGCCGCCCTGCCTTAACGCCAGCTCGGGGCCGGCGCGCCCGGGCCTGGGTTCAGTCAAAGCGACGGGCGCCGGGTTACAACCACAGGCAGGTCACCGTGTTGGTCACCCCGTCTATGGGGCGAATGCGGTTCCTGAGCAGGCCCGTTATGTCCTCCTGCGTATCGGCTTCAATCTCCATTACCGCATCATAAGGCCCGAGGACTTCCTGCACTGCCGTCCCCGGCAGGTTCCTGAGCCTTTCAATGGCGACTTGCGTCTTGGAGGGTTCCAAATTCAACAAAATGTAGGCATGAACGCTCAAACCGGTGTACCCCCGTAGTCAGTGTTTTTGCGAGCCCGCGCTTCTTCTATGGCAATGAGCGGAACCGCCCGGCAAGGGCTGAGAAGTCCTGCGGCCCGCGCTTTCGAGTATATCATCAGCCCCAAGGGATGGCTGGCCTTGTTTTCGTGCCAGGTATGATTCCAGCCGCCAGTCACTTGGGATAGCAGCCCAACGCATTGGCATTGACGAGCAAACCCGGGCGTCCGCTCGTGGTGGGCTTGTCGAACCATCAAGGGGGGGCCTTCGACAGGCTCAGGGTGAGCGGAAATACTACCTGCCATTTCAAATAAACAGACCGGCTAGGAATCGTTCTGGCGCAGTTCCCTCTCTGCGCTGATGGACAGGTGGGTGAGAGTCTCGGCGTAGCGGTTGGAGAACAACCGGCCCACGGCGGCGTAGATTCTCATGCCGATTTCCGGCTCCCGGGTGCAAAGCATCAGCAGTTCCGAGCGGGGTATGGCCAGCACTTCCATGTCGGTCAACGCTTCCCCGGAAGTTATCAAGGTGCCGGAACCCAGAAGCGCGGCCAGTGGAAACGCCTCACCGGGGCGGGCGATCCGCACCGAAATCTCGCCAATTTCCGAGTGGGTGGTGAGGTGGGCTTCCCCCTCCAGGATGACGAACATACTCTCACCCAGCTCGCCGCCGGTCCCCAGCAGTTCGCCCGCCGCAACATCGCGCTTGGCGCCCAGGGCAACCACCCTTTCAATCTGCTCTGCCGACAGGTCGCTGAAGGCGTCTATCTGCCGGAAAATACGGGTGTCGCCCTCCTGCGCTTCGGGAGTATCCACCTGGGCAGAGGCCCTTTCTTCCAGTTCCCGGGTGCCAAAGACACGGACTTCTCCGGAAGCGCGCCGCTGTACCTCCCTGGCAATGCTGCGCTTGACGTGACGGGCGAGAAGCTTCCGGTCGTGGGTGTACATGGCGATGAGGTCAACCGCCTCCCGGTTGGCCAACTGTATGATGCCGTCGGCCACGGAGTTGGCGACTTCCACCTGTAGGCTCCAGTTGTCAGTGCCGGATTCCTGCTGCCGCACCAGGGACCGCAGGTAGCCCATGGCCTCGGCCTTGTCCGCCTCTTCCTGCTGGCTGGCCAGAATCACATGGTCGCCCACCTTCTGAGTACGGGCGGGAGGAATGACCTGCACCAGCAACAGCTCCCCGTCCTCTGCCACTTCGCCCTTCACCAGGGGAAACACTTCCTCGGCTTCCTTGGAACCGTCCAACGGTATCAGCACTTTCTGGTACATTGCTTGCTCCTTTCTGCAGCGGTGTGGTGGCCGGTCGGACCCCGAGACTGCTGGTAGTCTGACAAATTTGAAATGATTCTTGCAACGCCCCAACCCGTCGTTCCCGCGCCGGCGGAAACCTCGACGGGCCGAAGTTCAGATTCCTGAGAAGGCAGGAATGACGGTTTAGCGCATCAGACATCACATCAATAGGGTTGGCCCGGCTAGCTCATTACCGCCAGTTCGCCCTCTGCGTCTTCGGGGTAAAGCTGGGCCAGTTCCAGGTCCTGCTCGAAGGAGTCGGCGGCCTGCTGTTCGCCCAGGGAGACGTAGCTGCGGCCCCGCTGGCTGCGGTAAACCTGCCCCTTGAAGCGGGATACCATCTGGTCCAGACGGGCGGCGGCGGCGCTGACCGCGCTCAGGGCCGAGGAGCCCCGCCGTTCGGCACGGAGAATCGTGCCCTTTACGTCCAGGGAAATCTGGGCAAGGTACCGTTCCTGCTGGGACCTGGTGGGTTCAAAGGTGATTTCCACGTTGGCAAAGCCGGCCGCCGGCAAGTGACGCTCCACCTGGCTACACTTGCGAGAGATGCTGGTTTCAAGCCTGCGCCCGATGTTCAAGTTCCGTCCTTCAATTCTCAAATCCATGGTTACCTCCTTCCTGGATGTACTGCGGCGCTGGACCGGCAAAAACGAAAAAAGGGAATAACGCCGGGGAGGCAGGCAATCCCGCCTTTCAACGGGCGGATGCCTGCGTGTTCCGGCCAGGGTGGAGTTAGTTGCGGCTCAGCAGCGCGTTTATAAACAGCGAGGTAGTCTCGAGGTGGCGGGACAGGGGAACAAATGCGTTGGCGCCATGAAACAGGGGTTCGTCGGCGCTGGTTTCTCGGCCGGCGCCGATTACCAGGATGGGGACGTTGGTCAAGCAGCGGATGGAACGCAGGGTATTCGACAGGTCCGGGCCATTTCCCGGGGAGCTGATAATCACCACGCTGGGAGCATCTTCGAGGACGTGCTTTATGCCTCTCAGGCCTTCAGTAGCCTCAATTATGTCGAAAGCAGACCCTCGCAGCGCGCTGATTACCTGGGAGCGCCCCCGGTAATTTCCAATGACCAGGGCCCTGGGTTTCAGTTGCGTTACCATAATACCCTCCTGCAGAGTGATATTCAGCAACTTTAGATTGGATAATTATCCTCCTATGGGCATTAAGTCACAGTTGAAACCGTTAGTCAACATTGTGCTTGCTTTCACTAAGATTATTAACACTGATAATCATAATTTCCTTGCTTTATCTCAAACAACACGGGTAAGACGGAAAACGGCCAAGAGCGCCGGGAATTGTTCCCGGTCGTCAAGACGCCGGCCGGCGGCGCCGGCCCTTTATACCTGGTACTGCCGGCCGAGGGACCAAATCCGAAGGTCTCACGTCACGGACTCCCGGTGCAGGTTCTCGTCCGGGGTTTACGTCAAGGTTCCTTGTTAATAAACCTGCCGCTGTAATAGTATTAGCCCACCGGTCACCAAGATAAGGAGTGTGTTGAGAAGTATGGACGCAAAGCCCGTCAACATTTACGAGTACGAGGAAATTGCACGTTCCAAACTGGGCAAGGGCGAGTACGACTTTATAGCCGGTGCGGCCACCGATGAAATCACCCTGCGGCGGACCCGGGCGGTCCTGGATTCCATTGTGATGAAACCCCGGATGCTGGTGGACATCAGCGAAAGAGACCTGAGCACCACCGCCCTGGGGCAGGAGATAAGCTTTCCGGTAATGCTGGACCCGGCGGGCAACCATAGCTCCGCCCATCCTGAAGCCGAACTGGCTACGGCCCGGGCGGCGGGGGCCGCCGGCACCTTGATGGTGCTCAGCGCCCAGGCCTCCCGTACCCTGGAAGAAGTGTCGCAGGCCGCCACCGGGCCCATCTGGTACCAGCAATACTTCTTCAAGGACCGGGGCCTGACCCTGGAGATGGCCCGCCGGGCCGAGGAAGCCGGGTACTCGGCCCTGTGCCTGACCGTGGATGCCAAGATTAAGCCCAAGCGGGAACGCAACATTCGCAACAACTACCAGGGGCCCGCTTCGCCCAACTACGACCCCGCGCTGAACGTGGGGGGCAGCAGTTGGAGCTTCGGCCTGGATGCCCCCTCCGGCGCCAACGACATTCGGGACACCGCGGCCACCTACGATGACCTGGACTGGCTGGCCTCCAATACCCGCCTGCCCCTGGTAGTCAAGGGCATAATGGTGGGCGAGGACGGCTATCAGTCCGCGGAGCACGGGGCCAAGGCCGTAATCGTTTCCAACCACGGCACCCGCTACCTGGACACCACTTTTGCCACCATTGAGGTGCTGCCGGAGGTGGCGGAAGCAGTCAACGGCCGAGCCGAGGTTTACATGGACGGCGGCATTCGCCGGGGTTCGGACGTCTTCAAGGCGCTGGCCCTGGGGGCGCGGGCCGTGTTGATTGGACGTCCCCTGTTCTGGGGGCTGGCGGTGGACGGGGAAGATGGCGTCAAGTCGGTGCTGGAAATGCTGCGCGACGAACTGGATGCCACCATGGGAATGTGCGGCAAGACCACCGTAGAGAGCATTGACCGGGAGTCCATTGCCACCGTTTCTCCCCTGCTGTCCCTGTTCCCCGCGTCTCCCGACTTCCGGTAGGGCAAACAGGCCGGTGGGTGCGCCCCCTTTCAACCCGGGGGCGCGGGTTCTACCAACGGCAATGCGCAAAAAGAGGAGGGGCGGGTTTAAGACCCGCCCCTCACTCCTTTGTCACGCCTGTTGCGCCCTAAACATTCCTCAGCTTGGGGTCCAGCTTGTCGCGAAGCCAGTCGCCCAGCAGGTTCATGGACAGCACCGTCATCAGGATAGCCATGCCGGGGAAGAAGGCCACCCACCAGGCGCGGACCACCAGGTCCCGCCCGTCAGCCACCATCAGCCCCCAGGCCGGCGTGGGCCGGGGAATGCCCACCCCCAGGAAGCTGAGACCGGCCTCCAGCAGGATTACCTGCCCCACCTCCAGCGTTGCCAGCACAATGATAGTATTCACCACGTTGGGGAAAATGTGGCGGGCTATAATCCTTATGTTGGAAGCGCCAGCCACCCGTGCCTTGGCTACGAAGTCCTGGTTCTTCAGGGACAGAGTTTCCCCCCGCACCAGGCGGGCGTACCGCACCCACAACACCAGGGCAATCACGATAATCACGGTATGGAAGCCGGGCCCAAGAACGCCAACCAGCACAAGGGCCAGCAACACCGCCTGGATAGACAGCTTTATGTCCACCAGCCGCATAATCACATGGTCTATCCAGCCACCGTAGTAGCCCGCTACCAGGCCCAGGGTTGTTCCTACGAACCCCCCGGTCAGGATGGACAGGCCGGCAACGATGAGAGACACCCGGGCGCCGTGAATAACCCGGCTGGCAATGTCATACCCGACCTTGTCGGTGCCGAGGGGATGGTCCCAGGAGCCGCCTTCCTGCCAGACCGGCGGGGTGAGCCGTTCAGTTACCCGGCCCTCCAGCGGGTCCTGCAGCCAGATATCCGTAATCTGCGTTGCAAAAATCCCGGGCAGCGCCAGCACTAACAACAGCACCGCCATGGGAAAGAGAGGGTACCGCCGGGCGCTATCCCAGTACCTGGCCAGCCTTCCATTCTGCTGCAATGGAGTGGCGATTTCGTTTACAGCTGCCATCTGGCAATCTCCTCAATCTCGAACGAAAGGAAATTAACGCGGCCGTAGTTTATGTCAACCTAATCCTCGGGTCCAGGTAAGCGTAGAGAATATCCACAAACAGGGCGACTATCACGTAGATAAAGGCAAAAACGACCACCACACTCTGCACCACCTGGAAATCGCGGGACCTTATGGCCTCAATGGCCAGCAGCCCTACCCCCGGATAAGCAAAGACCGTCTCGGTGATGACTGACCCGGTAATCAGGCCCGCAAACTGTATTCCGAAGTAGGTTAGCGGTATCAGCGCGGCGTTGCGCAGGCAGTGCTTCCAGATGATTATCCACTCGGGCAGGCCCTTGACCCGTGCCATCTTGACGTACTCCGAATCCAGCACATCCAGCATGGCCGAGCGGCTCAGCCTCAGCCCCGCCGCCAGGTTGAAGGCGCCCAGCGCAAAGGCCGGCAGAATCAGGTGGTGAATGCCGTCCCAACCCCCGTCCCCCTTGCCGGAAGTGGGAAACAAGTCCCAGTGGACGGCCAGTATCCAGACCATCATTATCCCCAGCCAGAAGTTGGGCACCGCCTGGCCCATGAGGGCAAAAATCTTGCCGCCAATATCCCAAATGGTGTCCTTCTTCACTGCCGAGAGTATTCCCAGCGGCAGGGCCAGGGACACGCTTACCACCATGGCGACAACGGTCAGCTTGATGGTGGCCGGCATCCTCTCAATAATCAGCTCACCGGCGGTCTTGCCAGGCCATTTGACCGATTCGCCCAGATTTCCCGTGAACACGTTGCCCACGTAAATCAGGTACTGGACGTGGAGAGGGTCGTCCAACCGCCAGTAGTCCCGCAGCCGCTCCACCTCGTCAATGGTCGCCTCCGGGGGAAGCATCACGTCAGTAGGGTCCCCGGTGGCCCGGGTCAGGGCGAAGATGATAACGCTGATAGCGAACAGGGTAACCAGCGCGTGGAATCCGCGGACGATGATGTATCTCTGCATTGTTTGCTTCCTCTTCGCAAAACCTTCATCGACCTTTAAGCTACTGAAGAGTTGGCAGCTTAACTAATCCCCCTCCCCACTCGCCGGTGAGGAGGGGGAATTCGTTAACTGCGCTGCCTGAACGTCCCGGACGGGGTCATCAGTTGGTGGCTGGTACCTGGTTGTGCCAGTAGTAGCCACGGTTCAGATACACCCAATCCTCCAGGACTTCGGGATTGACGGTGAAGTTGAACTTGAACCAGAACATGGGTATGGTCCAGTGCTGGTCGTACCAGAAGTTGGCGACCTCACGCCCGATGGCGTCAATCTCCGCCTGGGTAGTCTTGTCCAGGGTTTCCTGGTACTTCTCCTCTATGTAGGGGTGGGCAAAGTGGAAACCGCTGGTGTTGGAGGGTGCTTCGGTGCGTATCCGGTCGTGTATCTTCCGGAAGCTGAACACGTTGGCATACACATTGTGCTGCATCTGCTTTTCGCGCCGCTTCTTGGAGTAGGCGCCCGAGTCCATGTCAAGAATAGTAGCCTCAATCCCTACCGGCCCCCAATACTGGGGCATGGCCTCCACGGCGATGGGGGATTCCGGCTCGCCGGAGGTACGGTAGTTGACTATCTCCACCTTGATCGGGTTGTCGGGGCCATACCCGGCCTCGGCCAGGAGCCGCTTGGCTTCCTCGGGGTCGTAGCCGTACTCTTCATCCCAGCGGGTATCCCACTCGGGGTTGTAGATGTTGCCATCCAGCACCGGGTGGCAGCAGGCGGTTACGTGCATTCGCTCGCCCTCACCCTTGAAGATGAACTCGTTCAACTCGTCCCGGTTGATGGCCTTGTTCATGGCTTTGCGTACTTCAAGCTGGGCCCACGGGGTGGTTGGGTCAAAATCCGCGTCTCCGGGCATCAGGTACATGCCCCCGAAGAACAGGCTCAACTGGCTGAAAGCCTGCTGGGCGGGAATGACCTTCATGCCGTTCTCAATGGCTGTTTCCTGCAGGTCCCGGGAAAGGGCTATGGCATGGATTTCTCCGGCCAGCAGCCCAGCCAGCCTGGTTGACTCCTCGCCAATCCACCGGATTTCCATTTCCTCGAAGGGCGACTGAATGCGCCAGTGGTCGTAGGGCACCCGCTCGAACACGACGCCCTCGCCCAGGTTCCGCTCCAAAAACTGGTAGTAGCTGGTGCTGGCCGGTTTCACGTCATCCAGGTTGTCGTAACCGACCTCGTCCACCTGCTTCTTGCTCAGGGAGAAGAGTTCCAGGCCGGTGGGCAGGTTGGACACCACGCTGATCATGGGGAGCGAAGCATTGTTCATGTTGTACCGGATGGTGTTGTCGTCCACCACCTCAGCCGATGCCATCTCTTTCCAGAAGCTGGTGGTGCTGGACTGGCAGTCCGTGTTTGACTTGGCGATGGCCATGTCCTTGAAATCGCTGGCCGTCATTTGGCCATAGCCATGGTGAAACTGGACGTCGTCGCGCAGCTTGAAAGTCCAGCTCTTGGCGTCCGGCGTGGTCTCCCAGGACTCGGCCAACCAGGGATTAAACTCGGCGGTAACCGGGTCCGACTCAACGAGGAACTCTACGTAGGGGAGGAACTGGGAGATGATGGGCCGGTTTCCGCCACAGTGCTGGTTCGTCTCCACCTGAATCTCACCCTGGGACTCGACGTACCGCACCACGGTGGGTTTGGCCATCTCCTGTTCCATGCTGGTGTCGGCCGCCGCCGGCATTGCGGTAGGAGCCGGTTCCTCCATTGCCGCGGGCTGCTCCTGAGCCGGCTCCGCAGCGGGTTGCGATGCCGGTTCCTGGGCCGGCTGCTGGGCAGGTTCCTCGGGCGCGGCCGCGCCGCAGGCAACCACCAGGGCCAGGATAAACACTAAAGATACGAATAGCGACGCTCTAAGCTGGCTTAGCCAACGGTTCCGCATAGTGTTGCCTCCTAAATTGTAGAGGTTATGGGTACCATTTGAGGCCTTCCTACGGAAATATACAACCAAGAACAAATGATGTCAATAAAACTCGTAATACTCTTTGCTAATAGTATTTCTTGGCGCAATAAACAACGATTCACATATATTTATACTGTTCACAGTTTGGAACACGTTGAAAGCGCACATGCTACACCGGCAATCGCCGGCAGAGTATACGCCGGCAGGATGGTAAAGGGCGCATTGTTGCCCCTTGGCCGCCCAGGGGTTAACATTTGCCCATCCGGCCTTGACCGGCCCCTACCGGGTATTGACTCGGTTTTTCACTCGGTCCTGGCTCGGCCCCCTGGCAGCGGGAAGGGGATTCCGCAAGGGCAAACGGATTTCGCAGCGGAAAACGGACATAGCCCTTCTTCCAGCAAGATTCCGGGAAGAAGGCGGAAATAAGGAGCAATTATGGCGGACATACTGGACTCAAAAGCCTCTGGCGCCCGGCGCTTTGAAGGACAAGTGGCGGTAATAACCGGGGCGGGACAGGGCATAGGCGCCGCCACGGCGCGGCGGTTGGCCCAGGAAGGAGCCGCCATTGTCATCGGCGACATGGTGGAAGAATCTTCCCAGCGGGTCTGCGCCGAACTGCACGAATTCGGCGCCGAGGCAGACTATTGCCTCGGTGAGCTATCCAAGTGGGAAAACGCGGAGAAGTTGATGGCCTTTGCCCGGGAGCGGTTCGGCCGGATAGACGTACTGGCCAACGTGGCCGGCGGCACCATCTGGTTCCAGTCCTTCCAGTACTACACCCCGGAGCAAATTCAGGCCGAGATAGACAAGAGCTTCTGGACGGCCATGTGGTGCTGCCGCGCGGCGTTGCCCTGCATGATCGAGCAGCAGTCCGGCGCCATTGTGAACGTGGCCACCCACGCGGTAACCGGAGCCTTTCGGGTGCCCTATGCCGCGGCCAAGGCGGGTCAAATAGGCCTCACCACCTCCCTGTCCCGGGAGGTGGCGTCCCTGGGCATTCGCGTCAACTGCATGGCTCCCAGCGGGACCCTGGCAGAGGACCGGGTTACGCCGAGGAATCATGGCATCGCGGCCCTGCCCCCGGAGCTGCCCCAGGAGGAACTGGACTTGCAGGAAACCTACCGCCAGCAGACCCGGCTGTCGGAAATACCCATGGGCCGCCGGGGCGAGGCCGACGAGCAGGCCGCCGCCATAGCGTTCCTGGCATCCCACGACGCATCATATATAACGGGGCAAGTATTGGCCGTAGGCGGTGGGCAGCCCTACCCGTTTTAGAGGCCGCGTGCCAAGAGACGAAACTCTACGCACTGCCTGCGTGCTATAATCGCTGAAACTTCCCCTGGCTAGGCCCCTGGCGGAAAGACGCACCCTACCCAGACCGTTGACTGTTGCGGAGGAATTGGCATGGGCTTGAAGAGGCTTTTGTTGAAACCCCTATCCGGCTACCCCGGCGGCTACAAACACATGCGGCGCGGCACCCAGGGCTTTGACCAGACGCCGCCCTTCCGCATTCCCGATGACCCGGATGACCGGCGCAGCAGGATGCCACCCCTGGGCTTCCGGGAATACTGGTATCCCGCCCTGCCCGACAAGGACGTCAAGAAAGGCCAGCCGGAAGTGCTGCGATTGCTGGGCTCCGACGTGGTGTTTTTCCGCGACCAGAACGATGAGGTTCAGGCGCTGCTGGACTGGTGTCCCCACCGCTCGGTGTACCTGTCCATGGGGAAGTGCTACTTTCCCGGCTTTGTGACCTGTCCCTATCACGGCGCCACTTTTGACGGCGACGGCAACTGCGTAGCCTTCCTCACGGAGGGGCCCGACTCCAAGATGGTGGGCGCGCCGGGCATGAAGGCCCGAAAGTTCCCCACCGCTACCATCAAGGGCCTGGTATTCGTGTGGATGGGCGACGGAGAGCCGGTGGACCCGCAGGAAGACATTCCGCCGGAAATGTTCGAGGAGCACAACATCCACCGTCCCGTCTTCTCCATGTTCGACTGCAACTGGGCGCTGGTGCTGGAGAACACCATGGACGCCCACAACGCCTTCATGGTCCACCGCAACGCCATCCGCATCCTGAAAAGCCGGCTGGGTGGCCGGCCCCGCACTCCCCTGGGGTACCGGGTCAACCTGGTGAACAACAAGAACGTCCACTACCAGCCGGGCCGGGGTAAGTCCAGCGTCGAACGCTACTACTATGACGACGATGGCAACATCCCCTACCAGATGTACTACCCCGGCGTTAACGGCGTCTGGCCCAAGACCAAGTGGCGCCTGGCGTGGACCTGGATTTTCGACCGCAAGGCCCGCAAGACGGGTCAGGCCCCCGGCCGGGTCCGCCCGCCCCAGGCCGATACCAACGGCGTCAACGAATGGAACGGCACCCGCCTGCCCGGCATGTCCCGCACCGGCGGCAACAACGCCTTCTTCCGCAGCACCCGCTGGGCCGTGCCCGTCGAAGATGGGCTGACCCGCATGGTGTACCTGAACGTGGAACGCTACAGCAAGAAGCCGGGCGCCCTGCGCCGACTCTGGAGTTCCGTGTCCTGGCCGTACCGCAACTGGGAGTTGAACTTCAACTTCCGCAACCAGGACTATGATGCGGAAAAGTACGTCCAGTACGACTTTCCCGAGTACCTGTCCTCCACCGACTCGGTGGTGGTGGCCATGCGCCGCCTCTTCGTCGAACACAACCGCGACGTGCAGCGCCGCCGCGCCCGGGAAGAGGAACTGCCCGAAAGGCCGGAGGAAACCCTGGCCGAGCAGATGGTCCGCGAGGGCGACGCCCGCGTCGCCGAAACCAGCGAGACCTTCGATATTGACCGCCTGCAGGAGGAACTGCTGCGCCGGGTTTAGCCAGTTTGGGGCCCATTTTCCCGTGCTAACCATCCCCTTCGACTCGTCGGTCGGGGGGGATATCTTTTCATGGAATTACCGTGCAATAGGTCTTTCGGAGCGCATTCGGGGAAGCGGGGACGAACGGCAGCCCTAGCGGAAGAGTTTACGGAGTTGGAAGGTCAACATTCTTGAAATGACGGTTACTCCATTAGATCGTCATTCCTGCGAGGCAGGAATCTGGACTCCAGCCTGTCGAGGTTCCCGCCTGCGAGGGAACGACGGGCTGGGCCTGCCCAATCATCATTTCAAACTTGTCAGAACACCTGTGCCGTCAATGAATGTGGGGCCAACGGCTTTTTCCGGCGAGGCGGCCCGGAAACGTCTGTGGTTGGCTATGGGAACGGCAGTCAGAGCCAGGCGCAGGGGCGGTAGGCGAACCGCCCCTGCGGGTAACACAACCGCCTGAAAGGGAAAACTTCCCCTTCTTGCTCCGATTATTGACAACCTCGGCGCGCTAGGCACAAACTGTTTACTACTGATAGATGTTGCCAATGCGCCTCCCCGTATAATCGGTTTCATTCCTTCCAATCCCCGAGGTTCAACCACCCATGACCGCCAGCGCCATCTGGATACTCTGCGTTTTTGTAGCCTATTTTGCGGTCCTTATTGGTATCGCCGTCTTCCGGGCCAGGCACATGGACGACATGTCCGATTATGTGCTGGGCGGCCGCAAAATGGGCTTCATTACCTCCGCCCTGAGCGCCGCGTCGTCTGCCACCAGCGGCTGGACGATGCTGGTCCTGCCCGCCCTGGCCTTTGCGGCGGGAATGATGCATCTATGGACCGTTGCCAGCATCATCCTGGGTCACTGGTTTGCCTGGACCATCCTTGCCAGGAAAATACGCAGGTACACCCAGGCGGCCGACAATTCCCTGACCCTGCCCGAGTTTCTGGAGAACCGCTTTGGAGATACCAGCGGGCTTTTGCGTTCCCTCTCGGGCGTCATCGGCATCTACTTCATCACCCTGTACGTCTGCTCCGGCCTTATCGCGGGGGCCAAGCTCCTGGAGGTGGTCTTCGGGCTGGACCACATGGGACACGGCCATAATATGGGGGTGCTGATTTCCCTGGTTGCCGTCGTGTCTTACACCTTCATCGGCGGCTTCCTGGCCGTCTCCCGCACCGACGTTTTCCAATCCCTGATCATGCTGGCCGGTTTCGTCATCATTCCGGTGACATTGATCCTGACGGTGAACAATCCTTTTCAGGGCCTGGAGACCACCGCCCCGGGATTCTGGAACCCCTTCACCGACCAGGACAACACCCAGCTGGGGTTCCTGTTTTTCGTCTCGTCCGTAGGCTGGGGCCTGGGAGCCCTTGGGGCGCACCGCATCATTTCCCGCTTCATGGCCGTCCAGCGGGAGAGTGACATCAAGCGCAGTCGCAACGTGGGCAGCGTCTGGGTGGTGCTGATCTTCCTGTTTGCCCTGTTGATGGGCCTGGTAGCCGCTCCCGCGCTGCTGGAGCAGGGAATAACCCTGCCCGACGCCGAGAAGCTCTACCTGGTGGTGGCCGAGACCTTTTTCCATCCCGTAGTTGCCGGCCTGCTGCTAACCGCCGTTATAGCCGCCGTAATGAGCACCGCCGACTCACAACTGTTGCTGGCTTCGGCCATCGCCACCGACGACCTTCCTATCATCAAGCGGATTGCCTACTCCATGCGAACCCAGTCCCGGGTCTGGATGGGTCGGGGCATGCTGCTACTGGTGGGCGTCATCGCAGCCCTCATCTCCATTATATCTCCCGAGTCGGTTTTCGCCCTGGTGTCCCTGGCGTGGGGTGGTATGGGAGCCGCCTTCGGACCCGCTCTGGTTTTGGGACTCTACTGGCGCCGCTTCAATCGCTGGGGAGCGCTGACAGCGGTAGTTACCGGCACCGTTGTCTCCACCTGGTGGTGGCTGGCCGGCCTGGGTTACGAGAAGTACTCCACCGTTGCGGACCTGCTGGGCTTCGAGGCCACGGTGGACCAGATGGAGGCGTTGGGGGTATGGCAGATTAACCCCGGCGTGCCCGGATTCACTGCCGCAGTGATATGCGCCGTTGCCGTTACGTTGCTGACGGCGCCGCCCACCGAGGAGGTTACGGCCCTCTACGACCGGGTGAACGGCCCCGACTGGGTGGAGGAAGGCGAGGCTGCCGGGCAACCCCAGCGGACCTGATAGTGTATCGCTATTAAATTGAACGGCAGGTTTCAGAGTTCGCTCATGGTGAGCTTGTCGAACCATCTACTTGTCAAACTGCTGACGGGCGGCCCTTCGACAAGCTCAGGGTGAGCGGAATTGTTATCCATCAGTTCCCATAAGTTGAACCACTAGCCCGGCTGGCGTGCGCCTGTGTGCCTGTTGGCAGGTATGGGCAGGCCCAGGTTGCCGTGCAGGGTGTCGGCTTCGTACTCGGTGCGGAATATGCCCCGCTCTTTTAGGATGGGCACCACCATTTCGAGGAAATCGGTAAAGCCCACCGGCAGAACCGAGTTGTTCACCATGAAGCCGTCGGCGGCTCCCGCCTCAAACCAGGCTTGCATGGTGTCCGCTACGTCTTCCGGAGCGCCAATGAACTTGTGCCGGGCCGTGGTGGTTCGCAGCGCCATCTGGCGCAGGGTCAGGTTCTCCTCCCGAGCCATCTTCTTGAGCCGGTCGGTGGTGCTTTCCCAGCCATTGCGTCCGTAATTGCCCAGGTCGGGGAAGGGTCCATCCAGGTCAAATTGGGTGAAGTCCAGGTCGTCAAAGTAGCGCCCCAGGTAGTTGAGCGCATCCTCGATACTCACCAGGTCGGCGATTTCCTGGTACTTCCGGTCGGCCTCCTCCCGGGTCCGGCCCACTATGGGAGCGCAGCCGGGCAGAATCAGCAATTCCTCCGGTTTGCGGCCGAAGCCGGCCGCCCTTCCTTTTACGTCGTCGTAAAAGTCCCTGGCGGCCTCCAGGCTGGGCTGGCCGGTGAAGATTACGTCGGCATGGCGGGCGGCAAAGCTGCGGCCCGCCTCGGAGGAACCGGCCTGTATCAGGACCGGCCGGCCCTGGCGGGAGCGGGAGATGTTCAGGGGCCCCTGTACCGAGTAGAACCGGCCGGCATGGTTAAGCCGGTGCATCTTGCGGTGGTCGAAGAACAGGTTGGCCTCCTTGTCGAAGACGAAAGCGTCATCCTCCCAGGAGTCCCACAGGCCCTTGGTAACCTCCAGAAACTCGTCGGCCATTTCGTACCGGAGGTCGTGGGCCGGGTGTTCGGGCTTGCTGTAGTTCAGGGCCGAGCCTTCCAGCGGAGAAGTGACGATATTCCAGCCGGCGCGCCCACCGCTTATGTGGTCAATGGACATGAACTGCCGTGCCACGGTGAAAGGCTCGCTGTAGGTAGTGGACAGGGTGGCGGCAACGCCGATATGGGTCGTATCCATGGCCAGCGCCGCCAGCAGGGTCAGCGGCTCAAAACGGTTCAGAAAAATCGGGTGGGACTTCTCGCTGATGTACAGTCCATCACCGAAGAAAACGAAGTCCAGCTTGGCCTCTTCCGCCCTGCGGGTCAGGTCCCGGTAGTATTGAAGGTTAATGGGGCCGTCAGGCACGGCCTGGGGGTGCCGCCAGGATGCCATGTTGCTGCCGGTGCCGGAAAAGAAGGCGCCCAGTCGGAGCTTGCGTTGACCTGTCATTGCTGACGCTCCCGTGGTTCCTGGCTTTGGACCTGTGCCTGAACCCGGCCCTGGCCGGCGGATTGACTATCACCGCCCGTGCCCAGCATGGCTTCCGCCAACAGGCGGTAGGAATGCAGGCGCTGGGCAAAATCGTTGATGGCGGTTACCACGAAGACTTCGTCCACCGCATACTCGCGCCGCAGCGATAGCAGGCGGTCCCTGACCCTGGCCGGGGAACCGTGAATCACGTTGGCGGGCTGGATTTCGTATGTGTAGTCCTCGCCGGACTGTCGCCCGAACTCCCGGGCGGCCTCCTCGGAAAACACGGTGAAAGTTCGCCCGCTGGCCAACCGGATTCGCACCACGTGGACTGCCCCCGCATGTTCCGCCGCCGCATCGTCGGTATCCGCCACTATGACCGGCAAGGCCAGCATGGGCGGCGGTTGCAGGCCCGGACCCCCGGCGGAGGGGTTGCGGTAGGTGTCCAGGGCCCGGCGCATCTCACCCTCGTCGCCATTGAGAAACATGGCAAAGACATAGGGCAGCACCAGCCGCGCGGCCATTTCGCCGCTGGACTCGGTGGCGCCCAGCAGGAACACATCGGCAGGTTGGGGCGGCAGCGGAGAGGCCGTGAGACCGTCGAGTTGGCTGTCCCCGCCCATGCCGTTTCCCAGGAAGTGGGTCAAATCACGCAGCTTGTCCTCCAGGGAGACGGACTCACTTCCGCCGGGTGGCTGAGGCCGCAGGGCCCGGGTCGTGCGGGGCATTCCGCCGGGGCCCCGACCAATTCCCAGGTCAACTCTGCCGGGAGCCAGGGAGGCCAGCATGTTGAAATTCTCGGCGACCTTGTAGGGACTGTAGTGCTGCAGCATGACCCCACCGGAACCAACCCGAATGTGGTCCGTCCTGGCCAGCAGGTGGGAAATAAGCACCTCAGGCGACGACCCCATGTTCCGGGAGGAACCGTGATGCTCGGCGACCCAGAATCTGTGGTAGCCCCACTCTTCAGCGCGCTTGGCCAACTCGATGGTGTGAGCCAGCGCCGTTGAAGCGGACTCGCCGTCTGCCGCGGGGCTTTGGTCCAGAATGCTTAATCTCAGAGGTTTTTCATTCATCGCGGAATACGGTGCAGCATGGCACCCTGGGCCGACAAAGTCAGTCAGGTAACCCGGGCCGGGTGTTTCGCCACAGGGGAGGAATAGAACCGAATTTTACCACACGGCTTCTACAGCAAGGGCCGGCCTACCAGGGCATAGCGTCCAAAGTTACGCCGTACACCCAAGCAAGAGGTCATGTCGCCCTGGGTCCTTCGGCTTGGCTCAGGATAAACTTTGCCGAAGGGCCTAAAGTGCTCGCAGGAAACCATGACCCGGAAACAGTAACCAGGCTGCTGGGTTGGAGGTTAGATGCTTCAGATTCGCTCAGCATGACATTCTTCCATAATGCCATCGCGCTGAGGGGCCTTGTCGCAGGCCCCACCACCGCACGGTTTCCACTAACCAGCACTTGCTGCGCCCTCTCTACCGCACCGGCAGCAAGGGAAGAGAGGCGCCGCCAACCCAAGAAAACGGCGTGGCTAGGCGCTCCGGTCCCGGGCCAGAAACCCCATCTCGTGAACATGGTCCGCCATTTCAACTGCCTGGGTGGAACCCTCGCCGCGCACCCGCAGGGTCATCACGTGGGCCACATTGTAAACGCCCACGGGGTTCGCCAATATAAAGGACTTGGCCCGGCTTATGCCCATCATGGCCTCGATGGGGCCACGCAGTACGGGGTCCATCTGCCTTTCAAACTCCTGCCGGTTCTTGACCTGGGCCAGGGGATACCGGTGTTCCACGGTAAGGCCGTTGACCAGCACCACCGTGATTACAATTATGTCAACAGGTTGTGTATTACTGAGCAAGGGAATTCGCTCCATCTAAATCCTGGCCGGCCTCATCCTGGCAGAAAACCGGCCTGTACGGGTCGGGTCGGAAGCAACCCGGCAACTCACCCAACCCAACGCCAGGACGGCGTCCAATAAAAATTCAGAAAAAGTTAACCATTAAGCGCTTTTATGATAGACTAATTCCTGTATCGCTTTGCCTTTAGTCAGGCAAAGCTGGCGGCATTCAGGACGGCGCAGACTCGGCGATATTATGGGGCGCCGACCTAGCCTGAATCATACAGTCCCTCCGTTAGCGGGTAAAGAGCAGTCCACGAAAGAGGAAGTTGCGGGAGGACGGAAGCGGTTTTTCGTTCCGTTTGCTTGGCGCTTGTCACAGAACCCTCGGGGTATCACTCCACAGGTTAAAGACTAACCGAGCCTTCCCGTTCTCTGTCTTCCTTGCCAATGGTTGAAATTGTGAAGGGTGTTGGGTAGTGCGGTATGGGAATCGGGACTCCAAGGCGAGACAAATCAAGAAAGGAGGATATCAGGGATGGCCAGTCAAGCATTTACTTCCAGTCAGCCACCTAGTTTGTCCTCCTGTATAACCGCGGCGCAAGAATGGCTGCACGAAGACTACGCCGCCTCGGTGGTCTGGCTGGTGCTGGATGCCAGGGAACAGATTCCCGCCGAAATCAAGCGTTCTTTGGACACGGCTATCCGTAACAATTCGGTAAAGGTGCCAGGCGCCGGTTTTCAACTCCAGGACGTCCAGGACGCCCCCACTCACCATCTTCACACGCCCATCTTTCGCAAGATGCAAACGTCGGATGAGTTGACCGAAGCGGTCCTCAGGGCGTGGGTGGCCATCAATGCCGAGCTGTACGAAAGCGTAGTTCAGCATCTGCAGTGGAACGATGAGCCTACCTACGGGCCGGACCGGAAGGACCACACTTTCCGGGGATACTGGGATGCCAGGGACTGGCAAAGCAACTTCAACCAATTCCTTGCCGACCGCACGGGCTTTGACCGGAATGACGTCGGGCTCATGCTTTGGTATGTATCCGGCAAGTTGCCGCCTCCCGTTGTTGAAGAAACGGACCTAACCGACCGCGTGGACTTCGAACAGTGGAAGGAATCGCTGAAGGCCCTCTCTCCCGATGCGCCCCAGTGGGAAAGCGCGCTTGAGTTCGCCGAGTCAATTTACGACATAGTCGTCGAGAAGGAAACGCAACGGGCCAAGAACGCCGTAAACCAGCTCAAGACCAGGTTGGAAGATATCTGGATGGAGTATGCGGATGAGCTGATTTACCTGGAAAAAGACCTGGGCATGTGGGGCTCCGGCAGCAGGATTCAGCCGGAAGTGGCCCTGCAAACCCTGGCCGACGTCCTGAGCCTGGAATCCCTGCTCAGCCAGTACCGTCCCATCCGCGACCAGGCCCAGAGCCGCAGCGTGGAAAGTTCACGCGCGGGACGGCGGGCCGACCTGGAGGCGGACATCATCGCGACGGTGAACAAGCTGCGGCCGGCCCTGGCCCCGCCCTCGGGAATCGGACCCTTTGACCTCCGCCCGGAAGAAGCCAGCGCGCCCATTGAGGCGGAAAGTCATATCCCCGCCCCAACCGGGGAGCTTTTGACCGTGGTTCCGGAAGAGCCGGAAATTGACGGCCTCTGTGAAGAGTTGGAGGCAGTGGACATTCTGGCCCTGGAAGAAGCGGCGCTGCCGGACGAGGACGCGCTTCCTGAAGACCTGCTGCCAGCGGACGAGTCTCCCTCCCTGACGCTGGTGGACGATGACCTGCCGGTGGCGTCCGAAATTCCTGAGGCCCCCACTCCAGCAACCGATGCGCCAGTAACCGATGCGCCAGCAACCGACGCTCCCGTGGCTGACCTTCCGCCGGCCCAGGACTATTCGGAACAGGACGTGAACGCATCCATCCTGGCCGGCTTGCAGTCCTTGAGGGCAGACCTGGAACAGCTTAAAGCCCGACTGGTCACATCCGACGATGAGGGCGGGGAAGAAGCGCAGTATCTCACCCCGGAAACCCATCTGCCGTCACCTGAAGACCGGCCCGCCGCATCGGTTGAGGGAGTCGGAGCAGCGGTCCAGGAAGCGCAGGAACGGTTTCCCAGGCAGTTGATGTTCCGGCTGAATACCGAGTCCTGGGTTAACGGCAACCCCTACGACGATTCGCAGGCGGTGGTGGATGCCCTGGAATGGCTGGCTACCACCTACGTTCCGTCAAGGCTCGGCAACATGGACTTTGACACCCTGAACGACTCGCTGTACAAGGCCTGCCGGTGGAAGTATTCCAACAGCCAGCAGGACCCCGACTTCTTCCGCACCGAGGGCCAGTACCGGATGCTGGTTAACGGAAAGGCTTACTACCTCAACGAGACCATCGGCCGCGGCGCCGGTCACGACCCGGTCAATACCATCCGAATAGCCTTCTATTGGGACCGGCACAGGGAACGGGTGGTCATCGGCTACATAGGCCAGCATCAGCTGACCAGCGGCGTCTAGGTAGTTCAACCACCTTGGAATGACGGGTAACTATCGAAACCCGTCATTCTGGCGCAGGCCAGAATCCAGGAAGGTTAACGCCGGACCAGGTTCCTTAACTTCAGGACTCCTGGGTTCCGGCCTTCGCCGGAACGACGGAGAGAAGCAATTTCACCCATTATTTCAAAGTTGTCGGACTACTAGGTAGCTGGCCAATATTGAAGTGATGATTGGACCGGCCCAACCCGGTTACGGCGCAGGCGGGAACCTCGACGGGCGGAGTGAAGATTCCTGCCTTCGCGGGAATGACGGGTTAGCGCTCTAGCTTTCAGTTCGGTCTCGTACTTCTACCAGCAGGGCAGGTTCTTTCGACATGGTGGGGCAGTATGCCCGCTCAACCTGAGCATGTCGAAGAGTCGCAGGTTCATGGTTCGACAAGTTCACCATGAGCGGACTCTCCGCTTATCCCCCATTCCTACGCTGATAGATCCCTAAGGCAAGCATTGACTTGGGCTCCTTCCGGGCACCCTCTACAGGGGTTATCCACCAGGGCTATCTGCCAGGCCTACCCACAAGGACCAACCGCCGGCTCCTCCTACCAGGGTTCTCCCCCGGGCCGCCATTCCACCGACAGGGGCGCTGATAGGTCCAGGTCTGGAGTGTTAGGCAGCCTCAGAATCATCGCCCTTTCTGCCGGCATGGCAGTTAACTGCTCCTTGGCAGCGTCAGGCCATTCCGGTTGCCGGACGTACAGGGGCCCTTGCCAGTATTCCCAGCCGAGGTATTCGTACATTCGTGTGTCCGCCGGGCAGAGCGCCGCAATCCGGTAGTCACCCTTCAGTACCCTTGCCGCCAGGGTCTCCATAACTGTTCGCCCCGCGCCCCTGCCGCGTCGGTCCGGCGCCGTGGCAACCATCTCCACGTAGGCCGTGCGCATCAGTGGGGCCGTTCCCGCCTGCAGCCACCTGGTAACCACCATGGCATGGCTGACCAGCCGGGGCCCTTCCCTGGCCAGCACATGAAAGTCCGGCGCATAGACAGCAAACAGTTGCGACAGGTCCTCGCCGTAAGCCTCATCGCAAAAGCGGTGAATCTCGGCCCGGCCGTCGTGAGGCATCCAGGCTGCCTCCACTACCTCAATTTCCATTATCCGAGTTCCATTCTACGAGGTGACTCACTTTCTCCCGGACCGTACCAAAAGAGCGCCCCGCGCCACTCCAAGGTGAGCGCGGGGCGAATTTCCAACTGTGCCTGAAGGCCAAAGAGCCTGTGCTTACAGGCGGGCTCCGTCGTACATGCCAACGAAGAACGGAGGAATCTTCCGGTAAATCTGGATGCGGTTGCGCTGGGAGTCAACGATGAACAACCGGTCCTGGTCGTCCACCTCAACGCCGATGGGGCCGCGCAGGAACTTTTCCCGCTCCAGACCCTGGGCGATTTCCCGTTGCAGCTTCATGTCGGGGTTGGCGTCCAGCTTGGTAATTCCCCACTTGGACAGGGTAGCGTCGCCGGTTATCTCGGAGATGAACAGGCCGTTGCTGTCGAACACCTGCACCCGGTCATTGTCCCAGTCCGCGACGTAGATTATGCCTTCCTTGTCCACGGCCACGCCGGTGGGACGGCGGAGCTCCCCGGCTTCGGTGCCCCGGGAGCCGAACTTCATCAGGAAATTGCCGTCGGCGTCGAACTTCTGAATCCGGTCGTTCCGCCAGTCCGCAACGAAGATGTTGCCCTCGGAATCAATGTCTATTCCCCAGGGCATGTTCAACTCACCGTCGCCGGAACCGGAACTGCCGAAACTGGAAATATACTGTCCGTCGGCGGTGTACTTCTGGACGCGGTTGTTTCCCGTATCAACCAAAACCACGTTGCCGTCCAGGTCAAAGTGGATGCCCGAGGGCTGGTTGAACTGGCCCGCGCCATCGCCGACCACGCCCCAGGAACCGAGCCAGTCCCCGTCCTTGGAGAACATGGCGACCCGGTTGAGCCACTCGTCGGTGACGTAAAGGTTCTCTTCGCCGTCCAGGGCGATGTCGGTGGGCCAGACCAGGGAACCGTCGGAAGCATCTTCGCCAACGTCCATCAGTTCGCCGCCCAGGCGCCCGCCGTTGCCAATCTCGCCGATATACTCTTCATCTGCGACAGTGCAGACCGTAATGCGCTTGGAATCGGCCCGGTAGTCGTATGCCCGGTTTACAACGTACATTACGTCGTCGGCGCCGCGGGCCACAGCCACGGGATTCTTGAAACCGGGGCCGGCCTCTTCACCCCTGCCGATAGTATGGGTGTAACGATAAGTTACACCTTGAACTTCAGTAGTCATCATCACCTCTGCCATTAAAGGCAGAGAGAGCGCTCAGTGGCGCCCTCTCCTGTTTCCGGAACTATTTCTTGACGAAGTCGAGCTTCTCGAAGCTGCCGTTTACCAGCGGCTTGGCGTCGAGACCGAACCAGTCTTCCAGGATCGTGGTGTACAGGCCGCGGAAGTCGTTGTTGAAGTGCAGGTCGCCATCCAGCAGCTTGTCCTCTTCCAGGGAAGGATACTCGCCGTAGAGCCCGCCCTTGACGCAATCGCCGATGACGAAGGCGGCTCCGCCCGAACCGTGGTCGGTGCCTGAACCGTTGTCGTGGACGCGGCGGCCAAACTCGGTGAATACCAGCAGCATCACGTTGTCGTTGGCGTTCTGCTCCTTCAGGTCCTGGTAGAAGTCGTTGACCGTCCGCGAAACTTCCTTGACCAGGTTGGCGTGAGCGGTCAGCTGGGTTGCATGGGTATCAAAGCTATTGTAAGGAGCCGTGGTGTAGAGCACGCGGGTGCCCAGTTCGGCGCAATGCACCTGGGCAATGTTCCGCATGTACTGGCCGATGGAGCTGTCGCTGTACTCAATGCTGGAAGAGTACTTGGCGGGAGCGGTGGCCAGGATGTCGGCGCCCTTGAGCGCGTCCATGCCGGTCTGGGACAGGTAGTCAACGACGGGACCGTGGCCCACGGCGGGGGAATACATGCGGGCAAAAATATCCAGGGCCTCGGAGCGCTGTTCCTGCTCCTCAATGGTGGTCAAAACGCCGTAACTCTCCAGGTTACCCACGGAAGCCACCGGCACACCGGGGGCGACCATGGCCCGGGGAAGCCCGCGGCCGAAGTTAACGCCGGTAAGCACATTGTCCTTGTTGGGGTCCAGGTCGCGGATGGCGCGGCCCAGCCAGCCCTCGTCGGCGATCTTTTCCGGCTCACAGGTGTGCCAGATGTCCATAGAGCGAAAGTGGGACCGGTTAGGCACCGGGTAGCCGACGCCCTGGATGACTGCCACCTTGCCCTCGTCATAAAGCGCCTTGAACTCGGGCATGTTGGGGTTCCAGCCCAACTCATCGCTGATGGGCATTACCTGGTCCACGGGAATGTGGACGTTGGGGCGGTTGTCCATGTACAGCGGGTTGTTGTACGGGACCAGGGTATTCATAAAGTCGTTGCCGCCGGATAGTTGCAGAACTACCAGGACCGGATCTTTCTTGGTGCTGGTCATATTTCCTCCTGATTGTCGTTCTCAAAACCCCTTTTGGGGGTTCCGGCTTCCCCGCCCGGGCAGCGAATGCTCGCCGGCGGGGAAGCAGATTTTCGTATCGTTGTTAGGCGAACTGGTACTCCTGGGTAGCTACAATAACCTGCAGCAACTGGCTTACCTGGCTGCCGAACTCCTCGCTGGCGGTGTCCATCTCGCTGGCCTTCACGGCCTGGGACAGGAACAACTCGCGGGTCTCCGGCATGAGTTCGTAACCGCCCAGCAGTTCCAGGCAGCCGTCCAGCAGCCCTTCAGCGGAGATTACGCCGCCACGAGCGGCCAGCCGGTCCACGATGGCCTTGATGCCGGGGGCGTCTGTGCGGCCCATTTCGCCGGCGGCGAAGTTGACGCGCTCCACCAGGGTGCCGCTGTCAATCCACTCCTTGCCGGTGTGCCAACCCTCAACTGTGGGGGGATTGAGCAGGTCCTGGCCCATGTACCGAATCTGGAGGGCGGGGTCGTAGAAGCGCGGCTTCGGGGTATCGAAGTCCCCGGTAAGTCGCAGGGTTCCGGCGACTACTTCGCAGGGGTTCTTTACCTTCTCGAACCGGGCGTTCTTGAAGCTGTCGGAATTGAACAGCACCCGGAGCATGGACCGGATTTCATACCCGGACCGGAAGTACTCGTCCTCCAGGGCCTTGATCAGTTCCATGTCGCGCGGGGGAGTGTGCTGCCAGGCCGGGACCTGGGGCTCGTCCGCCACGAAGAAGTTGTAGAGGTGCCGGGCCACGAAGCGGGCCGTGGCGGGCTGCTTGCAGATAATCCGCACCACGTCCTGGCCGTTGAAGTTGCCGGTCTCGCCCAGGAAGGTCTTGTCCTCTTCAATGTGGTCAAACTTATTGTAGAGGAACCGGTTGGCGTAGCTGCCGTAGGGATACCTGGGGATGGCGTTGGCGATGGTCCAGCCGGTAAAGGCCTGGGCGCAAGCCTTGACGTCGTCCTCGGTGTAATTGGCCTGGCCGTCCATGCCCACGCCCATGGAAAACAGTTCCAGGAGTTCGCGGCCCCAGTTCTCGTTGACCGCGTCCTTGTGGCTAAGCTGATTGTCCAGGTAGTAGAGCATCGCCGGGTCGGTGGACAGGTACATCAGCAGGTTGTCGAACTTGCCCAAACCGTGCGAGCGGAAATTGTTCAGCTCCAGCAGAATCTGGCGGGCCCTCATGCACTTGGAGTCGCCCACGCAGAAAATGCCGTGCCAGAACAGGCATATCTTTTCTTCAAGCTGGCGCTTGGAGTTGACCATCCGGTAGGTCCAGTATCCCTGGTTGGCCATCAGGCCGTTCATGTCGCGCCAACCGTGCATATACCGGTTCATTACGTCCATTTCCAGGTCGGGCTGGTCCTCAGGGTGAAGCAATTCCTCCACCGTGGCCTCGTAGCCCTTGGCCGCGCGTTCTTCCAGTTCCTCATACGAAGCGCCGAACCCGGCACGCCGCATAAGGTGGGCCATCAACATGATGTCGTTACTATCTGCCATACCTTTACTCCTTCTCTCAAGTTCTTCCGGTTCGCCAGCCCTATTGCGTCAGGCACAACAATATGGCAGACACAGATAAGCTGACGAGAGAGCTTCGCCCAAGGTGGCAACTGCTTTCTGCCGGTTATTTACGGTTACGGATTATATACGGTCAGAAAAGAGATGTCCAATATCAAGGCCATTCCAATTACTTCCTTATAATGAACTCGCCTCGCAGGCTTCGGAAGTCCTTTCCCGGGTCGAGCTATCGGGATTGTTGGGCAAACCGGGATGCAGCCTGTGGTGGGAAACCCCAGACCATGGGCGGGCGGCCCTTCGCCAAGCTTATGGCGAGCCGTTTATCGGGTGGGCTGGGCGGCTTATTGGCTACCTTACAATTGCCACAATTGCCCGGACAATTGTCCGGACAATTGCCCGGAAGCTTCCTGCCTTGGCGGTTGACATGGGCCGGCTTTACCCGTAGGCTGAACACCGAATTTCGCTACTGTCAGATTGGCCCATTCGGCCCGTCGTAAGAGTCCATAGAGTCCCTTGGGAGTGGCCACTACCACCTACAGTGCGATGCCCCAATCTCCAGCGGAGTGCAGCTACAAGATGCGCAGCATTGATATTCACGCCCACATTACCCCGGAAAACTGCCTGAAGGCCATGCGGGAAGGCGACGGCTACTACGCCCTGAGCGCCGACCTGGTAGCCCGCCGGTTCGGCGATTATACCCCCCGCGGCATGTGGACGCCGGAAGAGCGAATCAAGGACATGGACTCCCTGGGAGTGGATATCCACATTCTTTCCACCCACTCTTTCCTTTATTGTTACGACGGCGACCTGGATACGGTGCTGGCCATGGACCGGGAGTGCAACGACTACGTTGCCGAGTTGACCCGGCAGTATCCCGACCGCTTTGCCGGCCTGGCAAACCTGCCCATGCAGGACGTGCCGGCATCGGTGGACGAACTGGCCCGCTGCATGAACAACCTGGGCATGAAGGGCGCCATGATCGGGGACAACGTTAATGGCAAGACTTACGACAGTCCGGAATTTCACCCGCTTTGGGAAGCGGCCGAACAGATGGGAGCGGTGATGCTCATCCACCAGGACGGCCCCACAGTGGTGAGCCCGCGAAACAGCAAGTATCACCTGTCGAACACCATTGGAAACCTGGCGGACCGGGCCGTTACCTTCGCCTCCTTTGTGTTCGGCGGCGTCATGGACAAGTACCCCGATTTGCGGGTCTGCCTCTGCCACGGCGGCGGATATACGTGCTACGGCATTGGGCGTATGGACCGGGGATGGCAGGTACGGTCCGAGGCCCGGGTGAACATTGGCCAGCCTCCCAGCGCATATCTGCGTAGCTTCTACTACGACTGCCTTACCCACAGCGAAGCAGACCTGCGCTACCTTATTGATTGCGTCGGGGCTGACCGGGTGGTGTTCGGCACCGACTGGCCGGCGGACATGCAGATAGACTGGCCCGTTTCCTGGGTGCTGGGACTGGAGAGCCTTTCAACGGAGGAAAAGGAAGCGATCTTGTGGCGAAACCTGGAGGAGATGCTTGGCCTGTAGGAAAGTCCGGCCCTAGGGGCGCCGGGGCCGGACGATGCTCCGGCCCTGATGCGAAGCAGGCAGGCGGTGGACGTGTGGGAACCAATTTCAAAACTCCCCTCCCCCTTGACTTGGGGGAATTGCAGGGCGGATGCGACGATTCGGAGGAAAGGCCTCTGCTGAATTCCCGACTCGCCTCCGTCCCCGATTTTGAAGCGGCAACGGCTCAAGTTTGACCTTGCTACCGCCCCCTGCATCAACCCTTCCCCCAAAGTCCTGGGCTAGACACCTCCGCCAGCCGGCGCCGGCTGCCTACCGGTCTGCATTGGGCGTTCTATTGGGCACGACTCGGGGCAAAATGTTGGAGGGGACCCCGGGCGCCGGCACATCCGCCTGTGCTCACGTCCCAAGTTAGCAATCCATTGCCATAGGATTAATGGGCAAACCGGAAGCCCGCTCGTGGTGAGCCGGTCTAACCATGAGCGGGCGGCTCTTCGACAAGCTCAGGGTGAGCGGAAATATTATCAATCAGTTCAAATGAGTTGACACTCGTCATCTCGCGGGGTGCTGCCAATCCTTGTTTAGAGGCCCCCTGCCGGCAAAGGGCGGTCCAAAAGCAATGGCTTCAGCCCAAGGACTTGCGGATTGCGGAACGGTGCGGCTGGGAGCGGATCCGGCAAAGTCTCACCGGGCGACTACTTGGAGACCATTCGCAGTAAACTGCGTAAAATTGGAAATATCCGGTTAACAAAATTAGGGTAAAATTCACTTGCAGAGAGTAACATTATGTATATTGAATTTTTCGGCTTTTTCAGGAGGCAAGCATGAGTGTTAGGGGGAAGGGGCTGGTGAGAAACCTGCGTTTCACAGCCTTGCCATTTGTGGGACTGGTATTGTTGATGAGCCTGTTTGCGCTGGCGGCCTGCGGCGGCGGAGAACCGACCCAGGCGCCGCCACCGACCAGCGCCCCGGCGCCGGCGGCTCCCGAACGGGCAGTTCAGCCGGTACGGCAGGCGCCCACCGCAGCGCCGGTCCAGCCAACGCCAACGCCGCAGGCGGCAGACACCCCCAGTCAGCGTCCACTGGTGATTGCGCCCCGGTCTGACCTGTTTGCCAGGCCCACCGCGACGCCGACGCCGGAGCCAACGGCTACTCCCGAACCGACCCCCACGGCCACGCCGGAACCCACGGCCACGCCCGAGCCGACGGCTACTCCCAGGCCCACGCCGACGCCGATGGTCTTGAATCCTTCGGTCAGCGTGTCGCCTTCCCAGGGCCGCGCCGGAACCAGCGTCACCGTTTCGGGAACGGGGTTTGCCGGTGGGGCCGCCGTCAGCAGCATAAGCATCGGCGGAAGCAATGTGACGCCGTCTTCTCCCGTTGTCGTCAATGCCTCGGGCGCGTTCACGGTCTCGGTAGCTGTGCCCGCCTTGAGCGCCGGAACTCACGCCGTCACCGTGACTTCGGGCAGCGTGTCCCAGAGCGCCAGCTTCACGATTCAGGCGGCCCAGGCGTCAACGCCGGCGCCTTCCGGTGACCGGCCCAATGTTACGGGCCCCATCATCAGCACCCTGTCAGCCCTGGGCGACGACCTGCTTTGGGTGGCCTATTTCGACAACGATACCAAGGGCTGGTCGCTGTACGACCCCAGCGAGACCTTTACCGTCAACCAGCTGCCCGGTCTGTTCGGCCCCAAAAGCATCGGGGACATGAAGCCCCTTAACAGCCTGACCACCGGCGAGCCGTACCAGATCAGGGTAAAGAGGGACGTTAAAATTACCCTGGGCGGCAAGGAGAGGGATTTGACCACCGGCATCAACACTGAAGTCTGGTAGGTCTCCCAGGTAAGTTGCCCCGGAATCAAGGCACGGCCTGGGAAGATTTCCAGGCTCCCAGGACAAGAGGGCAAATAAAAGGGACCAAAAACTCGGGGGCAAGCCTCTTATGGGCTTGCCCCCGAGTTGTGCCTGAGGGATTTCAATAGTAGTGATGGTTGCCAGTGGTTCAACTTATTTGAAACGATGGATAGTATTTCCGCTCACCCTGAGCCTGCCGAAGGTCCGTCCGTTCATGGTTCGACAGGCTCACCACGAGCGGACTCCCAGCTTATCCATCATTCCAATAGCGTTGGGCCACTAGGGGCAAATGCACCGTCATTCCTGCTAAGGCAGGAATCTGAACTTCAGCACGTCGAGGTTCCCGCGAATGCGGGAACGACGAAATGGGGCGCCCCGAGACTTCTACCTTCAATTCGACGACAGGCCCAAACTTAGACGCCCGCTCATGGTGGGCCTGTCGAACCATCAACGGGCGCAACGGGCGGGCGCCCTACCAGGTGCAGGGCGAGCGGAAGACCTGCCCATGACTTCACCAATCACACCAATCACAGCAGTCCATCAGGGCAAGATTACTTCTTCCTGTATGGCCCGTTCCCTGAGGTAATTGTTCTTTTCAATGTGGTTGCGGATGGTCACCAGGCCGGCCTCCACCAGCATTGACTCCACCTTCCGGGCCGCCTCTTCCTGGTCGGACTGGGTCAGCAGTTCCGCTACCCTTCCCCGAAGGTGGCTCAGGGACCAGGAAACCTGGTCCTGCACGCTGCTGAGGCCCTCGGGAAAATCCACGTGGGAGTTGCCCGGCGTGCCCAGCCGGTCGTAGCCGCCGGTGTGCCAGTGGCCCCGGCCGGCATGGCAGTCGAAACGCAGTACCTCTTCATTGCCCACGTCAACGCCAATGGTGGGGCCGCCGCAACTCTCGCCCCGTATGGAAAGTATGCGCAGGGGCCAGACGTAGGCGGAAACCTGGCCGTCGCTGGATAGGGGGACGTGCAGTTCCTCGCCCCAATATGCTTCTCCGGTCCGCTTGCTAGCCATAGATTCTTCCTCCTCAAAATTGCTCAAGACTGTTCAAACCCGGAACCATCAAACCCGGAACCATTAGACATGACACAATACTGCCGCCCAGTTTACTCCCTGCCGGCGGCGGCTTCCAGCGCAGATAGGTCTATCCTTTTCATCTGGAGCAGCGCCTCCATCACTTTGTCGGGATTGGCCTGCATCAGGGACTCCAGTTGGACCGGCGTTATCTGCCAGGAGACCCCGAACTTGTCCTCTACCCACCCGCAGGGCTGCTGGGCCCCGTCCCGGGACAGGCCGAACCAGAATTGGTCCAGCTCTTCCTGGGTTTCGCAATTGACCACGAAGGAAACCGCGGGGGAAAACTGGAACATGGGCCCGCCATCCAGCGCCGTAAAACTCAAGCCCGCCAGTTCAAATGTAACCAGGGCCGCGCCCTCTGCGGGCCCGCCGGGCAGGGGGACGCTGCTCACGATGCGAGAGTCGGGGAAGAGCAAAACGTAAAACTCGGCGGCTTCTTGGGCCCGGCCGTCAAACCACAGAAAGGGCGTAATCTTCTGCAACTCTGCCATGGTTCCTCAACCACCTCCGGCCCGCCGGATGGTCAGAATATACCGGCAACGGCTTGCCGTGTCCATCGTGAAGGGAAGAACAGTCGCGGCGGTGGTATATGCTTTGCCGGCTGCATCCCCTGGCAGCAGGGCTGCATCTTTCCATTTTGCTTTACCGCAAGTGCGGACTTACAATGCTGGCAGCAGCTACCCGGCCATTTGCCGGAGGAGGCCGGAGGAGGGACGATATGGCGTCAAGCGGGGAAGCCAAGGCAACGGCCCTGAAATGGATCGAGGACAACCGCCGGTGGCTATCAGACTTTCACCTGGAAATCTGGAACTACGCCGAGCCAGCATACCGGGAATACCGGTCCGCCTCCGCCTACGTTGACCTGCTGCGGCGGCAGGGGTTTGACGTGGAAGAGGGTTCGGGCGGAATGCCCACCGCCTTTTGCGCCACCTGGGGCCAGGGCGGTCCAACCCTGGCAACCTTCGCCGAGTACGACGCCGTGCCCGGCAATTCCCAGCAGGCCGTCCCCTACCAGGCTCCCCGGGAAGGGCTTCACCCCTGGGCCGCCGGCCACACCGACCCGCACTCTTCCCTTGGTGTCGCGGCCCTGATGGGAATTCTGGCAGCCAGGGCCGCCATGGAAGCCCAGGGCATTCCAGGCAGCCTGCGCATCTACGGCGAGCCGGCGGAGAAAATTTGCGGCTCCAAGCCGGTCCATGCCGCCAAGGGCTACTACGACGGCCTGGATGCCGCCGTGGTTTATCACCCCCACACTACCAACACGGTGGCCTGGGAGACCCACTGCGGTTCCTATTGGAGCGTGGTGTTCACCTTCGAGTGCCTGGAACCGGAAAAATGGATGGACGCCAGCCTACTGGCCGCCCCGGACCGGCCCCACACCTTGGCCCGGTGCCCGGGAGCCCTGGACGCCGTGTGCCTGATGTACACCAACACCAAGTACACCAAGGAAGCCATGTTCCCTCACACCGGCACCTGGACGTTGAACGAATATATCCTGGCCGGCGGCCAGTGTACCTCCGACAACCTGCCGCCGCGCTTTGGTCAAATCCAGTACGCCTGGCGGTCGCCCACGCTGGACATACAGGAACGGATTTACCAGGTGCTGGAACGCAACGCGCGCAACGCCGCCGAGGTAACCGGTTGCGTCGTGACGCCCCGGTGGGTCACCAAGACCAGGGTGGGGCTGCCCAACCTGGCCCTGTCGGACCTGACCTACCGGAACCTGGAGCAGGTGGAAGCCCCGGCCATGAGCGAGGCAGCCCGAAGCTTCGCCCGATCCATCCAGGAAAACCTGGGCCTGGACCCCCTGGAAGAACCCTTCACCGACGACAACCTGCGCCTCCAGACGCCGCAGGACTATGAAGCGGCGCAGCAGCGCAGCCTGCCGCCGTGGCAGATGAATTTCACCTCCGACGACTACGTGGAATATACCTGGCACGCCCCCACGGCCCGGCTGCACACCTCGCGCCCGCGCTTGAGGCCGCCCCAGCCCGGGTTCACCTACCCAATGTGGACGCTGAACGCCATGGGCGGCGTGCCCGACTGCATTGACCCAGGCATGTTCGTCGCTGGTCGGACCATTGCGGCCACCCTCACCGACCTGCTGACCGACCCCGGGGAACTGGAAAAGGCGCAAGCCGAATTTCGGCAGCGCACCGGGGGTGGAATCGGCGGCGACCGGTGGGTCCCGCCCCTGCTGCCGGCCGACTTCCCGCCGCCCGTTGACCTGCGATGGCCCGAGTACGTGGAAACCCCGCGGGGCCGGGAGTGGTGGATTCCGACGCCCAACTAATTTGTCCACGAATTGACAAGAATATCCACTACAAGAATATTCACTAATGGAAGCCGTATGTTCGAAAGGCATTGGTTGACATATTCGATAATCCCTCGCTAAAGGAGTCTGCTTTATGACCGGGATGGAAATCGGAGTGCAGTTTCACCTGCCCACCTATGCCCACGTTCCCCTGCCCCACCTGGTAGAACTGGCGAAAAGGGGCGAGGCCAACGGGGTGTCCCAGCTGTGGGTGACCGACAACCTCCGCAGCCGCCAGTCTTTCGTTACCCTGGCGGCCATGGCCTGCAACCTGAACATCAAGCTGGGAACGGCGGTGACGGTCCAGTACTTCCGCAACCCGGTGGACCTGGCCGACTCGGTGGCTACCCTCAGCGAGCTTATGGGTGGGCGGGAACTGTCCATTGGGCTGGGCCGGGGCAACCCGAGAACTCCCAGGCTTATCCGAACTCCCCGCCCGGTCAGCATCCTGGCAGAAACGGCCCAGAGCCTGCGCCGCCTGCTGGACGGTGAGGCAGTCTGCTTCGCCGATTATCCCGCTCTGCTGGACTATTACCATTTCAACCCCGGCGCCAACTTCCGGTTGAACTTCAGTCCCGCCTCGCCGGTAGCTATCTACTGCGGCAGCAACGGCCCCCTGGGGTTGAAGGCGGGAGGCAGGCACATGGAAGGGCTCATTTTCGGCGGTCACTACTTGGCCGCCCTGCGCACCGGGCAGGTGCCGGAATTGCTGGACATCTTTGACGCCGCCGCGCCGGAAGGCAGGGACGCCAAGGCGGTACCCCGGGTGGCCGAAATCAAGATTTCCCTCTCGCGGGACACGGAGAAAGCCCGCGAATTCGTGAGGGAGAGCGCGGGACGCCGGGTGCTGAACATGTACCGCCAGGGCTACACCGTCGAGGACATTGAACGGTTGGGAGTGGCCCTCCCGGACGTGCGGCGGCTGGACGAAGCGGAGAGCCGGGGCGCTTCCGGTGAGAGTTTTGACAACCTGGTAACCGACTCCATGGTAGATGCCATCTTTATCGCCGGCACACCCGGGGACTGCCTGGAGCGAATGGTCGAGGTGAAGCAGACCGCCCAGGAACAGGGTTTCGGCCAGCTTATGTTCTCTGAACTGGGCCCCGACGTGGATGAAGCCCTGTCCCTGCTGTGCGGGGAGATAATGCCCTCTCTATGAAGCCTTGCCGGGAGCTCCCTTGCCTTTAGTGTATTGGTGGGAAAGCCTACGGTGGGGGCAGGCAGAGTAACGGTGAAGTTGCACCGACTATCCCAGTAGTTGGGCGGCAAGAAAATTGCCAAGTTGACGCTAGGGGGTGTCGTCAAATTGATAGCGGGAGCTTCCGAGCGTCCCTTTTCGTCGTTCCCGCGAAGGCGGGAACCTCGACCGGCAGTAGTTAAGATTCCTGCCTTCGCAGGAATGACGGTGCATTTGACGACACGCGCTAGTAGTTTGGACCACTTTGCATTGATGGGTAAGCCGGGAGTCTGCTCGTGGTGAGCCTGTCGAACCATGAACGGACGTCCCTTCGACAGGCTCAGGGTGAGCGGAAATACTATCCATCATTTCAAATATGTTGAACCACCAGGGAGATGAACGACATGGCGCTTGATGTTTCCAGGGCCGCTGGGGCGATGACCGGCGCACGCTACATTGAAAGTTTGCGCGACCAACGGGAGGTCTGGCTGGACGGGGAGAGGGTTGAGGATGTGCCAGGCCATCCCGCGTTCAGGGGCATGGTCAACGAACTGGCCCGCATCTACGACCTGCAGCACTCCGAAGAGTTCAGCGACCTGATGACCTTCGTTTCCCCGGAAACAGGTAATCGGTGCAGCCTTTCCTGGCTTCTGCCCCGCTCTGCCGACGACCTGCGGCGGAAGCGGCGCAACAGCGAGATCTGGAACGCTCAAAGCTGGGGCCAACTGGGACGCAGCCCGGACATCCTCGCGCCCCATATCGCCGCCCTTTATGCCATCCGGGAGTCCCTCGGCTCGGTCAAGCACCCCAAGTGCGACTTCGGGGAGAACATCGCCAACTATCACCGCTACTGCCAGGAAAACGACCTCTTCCTCACCCACGCCCTGGGAGACCCCCAGGTGGACAGGAGCCAGCAGCCGCAGAACGAGCAGCGCAACGTCATGGAGGAAGAACTCGCCCTGCACGTCGTCGAAGAAACGGGCGAAGGCATTATCATCACCGGCGGCAAGCAGTTGGCCACGGCGGCCCCCATCAGCAACGAGACCTACGTGTCCCTTTCGGCCACCTTCCTGCGCCGCTCCGACCCCCGGTGCGTACTGGCATTTTCCATCCCCACGGGCAGCCCCGGCATGAAGATCCTCTGCCGTGAACCCGTGTCCTCGGGTTACGGGGGGTTCGGCCACCCCCTGGGCTTGAACTACGACGAGCAGGACGCCATGCTATTCTTCGACGAGGTGCTGGTGCCCTGGGACCGGATCTTTCTGCTTTACGACTCTTCGCCGCTGGTGGCCAACCTGACCCGCCGCACCAACTTCCAGGGCTGGCCCAACCTGGTCCGCATCCACCAGCGCATGAAGGTGATGGCAGCGGTGGCAACCCTGATTGCCGAGGCCATCGGTGTCATCGAGTACCGCGAGGTGTCGGCCAAGCTGGGCGAAATGGCGACCTATGCGGAAATGTGGCGACACGCCATGGACGGCATCGAGCACAACGCCTTTCTCACCGAGGACGGGCTCATGTCCCTGGGCGACATGAATGCCATGAACATATTTTTCGCCCAGATGTCTTCGCGAATGGTGGGGCTTCTCCGGGAAATCGCCGGCTCCGGCATAATAATGCAGCCCAGCGAAAAAGACCTGGCCAGCGCCGACCTGCGGCCCTACCTGGACAAGTACATGAAAGGAAAGGGAGTTGACGTGGAGTACAAGTCGCGCCTGTTCCGGCTGGCGCACGACCTGGCAGTCTCGTCCTTTGGCATGCGGCAGGAAATTTACGAGTACTGGCACGGCGGCGACCCCAATCGCAATCGCATAAACCTGCTCCGCAATTTCAACCAGGACGAAGTCACCGAGCAGGTCAAGGACCTGCTTTCCCACCCGCTGTCCAGCGAAGCCCAGGCCGAGTGAGCCCAGGGGCCAAGTCCCGGGCTGTGACGCTGCCCGCCGGCGCCAACTGTTCAGAAATGGCGAGAAGTAATGCAGGGCAAGAGCACTCTCCCACGACGCCAAGTCTTCAGGCCTTGGTTTAGGAATGACCCTTGACTAAACAGGTTCGAGGTTCCCGCCTTCGCGGGAACGACGGTTAGGGGAGCAACCTGGCCCCTTCACTGTGACCTGTTGCCCGCCGGCGGCGGCGTTTGTTCGGGTATAAGGGTAAGTGATATACTCGATAACCGTATTCAGCTTCAATGACAGGAACTATTCAACTGATATGGGCGAATTTCTGAACCTTTTGGCGCTGCCCCTTTCCATTTTTCAGGCCGGTGGAGGGGGTGAAATTGGCGAACTCCTCATCCGCCTGCTTATCCAGCTATCCGTAATTCTCATCGCTGCCAAGATTGCCGGTGAGTTGGCCAGCAGGTTTCTTAAAGTTCCCTCGGTGCTGGCCGAACTGGCGGTGGGCGTAGGCATAGGACCCTATGCCCTGGGCGGCATGGACTTCTTCGGCTTCGGCGCCCTATTCCCACTGCAATTGGTTGACGGCGAAGCGGCCTCAATCCCCGTGAGCAACGAACTCTATGCCCTGGCCCAACTGGGTTCAATAGTGCTGCTCTTCGCCATCGGGCTGGAAACCAACCTCCGGCAGTTTCTCCGCTACGCCGGCCCGGCCACCGCTGTAGCCTTGGGCGGCGTAGTCTTTCCCTTTGCGCTGGGCGTAAGCTCCACCGTGCTCTTCGGTTTCGCCGGCGAGGGCGGCTGGCAGTCGCCCCAGGCCCTGTTCATGGGCGCCATCATGACCGCTACCTCGGTGGGAATCACCGCCCGGGTGCTGGCCGACCTTCACCGGCTGGACGACCCGGAGGGGGTGACGATAATCGCCGCCGCCGTGGTGGACGACGTGCTGGGAATCCTGGTGCTAACCGTGGTTGTGGGCATCAGCACCGTGGACGACTTCAACATGGGCAGCCTGGCCTGGATAAGTTTCAAGGCCATCGGCTTCTGGCTTGGCCTAACCGCCGTCGGCATTCTGGTAGCTCCCCTGCTGGAAAGGTTGCTGGAAAAGTTCAACTCTACCAGCGCCCTCATGTGCGTGCCCCTGGCGTTGGCCCTGCTGGCTGCCGGGTTGTCGGAGGTGTTCGGCCTGGCCTTCATAATTGGCGCCTTCTCCATCGGGCTGGCCCTGTCCACCACCAGGCTGGGGCACCTGGTAGAGGCCGCCATGCTGGGCATTGTTGACTTCCTGGTGCCGGTCTTTTTCGTGGTAATGGGAATGTTGGTAAATGTACGAAGCATGGGGGACGGCATAGTCTTCGGCCTGGTGATTTCCGTGCTGGCAATCCTGTCCAAGGTGCTTGGGTCCGGTGGGCCGGCGCTGGCCACCGGGTTCAACCTGCGGGGCAGCGCGCGGGTCGGGGTTGGCATGATGCCCCGCGGCGAAGTGGCGCTGATTATTGCCGGCATCGGCCTTTCCACCGGAATCATCGGCCAGGACCTGTTTGGCGTCAGCATTATGATGACCGTGCTGACCACGTTGATCGCTCCCGTAATCCTGGTTCCCCTGTTCCGGGGCGGCGGCAGCGGCGTGAGAAAAGAGATTGTCGAAGACGATGCCCAGTCGGCGCCCTCAGCCGAAACCGCCGAGGCCGTAGAAGATTAGAGAGCCGGTCAAAAGCACCCCCTTGACGGGGGAAGGCCAGGATTGGGTGACAGCCCGGTTGCCATCTCTTGCCGGGCGCCACAGCTTCCAGGACAGTTTCAAGACTATATCGCCGGCGGAAAGGAATCGGACACACTCGCGAACCGTGCCGCCAGGCAATTTACGCAGGAGATTGGAGCAACATGATAGGAGTATTGACCCACCACTGGGCCAAGGCTGACAAAATAGAAGAAGCCAGGAAACTTCTGGACGGCAACGGCTTGGCCCAGAGCAAGGCTCCAGGTTTCGGCAGCCGCGAGACCCTTTATTCCCTGGCAGACCCCGCCAAGATTACCACCCTGGTAACCTGGGACAGCAACGAAATCTACGACGCATGGCGCGCCAGCCCGGAGCGGGCCGTCGCCATGGCCGGCGCCGAGGACTTGTGGTCGCAGCCGCCCGAATCGGAGCGGTTTGAAGTCGTGTAGTGGTCCATCAGCATAAGAAGGTCTGATAGGCAAAGATCCCGCTCGTGGTGTGCCTGTCGAACCATCAACTTGTCAAACTGCTGGCGGACGGCCCCATGGCAATCACGCCGTAAAAGGATGTCATGCTGAGCGAAGCCGAAGCATCTTAATTCCTGCTAAGCAGCTTTTTTCGGTTGCCAAGCCTCGACCGGGCGACGGGATTCTAGACCTTTCGGCTAGCTCAAGGTGACATGACCTTCCTGTATGCCCTTTGGACCAATTCATGATGTATTTGTCCTGAGGGCGGGCCTTCGACAGGTTCACCCTCGACGGACTCTGGATTGGCCCTCAATACGACAGTGGACAGCTCCGGCAACCCTTTAGCCTCGGCCGATGGCAGGCCTCACCCGGAATTGTGGCAGGAACGGGCGCAGCCCCTCTCGCGGTGAGAGGGGCTGTTTGCGGTCAGCTACTCAGCTACGGCAAGAGACCCTCCAGCCCACCCTCCAGGTGCCTGTCCGCCAGCTCGCCAAACCGGGCCAGCTTGTGACGGCTATACGGGTTGGCCAGGTCCACCAGGCCCCCCAGGGACTCGGCGGTGTCCAGCGTGTTGCCGGGAACCAGCAGCAGGGATGCGTCTTTCTTCTGGGCCTCAACCCGGATGTACTCGGTGGGATCCTCGCCCCCCGTCAGTATCAGGAGCTTGGTGCCGCACATCAGGCTGGCCATCTGTATGTCCGGCCTGGCGGCCCGGGTAATAACCGCCTGGTTGGGGTACCGACCCAGGTAATTGGGCCCCGAATCCAGGATGTTGCCGCCAATCAGGAAGCGGTCAACCCAAACCTGGCCATCGGTTGGCTCCCTGACCCACTGGCCGTCGAGGAAATCGGCCACCTGCTTCAGCGTAAGGGCCAGCATTTCCCGGTCTTCAGGAATGGCGCCCATCATGGGCAGTCCCCGTTCCTTCAGTAAGGCAATCGCCTGGTCTGAAATTTCCCGGCTGCGGTGGCGCGGCACATGGTTCAGGACTACACGCGCCAGGTCATCCCCAAGCCCGTCAGCCATTTCCGTAACGGCGTTTACCGTGGCGCCGGCAGGTTCATCACCGGAGCAGCCGTAAACCAGGACCAGGGGCCGGCCCGCCGGCGCCACGGGAGCGGCCCAATCTACCAATACCAGGTCAAACCTGGCCTCCAGCCCGGAGATTGCCGCCTCTATCTCGGCGGCGCGCTCATCGTCCAGGCTGGCCGGCGCCTGGTCTGGCAAGTTGGGCAGGGTCAGCGGCGGCGGCGCTCCTTCCTGCGGCGAGCCCAGCCCTTCCAGCAAATTCGCCAGAAAACCAACGCCCGGGTCAGCGTCGGGCGAAAGGGAGAGCGGCTTGTAATAAGCCACTCTCTTGCCCAGTTCGCTGTGCCGTACGGCCAGCGCCCCGGCCAGGCAGGTCTTGCCTGCGCCGGGGCCGTTTGATATCAAATTCAAGCTTGCCAATTCCTGCCACCCTCTATTTGCTTTGCCGCAAAAATTCTACCACAGGGCAGGCCGACCGGCGGCGGAGCTGCGCCCCGGCCCTGTGTTAGAATTGTGCCCACTGGCATATCTTTTTGATTCCTGGAGCAAGTGAATGGTTGCAATCGGTTACGAGAAGGTTACCCTGTCCAACGGACTGGACGTGATCCTGCACGAGGACCACTCCATACCCTTAGCCGCCGTCAACGTCTGGTACCACGTCGGTTCCAAGAACGAGGTTCCCGGCCGCACCGGCTTCGCCCACCTCTTCGAGCACGTCATGTTTGAAGGTTCCGGCCATCACAACAGCAGCCATTTTGAGCCGCTGCAGAAGGTGGGCGCCAACCTGAACGGGTCCACCAACCCGGACCGCACCAATTACTGGGAGGACGTTCCCTCCAACTACCTGGAACTGGCCCTGTGGCTGGAGTCGGACAGGATGGGTTTTCTGCTGGATGCCCTGGACCAGCAGCGGTTCGAAATTCAGCGCGACGTGGTCAAGAACGAAAGGCGCCAGAGTTACGAAAACCGCCCCTACGGCATGGCCCAGTGGAACATTCAGGAAGCGGTATTTCCCCTGCCCCATCCCTACCACTGGATGACCATCGGCTCCCAGGAGGACCTGGATGCGGCCAGCCTCGATGACATCAAGGACTTCTTCCGCCGCTTCTACTCTCCCTCCAACGCCAGCCTGGCCATAGCTGGCGACATCCAGCGGGACGCCACCCTGGAAATGGTCAACCGCTATTTTGGCGACCTTCCCCCGGGACCGCCGGTGCGACGCATCGGCAGGTTTGACTCCGGTTTGGGCGGGCGCGTGGAATTAGAGATGCGGGACCGGGTTTCCCTGCCCCGGCTCTACATCGTCTGGCCTGCCCTGCCGGACAACGACCCCGACGAGGGCGCGCTGGAACTGCTGCGAGCGGTGCTGGCAGACGGCCAAAGTTCCCGGCTGTACCGCTCCCTGGTGTACGACAAGCAGATTGCCCAGAGCGTGGGTGTGCGCAACCATTCGGCGGAGATTTCCGGCCAGTTCATCATAGATGTAACCGCCGCGGCCGGTCACGACCTGGAAGAAATTGAAGCCGCCGTGGAGGCGGAAATACAACGGGTCTGGCAGGAACCGCCCACACCGGAGGAGTTGGAGCGGGCCAGGAACCGACTGGAAAGCTCGCATTACCGGCAACTGGCCCGCATTGGCGGGTTCGGGGGCCGCGCCGACGTGCTGAACCATTACAACGTCTATTACGGCGACCCGGGCATGATAAACACGGGCCTGGAAAAGTACCTGGCCGTCCAGCAGGAGGACATTCTTCGCGTGGGCCAGGAGGTGATGCAGCACCGCCAGGTACGCATGAGAGTGCTGCCCGAGTCCCCCTTGCAGGCCGGCTCCAAGGCGGCGCTGGATCGCACGGTTATGCCGCCGGCCGGCGCGGAGCCCGAGTTCACCGCCCCGGTTCCGGTACACCGTAAGCTGCAAAATGGCCTCACCGTTACCATGGTGGAGAAGAAGGGCGTGCCCATAGTCTCCTTTGCCCTCATGGTGCAGGCCGGAGCCATCACCGACCCTGCCGAATTTCCCGGCCTGGCATCCTTCGCCACCCAGTTGCTGCCCGAGGGCACCGCGACCAGGTCCAGCCAGGACATCGCCAATGAGTTTGAATTCATCGGGGCGCGGCTGTCGTCGGAGACCCGGAAGGAGGTCAGCCTGCTGTCCTCGGAGACGCTGACCCGGCACTGGGTTACGGCCCTGGAACTGATGGCCGACGTGGCGCAGAATCCCGCTTTCCCCGACCACGAGATTGAGCGCATCAGGCGGGAGCACCTGACCGACCTGCGCCGCGGCAAGGACGACCCCGCCTTTATCGCCGAGAGCATTATCCCCCGCCTGGTGTTCGGGAGAGAGTCCCGATACGGCCACCCCTCAATAGGCACCGAGGAGTCGGTGGCATCTTTCTGCCGGCAGGACATCCAGAATCATTATGCGAAACACTACTGCCCGGCGAACACCAGCCTGGTGGTGGTGGGAGACGTTGGACTGGAAGAAGTCATGCAGCAGGCCGAGAGACTCTTCGGCGGCTGGCAGAACGAGCAGGCGCTGCCCAGTGATGCGAATGGAGCGGCTGCGGCTGAAATCGCTGACTCGGAGCCTACCACCATATTCCTGGTTGACAAGCCCGGGGCGGCCCAGTCGGTTATCCGGGCAGGCCACTCGACGGTAGCCCGCGCTCACCAGGACTATTCGGCGCTTACCCTGCTCAACTTCTGCTTTGGCGGCCAGTTCTCCGCCCGCCTGAACCAGAACCTCCGGCAGGATAAAGGCTACAGCTATGGCTTCCATTCCGGCATTTCCTGGTTCCGGGAGCCCTCACTGCTGGTTGCCGGCGGCAGCGTCCAGACTGATGTCACGAAGGAGTCGGTTCAGGAGACTTTGAAGGAATTTGAGGACATCCACGCTGAGCGGCCCGTCACCGGCGAAGAACTGGAGGCAGCCAAGGCAGGGATGTTGCTGGGTTACCCGGCCGGTTTCGAGCGACCCGGCCAGGTGCTCGGACAGGTCATACAGTTAATCCAGCACGGTCTGCCCGACGATTATTTCCGCCGGGTTAAGGACCGCATCTCCGGCGTAAGCCTGGACGAGGTGAAAGTTGTCGGGCAAAAGCGGATTCGCCCCGAAGGATTGAAGGTGCTGGTGGTGGGAGACAGGTCCACCGTGGAGCCGGGCCTGCGGGAACTTGACCTGCCGCTGGTGCTGCTGGACAGCGAGGGCGAGATAATTGAACAGTCCGCGACGTAGAGAGAGCCGCCTTCACCGTTTCGGCATAGAATGTATTTGAGGTCAAGGCACCGGCGCACGCTGGAGAGGATATTCGAGACTCCGACACCTTCAGACATGCGCTGGGCGGATATAGAATCGCTGCTGATAGCGCTGGATATCGAAGTCGTGGAACGGGCGGGGTCGCGGGTGTTAGTTCGGAAGAATCGTGAAAGAATAGTTCTGCACCGCCCCCACCCACGTCCGCACCTGGTAAGACCGGCAGTGCGGAAATTACGTGATTTTCTTACTGCCCTGGGAGTTACACCCTGATGGAATACAAAGGATACATAGCGGAGGTCGAATTTGACGACGTGGCAAGGGTCTACTGCGGCTACGTAATAAATTCGGGGCCGTACTCCATTGCAACTTTCGAATCAGAACACGAAGACCAAATTTACGGGGAGTTCTGTATTTCGGTAGACATTTACTTGGAGTCTTGTCTTGAAGATGGAGTGGACCCGGTGAAGCCAATGATTGTTAACCCCTGACCCCAATCTCACGCAGCGCCCGCCTCTGAGCCGCGAACAGGGTTTCCATGCCGCTGGCGGCCACTCCCAGGATTTCCTCAACCCGCTGCCTGGGGAACGGCGCCGCTTCGGTGGCCCCCTGAAGCTCAATCAACTCCCCCCGGTCGGTCATAACCACGTTGAAGTCCACCTGGGCGTCAAAATCCTCCTGGTAGCAAAGGTCCAGCAGCACCTCGTCGCCGGCCAGCCCCACGCTCACCGCGGCAACGGCCCCGCGCAGGGGAAGGGCGTGCAACACCCGGTTATCCACCAGCACCTTCATGGCCTGGTACAGGGCCACGTAGGCCCCGGTAATGGCGGCGGTCCGCGTTCCCCCATCAGCCTGGATGACGTCGCAGTCTATTTGCACCGTTCTTTCGCCCAGGGCCTCCAGGTCCGTTACCGCCCGCAGCGCCCGCCCGATGAGGCGTTGAATTTCCTGGGATCGGCCGTTAATCCTGCCCGTGTCCCGTTCCCGGGCCGTGCGGGTGTTGGTGGCCCGCGGGAGCATACTGTACTCGGCAGTTACCCAGCCCTGGCCCTTGCCTCGAAGAAAGGGGGGCACCCTCTCCTCCAGGGAGGCGGCGCAAAGCACCCTGGTCAAACCTGCCTCAATCAATGCCGACCCTTCGGCGTGTTTCTGGTATCCGGTAGTTATGGCAACGGGACGAAGTTCGTCCCAGCGCCGTCCGTCGCTTCTGGTCAAATCCCTGCTCCTGTCCTTTTCCGATTGTTGGTTGATGGCTTTGACGGTTAATCGCTAGCCCTGAGCGTGCTATAACTCTACCATTATAGGGTGCCAGGGTTCGTCCTGGTTGGGCAGTAGCACAAGGCCGCCAGGAAGGACAGCGAGGCTTCCCTCTGCCGCTCTAGCAGAGTCGCCCAACCGATTCCGGAGCCGGCAGGAGTCACCCTCCTTCCGGCTGGCGCTCCGTCGTCACCCAAAGCCTCCGGCCATCGGTGCTGAAGCTTATGGCGCCGTGGCTTGCGGTGTCGAAAATGCCGGCGGCGCCGACCGCCTCTTCCAGCAGAGATACCACGTCATCGTGGGGATGGCCGTACTGGTTACCCGCCCCGGCGGAAATCACGGCCCACCTGGGATTGACCGCCGCCAGGAAGGAAGGGCTGGTTGAGGACTTGCTGCCGTGGTGCCCCACCTTCAATACGTCGCTCTCCAGAGATGCACTCCTTCTCACAAGGTGACGTTCTGCCTCGGACTCGATGTCGCCCGTCAGGAGAAAGCTGACCTCCCCGTACTCCAGTTTAAGCGCCAGGCTGTTGTTGTTGGAATCCCAGGCCGGACCTCTCAGCCGGACTTCCGGCGGGTGAAGAATGGTCAGCGAAACCCCTTCGTCCAGGTTGACCCTCTGCCCTGCTGTCAGTGCGATGGCGTCGTGCCCCCCTCTTGCCAGGGCGGCGGCCCATTCAGGATAGAGCGGGCTGTCCCTGCCGGCGTCACCCACGAAAACCCTGCCCACCCGGTAATTGTCCAGGATTTTGACCAGGCCGCGGCTGTGGTCTGCATCCAGGTGGGTTGCCATTACCAGGTCCAGGCTCCGGTCCCAGTAGGGCAGAATTTTGCCGGCTGCCAGGGTGGCGCTGTCATAATCGGGGCCGCCGTCCACCAGCGCCTGTATGCCGCCGGGCGTCTCGATGAGTATGCCGTCTCCCTGCCCCACGTCAAGAAAGTGGACGTAAAGCCGGCCATCCCGGCCTTCGACGTATTGCACAATCCCGTAGGCCAGCGCACCGGCCAACAGGATAGCCACCGACAGGAAGACCGCCATCCGGTCAGCTCCCACCCTTATGCCGGCCAGCGCCACACTGCCGGCGTCCACGGAATCGGACCGGATGCCGGCCAGCCGTGTTGCCACCGCCCTGCGGTAGGCCCGGGTGTCTGTCGCCACCAGCGCCGCCAGCAATATACCGTACCACGCCCACGACAGCCGGCTGTCTTCCAGCTTGACGGCGATGGTCCAGTTCGGTATCCACTCGACCAGGTACAGCAGGCCGGCCAGCGGAATGGCTCCCACCAGGCCGGCCAGTTGACCCAGGGCCGAATGAACGGTTCCCAGTAGGGCCACCGCCCCGGCTGCCACCAGCGATAGAGGCAGCAGGGGCGTGGCCAGCAGGGTTGCCGGAATCCCCGCCACCGGGAAGTGATGAAAGTAAAGGAGGACCAGCGGCAGGGTTACCAGGGTGGCAGCCGCCGAAACAACCATGCCCGCCGCCGCCCAACCGAGCAGTGACCCGGCAACGGGCCCCCAACCGCCGGACAAACTGCTCAGTCTTTGAGAAAGGGCCTTGCCGGCGGCCTCCTGCCACGGCAGGGCAAGAGCAATGCCCGCCATGGCGGCAAAGCTGAGCTGAAAGGAGATTTGCGCCGCCAGGGCAGGACTTACGGCGGTCATGGCCGACGCGCTCAAGGCCAGGGCCGGCAGCAGCGATTCCCGGGGGCGCCCCAGGCCCAGCGCAGCCAGGTAGACGCTTCCCATTATAGCGGCGCGAATTACTGAGGGAGAAGCGCCGCTCAGCAGGACGTACAGCCATACCAGCGCCAGGGTCAGCAGCAGCGGGGCCGGCGTGTGCTTCCCCAGCGTTCGCTGGAGGACACCCACTACCATCAAGAGCAGGATGCCCAGGTGTAGTCCCGAAATAGCCAGCAGGTGCGAGGTACCGGTATTTCGGAAATTGTCTGTCACTTCCTGGGGCAGTTGGCCCCGGATGCCCAGCAGCAGGGCCTGGGCCAGCGCCGCTTGTTCCGGTGGCAACGACACTTCCAGGCTTCGTGACAAGATGCGGCGGATACCGTAAACCCCGCCCCTGACACCTTCCGAGAAAGCGGCAAGGCCTGAAGCGGCAGGCAGCGCGCCATCGCTCTCCTTCAGCAAGGACGCCGTCTCGGCCCATAGGACCGCCGCAATGCCCTTGCTTTCCAGGTAGGCCGGGTAGTCGAACCCTTCAATGGGTTGGGGCCGTTGCAACCGCCCGGAAAGCTCGACAAAATCCCCGTAGCGAAAGTAGGGCGGAGACCGCAGTTCTGCTAGGCCGGGACCCGGGATGGCATAGACGAGAATCGTGGCTGCCGTATTCGTCGGAAGTGTTGCGGACGGCGCGGCCTGGGCGGCCTGCGCCTGCTCCGGGGGTTGGCCGGCAGTGGCCACCGGCTCCAGGGTGAACTTGATCCGGCCGCCGGTTGCTTCAGGATCACTGGATATCCTACCCTGGAGACTTGCCGCGGCGCTGTTCTCGGGCAGCAGGGCAGCCGGTTCGTCCTGGAAGTCTTCGTAGCGCCAGATTCCCAGAAGGCACACACCCAGCAGAAGCAGCGGGCCGGCCCGGACGCCCGAAAGTTTGAGCATGGCGCCGGCGACCAAGGCGAGGGCAGCCAGAATCAGCGGCAGGTAGGGGTCGGCATCGTACCACCGGGATGCTATGCCCAGGCCCGCCAGCCAGGCTGCCGCCGCCCAGGTAAGCTTCACTTGCGAAAACAAAGCGGGGATGAACGTACCGGAAGCCGATCAATTGCGGCCGGGAATCCCCCGTCAACAACGGCGGGATTCCTGGAGAGAAAGAACGCAATCCCCGCCGTCATTCGCCAACCGTTACCATTGCCCGCACGTTTTCCAGGATGCCCTGCCCAATGCCGGAAACGGCAGTCAATTCCTCAACGGAGACGAATGGACCATGCTCTTCCCGGTAAGCGATGATTGCCGCCGCCCGGGCCGGCCCGATACCGGGCAGGGTCTCCAATCGGGCCTCGTCGGCGGTGTTGATATTGACCGGCAGGGCGGGTCCGTCTGCCGGTGTCTCCCGGCGTTCTACGTCGGATGCTGCCCTGCCCGTCATGGGGTCTGCGGCGATATTGGGAGTTGGCGGTTGCGTTAGCTCTCCAGGGCCGGATTCCCGCAATTCAGGTATGTAGTAGTATCCCTCGTCCTCGACCCTGGCGGCCAGGTTGACCGATTCCAGGTCGGCCGCCGAGGTTGGCCCGCCCGCCGCCGCCAGGGCGTCCACCAGCCTGTCCCCGGCGCGCAGGCTGTAAACATCGGGCCGCTGCACCGCGCCAGCAACATAGACCCTTATAACCTCGGAAACGGAGCCTTCCGTCCCTGGCAATTGTTCCTTGGCACTCGATGCCGGGGCGCCCGCTGCCGGGTCTTTGCCGGCCGTTACGGAAATGTTCCCGTCGGAAGTGGCGGTAGGCAGCCCGCTGGAGGCAACGGTCAGCTCCACTTCTCCAACGGACCTGCCATCCAGAAAAACAAAGATAAGCGCGGCGAAAAGTACCAGCAACGCCAGGCCGCAAAGGCCAATAAAAGCCAACCGTACAGGGGATATGGTTTGCATCAATAGACCGGTCTCACGGGATATTATTACTGTACTCTAACGGAGATACCTTCCAGGGGGGCAATAGCTGCCAAATAGCCGCATTGCCATCGGGGCTGGAGGACGATACTAGCATTTGTCGTATGACATTCATATACATAGCAATGTAATGCATATAGATTATGTATCCCTCGCGGCACACCATCAACCCTGCCATCAACATAGCCAACTGCAGGAAATGGAGGAGAATGGCGGGCCGGCGTCTTGCGCCGGCAAAATCAGATAGTATAATCGCCTGTAAGCGCCGCTAATCAGGCAGTCCAAGTTTGCTGCCTACGAAAATAGGAGGTTTGCCAGATGACGCAACAGGCAATGCACGCTCAAATGGGTGGAACCACCGGCGGGTCGGAAGAACTGGTGGGGGCAGGCGCCGTCACCTTTGGCCTCGAGTACCGGACCAACGTGGGCGCCATGAATGACGAGGGCATCTGCATCCACGTTTACGGCAACGAGATTGAGGGAAATGACAAGGAACTGCTGCGCTTCGATTGCTTCCGCATGAATCCCCACTACCACTATCGCAACAAGCCCATGGACAAGAATGACCGGCTGGAGCTGGATTTCACCGCCGAGGGCGATCCCCTGACCTGGACCCTGGACAAGATTCGGAACCGTCTGCCCATCATGCTTATCCGCTGCGACGCCGACGGAATCGCCCGCAACGTGGACCAGCGGGACGTGGACGCCGCCCTGCCCAAGATAGTGGCCTGGGCCGAGACCAAGACGCACAACAGGGGCTAACCCGGAAAAGTCCCCGTCACTGAAACCCCGTTGGAGACAGTACAGGGTGGGATGTATTTCCCACCCTGCTTTTCTTTTCATTTGGGCTAATGGCTGCCGCGAGGCCATTGAGGCGACTGCCAGCCCAGCCGGCCGCTGGGCTGCACTTGTCCGGCAAAGACCGGCACGAACTCGACCCGGGCACGGACTCCGGTATCAACTCCGAGTTCGACTACCCAGTGGTTCAACTTATTAGAAATGATGGATAGTATTTCCGCTCACCCTGAGCCTGTAGAAGGGCCAACCGTTCATGGTTCGACAGGCTCACCACGAGCGGACTCTCAGCTTATCCATCATTCCAATAGCGTTGGGCCACCAGGGCAATCGCGTTCCAGTTTCGCCGGCCACTCAATCAGGAAGTCAATGCCGCCCTGAGCTTGCCGAAGGGCCTGAGATCTTTCCCCCAAGCTCTGTTGCGGGTCCGAAAGTCGGGTTGTGGGATGGAGTTTAGATTCTTCACTCCATTCAGAATGACAGTTTTTGCAAATCTGAACGGCAAACTACTAAAACGCGATTGCCCTCTCGACTACCAACCCCGAACCGAACCCAACGCCGAACCGAACCGAACCCAACCCAACCCCGACCCCGGTTCCGGCTGTGCTAAACTAATGGCCAGTTCCCAATCGAGCATCTGGAGGAAATATGCCCCCAAAGCAATATGCCAGCGCTCCCTCGCTGATTCTGGACCCAACCAAGCTTTACTTTGCCACCATCAGCACCGGCCAGGGAGACATGGTCCTGGAGTTGTTCGCTTCTGAGGCGCCCAGGGCAGTAAATAGCTTCGTATTTCTGTCCCGCGAAGGCTTTCACGAAGACGGCTGCTTCCACCGGGTCATCAAGGACTTCATGATCCAGGGCGGGTGTCCCGAGGGCAGCGGCAGAGGCGGCCCCGGCTATCGCTTCCAGGACGAAAAGGTCTCCAGGCCCTACGTCAAGGGCACCCTGGCCATGGCCAACGCCGGACCCGACACCAACGGAAGCCAGTTCTTCATTGTCCACGGCCAGAATGTGAGCCTGCCCCCCAACTACACCATCTTTGGCATGCTGGTCAGCGGCGAGGAAGTCCTGGACGCCCTGGCCGACTCCCCGGTAACTTCCGGTGCTGGCGGCGAAAGATCATCCCCCTCGGAACGCCTGCAAATCAACAACATCGTTATCCACGAAAAGGAAATAACGCCCGCCGGCTGATGCTAGGCGGTTTCCCATTCCTGAAACTTGACCCCTCTTCCCAGGAAGAGGGGTCTTTGACGCCATGCCTTGACTTCCCGCCCGCCATTCCAGTCAGCGGGCCCTTCATCTCTGCACTCATTCAGTTGGCCGCAGGTGGTCTGGGCTTGCGGGCGAACAGGAAGAGGACTCCGCCCAGGAAGTTGAACCCGGCCAGGATCAGGAAGGCCGTGTCGTAGGTGCCCTGGTGGTCCTTCATGTACCCGGCCATGGGCGAGCCGATGAGCAGCAGCACGTTCATCGGGACGGTTGAGAGCCCCAGAATGCGCCCAAAGGAGGTGCGACCGAAATACTCGCCCCGGATTGCCGTGGTCAATGGGTTGCGCCCCCCGAATCCCATGCCAAACAGGACGGCGTATAGGTAGAACATTGTCAGCGAAGTGGCCATGGTCAGCACCACCACCCCGGCCGCCTGGATTGTGGTGAATATGAACAGCGCGACGTTCTTCGGCCACCGGTCCCCCACGTAGCCCCCCACCAACTGGAACACCATGGCGGTGGCGGTATAAACAACCACCACCCAGCCGGTGGTCTGCACGTCAAATCCCTTGTCCTTCAGCAGCAGCCCCAGATGTGTCATGATGGCCAGGATGACCATTGAAGTGAACCCGTGGCCGAAGGAAATCAGCCAGAAGGCAGGGGTGCGCAGGGCCTGGGCGGCAGTCAGGTCGCCGTCGTCCTGCGCCCTGGGACGCCGCCCGCCCGGAGACCTGGCTCGACCCGGCGTGACGGGACCGGCAGAAGCGCCGGGTTCGCGCTGGCCGGAGCCTGCATCAGCGCCGCGTTGACCGGCCGTAACTTGACCCGCCGTGGACTGACCGGCCCCGGTTTGGCCGGTATCAGTCTGACTGGACGCAACGGGAGCTGCGGTCTCTGCTTCCTGGGAAACTGGCGCCGCCGGCGGTACGTCAGGAAGGTCGCCGTCGGGCAACTGGCCGTAATCCTGGGGACGGTTCCGAATCAGCCGAGTCAGCGGAAAGGCGACTACCAGGGTGAAGATTCCCAGAATCAAGGCCGTCAACTGCCAGCCCATCCTGTCCTGAGTCGGGTCTATGGCCCAGGCTATGGCCGGCACCAGCAACAGCGCGCCCAGGCGGCCGCCTACGTTGGACCAGCCCATGGCCGTGGCCCTGCGACGGGAGAACCAGTTATTTATGGTGGTCATCAGGGGCAGCCAACTGCCCAGCCCCTGCCCCAGCGCCATAACCAGGAAGGCCGCGTAGAACATCCACAGGTTTTGGACGCTGGCAAAAATCAGGAATCCAACGCCCAGAATCATCAGTCCGATGAAAATCATCCGGCGGGCGCCCAGCCGGTCGGTGAGGTAGCCCTCAAGGGGGCCCATCAGGCCGCCCTCAATCCGGGTAAAGGTAAGCGCCCAACCCAACTGGGCCCTGCTCCAGCCGAACTGGCTTTCCAGCGCCACCGACCAGACGGCCATGGCGTGGTAAAGAGGAACGGTGGCGATGGTCATGGTGAACCCGCTGAGGATCACCAGCCACCAACCGTAAAATATGCCCTGGGGACGCCGGGGCGTTGGGGGAGTCTGGTCAGCTAGTCCCAAGTCTTCGCTCTGGGGAAAGCAAGAATGGCAGGGACCCCGCGGGAAAGGAAGCCGGTTGTGGCGGTCCCGTTCAGAGGGCTAGTTTACCACAAGGCTCGAACCGCCTTAGCGCCTGTCGGCCGAGCGAGCCCATCCCGACTGGAACCGGCGCCTAATTGGACGACCGAGCGGGGAGCCTCAAGCGTCATGCAACCCGGCAGGTCGCGCCCGCATTCGGGTACAAGCCCGAATTGAGGTCCACGAAAACCCGCATGGTAAGAAGAAGCGATAGCGCTGCTGTGACCGTTCAATGTCCTTTTGCCCCAAATCTCTTGTGGTTAAACTAATTTGAAGTGATGGATAGTATTTCCGCTCACCCTGAGCCTGTCGAAGGGCCGTCCGTTCATGGTTCGAAAGGCTCACCACGAGCGGACTCTCAGCTTATCCATCATTCCAATAGCGTTGGGCCACTAGTCACCAGCGTCCTTCGACTCCAGCCAGAGCCGGTACACATCCCGCCGGGGGAGACCGGTGCTGGCAACCACCTGGGCCACGGCTTCCCGGGCCTTGAACCCGGAACGCCGCAGGTCGGCCAACTGGTTCCTTGCCGGCAGCAATAGGGCCTCGGCGTCATCTTCGGATTCACCGGGGGTTGCGCCTTCAACTACCAGCACAAATTCCCCGCGGGGTTCGCCAAAATGGTCCAGCATCTCGCTGACGCTGCCCCGGCGAACCTCCTCGTGGAGCTTCGTCAATTCCCGGCACACCGCCATTTGGCGGTCGCCCAATACGGCAAGCAGGTCTGCCAGGGTGGCGCGCATCCGGTGTGGGGCCTCAAAAAAAACCAGGGTCTCTCCCAGACCGTCAACCTGCTTCAGTTTGTCCTGCCTCTGTCTGCGTCGCCGGGGCAGGAATCCCAGGAAGGAGAAGGCCCCGGCAGACAGGCCCGAGGCCGCCAGGGCGGTGGTTACCGCCGAGGGACCAGGAACAACCTCGACCCTGTAACCCGCTTCGGATACCGCCCTCACAATGCCGGCGCCCGGGTCGCTGATGCACGGCATCCCCGCGTCGGTAACCAACGCCGCATCCGCCTCTTCAAGGGCCTTCAACAGCACGGGGAGCCGGGCCGGCCAGTTATGCTCGTTGCAACTGACCATGGAAGCACGAATGCCCAGGTGGTTGAGCAGCCGCCGGGTAACCCGGGTGTCTTCCGCCGCCACCAGGGCCGCTTCGCCCAGCACTCGGGCCGCGCGCAGGGTCATGTCTTCCAGGTTGCCTATTGGCGTGCCCACCACATAAAGGGTTCCCATGCAGGCACTATATACCCGGTCCAGCGGCCATTCAAACCCCGGTCGCCAAGACTACCGCGCTCTCATTCGGGTAGTTCCCATACCTCCCGCTCACAACTTGCCTGACCGCTGGGGCAGACACACAGGTCTGCCCCGCAAATCCTGAACCCTTCGACTTCCCCGACGCCTGCCTCCCTTGCCGAAAATCAACCGTCACGGTAAGCTTTAGCAGTTGCCAGTTTTCGGAAGTTACCTGCGAGAAAAAGGAGAAACAAATGCCCAACCTGAACGGAGGACACCTATTCATCCGCTGCCTGAAACAGGAGGGCATAAAGCGGGTATTCACCATCGTCGGAGACACGGTCCTGCCCCTGGTGGATGCGGCGGCCGACGAGGGAATCGAGTTCATTGACACCCGGCACGAAGGGGCCGCGATGCACATGGCCGACGGCTACGCCCGCATAACCGGGGAGCCGGCCGTCGCCCTGTTCACAGGAGGTCCCGGTTTCTCCAACGCCATCTCCGGCCTGCCGGCAATCTACACCTCGGAGAGTCCGGTAATCTTTGTGGCCGGCTGCGCCGAACTGCCCGAAAAGGGCATGACCACTTTCCAGGAAGTGGACCAGATTGGCATGACCGCTCCCGTCACCAAGGGCTCGTGGTTGATTCATGACCGCCGGCGCATCCCCGAATTTGTCGCCACGGCCTTCCGAACCGCCATGTCGGGCCGCCCCGGACCGGTGCATCTGACCCTGCCAATAGACATCCAGGATGAGCCCATATCCGAGGAGGAATTGCCTCCCTACCTGCCCAGCGAGTACCGGAACATGGGCCGCCCCCAGGGAGACCCGTCCCTGGTTCAGCAGGCGGCGGACCTGCTCAAAAATGCCCAGCGACCGGTGATAATCGTGGGCAACCCGGCCCGCTACACCGCCACCCAGGAACAGTTGACCGCGCTGGTGGAGGCGACGGGCATCCCTGCCTTTACGGTGGAACAGGCCAGGGGCATGATTGACGACGAACATCCTCTGTGTTTTGGTTACGCCGACGGGGCTCTCAACTCCACCGCCCGCCGCTTTCGCGAGGCCGACGTGGTGCTGCTGCTGGGCAAGCGACTGGACCACCGGTACCGCTACGGTCAGGTCTTCGGGCCGGACGCCAAGCTGATTCAAGCCGACCCCGCCGCCGCCGAGATCGGGCGCAACCGGGGCGTGACCGTAGGCCTGCTGGGAGATCTGGGCGCCATTGCGGAGCAGTTGACCGCCGCGGCGGGCCAGGGCAGCCGGAATGACATCAGCGACTGGGTTTCCCAGTTGGGCCAGGACCGGCAGGCATGGCTGGACAGCCTGCGCTCCAATGCCACCGGCGAAGAACCAATGCACCCCCTGGATGTTTACACTAGCATCGAGCACCTGGTTGACGAGGACTCCTTCATCGTCATGGACGGGGGAGACTACGTGCAGTGGGGCCGCTCTTACTTCAGCGCCCGCAAGCCGGGCCGATTTCTACGGTTGGGCCCCTTGAGCCACCTGGGCGCCGGCATACCCTACGGCATGGCCGCCAAGCTGGCCCACCCCGAAAGCAAGGTCTTCGTTTTCTGCGGCGATGGCTCCTTCGGTTTCTATCCCATGGAATATGACACCTGCATTCGCCATAACCTGCCCATAACTACGGTGATGGGCAATGACTCCAACTGGGGCATAGACAAGACCTTCCAGTTGGCCTACTACGGGCGGGCCGTGGGCACCGACCTGCGCTTTATCCGGTACGACCAGGTGGTGGAGGCCATTGGCGGATACGCCGAATACGTGGAGAGTCCCGCAGAGGTCGGGGCGGCGGTGGAACGGGCTATCAACTCCGGCCGTCCTTCGTTGGTCAACGTGGCGGTCAAACCCGGCGCCAGCCCCCTGGCTCAGGCCATGATAGCCCGCAGGACGGGTGGTTAACCGTATATTCCTGCTTCAAAACGGAACAGGGCGAGCAATTATGCTCGCCCTGAGTATTTGCGCTGTTTCCGGACGCCTGGCTGCCAGGTAAAGGTAGAATCAGCCGAAGACGGTGAAAACTAACCGTCTGAGTCCCGGCCTGGGGCGTCGGGAGGCGGTTCGTCGAAGGGGAGCCCCTCACGTTGCGCAGCCTGCAGGCGCCTGTACCAGGAACGCCAGGCCCGGTCTCTCCTGGCCTCGCCCTCCTGCCGAGCTTCTTCAAATTGGGTCTTGATCTTTTCTCTCGCCCAGAACACCATGTAGTAGCTCCTTTCCAAAACCGTCACGAGGTATGTATAGCCGGCGCCTACTACTGCGACCAGAGTTGCGCCGGCCAGGATGGTTTCCTCGCCCAATCCCCAACCTTTAAGCAACCCGCCCCAGATGTATGAAACTGCCAAGATTAAGGGTATGCCCAGCAGGATGTGGCGCACCGGCCATTGGGGGCTGTGGTTCATCGTCCGCCCTAAGAATCTGATACATGCCAGTATGACCCATTTGCGCCAGAAACGCAAAGCAAAAGGGCGGACCATGGGCCCGCCCTGCTTCAAAGGTATGCAGCATCCTGACCGGCCTAATAGTGGCGCAATTCCACTACGTTGTCGTCAGGGTCGTAAACGTAGAGCGATATGCCGTCGCCGTGGGAGCCCCACCGCTTGCCGGGCCCGGCCTGGATTTCGACGCCGATGGCTTCGAACTGGACTTTCAGGGCCTCCATATCGGTGGGCTCAATGACCATGCAGTAGTGGTCCTGGTTCTTGGCCCCTTCCTTGCCGATGGGTTCCTGGTCGCTGGCAAAGAGGTCAATGATAGTATCGGCATTCAGCCGCACCGACGGGAAGCGCACCTCGCCGGCCCGCCATTGTTCCACCCGCTCCACCTGCAAGCCCAGGATTTCCGAGTAGAACTTCAGGGACTCTTCCACGTCACTGACCCGCAGGACAATGTGGTCCATTTCAGTGATGGTTACCAGGGGTTGGGAAACCCTGGAACCGGTCTCAACTTGTGTAGCCATGTTGCCTCCTTACAATTAGCAGAATGAGCGCCGTTAGTCCGCTGAAACCGGTACCGAGTTGTACTGGGGATGCCGCCTCCATTGGGGGCTTTCAGCGTAATGGGGGATCTCTAGCTCCTTCCCGTCGGCGTCTTCAATGCCCATGGGGTGCTGCACCAGTTCGATCATGTTGCCGTCCGGGTCGTGGATGTAGGTATAGCAGCCGCTGCTGTAGTCTCGCCGGCCCCAGGAATTCTCGGTATCGTTGCGGCGGCCGGGCGTTGTCGAATAATGGACTCCCAGCCGCTCCAGGTTGGCGATCAACTCGTCCCAGTCATTGATTTCCACGGCAAAATGGACCGAGGGAACCGGAGTGGGGTTGCGGCTGTCGGTGGTGTGAATCTCCCCGTTGCCGATTCTCAACTGCAACTGGCGGGCATTCAACTCCGGGCCGCGGTCGAGGAATTCGGCCCCCAGCACGTCCTCGTAGAACTTTCGGGTCTTTTCCCGGTCGCTGACCTGAATATTTATGTGCTGAATCAGGGTAACTCTGGACATTTACGTACCTCCCTTCAGACCAAACTGTCTTTTTCCGTCCTTGCCAGTGACTTTACTACCGGAAACGGCGCTAAGGCAAGGGGGGAGTGTCCCTAACCGCCAAATGTCCTCTCCCCGCCGTTTACGTGAATCGTCTGCCCCGAGATGTAGTCGCCGGCTTCGGTGCAGAGGAACAGGCACAGGTTGGCGATATCGTCCGTGCTGCCCATGCGCCCCGCGGGTATGTCGGCCAGGCGATTTCCGGTGCGGGGAGCGTTGCCGCCGTCCCGCGTGGTGTCAATCATTCCTGGAACCACGCAGTTGACCCGAATGCCGTGGGGCCCCAACTCGGTTGACAGGGCGCGGGTAAATCCCACCAGGCCCACCTTGGCGGCCGAGATATGGGCGCCGCCGTGCCGTCCCTGGTGGGCCTGGAGCCCGCCCAGGTTGATGATGCGTCCCCAGCCCCGTTCCAGCATTCCCGGCGCCGCTGCCCTGGAAGTTATGAAGGCAGAGTCCAGGTCGGTGGCCAGCACCGCACGCCAGTCGTCGTAGCTCATTTCGGCAAAGGGCTTGTGAGGCCGCACGGATGCATTGTTGATGACGATGTCCACGCGCCCGAACTCGGCCAGGGCGTTTTCCATCAGGCTCTCCAGTTCTTCCCGGTTGCCCACGTCGGCCAGCACCGGAAGAGCCTGGCGACCCAGTTCCCGGATTTCGTTGGAAACGGATACGACATCATCCATATTTGAGCGGGCGTTTACGACCACGTCGGCGCCCTCCCGGGCCAGGGCCAGGGCAATGGACCGGCCAATGTTGCGGCCCGAGCCGGTTACGACGGCGACTTTTCCTTCAAGCTGCATATTTCCTCCCTTCTTATGGTACGGTAACGGCACAGGTTTGCCGCCATTATGATTAATGCCGCATGGACTGGCAACCGAACCGGCAATCCAGGCCTCAACCGGAGGGCCAGCCAGGCCAATGTCAAATGTCTATCCCTAGCATAACCCAATTTCCCGACTTATAATGGCAGCATCTTCCAACAGGAGAGTAGAAAATGTATCTGGTGCGGAGAGTCTGCAAGACCAAGCCCGGCCAGGCCTGGGCCGTGGCCGGTTACCTGGCCAAGATTTGTGAAGCCTATGAAGAAAATGGCCGCGAAAAGGCCCGTATCTACATTGAGGGCCAGGGCCTGCCCGGCACCCCCAACCGGGTTTACGCCGAGTGGACCCAGGACGCCATAGAACCCAACTGGCCGACCAACATTCCGCAGGCGGTCCGGGACTTCAACCCCAGGCTGCAGGAATTGTTGGACGAGTACCTGCTGGAAATCTACGAGGTCGCTACCCCGGAAAAGCTGGTCCAGCGGGGTGTCGCCCAGTAGGGCACACACCGAGAGCAACCTGAACCAAGAAAAACTCTACAGGATTCTAGGGCGGCATATTTCCCGGGCAGGGGCAGCCGCCCGTTCTAATTTGCCAAATTCCATCAGGAGTTAGCCATGTTGATAGTTGACGCCCAGGTGCATGTCTGGGGAGCGAACCTCCCAACCAACCCGGCCCACCGGCAGATAACCTCCTATTCCAAGGATGACCTGCTCAGGGAGATGGATGAGGCCGGCGTGGACGCGGCGGTCATTCATCCTCCCGGGTGGGACCCCAATTCGGGCGCGCTGGCCCTGGAGGCGGCGGCAGCCCACCCCAACAGGTTGTCCATCCTGGGCAACTTTCCCCTGGACCAGGAATCCAGTCACGGCCTGGTTAGCGGCTGGAAGCAGCAGCCCGGTATGCTGGGACTGCGCTTTACCTTCCAGCAGCCCCACATGCTTTCGTGGCCCACCGACGGCACCATGGACTGGCTTTGGCCTGCGGCTGCCGCCAACGGCCTGCCGGTAGCCCTGGCCTGCTCCGCGTTCCTGTCTGCCGTTGGCCCTATAGCCGAGCGCAACCCGGAAGTCAAGCTGATTGTTGACCACTTCGGTCGCGGCGGCGGGGCCACAGATGCCGAGGCCTGGGCAAACCTGCCCGACCTGCTGGCCCTGGCCAGGTATCCCAACGTAGCCGTCAAGGCTACGGGCGCCCCCAGCTACTCCAGCGGAGACTATCCCTTCGCCAACATCCACGATTACATACACCAGGTTTATGACGCCTTCGGCCCCGAGCGCATGTTCTGGGGAACGGACATTACCAGGATGCCGTGTTCGTGGAAGCAGTGCATCACCATGTTCACCGAGGAACTGGCCTGGCTCAACGAGAATGACAAGGAACTGATTATGGGTCGGGCGCTTTGCAATTGGATTGGCTGGGACCTGGAGGGCTAGTAGTTCAACTCTTTTGAAGTAATGGCTGATACAATAGACCGTCATTCCTGCGAAGGCAGGAATCTGAACTCCCGGCTGTCAGGGTTCCCGCCCGCGTGGGAGCGACGGGTTGGGCCAGGCTAATCATCAATGCAAGGGTCTCAGACTACTGACAAGTCCAGTCAGTCAGTCAGTTCACAGTCGGTCAGCTATAGCTAGGGCGTGTCGTCAAATGCACCGTCATTCCTGCGAAGGCAGGAATCTTAACTACTGCCGGTCGAGGTTCCCGCCTTCGCGGGAACGACGAAAGGGGACGCTAGGAAGCCC
>DAOUIY010000050.1:0-12981 GCA_034423215.1 Dehalococcoidia bacterium
GGGCTTCCTAGCGTCCCCTTTCGTCGTTCCCGCGAAGGCGGGAACCTCGACCGGCAGTAGTTAAGATTCCTGCCTTCGCAGGAATGACGGTGCATTTGACGACACGCCCTAGCCTTCCGTTTCAACCCGAATGAGCTTTTCCAGCCGGCGCTGGAAGCGGGGTTCCGGAATAAAGCTGGCCGCAAGAAAGGCCCCGACTATTTCTTTTGACAGGTCCAGGCCGACAATTCGCGCCCCCAGGCAGATGACGTTCATGTCGTCGTGCTCCACCCCCTGGTGGCCGCTGTAGGTGTCGTGGCAGATGCCGGCGCGCACTCCCGTAATCTTGTTGGCGGTTATGCTGGCGCCAATGCCGCTGCCGCAGCAGATGATGCCTCTCTCGGCCTGCCCCGACTGCACGCAGCGCCCCACTGCAGCGGCGAAGTCCGGGTAGTCGTCATCCGGGTCCATTTCGTGGGCGCCCAGGTCAATAATCTGGTGCCCGGCGGCCTCCAGCCAGGGCAGCAGTTGTTCCTTCAAGGCAAGTCCGGCGTGGTCGGCGCCTATGGCTATCTGCATTTTGGCTTACTCCAAGGGTGGTGGTATAGAAGATGCTGGGTAAATCCCAACGTCAAAGGATAATCCCCTGCCAGCCGCGGCACAAGTAATCAGTTCCTGTAAGTCAGAATGACCGCATAGTCGGCAAGGGCCAGAAAATTCCCAATCATCCTGAACGTGGCAAGCATTTCCTCGTACCGGGAAGTGGTTCGGCAAGTCAACCAAAAGCCGTTTCAAGAGTCATTTAGCGCCCGGTTAGGTGCTTGTTGGGGTGACCGGAGGAAGGCCGTCACCGCCATCCTAACCTCTCCCCGTCAAGGGGGAAGGGATTTTGAAACAGGTTATAGGAGCGGTTTGCAGGGGCTACTGCAATCGTCCCGTCCGGTTAAATCAAATTGTTACGCGTTTCACAAAACCTTCGGGCTATGCTAGAATGCGCTATTCGGTGCCTTCTCTCGACAAATAATTACCGCCTTCTTGCATTAATGGTTTCGATATTGGTACGTGCCCTTACCATCAACGGGAGAGAACCGGGCTAGATGATCAAGGCTATCTTTTTCGACTTCTACAATACCCTGGTGAGATTCTGGCCTCCATTGGCCCAGATTCAGCAGGCTTCCTGTCAGGAATTCGGCTTCAGCCTGGAGGAAGACCGATTGAGTTTCGGTTATTCCGTTGCCGATATCTACTTTAACCGCGAAAATGAACTGAAGCCACTGGCCCTGCGCAGTGATGAAGACCGGCTGGCTTTCTTCTCCCGCTACGAACAGATTCTCCTGGAGAATGCCGGGCTGCCGGTAACGCTGGATCTGGCCCGGCAGATTTGGCAGGTGGCCATCGGCGTGCCGAAGGACTTTGTGGCGTTTGAAGATACCCTGGCGTCGCTGCAACTGCTCAAGAAACAGGGGTATCGCCTCGGCGTAATCTCCAACCTGAGGCGGGACATGGACCAGTTGTGCGGCGACCTGGGCCTGGCGCCGTACCTGGATTTCTGCCTGACTTCCGCAGAAGTGGGGGCCGAGAAGCCGGACCCGGCTATATTCGTTGCCGCCCTGGAACGTGCCGGCGTTAAGCCATCGGAGGCCGTGCACGTGGGAGACCAGCCCAGGTCCGACCTGGTGGGAGCACGGGGCGCCGGTTTGCACGCCATTCTCCTGGATCGGGGGGGCTGGCACAGTGAGATCAAGAACTGCGTCCAGATTTCCCGTCTGGGAGACCTGGACAAACTCCTGGCGCGCGCGCCGGAGTCCCTGCGGGTGAAGGAGCACGATTCAGAGTTGCCCAGCCTCTACCCGGACGAGCAGGTGGCCTGCTGACGTCTGCCCAGACCCGTCGCGCTTTCAGCCCTTCGCCATAGAAGCGATGGTTAGGCTGGCAGCCCGCTCATGGTGAACTTGTCGAACCATCACGAGGCGACCCTTCGAAAGGCTCATGGTGAGCGGTAATCTTATCCATCGGTTAAAATGGGTTGGCCCACTCGAGGCCGCTTTACCCGCTCCTACCGCCGCTATCCCTGGCGGGACCACAGTCAACGTCTCAATCTCGGAGGCATCGCATGGCGGACGCAGAACTTCAGCAAGCCAATGGCACTGACCCGGTACGGGTAATAGTCTGGTACGACTACATTTGACCCTGGTGCTACGTCGGCCTGGAAAGGGTCGACAAGTTGGGTCAGGACTACAACATAGCCGTTGAGGGACGGGCTTACCTGTTGCGCCCCGATACTCCCAAGGAGGGCCTGCTGCGCCAGCCCCGTTCCGGGGAAACGGAGGACGAGTTGAGCGAACCCATCAGGTCCCAGGTCAGGGAAGCCAACCTGATTATGAAGCCACCGTCGGTGACTCCCAACACCATGTTTGCGTTGGAAGCCACCGAGTACGCCCAGCAGCATGGGAAGTTCATGGAATTCCATCATGCCGCCTACCGGGCCTACTGGGAAGACCGCAAAGACCTGGGGAAGATAGATGTGCTGGCTGAAATCGCGGCGTCGGTTTCCCTGGATGCCGATGAAATGGTGCATACCCTGGAAGCTCGTGAGCTTTCCAGCCTGGTGATGGGCCAGTATCAAGAGGCGCTGCAATACGGAATTCGCGGCATTCCCACCTTCGTTGTTGGGAACCTGCTGTTTACCGGCGCGCACCCCTACGATATTTTCAAGTCAGCCATTAACCAGTACCTCAACTCCGAGTAAGTTGCGGGCAGAACACTAATTTCCTGTACCGGGGCGGCTTTCGGCCGCCCCGCTTTTGTGCCCGGGGCTAACCTTGGTACGGAAGCCGCGCCGGCGCCCCAGGTGGTTGCTGCCGGCTACAGGCTTCGGCCCGGTGCGCTCTTCTGGTGCGGCGGTGTGATGACGTTGTGTAATCTTGAAGGCGCTTGGGCGGTGTGGTAATATCCAGATAGACTTTGTTACAGAATTCACGAACTTTTCCGCCGCTGGAATAGTACCTGCCTTGAGGTGGATGGGGCCGAGGAGCCCAAGTGATGGATGGGCTGAAAGAGAGAATCGAGAGAGCCGTCCACAATCAACCTCAACCCACCGTTACCATCCTCTCGTCCCTGTTGGCCGTGGAGGACGAGCTGGGCTACATTCCCAAAGAAGCCGTAGAAGAAGTGGCCGTCCATAACCGGGTTACGGTTAATGACGTCTGGGCTGTCGTTTCCTTCTACCCCAACTTCAGGACCGTTCCCCCCTGTGAGCACCGGATCGAAGTCTGCTGGGGCCCATCGTGTCACCTGGTGGGGGCCATGCCCGTTATTGAGTCGGTCCTGGAAGCAGCCGGACTGGAGGACGAAGGAGACACCTCCGACGGAAAGCTGACGGTGCGCTACAACACCTGCCTGGGCGCGTGTGCCCTGGCGCCTGTAATGTCCGTGGACCATCACCTGGTGGGACGGGTCAGCCCCCAGCAGGGCAGTGACCTGGTGGCACGGGTTTTGCATGGACTGGAAAAGTAATGGAGATTGATGCCAACCAGGGCCGGGCCATCGGACGGCCAACTCGAGATTTGAAGCTACGATAATGACGGCAACGTTCAGCGAAATCCAGGAAGAGGCCGCCCAGCGATGGGCCGACCTGACCACCCTCCGGCCCTGGATACGGGTGGGTACCGCCCTGTGCGGGCAGGCCGCCGGGGCCGAGGAAGTCGCCCATGCCTTGGAAGCCGAGCTTCAAAAGCAGGGAGTTGAGGCTAAGGTAAGCCGTGTGGGGTGCCTGGGCCCCTGCTTCGCCGAGCCATTGGTGGACGTGCTCGTGCCCGGGCAGGGGCGCGTGGTGTACGGCAACGTCAGGGTTGAGCAGGTGGCTGGCCTCGTGTCCGGTCACATTAAGGGTGGGCAACCGCTGGCGGAGCAAGCCCTGGGTTACCTGGGAGACTATTTCCAGAGTGGCATGGCCTCCCTGGACGAGCACCCCATGCGGGCGCGGGAGCAGCGCATCGCTCTCAGAAACGCCGGCCACATTGACCCGCTGGACATTTATCAGTACGTCGCCAACGGCGGTTACCTGGCCTTGAACCGGGCCCTTACCGAGATTACCGCCGCCGACGTTCTTGAAGAGGTTAATGTGTCCGGTCTCCGGGGCCGCGGCGGGGCAGCCTTTCCCGCCGGCACCAAGTGGCGGTTCCTGGCCGGTTCCAACGCCCCGGACAAGTACATTCTCTGCAACTGCGAGGAGGGCGACCCGGGGGCCTTTAACGACAAGGGCATTCTCGAGAGCGATCCGCACACGGTGGTGGAGGGAATCATCCTTGCCGGGTACGCTACGGGAGCAAATCACGGTTACATTTTCATCCGGCACGGCCACGACGGCCCAATCGAACGCACCAGGGCAGCCATAGCCCAGGCTTATGGGCTGGGACTGCTGGGTGAGGGCATTCTCGGCTCCGAGTTTACCTTTGACCTGGAGGTGGCCCTGACCGGCGATTCCTACGTTTCCGGGGAGGAGACGGCCCTGATGGAAGCCATTGAGGGCAGCCGGGCCATGCCCAGGTATCGCCCGCCCTTCCCGGCGCAAGTGGGGGTGTTTGGCAAGCCCACCAACATAAACAATGTCAAGACCATGGCCTACGTTCCCGAAATAGTGGCGCGGGGCGGCGAGTGGTTTGCCGGCATCGGGCACGACAAGAGCACGGGCACCGCAATTCTCTGCCTCTCCGGCAACCTGAACTACACCGGCATGGTGGAAATTCCCATGGGCGTAAACCTGAATCAAGTCCTTTACGAGGTGGCCGGCGGCGTACCGGGCGGAAAGCGCTTGAGCTTCCTGCAAACCGGCGGGCCCCTGGGCGGCGTGCTCAGCGCGGAGGCCGCCGACCTGGTCCTGGACTTCGACATTTTCCGCGGCGCCGGGGCGATCCTGGGTTCCGGCGGAATTATTGCGGCTGACGAAGACACCTGCGTCGTGGACCTTACCAGGGTGTTGATTGCCTTTTGCCAGTATGAGTCGTGCGGCAAGTGCTTTCCCTGTCGCATGGGGATGAGCCACATGCTGGAGGTGCTGGAGAGAATATGCAGGCTGGAGGGCACTTCCGATGACCTGGACCTCATGCGGAATATAGGGGAGAACATGCAGGCCGGTTCGCTGTGCGGCCACGGCCAGTTGGGATTCAATCCCGTGGCGTCGGCGCTGCGGTATTTTCCGGAAGAGTTCCGGATGCACATTGAAGAAAAGCGTTGCCCCACCGGGCGCTGCCAAGCCCCACATTTTGCCCCGAGGCTCAGCCGCAGGTAGCAAAAGCCCCGTGCTTGCGCCCTCCGGCTGGTGAGAAGAACTGATGCCCGACGACATAACCATTTCCATAGACGGAGTGGAAATAAGGACTCAGCCCGGCAAGATGGTGCTGGAAGCGGCCATTGACGCGGGCATTTATATTCCCTACCTGTGCTATCACCCGGGCATGAAACCCTTTGCAGCGTGCCGGATGTGCGTAGTTTCCGTAGAAGGCGGGCGAGGATACCCCGCCGCCTGTACCCTGCCCGTGGCCGAAGGTATGCGGATTAATAGCGAGGCGGAGGACGTGGGCGAACTCCGCCGCTCGGTGATGCAGATGCTCATTGCCGAGCATCCCAACGGGTGCCTGACCTGTCACCGGGTGGATATTTGCGGGCCCAGCGATGTTTGCCTGCGCCACGTTTCCGTAAATGACCGCTGCATTACCTGCCCCAAGAATGAGCGCTGCGAGTTCAAGGACACCGTCCGCTACCTGGGCATGGAGCTGGAATCTCCCCTCAATTACAAGTACAAGCAGGTGCCCCTGGAGGTCTCCGACCCCTTCTACGACCGGGACTATAACCTCTGCATTGCCTGCGGCCGGTGCGTTCGTGCCTGCGAAGAAGTTCGCGGCGACGACGCAATATGCTTCATTGAGCGTTCCGGGAAAGCGTTAATTGGGACTTCCTTCGGCTCGTCGCTGCTGGAGTCTGGATGCGAATTCTGTGGGGCCTGCATTGACGTTTGTCCGGTGGGCGCGCTGGTGGAACGGGAGCACAAGTGGGAGAAACCCCGCCGGGTGGAGCAGACCATCTGTCCCCACTGCCCGGTGGGCTGCCAGCTTAACCTGGAGCTTGGCGAGGCTGGTGAACTGGTGAGGGTCGTGCCCGAGTTCAATTCTCCCGCCAACCGGGGGCAGGCCTGCTTCAAGGGAAAGTTCGGCCTGGAATTTCTCAACAACCGGAACCGGTTGGGCAAGCCGCTTATCCGGAAGGACGGCGAGTTGGTAGAATCCTCCTGGGAGGAAGCCCTCCAACTCATCGCTTCCCGGTTGCAGCCCTACACAGGCGAAACCTTCGCCTTGCTGGCTTCCCCGGACTCCACCAACGAAGAGCTTTACTTGGCCCAGAAGTTTGCCCGGGTGGCCATGTCCTCGAACAACGTGGATGTTACGTCCAATATTCACCCTGAGCTTAACCAGACCCCGGAGCGGGTTTTCGGGTACTCCGCGGCTACCAACCCCGTTTGGGACCTGGAGAAATCCGGCTGCATCCTGGTGTTCAATGCCAATGTGACGGAGGACAACAATGTCCTGGCTCTTCCGGTAAAACGGGTGGCCAGAAACGGTCTCCCCCTGCTGGTAATAGATTCCAGGGAAGTGGAACTGACCCGCCACGCCTCCCTGTGGCTGCGGCCAATCCCCGGAACGGAACTGCTGCTCCTGGGGGGGATACTCAGGGAAATAGTGGACCAGGGCCTGGTGAAAGAGGAATGGGTCGAGGAATTCTGTGAAGACCCGGCAACCCTCTACTACTACCTCCACAACCTGGACCTGGATGAGGTGGCATCTTCAACCCAGGTCAGCCGGCAGTCCATGGCCGAAGCTGCCCGGCTGTTTGGCGGGGCGGAGACGGCTGCCATCTGCTACGGGCTGGACAACGTGCCGGATGAACTCCAGCGGGATTGCGCCAGCGCCTTGCTGGACATGTCGTTGCTGACCGGCAACGTGGGCAAGCCCGGGACCGGAATCTACCCGGTGAGGCGCGGGGCCAACGAGCAGGGCGCATGGGACGTGGGCTGTATTCCCAACCGCCTGCCCGGCGGACGCTCTCCCACCAATGAGCGGCTCCGGTCGGAACTGGAGGAAATTCTGGACTGTGCGCTGCCCGCAGGGCGGGGCCGGGGAGTCGGCGCATGCCTGGGGGCCGTCCGTGCCGGCGGCATCAAGGCCATGATTCTGGTGGGTGACAGCCCCAACTTCAGCAATGGCGCCATTGGCGATTCGTTGGAAGCCTTGGGCAACCTCGATTTTCTGGTGGTTATGGACACCTTCATGTCGCCGGCAGCCGAGTTTGCCGACGTGGTGCTGCCGCGCTGCACCTTCGCGGAAAAGGACGGCACCTACACCAACATGGAGCGTCGAATCCAGCGGTTGAAACCCACCGTCAGCGGTTGCTTTGAAGAGTCGAAGCCGGAATCCTGGTTGTTCACCCGGTTGGCCGGACTGTTGGGCGTTTCCGGGCTGGATTTCCCTGACGCCGGCGCCGTGATGGATGAAATTGCCCTAGTGACTCCGACTTATGCCGGAGTTTCCTACCAGCGTATGGAGTCCGGGTCCAGGCTCGTCTTGCGGGCGGGACTGGAAAGCCCCAAGCCTACCCAAATGTTGTACACGGGCAGGGAGTACCGGGGACTCCAGTGGCCCGTTGACGGAGAGACGGGGGCAGATACGCCCGTCCTCTATAGCGACAGCTTCCCCCTGGGGCGGGCCAACCTGATTGCGCCCGAATTCCGAGTCCAGGAAACTGAGCCGGACCCGGACTATCCACTTTGGTTTGTGCCCGGGCGGGTGCTTCTGCAAACCGACCGGGAGACCCAGGTGTCGGAAGACCCGAAAACGAGGCGAAACCGTATAGATAGAGATGAAGTGGTTGAGGTCAACGCTGCAGACGCCGTATCCCATTCCATAGAGAATGGCGATGCGGTTACGCTGGAGACTCGGCACGGTGAACTGTCCGGCGTTGCCCGGATTAATCCCGCGCTGCCGTCGGGGGTGGTTGCGGTTACCGGCCTCTTCGGTGAGTTGGCCGTAGAACTGCAGGAGTCCAGCGTACCGAACCCTATGGCCGGGACGCCCGGCTTGCGCGTGGCGCCGGCGAGGTTGGCAAAAGTCGCCGCAAGCCACTAAGGCAAGGATGACGAATTGAGGGTACAGTCCGGGTAACGTGCCCGGCTGCGCTTTTCAGGTAAAGCCCCTTTCCCAATTGCCGTTTAATTAGGATCAAACAACCAAGAGGTGAACGATGACCATCAGCGAGAACGCCATTGTCTCCGAAGAGACAGGTTATTCACGTCCTGTTTACCGTACCGACAGTTTGCCCCAGGCCAGCCTGGTCTACAGAAAGGACATATCCGAGGACCTGATGGTTATCAAGCTGGAACCCAGGGACGGCCCCTTTATCTTCAAAGCCGGCCAGTACTGCACGCTGGGCATGGAAGGGGTGGAGAGAGCCTATTCCATCGTATCCGCCCCCTATGAACCGCAACTGGAAATCTTCGTGGAACTTGTCCCGGATGGTGAGCTTACCCCCAGGATGTGGAGGCTGCAGACCGGCGACACCATGTCCATTCGGCCCCGGCCCAAGGGAATTTTTGTCCTGAACGAAAAGGTGCACCACCACCTGATGGTTGCTACGGTTACCGGCGTGGGCCCCTACCTGAGTATCATCCGGGAATATTTGCACCAGGGCGGCGAGGGGCACCACTTCTACGTCCTCTTTGGGGCCAGCTACCAGGACGAGTTGGTCTATGACACCGAGTTGTCCCAATTGGCTGAAGATCACCCCGAATGCGTTAAGTTCGTGGCCACCGTCAGCCGCCCGCAGGAAGAGGGCAATTTCGGTTGGAAGGGCGAGCAGGGCCGGGTCAACAACCTCGTTGAAAAATACCTGAAGGAGTTCAACCTACCCAAGGACGATACCATGGTTTACACCTGCGGCCATCCCGGCATGATTGCCGACGTTAAGGAACAGGTGACTCCGGAGGGTTGGCAATTCAAAGAGGAGCGTTTCTGGAAGGAGTAGGTCGGAACGCCCCGTTGCACGCCAGCTAATGCTGGGGAAATGCGCCGGGCGGGCCCCTAGCTCAACTAGCGGCCGGTAGCGAGACTGTGTTTGGCATAGCAGGCGGGACTCGACGTCCCGCCTGTTTCTTTTGGTTAGAGTGGCGCCAAAAACAAAAGGTGGTACCCGCTGGTGGCTCCCTGGCTGGGGCAGGGCAATCGCATTATGAGAAAAATGTCATGCTGAGTCCTTCGGCAAGCTCAGGATAGACTGCGCCGAAGCATCTAAGCTCGTATTCAGCAGCCTGGCTTCGGCTTCCGGACCATGGTTTATTGCCAGGACTTTAGACCCTTCGGCAAGCTCAGGGTGACGTTACTTTCCTCTGGGCCCCTTTGCCGAATTCAAAATGCGATTGCCCTGCGGGCTGCGGCCGGTCTTTTGTTGAAACCCGTTCACTGGGGTAGAATTAAGGCCACCTAGCGAGTGTTCCAACCAAACCCATGCCTGCAGGTCCTTCGTTGACGCCGGTTCGCCGCCAATATTTGAAGATAAAGAACTCCTACCCGGACGCGGTAGTCCTGTTCCGGCTGGGCGACTTTTATGAGACCTTTGATGACGACGCCCATCTGGCTTCCCGTGAACTGGAAATCACCCTCACCTCCCGCACCATGGGTAAGAACCTCAAGGTGCCCATGGCGGGTGTCCCCGCCCACGCCCTGGAGTCCTACCTGGCCCGGCTCATCAAGAAGGGCCACAAGGTTGCCATCTGCGAGCAGTTGACGGACCCGGCCAAGTCCCGGGGGCTGGTGGAAAGGGATGTGGTCCGGGTGGTTACCCCGGGCACCATCCTCGAGTCTTCCCTGCTGGACCAGGATACCAACAACTACCTGGCGGCCGTCTTTGAAGACGGCGAACAGGCGGGCCTGGCCTACGTTGATATATCCACGGGAGAGTTCGCGGCAACCCAACTGAACACCGGCCGGGTAGGCGCTGAACTGCTGAGAATATCGCCTTCCGAAGTCCTGGTTCCGGCCACCGACACCGTTCCCGCATGGCTGGCTGCCGAAACCGGCCCGGAACCGGACCCTGCCGGCGACTGGGAAGAGGGTTTGGGCTACCGACTTTCCCACGTGAACACAGCCGTCTTTGACCTGGACCTGGCCACCGGCGCGCTTCTGGACTGCTACGAAATTCAGACCCTGGAATCCTTTGGCTGCGAGGCCCTGCCGCTGGCGACCAGGGCAGCCGGCGCCATAGTAGATTACCTGGCCCAGAACTACCGGGGCGCCGGCCCGCGGCTGGCCGCCCTGGGCGTGTATTCCTCCGAATCGTTCATGGAACTGGACGCCCAGACCCGTCGGAACCTGGAACTGTTCCAGTCCGGTCGGTGGGAAAACCGCCAACTGTCCCTCTTTGCTTCGCTGGACATGTCCCGTACTCCCATGGGTGGCCGGCTGCTGCGGCGATGGCTTGGGCAGCCCCTGCTCGAAGTGCAGCCCCTGGAGCAGCGACTGGATGCGGTGGAGTATTTCTTCGACGAGTCCTTTGGCCGCGCCAGGGCCAGGGATATTTTGTCCGGAATTCCCGACCTGGAAAGAATCATGGGCCGCATCCAGGCGGAAACCGTTGCGCCCAGGGAATTGCTGTCTTTGAAAGAGGGAGTGGAATCTGCCGGCAAACTGCAGTACGAACTCGAAGCCGGCGCCGCCGACCGGGTGGGTTGGCTCCGCGCCAGGCTGGCGCCCGTGGCCGAGGTGGCGGCCCTGGTCGAGCGCGCCATCAACCCGGCAGCATCCGGGAACGTGGGTGAGGGGAACGTCATCAGGGAGGACTTCTCACCGGAACTGGATACACTGAAGCGGGACACCAGGAATGCTCGCTCCTACATCGCCGACCTGGAGCAGCGGGAGCGGGACCGCACCGGCATCCGGAACCTGAAGGTGGGCTACAACCAGGTCTTTGGGTATTACCTTGAGGTAAGCAAGGCCAACATTGACCAGGTGCCCGAAGACTATATCCGCCGCCAGACCCTGGCGAACGGCGAGCGGTACATTGTTCCCGAATTGAAGGAGTACGAGTCCCTGGTGCTGAACGCCCGGGAACGAGTGGAAGAACTGGAACGCGCCCTTTTCCGGCAGATCTGCGCCCAGCTCGCCAACTACGCGGAACCCGTTGCCCGGTTGGCCGGCGCCGTGGCGTGCGTGGACGTTTTCTCCGGCCTGGCCGAGGTTGCGGTGCGACAGAGATACGTCCGTCCGGTCATTAACCTGGAATCCGGCATCACCATAAGGAACGGCCGGCATCCCGTGGTGGAGCGTCACCTGGGAACGGGCAGTTTCGTGCCCAATGACATTGACCTGGACAACGACGGCGCCCGGATTATAGTGCTGACCGGCCCCAACATGGCCGGAAAATCAACCTACATTCGACAGGCTGGCATCATTGTGTTGATGGCCCAGATTGGCAGTTTTGTTCCGGCCGACGAGGCCACTATCGGGCTGGTGGACCGTATTTTCACCAGGGTTGGCCTGCAGGACGACCTGGCCACCGGACAGTCCACCTTCATGGTTGAGATGGTGGAGACGGCGGCGATTATCAACCAGGCCACCCCCCGTTCCCTGGTGATTCTTGACGAGATTGGCCGGGGCACCAGCACCTATGACGGAATGTCCATCGCCCAGTCCGTGATTGAGCACCTTCACAACGACCCCAGGCTGGGCTGCAAGTCACTATTTGCTACCCATTACCACGAACTGACCCGCCTGGCCAACACCCTTCCCGCCGTCCGTAACTTCAGCGTGGCGGTCAAGGAGGAGGAAGGCAGGGTGGTCTTCCTGCACCGGATTGTCCCCGGCGGGGCCGACCGCAGCTACGGCGTCCACGTAGGCCAGTTGGCCGGGCTGCCCCCGTCGGTGGTCAACCGGGCCAGGGAAGTGCTGGCAGAGCTGGAATCCGCTCCCCGCAACGGCGCGGGCCGGGCCAGGAAGAAGGAGGGAGAACCCGCCGTACAGATGCCCCTGTTCGATGCCGAGCAGGTATTAACGGACGCGGTGCTTTCGTTGGACATTGCCAACCTGACCCCGCTGGAGGCAATCAACAAGCTCTACGAGCTTCAGGAAAAGGCCAGGGACAGCGCAAAGTAAACGGCGGCGCGACTGCCGGCGCGACCGGGATGCCGCCAGGTGAGCCAAGGGCAAATCCCGGATCTCATGTCCTTCGAGAAAGCGCTTTCTTATGCCTGCCGCGTTCTTGCAATTTACGGTGGGCGTTAGGCTAGAATGGGAGCCAAGGCAAACCAAAGTCCCGAATCGGGTCCGAGACAACAACTTTGTTTGTTGGAGGGGTTATGAGCACAGCAGTCTTTTACTGGTGGCCACGTTGATCGTCCTGCCGGAAAGCAAGGGAGTTGCTCTTGCAGAAGGGACTGGAACTTGAGGAAAGAGATTACTTCAAGGAACCGTTGGGTGAGGATGAACTCAGGGAACTGGCAGCCCTGGCCTCTTACTCCGACCTGTTCGCCTGGCGGAGTCCCAGCTTCAAGAAGTCGGGACTGGTTGCAGAGGACCTGTCCGATGGCGACCTGGAACGCCTGATACTGGAAGAACCCAGGCTTCTCCGCCGGCCGTTGACCCGGCTGGAAGACCGGCTAATCATTGGCTCCAGCCCCAAGCTCCTGGAACAGGAACTGGCCAGCCTGGAGTAGTGGTTCAACCTATTTGAAATGATGGATAGTATTTCCGCTCACGCAGAGCCTGTCGAAGGGCCGTCAGTTCGCAGATTGACAATTTGATGGTTCGACAGGCTCACCATGAGCGGACTCCGGGGTTTACCCATCAATGCCTAGGGCGTGTCGTCAAATGCACCGTCATTCCTGCGAAGGCAGGAATCTTAACTACTGCCGGTCGAGGTTCCCGCCTTCGCGGGAACGACGAAAAGGGACGCTAGGAAGCC
>DAOUIY010000051.1:0-9780 GCA_034423215.1 Dehalococcoidia bacterium
GGCAGGGCAATCGCGTTTTAACGAATTATCGTCTTGAACGGCCAAAACTGTCATTCTGAACCCTTCGGCCTGCTCAGGGTAAACTCAGTGAAGAATCCAAAAGCCTTCCCAGAGTCCGGTTACGGACCCGAACGTTGGCTTGGGGGAAGGATTTTAGGCCCTTCGGCAAGCTCAGGGCGACATTACCTCCTGCTTGGACGTTCAGCCCAGCCCAAAACGCGATTGCCCTGGGCAGTCCGGCCTTTCAAGGGAACTGTTCGAATAGGTCCGTTCTCGAATAGGTCCGGTCAAATGAAGAGCCTTTCCATCAATCGAGACAAAAAGCGAAAGGAGTGCAGCAAAAATGAAACTGGTCCTGTACAACGACTACCAGCTTGGGGTTATTCAAAACGGCAACGTGGTTGACGCCACGGCGGCTTTAGGGGGTATGTCCTTCCGGCGGCCCCACGACCTGATGGATGAGGTCATAACCAACTGGGACGGTATGCGCCCCAAGATAGAAGCCGCCATCGCCGGCCAGGGCGGCGTGGCCCTGGACAGCGTGCGGCTGCGGGCGCCGGTGCCCAAGCCCACCAAGCTCATCTGCGCCGCCGTCAACTACCTGGAGTACGGCCAGCGCCAGGCCGCCCGGCTGGACGCCTTCCTCAAGTCTCCGACGGCCATCATCGGCAACGGCGACACCTGCGTATTGCCGCCGGCCCCGGCCACCATCTTCCACCACGAGCCGGAACTGGCCTTCGTCATCGGCAAGACGGCCACCAACGTCAGCCAGGAGGACGCCCTGGACTATGTTTTCGGCTACACCAACTTCCTGGATATGTCCGCCCGGGGCATTCCCGGCGCCCTGGGCAACAGCTTCTTCCTGGGCAAGTGCTGGGACACCTTCGCGCCCATGGGCCCGGCCCTGGTAACGGCCGACGAAATACCCGACCCGCAGAACCTCCAGGTACGCCTGTGGAACAACGATGAGCCGCGCCACAACTTCCCCACCAGCGACATGGCCCACCCCATACGGGAGCTTATCTCCGAGTTCTCCAAGGTAACCACCCTGGAGCCCGGGGACGTGGTAGCCACCGGCGTCAACCACCAGGAAATCGGCCCGGTCCAGGACGGCGACACCATCCGCATGGAAATTGCGGAGCTTGGCCCCTCGCTGGTAATCCACATCAGCGACCCCGAGGGCCGGGAGTGGCCCAGGGGAATAGACAAGGAATTCGGCGCCATGGTAATCGCCGGCGCCCCCGCCAACCCCTAGTCGCCCAACGCTATTGGAATGATGGATAAGCTGAGAGTCCGCTCGTGGTGAGCCTGTCGAACCATGAACGGACGGCCCTTCGACAGGCTCAGGTTGAGCGGAAATACTATCCATCATTTCTAATAAGTTGAGCCCCTAGTCGCGGTGTAAGCTAGATTCAAACATGGATGGACAGGATATGCAGGACTTGAATCGTTGTGTCCTGCACTCCTGTTCATCTTCTTATTTCAAGTGACGTAATGGAAAGAAAGGACTTAAGCGCCGATTTGGTGCTAAAAAAGTTGCGGGAGTTCAAGCCGGAGTTAGTAAAACAATTTGGCGTGACCAGCTTGGCTGTTTACGGTATAAATGCCCCTGAGGATACCGGCGAGTTTTTCGACATTGACTTAATGGTTACCTTTGACAGTCCCACTACTGTCAAGAACCTTTTTGGCGTGCAGCACTATATTGAGGACCTGATGGGGCTAAAGGTCGGAGTGGTGACGAAAAGGTCGCTAAACGAAGAACGACGTCGCTATTTTGAGGATATAGCTATTGACGTCTAGACGTGACCCAGCCCCGAGACATTGGAGTCAGTTCTTGCGGGAGATGATTCTTTTCTGCGAAAGGGCGTTACTATACACGGACGGCCTGGATAGAGAGAGTTTCGAGACCGATGGGACAGTGTACGACGCCACCCTTTGGAACATTGCATTAATAGGAGAGGCGGCAAACCGCATCCCTGCCTCTGTTAAGGGCCAGGAAACAACGATTCCCTGGCGGGACATTATTGACACTCGCAACTATCTCGTACATTACTATTTTGGCATAGACGATGATACCCTTTGGGAAATAGTCGAAGTACACATACCTGCATTGCTCCCCCAACTCCGTGCCATGCTGGGACATAGCGAAGAACAGACCTAATTGCCTTACTGAACCTCACCCGCAAAATCCGCTATACTAGGCCCATGTACGAATCCCTTACCCACTTCCTCAAAACCTTCAGCGTCGAATCTCCCTTCCTCTGGGCGTTGCTGGTCATGGTGATTATTGCCGTGGCCGGGCTCGCGCTCTACGGCTTCTGGGAAGTTGTTCTGCGTGGCGTTGGCCTAGCCTTGGGCAACGGCAACAGCAATGGTACAGGGCAAGGGAGCCATTAAGCGCCGCCATGCTGTTTCCCAATGCCGACGTGGTGGTTAATCCCGTACTACTGGTACTCCTGGGAGTTATTGTAGGCACCTTGGGTGGCTTCTTTGGCGTGGGCGGCGGCTTCCTGATTACCGGCGGCCTGATTGTATTCGGCGTGCCGGAGATTTACGCCATAGGCACCGGCCTCACCCTGATTATGGGCTCGTCCATTATTAACATGCTCAAGCACCGGGGCCTGGGAAACGTGGACTTCAAGCTGGGCATCCCCATGGTGCTGGGCGCCATGCCCGCAGTCTTTATTGCCGAATCCTTCAACAGCGCCCTGGAGTCCGCCGGCCAGGTGGGCAACGTCATCCCCTACGTTTACGTGGCCGTGCTGTTAATCCTTGGCTCCTTCCTGGTTTACGACTATTTCAAGACCCGGCGCCGGCCGGCCCAATCCCCCGGACGGGGCGAGACCGTCTCCACCGCCAATTTGACCCAGCGAGTTCAATCCTTGCGGATTCCCCCCCATTCCATCAAGGTACCGGGGCTGCCGGCCCGTTCCACCTATGTCCGCCTGAACGTCTCAGGAATTGAGCGTATCTCCATTTTTGTGCCCATCCTGGTAGGCTTTGGCATCGGCTTCTTTGCCGGACTGCTGGGAGCCGGCGGCGGCTTTATTCTCATGCCCGTGCTGGTGTACGTGGTGGGCATACCTACTACGGTCGCCATAGGCACCGACCTGTTCCAGGTAATCATCACCGGCTCCTGGGGCACCCTGCTTTATGCCCTGGGCAACAATGTGGACCCGCTGATGGCGTTAATCATCCTGGCGGCCGCATCGGTCGGTTCCCAGATCGGAGCCACCGCCACCCGCTTCGTTGACCCCGGCCGCATCCGCATCCTTTACGGAATCACGGTACTCAGCGGGGCGCTGGCCATTGGCATGGGGCAACTGGGCAAGGCCGTGCATGGCCTCGCCTTCCTGGGCCAAATAGACGACTGGGTGCTGCTGGGCGTACCAGGCTTCATGTGCGTGGTGATAACGGTGTTAATGGTGCGTGAGGCTTTGCGACGGCGCCAACCGGCCGGGGAGGCGCAGTGACAACCCCCGCCTTCACCTTCCAACTCCACCACCGCGACGGCGTCGCTCGGGCCGGGCGCTTTACTACGCCCCACGGTTCGGTTGACACGCCCATATTCATGCCCGTCGCCACCCAGGCTACCATCAAAACCCTGACGCCAGACGAAGTCATGGACCTGGGGGCGCAGATTGTCCTGGGCAACGCCTACCATCTATACTTGCGTCCCGGCATAGAGGCAGTCCACCGGCTGGGCGGCTTGCACCGGTTCATGCGGTGGCCGCGTCCCATACTCACCGACAGCGGCGGCTTTCAGGCCTTCAGCATGGGAGCCTTCCGGCAGGTGGACGACGACCACATCCGGTTCCGCTCACACATTGACGGCAGCGAGCGCATCTTCACCCCCCAACTGGCCATCGCCAACCAGCAGGGCCTGGGAGCGGACATCATCATGTGCCTGGACCAGTGCATTGCCTTTGGCGCCGGTCGGGCTGAAGTGGAACGGGCCATGGACCGCACCCACCGCTGGGCCGGGCTCTGCTACGAAGCCCACTACGTCAGCCCCCAGGCGCCTTACGCCGACACCGCGCGCCAGCAGGCCCTGTTCGGAATTGTGCAGGGCGGCACCTTTCCCGACCTGCGGCAGCGGTCCGCCGATTTCATCGCTTCCATGCCCTTTCCGGGGTACGCCATTGGCGGTCTGGCGGTAGGTGAGTCGAAAGCCCAGATGTACGAGACTACCCATCAGGTAACGGAGCTTCTCCCCGCAGACAAGCCCCGCTATCTGATGGGCGTGGGTTCGCCGGAGGACCTGGTTGAGGGTATTTCCCAGGGAATTGACATGTTCGACTGCGTGCTGCCGACCCGGGTGGCCCGCAACGGCGCCCTCTTCACCCGCACGGGGCGGGTCAATATCGCCAACCGCCGCTTCTCGGAGCAGGACGCTCCCCTGGAAGAGGATTGTCAGTGCTACGCCTGCCGGAACTTCACCGCAGCCTACCTGTGGCACCTGTTCAAGGCCAAAGAGGTACTGGGGCTGCGCCTGGCCAGCGTCCACAACCTGCACTTCATCCTGCGGCTGATGGAAAGCATTCGCCAGGCAATCCTCGATAACCGTTTCGAGTCCTTCCGCCGAAACTTCCACGAAACCTACCGCCCCACCGATGAAGCCACGCGACAGCGACAAAAGGAAAAGTGGCTGGCAGCCAGAGGCGGGCAATAATCCAACCAGCGATAGGCAGTAATATCGTGATCAAGGTTCACTCGATCCAATTATTAGTGAATATTCGTGCTCATTCGTGGATAAACAGGAGACAACAATGATCCGCAGCTACCGGGGCATGACCCCCAGGATTCACCCCACCGCCTGGGTCAGCGAGGCGGCCTACGTGGTGGGCGACGTGGAAATCGGCGCCTACTCCAGCGTCTGGCCCGGCACCGTAATCCGGGCCGACACCATCAAGATTACCATCGGCGAACACGTCAACATCCAGGACAACTGCGTCCTGCACGCCGACAGCGACGCCACCTACGAGGACTACGTTACCCTGGGACACGGGGTCATCAGCCACGCCAAGCACATCAAGACCCACTGCCTTATCGGCAACGGGGCCACCCTTAACGACGGCGTGATTCTTGGGGAGCACTCCGTAATAGCCAGCGGTTCCGTGGTGCTGGAGCGGCAGGAGTTCGGCCCCAACTCCTTTGTCCTGGGCGTACCGGCTTCGGCCCGGGAGGCGCCCACCAACGAACGACACCACGCCATGATCCGCCGCACCGCCGAAAGCTACGCCCGAAAGGCCCAACTCTTCAAGGAAGAGGGCCTGGGCGGCACCGAGGTTGAGGGGGACGAAGCCTGAGCCATTCCTCCGGCTGCCGCTCACCATGAGTCTGCGAGAGGATAGGAGGCGCCATGCCTGAAGCGCCGGACCTGGAAGTTATAAAGGACTACCTGAACGCCCACGTTAAGGGAAGGGTTGTGGAGTCAGCCCAGGTGCTGCGTCCCACGGTGCTGCGCCCCATGGCCGGGGACCTGGCGGCTGACCTGCCGGGGCGAACCCTGGAGCAGTTCCGCCGGGAGGGGAAGTTCCTGATTGTCGAGGTTTCGGGAGACCGCTGGCTGGCCATCAATCCCATGCTGACGGGAGCCGTCCAGCGGTGCGAACCCAGGGCCCGGGTCTATAAGCGGACTTCCCTGGTCCTGGGGCTCGACGACGGCAGGGAGTTGCGCTACCTGGACGACCGGCAGATGGGCATGGTCTATTACGTTGATACCGGGCAACTGGAGGGCATATACCGCCTGGAGAAGCAGGGCGCTGACGTGCTGTCCGAGCTGTCCTTTGAAGACTTCAAGGCGGGCCTGAAGAAGTTCCGCGGCGAGGTGAAGGGAGTGCTCACCCGGGGCAACTTCATTTCTGGAATCGGGAACGCCTACTCCGACGAGATACTGTTTGCCGCCGGCATTTCGCCCTTTCGCAAGGTGGGCGCCCTGAAGGAGGCGGAACTGGAGCAGCTGCATCTACAATCCCGCAAGGTGGTTGAAGATGCCATTGACGTACTACGGGAGCGGATGGGCGACAACATCCACGTGAAAATACGCGATTTCCTCAAAGTACACGGCAAAGGCGGGGAACCCTGCCCGGTTTGCGGCGGGAACATATCCCAACTAAACGCCAACCAGCGGATGACCAATTTCTGCCGCCGCTGCCAGCCGGGGATGCTGATACGGAACTAAAGGCTGAGGCAAGGATACGGGCAACTTCCCATGAAAAGTCCACTCTACCTATTAGCCCAACGCCTTTGCATTGATGAGTAAACCCGGGACTCCGCTCATGGTGAGCTTGTCGAACCATCGAGGAGCGGCCCTTCGACAGGCTCAGGATGAGCGGGATATGTTGGCGCCTGGAAAGACTTATCTGCCGCCGGCTACTGCCGGAACTATGCTGATTTCGTCTCCGGTGGATGCGGTGGTGTCCAGGCCATCAAGGAAACGGACGTCCTCGCCATTCAGGTAGATGTTGACGAAGTAGCGCAGTTCGCCGTTTTCGTCAATCAGGCGCTCCTTGATGCCGGGATACGAGGCTTCCATGCTCTCGATCATTGAGGACAGGGTGGACTCTTGCATTTCAACCTTGTCCTGCCCATTGGTCATGCGGCGCAGGGGGGTGGGGATACGTACCGTAACAGGCATTTGAGGGGTTCCTCCTGGTTAGTTAGGAATTACAAACTGTGCGCCCACCTTCCGAGTTACCTCGGACGGTTGCCAGAACCGGTTAGTCGGCGGCTTCCGCTTCAAACACGGTCAGAGGTTCCAGGATGTCCAACATAGTTTGGATATCGGCCAGATTTTCGCGAATGGTCTCAGCATTCAGCAGCCTTTTTCGGGTGTAATAGAAGCCATGGAGGGTACTGGCTAACGAGCCGAAGTGCCGCAACCGGTCGTCATCGGCCAGTTCCTGGCAGTTGCGCACAACCGGGAAGAACTCGTCGTGCCGCCTGTACTGCCAACCCTGTGCTTCTGCCACCGCCTTGGCCATCCACGCGGCGGCACCCCAGCCCTTTTCCGATGCCTGGTGCAGGTCGTCTTTCTGGAGGTACACCCAACTCCGCGCCATGAAGTCACGCGCCTGCTGGCGGTAATCTTCCACCGCCTCCAGTTGCTCGTCAAAGGGTTCCATTGCCGAAAGTTCTTCCATCTAAATGCCCCTCGGATTGCTGTCTCGACTGTCCTATCCCTGCAGCACATCACCGCTTACCGAATCAACGCGGACGCCGGTGGAGCTTACCCATTGCAGACCCCGCTCGATTTCTTCCTTTTCGCCGTCCAACTCCAGCACGACCCAGCCCAGGGCCTCTCCCACGTCGGCGCGGCGGATGTTGGTAACCAGGTGAAAGTCGCGGCCCAGCATGTAGATAATCGGTTCCTTGACCAGTTCGCCCTCAAAGGTAAACTTGACCCTCTGCCTGCCCATCTCGCCCTACCTCGCAATCTCTATTGTTGGCTTACGGGGGCCCTGCCCTCCAGAGCTTCCTCGAAGGAACTCATGGTGGGCTTTATCTGCAGGGGATTGACCACCTCTTCGACCGCTTCCTGGGTCTTGAGGCCGTTACCGGTTATGTAAGCCACGGCCAACTCATCGGGCCCGATGGCGCCGCTCTCGGCCAGGTACTTCAGGGCGGATATGGTGACACCACCGGCGGTCTCGGTAAAGATGCCCTCGGTTTCAGCCAGGAGCTTGATGCCTTCCACAACTTCCGGCTCAGGCACGGCGTAGGCCGAGCCGTCGGACTCCTTGATTACCCGCAGGGCATAGATGCCGTCGGCGGGATTGCCGATGGCCAGGGACTTGGCGATGCTGTCGGGGCGCACGGGACGCACCTGGTTCTGTCCGCTGCTCCACGCGTTGACGATGGGCGAGCAGCCCTCGGCCTGGGCCATGTGCATCCTGGTAGTGATGGCGGGATGGTGAACGGTGTTCTGGTCCGGGCCGAAGGTCATGGCCTCCACGCCGTCCAGCAGGCCCAGGCAAGCCAGTTCGTTAAAGCCCTTCCAAATCTTGGTGAACATGGCGCCGGATGCGGAGGGAATCACCACATGGTCGGGGATGCGCCAGCCCAGTTGTTCCGCCACCTCGTAGCCCAGGGTCTTGCTGCCCTCGGCGTAGTAGGGGCGCATGTTGATGTTGACGAAAGCCCAGGGGTAGTTATCGCCCACCTCGCTGCAGAGACGGTTGACCTCGTCATAGGTACCGTCCACGGCCACCATGGTGGGGCCGTACACGGCGGCGCCGATGACTTTGCCCCGTTCCAGATCCGAGGGAATGAAGACCACCGAACGCATACCCGCCCGGGCGGCGTGGGCCGCCACGCTGCAGGCCAGGTTTCCGGTGGAAGCGCAGGCGATGGTCTCAAAGCCGAATTCCACGGCCTTGGTGGCGGCCACCGAAACCACCCGGTCCTTGAAGGAGTAGGACGGGTTGACGCTGTCGTTCTTAATGTACAGGTTGTTCAGCCCCAGCTTCTTGCCCAGGTTGCGGGCCTTGAGGAGGGGAGTGTAACCGGCCATGATGTCCACCGGGTCATCGCCGCTGGCCGGGAGCAGGTCGTGGTAACGCCAGATGCTCAGGGGCCCGGCAGTGATGCGGTCATGGCTGACAACTTCGGAAATGGTGGCGTAGTCGTAAACTACCTCCAGCGGCCCGAAGCAGAAATCACAGACGTTGAGGGCCTCGCCCGGGTACTCCCGGCTGCATTCGCGGCACCTCAATCCACTTACGAAAGCCAATTTTGCCGTTACCTCCTGTTGCGGGTAGGGCTACCGCCCCGGTGAGTTAGTCCCGTTGAATTATAACGCAAACGGCATAAAAATTCCGTCCCTCTGCAGGGCCGGAAATACGGGCAGATAGTACCAAAGGGCCCTGCCGTATGTCAAATTGAACGGTTGCCCTCACCCCCGCCCCCTCTCCCTGGGGGAGAGGGGGGAGTTGCCTTATCGGGCAGGCATTTCTCCATAGAGAATGTCGTCGTAGCGGTGGTTCCAGGCCCAGGGGAGCAGGGCCAGGACTATTTTCCGGGGAATCAAGCACTCTCCTTCGTCAAGGCACCTTTGAACGTAGCGGCTGAGGTTCATGTAGGTTTTGAGGACATGGCCCTCGCGGGCGACGCGCTGGACTACCTGGTAGGGCTGGGGGAGTTCTTCATGTTCAGCGGTGGCGATGGCCCAATCGTCGGCAATTTCCTCGGCCAGTTGGCGGAGGCGATAGACGGTCAGTTCTCTGGCGAACTTGCGTTGCAGGCGGTGAATCTCGTTTCTTATCTGGGACAGGGTCATGGGTTGCCTCCTTCTATTTTATCCACGAAGGGCACGAAGGGCCACGAAGGCGTTTTCGGGGGCAGGAACTTGGGGCATGGGAAAAAAATTTGCCCCTGCATTTGACGACATTTCCGGTCATTTGCCGCACATTCCTATGGCGTGCCTTCCGGTGCGCCGTGTTATTCCCGTCGAGGTTCCCGCCTGCGCGGGAACGACGGGATGGACGGTTTCGAGTCTTACCATGGGAATATGGTAGGGAGCGGTCAGGCGGGGTGGCAAGGGGCGGGTGTCACTCTTGCCTGGAACGATGGGGGAGAAGGGAGCGGGGTGGGGGGACGCCCTCACCCCCGGCCCCTCTCCCGGGGGGAGAGGGGGGGAGTTGCCTTATTGGGAGGGCAGTTCTCCAGGGGGTGTCGTCAAATTGAATGTGGGGGCTTCCTAGCGTCCCTTTTCGTCGTTCCCGCGAAGGCGGGAACCTCGACCGGCAGTAGTTAAGATTCCTGCCTTCGCAGGAATGA
>DAOUIY010000052.1:0-4022 GCA_034423215.1 Dehalococcoidia bacterium
TCCCCTTTCGTCGTTCCCGCGAAGGCGGGAACCTCGACCGGCAGTAGTTAAGCCTTCGGTGTTGTATAGACGGCCTTCGCAGGAATGACGGTGCATTTGACGACACGCCCTAGGCCCTTCGACAGAGTTTATCCTGAGCCAAGCCGAAGGACTAAGGGCGACATCACTTCCTGCTTGGACGTACGGCCTAAGTTAAGACACGTTCGCCCTGGGGAGTCTCGACTTGGAAGCATCCAGGGTCCAGCAGCCCGTGGAAATGACGGTATTGGGGGCAACCTGTTCCCCTTAACCCTGAGCAGTTACGCAATTGAAATCAAGGCTACGACGGAGGAAACCATGCCGATAATTGACCATTCGCAGGCGCCCGAAGTGCCCTGGCGGCCGGGTTACAGGAAGTGGGACGTGGCCGGCCACGAGCAGGGAGTAACCAGCACTTTCAGCATCAACACCGCCGAACCCAACACGGGCGCTCCGCTGCACACTCACACCATTGACGAACTAATCGTCATCCTGGAAGGCACCCTGGAAGTCAGCATGGACGGAGAAACCAGCGTTGTGGGTCCCAACCATACGGTGGTAATCCCGCCGGGAGCCGAACATTCCTTCCGGGTTACGGGGGAGGACACGGCGCACCTGCTGGTGTTCTTTCCGGCGTTGAACCCCTACTCGGAGGAGCATACCCACTACCTGCAGGGCGCGCGGCCCGCCTCGGTTAAGGACTAATGGTTCGACAGCCCTTCAGAGATGGGAAGAATGAGAGACCGCTCATGGTGAGCCTGTCGAACCAGGTACGGGTGGCCCATGGACAGGCTCAGGGTGAGCGGAAGAGCCGCACGTCGTTGCGGATAAGTTAGCCTGCCGGCCCCGGCCACGAAGCGGGTAGAGAAAGGAGGAGGCAAATGACCTGGATTAGAACGGAGAACGTGGGAATGCCCGGGATAATCAGCTCCATGTCCATCAACCCCGGGATGATGCAGGCGGTGCGCGATCTGAACCAGGCGGTCAGTTTTGGCAGTTCGGCGCTGACCAGGGTGCAGGAGGAGTCCATCGCGGTGGCCGTTTCGGTGATTAACCGGTGCCGTTATTGAGCCTCCTCCCACGGGGGGTTCCTCCGGCAACACTCGGACGACCCGGAGTATGCCAGCCATATTCTTCACGACTACACTACGGCCGACCTGGATCCCCAGACCAGGGGCATGCTGGACTTTGCGGTAAAGCTGACCAGGGAACCGGCGGCCATGCGCCAGGCGGACGTTGAGGGCTTGAGGGATTTGGGGCTTACCGACGAGCAGATTCTGTCGGTGGTGGGGATTACCTGCCTGTTCAACTTCATGAACCGTTTGGCCGACGGGCTGGGCGTGGACATTGACGCAGACAGGCAGAGGGCTATGGACGGTTGGGTAACCGGGCCGGCCAGGGAGCAGGACTGGCTCTGGGCCTTCAAGGCCCAGGCGAAGTAGGGCCGGTCAACGGGCGCCGTGGGTCAATGTTCTTGAAGTGATGGCCAATGACCTGATTCGTCATTCCTGACTTTGTAGAAACTGAACTCCAGGCTGTCGAGGTTCCCGCCTTCGCGGGCACGACGGGTTGGGGTAGTGAGAGACTTCTGCGCGGGAACGACGGGTTGCGTGGGTAAAAGCATCATTTCAGATTCGTCAGGCTGTAGGGGAGCATGACCATGCGCCCCTACATTGCGTCAACGAACAAAGCATCAATGAATAAACTCGTGAGTACGCTCATGGTGAGCTAGTCGAACCATGAACGGCCGGCCCTTCGACAAGCTCAGAGTGAGCGGAGATATTGTCCATCAATCCAATAGTATCGCCCCAATGGTGGCCCGGAAAATCGAAACTATGACCGGGCCGATCTGACCCGTCGTTCTCGATTCGGCAGGAATTTCTACATGCTGTAGTTTAGGGCGTGTCGTCAAATTCACCGTTTCATTTCTACGCCGGCAAGAGTCTCGCTCCGGCCTGTCGAGGTTCCCGCCTTCGCGGGAACGACGAAATAGGACGCTTGGAGACTTCCACCATCAATTTGACGACAACCCCTAGATTCCTGCCTTCGCAGGAATGACGAAACAGGGCATTAGCCACGGGCCTGGTCAGTCCTGGTCGGGGCGGTCTTCGTGCAGGCCGGACTTGTTCCAGTAGTCCCACAGGTTGGCGGCGTTCATGCGCATGACCCGGGGCGAAGTGCCGTCTTGCCCCACGTCCATGGGGTAGCGGTCGGTTAGGTCGGTGAGGTTCTCAACCGCCTCATCGCGGGTCATTCCCCTTTCAACGGCCTGGCGGGCGTACTCCTTCCATTCCAGGATGTACTCGCCCTGCTCATCGAGATAGCTCTTGTCGCAAAGCCGGCCGTGCCCAGGCACGAATATTTCCTCGTCCAGCCGCCGCAGGGACTCCAGGGCGCGGAGCCACTGGTCGGGGTTGGCTTCCTGGATGTAGGTCTGGACCTTGTGGAAAATGTTGTCGCTGGTAAATACCACTCCCTCTTCCTTGATAAGGATGGCGGCCTGGTAGAGGGTGTGCCCCGGCATGTGAATCATCTGGAAGGTGTGGTCGCCCAGGTGCAGGGTCATTCCATTTCGGAAGGTCACCACCGGGGCGTTGGGAGTGTAGTTCTCCAGCAGGGCGGGTTCCTCGGGACCCATGCCGGCAACGCGGGCAACGTGTTCCTCCAGGTTGGTGTCCAGGATACGCTGCCTTACGCCCTCGTGGGCGATGACGGGAGCGTCGAAGTAGGCGTTGCCGGTCCAGTGGTCGCCGTGGGGTTCGGTATTGATGATGTAGCGGAGTTCGCCATGCCTGGCGATTTCGGCCTTCAACTTCAAGGCGTCGCTGGGCTTCTGAGGGCTGTCTATCATAACGACGCCCTCGGATGTAACCACGAAGCCGTGGTTGCAACCCCGTATCTGGGTTTCGGCGAATACGCTGCTGGTTAGCTGCTCCATTTTGGTGTCTCCTGTCATTTATTCAACTTTAATTGAAGTAGCTAGTTTAGCCATGACCCTATTCGGCGATAGACTGAATGGCCGGGGTCCCTCTGGTCTTGTTGCCAGCCTTGCCGCTGGCTACCATTTGGGCCAGCGCCGGGGCCAACCACTTGGCGGCGTCCAATAGTTCGATGGCAACCGGAGCGCCGTTGGCCGCCAGGTCAACTACCAGGTCATCAGAGATTTGCCCGGTATAGCTGCCTGATTCACCGTTCAAGATGCGTAGTACATCGTGCTCGGCGTCATAGTCAACGATCAACGCTTTCCTTGCATCCACCATTTTCAATTCTCCAAGGACTGGATATGCCTGCTACGGTCAGCGTAAGCGGTTATAACTGAAAAGTCCACAGTCCGGGACGGGCCCATTACGACCTTCTAAAGGCAGCCCAAGCTTGCCGCTTCGTGGCTGCCGACCGGCGCGTTTCCAGCACAGGGCAAGTCAGCGACGTAGCGCCAATGCGTGGTACGGTTTCCCTGCCGGATACCTACATCAGGTTCAACCAACACATACATCAAAAGCTCGTCCGTGATATAGGCCCTGGCAGTTTTCCGGTGGTCTTCAAAGTGCTGAGACGTCCTGTAAGTAAGGCCTCCCCACCGTAAATTCGTTCGGCACAGTCAATTTTCGACCCTTGCTGCCTAATCTCCTAGGGGGCTAACGCTATTGAAATGATGTGTGGGGATATGTGGTAGATTAGCTGTGTTGGAACAGGAATGGCAACGGAACAGAAGTGGTAGTGGGAGGGGACGTGATGGTGAAGCGATACCGGGTGGAGTTGACGGAAGGGGAACGAGGGGAACTTAAGGGTCTGATATCCCATGGGCGTGCGGCGGCCTACAAGCAGACCCACGCTCGGATTCTGCTGTTGAGTGATGAAAACCAGGGCGAAGGTCCCATGATGGACCGGGAGATAGCCCGAGCCCTGCAGGTGGGCACCGCCACGGTGGAACGGGTACGCCGTCGGTGTGTGGAAGAGGGGATGGAAGCGGCCCTGGGCCGGCGCCAGCAGGTGAAGCGGCGTCC
>DAOUIY010000053.1:0-29113 GCA_034423215.1 Dehalococcoidia bacterium
GTAGCTTCCGAACTGCTCCTTTTCGTCGTTCCCGCGAAGGCGGGAACCTCGACCGGCAGTAGTTAAGATTCCTGCCTTCGCAGGAATGACGGTGGATTTGACGACACGGCCTAGGCTTGTCGAAGGGCCACCCGTAAGCGATTTGACAAGTTGATGGTTCGACAGGCTCACCATGAGCGGGCTACCGGCCTGCCCTTCGTTTCTATGCTGATGGACCATTAGCTGTTCAGGCCTCTTCAAATGACGGTCAATGCACCAAGTCGTCATTCCTGTGAAGGCTGGAATCTGAACTCCGGCCGGTCCAGGTTCCCGCCGGGGCGGGAACGACGGGTTGCCGACGGGCGTAACAGCCCCGGCTTGCGCCGCCGGTTATAGTGTCAAAATACTCCCCAGTTCAGCTATACTGTATCCAACTCGGCGCACCCCTGCGGAGGCCCCATCACTCAAAGCAACTCCGGCCCCTCAACTCCCTCCGACGATCCGGCGGCCTCGCCAACCCCACCCTCAACATCTCCGGCCAGCGCAACCACCGCAGCGTCACCAACTACCCGGGAAGCTGCCCCTGCCAGGCCGGGCCTGCGCCGCCTGACCGGGGGCCGGGGCAACTGGCGAAACACCTTCAGCTCGCTGTCCAACCGGGATTTTCGCATCCTGTGGCTGGCAATGCTGCTGCTCATGGGCGCCATGCAGATGCAGATGATTGCCCGGGGCTACCTAACCTACGACCTGACCCAGTCCCCGGCGCTGCTGGGCATTGTTTCCGCGGGATTCGCTCTGCCCATGCTGGTGCTGGCCCTGTTCGGCGGCGCCTTTGCCGACCGCCTGGAACGCCGGCGCATAGTCCAGCTGGGCCAGGTGGGGGCCGGCCTGATTGCCGTGTTCGTCGCCGTGTCCATCACCTCCGGCACCGTTACCTGGTACCACCTGCTGGCCGCCTCCATGATGCAGGGCGCCGTCTTTTCCTTCCTGATGCCGGCCAGGCAGGCCCTGATTCCCCAGTTGGCCGGCCAGGGGCAGCTGACCAATGCCATGGCCCTGGATGCTATGGGAATGAGCGTCACCACCCTGCTGGCCCCGGCGGTGGCCGGTTTTCTCTACAACGCCATCCAGCCCGACGGCGTGTACTACGTGGTGGCCGGAATGTGCCTGGGCGCCGTAATCTTAACCGGGCTGCTGCCCAAGCTGCCCGAAGCCACCGGCACCGGCCGCTCCGGGGTGTTCAGCGACATCCGGGCCGGCCTTTCCTACATCCGCGGCAACTCGCTGGTTATGGCCCTGCTGGTCATAGGCCTCACGTCCACCGTCCTGGCCATGCCCTTCCGGTTCCTCATGCCGATCTTCATCGTGGACATTTACAAACTGGGGCCGGAGGCCATGGGCGTGATGACCAGCATGATGGGCCTGGGCACCCTGGGCGGGTCGCTGTTCATCGCCGGCCTGGGCAACTGGCAGCGGGGCCGCCTGCTGATTCTTAGCTCCTTTATCAGCGGGGCGGCCCTGCTGCTGGTAGCCATGCTCCCCTTCTACGCCGTTGCCCTGGGCCTGATGGTTTTGCTGGGGCTGGGCGACGCCGGCCGCCGCACACTGAACCAGTCCCTGCTGATGGAGGTTAGCGACGACCAGTACCGGGCGCGGGTAATGAGCCTGTTCATGATTAACTTTGCCCTCATACCCCTGGGCGTGCTGCCGGCCGGCCTGGCCGCGCAACTCCTGGGCGGCCAGATGTCCGTCGGCATCCTCGCCGGGCTGCTCATAGCCGTAACCGCCTTAATCATGGTGACCCAGCGGGGCCTGCGAAACTTGCGGTGACCTGCCCCTGTTCCCGTTGGCCTGTCGTCCCTTTTCGTCGTTCCCGCGCAGGCGGGAACCTCGACCGGCTATAGTAAAGATTCCCGCCTTCCCAGGAATGACGGTTCATTTGACGACACCCCCTAAAGCATCACCCGAATATAGCCGCCGGAAACTCGCCTATTGCCGCTTCCCGCCGGGGATAGTATGCCATTACAATGCAATGCTGAACGCCGGCCGTCGCAACAGGCGGCAGGGCAATAAAACTACAGAGGTCTGCAAGCATGGAGTACCGCAAACTGGGGAATCTGGACGTTTCGGCCATCGGCCTGGGAACCTTACGAACTTTCGACGTTACCGGCGACGAGGACGTGGCCGTCCGCAGCCGGATAGTGGACAACTGCCTGGGCAACGACATCAACCTTATTGACACCGCCGCCTGGTACGGCAACGCCGAGGAAGTGGTGGGCAAAGTGACCGACGGGCGCCGCGACCGCTTTTACCTGGCCACCAAGGTCCGCACCGAAGGCAAGGAGGCCGGCGAGGCCCAGATTGCCCGTTCCTTTGAGTTGCTCAAGACCGACTATATAGACCTCTTCCAGGTCCACAATATGGTTGACTGGGAGACGCACCTGCCCACCCTGCAGGAATTGAAGGAGGAGGGCAAGGTTGGCATGGTCGGCGTTACCGCCATGGTTCCCGAGGCCTACCCCACCATCATGGACCTGATGCGCGATGGCCGGGTGGACGCGGTCCAGATACCCTACAACGTGATTAACCGGGCGGTGGAAGAGGAACTGCTGCCGCTGGCCGCCGAACTGGGCACCGGCGTGCTGGTAATGGAACCCCTGCAAAAGGGGCGCTACGTCACCGAACTCAAGCTGCAACCCGACCTGACCCCCCTGCGGGACTACGGCATAAATACCTGGGCCCAGGCCCTGTTGGCGTGGGTAATCTCCGACCCCCGGGTCAGCGCGGCCATTCCCACCACGTCGCGCCCCGAACGCATCCAGGAAAACGCCGAGGCGGCCAACGGAGCCAACCTGCCCCAGGCCTTCCGCGACTACATCGTCCGCGAAGCCGAGCGCTGCCTGTAGGACTGAGCCGGTGGGGCGGCTTTTGTCGTGGCCGGTAAGTGTGCGGTTATGAACCGCTGGCTAATACCCTTACCTGTCATTCCCGTGCCGGCGGGTACCTGGACAGGCTGGGGTTCAGATTCCCGCCTGCGCAGGAATGACGGGTTGGTCAGGCCGTAGGGGCGCACGGCCATGCGCCCCCACATTGCATCAAAGATCAACCCCGGAAGTCGGCTCATGGTGAGCAACCCCGGAAGTCCGCTCATGGTGAGCTTGTCGAACCATCAACCTGTCAAGCTGGGAACGGGTGGCCCTTTGACAGGTTCAGGGTGAGCGGAATTACTATCCATCAGACCAAGTAAGTTGAACCACCGGTTTCACAACTCATGCGGATACGCAGCGCCAGGCAGGGAGGTCAATGGCCGAGCATGGGTAGGGAAATTTCTAGGGCAGTCAGCGGGTTGGTGGCCTTTGCAGCGGCCCTGGTGGCGCTGGCCGGTGTCGGTTGCATTGTTCCCCCCGCTCCTTCTACTCCATCCCCCACGCCCGACGTTCCGGCCACCATAACCGCTGCCGTGCGGGCGGCCCTGCCCGCATCCCCGCCTGAATCCCGGCCCGTGAACCAGCCTGTATCGCCGCCCCCACCCACGCCGGACATTCCGGCGACGGTGGAAGCGCTGGTCCAGGAACGCCTGGAGGAACTGTTGGCTGACGGGACCGCGGCGGCGGCTTCCCAGTCGGAGGCGAGGTCGGCTGCCGAGTCCCAGGCTGTCCCCACGCCCGTCCCGGCGCTCCCGCCAACAGCGACGCCCGCCGTGGCTCCAACCCCGGTCCCGACTCCCACGCCAACTCCCGCCCCGACCCCGACGCTCACGCCGACGGCCACGCCGGTTCCTACGCCGGTTCCCACGCCGGTTCCCACTCTCGCGCCGGCGCTGACGCCGACGGCCGTGGCCGCTGTTACCCCCGGGCCGCTTCCCGGCCCAACGGACGCGCCATCCGTTACTCCTGGCCCCTTACTGACGCCCACTCCGGAGCCAACGCCGGACCTGGCCACCGTGGTCGAGCGCACGATGGAGTCCGTGGTACGCATCAACGCCGGTACCACCGACGGCACCGGTTTCATATTCGAAACAACCGTCCGGGGTGGAGCCCTGGTGCTGACCAATTACCACGTTGTTGAAGGCTCTTCCGGAGTGCAAGTGGGGGTCAGCGACTTCGAATTCTACGCGGGTAGAATCCTGGGTTACGACGCCTACCGGGACCTGGCCGTGGTGGAGATATGCTGCGGCGTCTTCCGGCCCCTGGCGCTTCAGGGGGCCCGGGTTATCAGGCCGGGGGCCGACGTGATAGCCATTGGCTACCCCCTGGGCATCGCCGGCACCGCCACGGTAACCCGGGGAATAGTGTCTGCCTATCGCTACGATGACGAATACCAGTCCTGGGTGGTCCAGACCGACGCCCCCATCAACCCGGGCAGCAGCGGCGGGCCTCTCCTCTTGGCCGACGGCGAATTGATTGGCATAAATACTTTCATCATCAGGGATGATTATGGGATAGCCATTGACGGTGTCGGCTTTGCCATTTCCAGGCGGAGCATAGGGAGCATCCTGGACAGCCTGAAGGCGGGCACAAAGGTCGAGCTTCCCACGCCATCCCCGGCCCCCACCGCCGTGCCGGTGCAGGAGCAATGGGAGACCTACGACAACGGGGAACACGGCTACACCATCCAGATTCCCACCGGCTGGAACGTGGATGACTCCGACAAGAGGTATGTTTACTTCGACAGCAACGATGAATTCGCCGGAGCGGAAATGTACGTTCCCGACTATGACATCCCCTCCTCCGAGCAGAGACTGTCCGAGTACATTGAAGAGCTGAGGGGCGACTACGGGCTGATAGAGGTATTGGACGAAGAGACCACCCAGTTTGACTCCGGGGGAGAAGGCTCCTATGTCCGCTACCGCAGCCAGTACAACCCGTCGCACTGTGTCAGGGACAGCTACGAGTGGCTATGGGTCTATGCATCCAGGGCCTACTGGCTGAACCTCAGCGTTTGCGAACATTCCTCCGGCGAGTACAACACGGTGCTGGGCGCCATATTCGAAAGCCTCACTTTCAATTAGACTGGAAACGGGGCTCATCCTCCCGTGCTTTAAGTCGCAACATTTACGAGAACCGGGCAAATGCGTTTGTTGACTCTGCCACTTTCATTGCCAGCGTACGCCCTGCGCCGGAACAGGCCCGGTTCCGGCGGGATGAGGCGGGCCCGGCGGATTGCGTCGGTCACGTTGATTTTCCTGCCGCTCTTGTTGCTGCTCTCCTGCACGCCCCGGCTTTCGGAGGGCCCGGCGCCGTCGCTTGCTCCGTCCTCTACCGCGGGCGGCGAACTTCCCGCGCCGTCATCCTCGCCCCCGCCTGATCCCACACCGAACATCGAGGCCACCCTGGAGGTAATGGTTGCCCGCCAGGTGAAGGAGGCTTTGGCCGCAGTCCCCACCATCGCTCCCGTCACCGGGGAAATGCCGGTACTGCCGCCCCCGCCGAAAACGACGCCCGGGGCCACGCCGCCAATCTCGGACTTTCCCACTGCCGCCGGCCGGGAGGCGGTTTCAGACCGGCCCGACCAGCCTGCCCAACTCGACGCTGCCGGCCACAGCGATGCGGCGGTTCCTGCCGGCTCCTCAACCGGGCCGAGCCTTGCGGAGATGGTTGAGCAGGTCAAGCCGGGGGTGGTACGAATCAACGCCTCCTCGGGCGTGGGCAGCGGCGTGGTGCTGGAGGCCAGGGACGACGGCTCCGGGCTGGTGCTTACCAACTACCACGTGGTGGGCGACGCCTACCGTATAGATGTCCTGGTTGGCGACAGCCGCACCTTCCGGGGCAAGGTCGTGGGTTTTGACGAGACCCGGGACGTGGCGGTGCTGGAAATCTGCTGCGACCAGTTCCACCCCCTGCGGTTCAGCGGCAGGGATGAGGTAACCCCGGGCAGCGAGGTGGTGGCCATCGGGTATGCCCTGGGCCTGGCCGGCAACGCTACCGTCACCAGGGGCATCGTCTCCGCCGTCCGCTACCATCCCGCCTTGAAGGCCTGGGTTATCCAGACCGACGCCTCCATCAACCCGGGCAACAGCGGCGGCCCCTTGTTGCTGGCCACCGGCGAGGTAATCGGCATAGCCACCTTCATTCAAAACCGGGATAACCAGGGCAAGCCCACCGAGGGTCTGGGCTTTGCCCTGTCGGAAAGGACTGTCCGCGAACTGCTGCCGGACCTGTTGGCCGGGGCCAGGGTCTCCGCATCCTCCGGTAATTCCGGTGGCAGCGGACCGGACGGCGTTGACTGGCAGACCTACTTCAACGCCGTTCACGGCTACTCCGTGGATGTGCCCGCCGACTGGAGCATAGACGAGAGTGATATGAGCCACGTCCACCTGGACAGCCCCGACGGCGTGGCCGGGTTGAACGTCGTTGCCTACTCCGGCGACGTGGACACCATGGACGGCTGGCTTGACGAGGCGATTGACCGGCACCGGGACTTCTACGGAGGCCGGTTCCAACTGCTGAAGAGGGAGGACGTGACCTACAGCGACGGGTCGGAGAGCGCCTCCGTAGTATTCCGGGCCCAGTTCTCCCGCCGGTTCTGCGTGCTGCGGGTTACCGAGTTGTACTCTCGAGGGGCCGGCGTCAACCTGGTGGCCTCATTCCAGCTATGCGAACACTCCCTGGCCGCCTACGCCCCGGTGCAGCAGACAGCGCTGTCCAGCTTCACCCCGCCTTGATGAGCCAATGGCGGTTCAACATGTTTGAACTTATGATTGGCCCCGCCCACCCCGTCATTCCTGCGAAGGCAGGACTCTGGACTACAGCCTCACCAATTTGAAACGATGATGGGAACGGCCCAACCCGTCGTTCCCGCGCAGGCGGGAACCTCGACAGGCTGTTGAATCCTGGGCCCGTTTGCCGGCCGAGCAAGTCCCTACCCCAACGAACTTCCCGCTGCATTTCTTAAAACTTTCTTGAAAGTCTTTTCCTATATTGCTTCCAGCGACAGTCGCCAACTAACCGGCATGGCCCCGGCAGGGGCCGCGGGGCGGGGCGGCAGCGGTCACCACGCATTGGCCGGTAAGCAGCCGCTTCCAAAATTCAGCTTAGAGGAGGAATAATGTTCAGATTTACCCGAAATCGAGTGTTTATTGCGTTGGTCGCCGGGGCGCTGGCCCTGGGCGTAGCCGGCGGTTCCTTGTTGGCGTTCTCGGCTTCCCAGGCCCACGCCCACGGCAGTTGGGGCGGCAGCGGAGACGGCGCCAGCTTTGCCTCCAGGGTGGCCGACAAGCTCAATGAGGCCCTGAACCTGGATGAGGACATTACCGAGGCCCAGGTCCAGACCGCGTTCAACGGCGCTACCGCCGACCGCCAGGAGGAGATGCTGGATGCCAGGCTGGACGAACTGGAGGTCGAGGACTCGGTCAAGACGGAAATCACCGACTGGTTTGACGATTACCCCTACGATGACCTCATCCGGTTGCGCCCCATTGGACTGTCTGCGTCGGACCGGGTTTCCGGCTACCTGGAGCGGTTGGTGAACAAGGAACGGATTACCCAGGCCCAGTCCGACGGAATCCAGTCCTGGTACGATGACCGGCCCAACCTGCCCGAGGGCGTGGAGAGAGCCGGCAGGGGGCATCACGGGAACGGCGATAATGACGGCGACGCCAACGCTTCCTTCCGCGGCCGGCACGGGCGCGGCGGCGACGGCGTGGGTTCCTTCTTCCGTGGCCGCTTCGGCGGACGGGGAGGCAATGGCGACCCCATGTAAATCACGGAAAACCTCTGGACAAGTCCCCTCTCCACCGGCGGGAGAGGGCCAGTGGTTCAACCACTGTGGATTGACGGGTAACTATCGAAACCCGTCATTCTGGCGCAGGCCAGAATCCAGGAAGGTTGGCGTTGGACATGGTTCCTTACCTTCAGGACTCCTGGGTTCCGGCCTTCGCCGGAACGACGGAGAGAAGCAATTTCACCCTTCATTTCAAAGTCGTCGGACTACTAGGGCGAGGGGGCGCTACCTGGCAGCAAGCTGTCGCCCCCATCCTGACCTCCCCCCATTAAGGGGGGAGGGACTTATTCAGAGCTTCTCCGGGAGTTGCGGGCTGGGCCGGGAGATCTCGGGCCCAGCCCGCAATGCCGTATCGTGCCACAATGCAATGATGAAATGCTACAACGGGGCGACAGGGCCTTCCTTGGTTTGGCATGATGAGCTTTCTACTCGGTTGACCTATATAATGAAACTACCCGCAGAGTCCCGGGGAATAGGGGAATAGTGAGATTGTCGGTTATGCGCAGTCCGGCGGCGCAAGCAGCATCCCGGAGATGGGGTAATTTATGGCAGCGGGGGTGATGGCTGGCGCGGTGGCTGCCTTGATTGCCGTTCTGGTATCGCTGCCCCTGCGCTCTCCTAGCGATACCCTGCTGAACAGCGCCTCCGTGGCCCTGGCTGGGCTCCTGTGGGGACTGGTCGCCGGGGCTATATGGGCTGCCTGCGGAAACTCGTCCTCCCGGGCCGCGCGTTTCCTGGTGGCCTGGTCGGTGGTCTTTCTGCCCGTCACCGTAGCCGTTGTGCTTTATGGCCGGTCCCAGTTAGACCACTTCACGGCATTCGCGCTTCCCCTGGCCCTGATAATCTACGCCGTGACGGGCTTGCTCACCGTCGGCATATCCCGGTACCTGCCCAACCTGCGGCGGTGGTATGCCGTGGGCGCGGTGGCCGTCGCCCTGGTCGTGGGCTTCGGCCTGGTAAGCCAGGGAGACCAGGAAAGCGGTCGGCTGGAGTTGCCCCCGCCCGGCTCAAGGAACATGGACGGCACGGAGCAGGGGCGGCACATCGCATAAGAGCCGCCTTGCAGTTCAACTAATTTGAAACGATGGCTAATACCCTGAACCGTCATTCCTGCGAAGGCAGGAATCTAAACACCAGATTGGCGAGGTTCCCGCCGGCGCGGGAACGACGGGTTGGGCGGTCGAACTCATTTGGACTGATGGCTAATACCCTGAACCGTCATTCCTGCGAAGGCAGGAATCTAAACCCCGGCCTGTCGAGGTGCCCGCCGGCGCGGGAACGACGGGTTGGGCCGGTCCCAACTTATTTGAACTGATGGCAAATATTCCCGATCACCCTGGGCCCGTCGAAGGGCCGCCCGTTCGCAGGTTGACAAGTTCCTGGTTCGACAAGCTCACCACGGGCGGATTCCCGTCTTATCAATCAGTTCAATAGCGGCGTACCACCAGCAAAGAAAATACAGGCCGCAAGGCCAGGGGGTGTCGTCAAATTGATAGCGGGAGCTTCCAAGCGTCCCTTTCCGTCGTTCCCGCGAAGGCGGGAACCTCGCCCGGCAGTAGTTAAGATTCCTGCCTTCGCAGGAATGACGATGCATTTGACGACACGCCCTAGGGCCATCCATTCCAGCTGAAGCGAGAGGGTAATGAGGTTTACGTCCCGTTTTGAAAGGTCCCGCAGCCGGTATCTCCACCTGGTAGTTTCCACCATGGGCTTGGCCGCTCTTGTAATGCTCCTGGCCGCCGCAGCGGGCTGCGGTTCGGAGCCGACGCCCCAACCGCCGCCGGCCCAGGAACCGGCCCAGGGACAATCGGAACAGCCCGCGTCCGGCGGCCAGGGCAGCGCCGATACCGGACCGGAAATGGTAGCAGACACCGGGGCAGAGACCGGGGCTGGCAATCAGGCTGACCCCGCGCCGGCTGCCGATTCGCCCTCCCCCACCGTGCCGGAACCCACTGCCGCCACCGAGGCCGAAACTCCAACAGACGCCGCCCCGGCCACTGCCCAACCCGGGCCAGGAGAAGCCGCGCCAACCGAACCCGCCGGACCCGCCGGACCCGCCGGACCTACCGTCGCGGCGGCTCCAACGGATGACGGAGGCGCCCTTGTAATCGGCGAAGGGTCCAAGGCCACCTTTACCGTCAATGAAAAGCTGGCCTGGCTGGACCTTCCCAACGATGCGGTGATGCTCACCGAGGGCCTCTCCGGCAGCATTTACCTGGACGGGCGGGCTTCGGTCATTGAGCTGGACCTGCATTCCATGACCAGCGACTCGGACCGTCGGGACGGCTACGTCAGGAACCGGATGTTCCCCGAACACCGCGTTGCCACCTTTACCGTTGCAGATTTGGGCGACCTTCCCGACCCGCTGCCCGAAGGCGAGGTAATCAGCAGGGAAGTCCGGGGCGAACTGTCCATACAGGAAGTGACCAAGCCCGTTGTCTTTGAAGTCGAGGCACGCCGCGACCCAGACAAGCTGTTCATCCTGGGGCGCACCACTTTCACCTGGGACGACCTGGAAATTCCGCCGCCCAACATACCCGGACGCATACAGGTAAAGGACGAAGTGCAGGTTGAGGTCCTGCTGTCGGCAACGCCCCCCGAGGGCTGAGGGTGCTGGGTCGTGTCGTCAAATGCACCGTCATTCCTGCGCAGGCAGGAATCTCGACCCCAACCGGTGCCGATTAGCCACAATCAATCCACTATCAACCCACGGCAGCGCAATAGGAGAGGCGGCATTGTCCAACAGGGTATTGATAATCGAGGACGACCCCCACACCACCGAGTTGGTGCGGCTCTACCTGTCCCATGACGGGCACGAGGTGGTGACGGCGGCCACCGGGCCCGACGGCCTGGCCAGGGCGCGGGACGCTGCCCCGGACCTGGTCGTGCTGGACCTGATGCTGCCCGGCCTGGACGGCCTGGAAATCTGCCGCGAACTTCGCGCCGAGTCCGACGTGCCCATTGTCATGCTGACCGCCCGCGTCGAAGAGGACGACCTGCTGGCCGGCCTGGGCCTGGGGGCCGACGACTATGTAACCAAGCCCTTCCGCCCCAGGGAATTGGCGGCACGGGTCAAGGCGGTCCTCCGCCGCACCGGGCGGGAAGCGGCGGACGGCGGCGGCGAACTGGCCTTCGGGGCCATCTGCGTAAACCTGCGGGACCGGGCGGTTACCGCCGGAGGGCAGGTTATATCCCTCACCCCCACCGAGTTCCGCATCCTGGTGATGCTGCTCCGCGAGCCGGGCCGCATCTTTTCCAGGGAGCAAATCATAGACCGGGTGTTCGGCCAGGACTTTGACGGTTTTGACCGCACGGTGGACACCCACATTTCAAGCCTGCGCCGCAAGCTGGAAGCGCCCCTGGACGGCGCCCGCTATATTCACACCGTTTACGGAATGGGATACAAACTTGCCAATTCCTGACTGGTTCACCGGCCTTCAGTTCCGACTCATAGTGGCTTTTACCGTCACCCTGGGGCTGGCGCTGGTCGCCGTCGGGCTGTTTGTCAGCGCCACCGCCGCCAGCGAGACGGACCGGTTTCGCGCCCGCAACCAGGAGTTTCGAGTGGGGCGGGTCCACCGCATGATTTCAGGCCACTATTCCGAGCACCGCAGTTGGGAAGGGATACAGCCGTCGCTGGAGCAGGCCGGCTCCTTTTACGGCAGGCGCTTCGTCGTCCTGGACAGCGACGGGGATGTGGTGGGGGATTCCCATCGCCGTAAGTTCAAGGGACCCGGCGAAAAGCACGAACGGGGCCGCTCCATTCCCATTGTCCTGGAAGGCGCCAACCGGGGCACCCTGCTGCTGGTTTCCGGCGGCAATACCGGCGGCAATACCGGCACCAATACCGGCGGCGATATTGTCGGCAATACCGCCCCTGCCGGAAGAAACGGGCAGCCCGTATCCGCAGCCGGCAGTTCGCCGCCGGCCCAGGTACCGGCTGGCCCGCCGCCGGCCGAACCCGGCGAGACCGGTGCGATAGGAGAGGCGGCAGAGACCGGCGAACCCCTGGTATCGCGGGTTACTGCCGAGGTCAACAGGTCCCTGATGGTGGCCGGTATGGCTGCCGGTGCGGCCGGAATAGTCCTGATAGTCCTGGTGTCCCGCCGCATACTGGCCCCGGTGCATACCCTGGGGGTGGCCGCGCGCCGCCTGGGACAGGGCGACCTGGCGCAGCGGGTTCCCGCCCAGGGGCCGGCCGAAATCCGCCAACTGGGAAACACGTTCAACGCCATGGCCGAGAATCTCCAGGCCGCCGAGCAGCAGCGCCGCCACCTGACCGCCGACGTTGCCCACGAACTGCGCACTCCCCTATCCAACATCCAGGGCTACCTGGACGCCGTTCACGACGGCCTCCTGCAGCCCGACCAGGCCACCATTGACACCCTGCGCCAGCAGGCCGGCCACCTGGTGGCCCTGGTGGAAGACCTCCGGCTGCTGGCCATGGCCGAGGCCGGCTCGCTGACCCTGCACACGCAGCCTGAGCCCATCGGTGACTTGCTGGCAAATTCCGTGGAAGCCTTCCGTCCCCGCGCCGAAGCCAAGGACATACGGCTGGCGTTGGAACTGCCCGGGGATTTGCCCGTCCTGGGTTTGGACGCCACCCGCATTTCGCAAGTGGTGGGCAACCTGTTGGAAAATGCTATATTCAACACCCCGGAGGGCGGCGCGGTAACGGTGGCCGCCGAATTGTCCGAGAATTTCGTCAGCGTTGCGGTGGCCGACACCGGCCCCGGCATAGCAGCCGAAGACCGGGCCCGGGTTTTCGACCGGTTCTACCGGCTGGACCCTTCCCGGGCCAGGACAACCGGCGGGGCGGGCCTGGGACTGACCATCGCCAGGCAACTGGTAACTGCCCACGGCGGCTCCATCCGGGTGGAAGACAATGCCGGCGGGGGCGCCCGTTTCAGCTTCACGCTCCCCGTCGCCGCCGGTACGGGTAACTCCGCTCAAGTTTGAAGATTGTGCTTTTGCTGGTGGTTCAATGCCTGGACGTACAGCCTAACTTGAATCCCCATTGCCCTGAAGCAAACCCGAAGTCAGCCCAGGGTAAGCAAAAACACCATCCATCAATTCAAGACAGTAGAACCGCCAGCAATATTCAAGGTGTAAGTGCAAGCGATGGAAACACTATGGAACGCCCTCAAGTCCCTGGCAATTTGGCAGGTCATCGTTCTGATAGTGGTCCTGTTCGGGTCTGCCGGCGCCGTCTTTTACCTGTACACCGACACCACTCAGACAGACTCTGCCGAACTGGGTGAGAACCAGCAGTTGATTCCCATACGTTACGGCGACATTGTCAACCAGGTTTCCACCAACGGCAACGTCGCCTTTCCGGAGCGGGAAACGGTCAGCTTCAGCGTCGCCGGGACCCTGGGCACGGTGCTGGTGGAAGAGGGCGAGGCGGTGGCTTTGGGCCAGGCGCTGGCCCGGCTGGATGCCACCAGCATCGCCAACCTGGAAGAAGCCGTGGGCCGGGCCAGGGTTGACCTGCTCCAGGCTCAGGACGACCTGGCCCAACTGCTGGAGCCCCGCTCCCCGGTGGTTATGGCCCGGGAGAGGGCCGCCGCGGTGGAGAAGGTAGCCACCGCCCGGTACCAGGTGCAACTGGCCGAAGAGTCCCTGGCCGAAGCCCTGGATCCGGTCATCCCCACTATGGTTGACCTGAAAACGCTGAAGGAAAGCATCGCAGCCACCGAACTCCTGATAGACCAGCGGCGGGAAGAGAGGGATGACCTGCTGGACCCGGTCCTGCCCACCGACCAGGAGATAAAGGCGCAGGAGGAACTGGTCGCCGACGCCCGCCTGAAGCTGCAGGATGCTATTGACGAAAGAGACCTGCTCCGAACCCGCAACCTGCAGCCCGACTACGAAATGAAGCTGGCCGAGGCCCTTCAAGAGCAGGCTGACGCGGAAAAGGAACTGGCCGCCATCGAAGAGTCGCTGGCCGACCTGGAGCCCACCGATAAGGAACTCCAGGTGGCCTTTCAGAATCGCCTTAATGCCCGGATTGCCCTGGACGAGGCTACCCGGGCCCTGGAGGATTTCGAGAAGCTCCACGGCTCGGACCTGACCACCCTGAGAAGGGAAAAGCAGGAGATTGAGAAAGACCTGGCAAATGCCAACGAGACCCTCTCTTCCCTGCGGGAGGGATACAACAGCGGCACCCTGGGGCTGGCCAGCAACATCGGTCGCTGGGAGGTCTATGTAGCCGCCATGGAGGAGGAACTGCAGGACGTAAGGATAGGCATCGTGTCCGAGTTCGAGGAGTTGGAGGCCGCCCTGGCGGTGGCGGAGGCCAACCTGGCGGAGGCGGAGGAGCAACTGGCCGAACTGGTCCAGGGGCCGGACTCCCTGGAACGGGAAGCCCTGGAGGCCAGGGCCAGGACAATTGTCGCCAACCGGGAAGTCGTTGACCGCGACCTTTCCGAGCTGGAAGAACCGGAAATTGACCCGCTGCAACTGGCCCTGGCCGATGCCCGAATCGTCCTGGCCGAGGCTACCCTGGCCCAGGCCATCTCCGACCTGTCGGAAATGCGACAGGCTTTGGACGAGACTCCAAACCACCTGGAACTGGAACTCAACCTGCAGCAGGAAGAACTGGCCGAGGTTACCCTGGCCCAACTCTGGGAAGACTATCACGAAATCGTCGAGGACCGGAAAGCCATTGCAGACCCCCTGGACGTGGCCCTCAAGGAACGCCGGATTGAGTTGGCCCAGGCCGACCTGGCCCAGGCCGAGGAGGAACTGGCCGATTTGCTGGCGGACCAGCAGAGTCCCCCCGACCCGCTGGATTTTGCCCAGGCCGAGCAGGATATCCTCTCGGCCCGGGTTGCCCTGGAAGAAGCGGAGCTGAAGCTTGAGTCCGCGGAAATAGTCTCTCCCATGGCAGGCTTGGTGCTGCAGGTGATGTCCGACCCGGGCGAAGAAATTGAGCCGCGCACGGACATCCTGGAAATCGTGGACCCGGGAACCATTGAGGTTGACGGCATCGTGGACGAGATAGACGTTTTGCTGGTGAGGGTGGGCACTGCCGCGGAGGTCACCCTCGACGCCTTGCCCGACGCCACCATACCCGGCGTGGTTACGGAAATTGCCGCCGAGTCGCAGAACCAGCAGGGTGTGGTAAGTTACCCCATCCGCATAAGGCTGGACGTACCCCCGGGAGTGCAGCCCCGGGAGGGCCTGAGCGCCGTCGCCAATATCGTTCTGTGGGAGGAGCGGAACGTGCTGGTAGTGCCCCAGCAGGCCCTCTACGGTAGCTTTGAGCAGCCCGTGGTCCGCGTCATGACCGCCGCCGGCGTGGCCGAGCGGCAAGTGACCCTGGGCAGCACCGACGACTTCTGGGTGGCGGTGAAGGCCGGCCTGGACGAAGGAGACCAGGTGGTCCTCGAATCGGCGGGCGTCAACACCAGCGAGTTTAGCTTCAGGAACCTGCGGCGGGCCACCGGCGGCGCCGGCGGCCCCCGGGGCGGCGCCGCAGGAAGGACGCGCTGATGGCGGGACCGGCCATGATTGAACTAAAGGACGTCGCCAAGATTTACCGCCTGGGAAACATAGAGGTGGGAGCCCTGCGAGGCGTATCCGTTTCCATCCAGGCCGGGGAGATGGTGGCCATCATGGGCGCCTCCGGCTCCGGCAAGTCCACCATGATGAACATCCTTGGCTGCCTCGACGTGCCCACGTCGGGGCAGTATTTCCTGGAGGGCGAGGACGTGGGCCGGCTGGGCGACGACCGGCTGGCCGAGATTCGCAACCGCAAGATAGGCTTTGTCTTCCAGACCTACAACCTTTTGCCCCGCCTGACTGCGCTGGCCAACGTGGAACTGCCCCTGCTTTACGGCAACGGCCACGACCGCCGGCGCCGCGCCATGGAAGCCCTGAACCGGGTTGGGCTGGTTGACCGTACCGGCCACCGGCCCACCGAACTATCTGGCGGGCAGCAGCAGCGGGTGGGCATCGCCCGGGCCCTGGTCAAGAGGCCCAGCATCCTCCTGGCCGACGAGCCCACCGGCAACCTGGACAGCCAGTCCAGTGAAGAGGTCGTCTCCATTCTGCAAAACCTGAACCGCCAGGAGGGGTTGACCGTAATCGTAGTGACCCACGAGCCCGACATTGCCGACGCCACTCGCCGCGTCATTTCCATGCGGGACGGCAGGGTTATTGAAGACCGGGAGCAGGCATGAACCCCCTGGTGACTTTCCGCATTTCGGTGGCTTCCCTGGGCGCAAACAAGCTGCGGTCGGGGCTTACCCTGCTGGGGATAGTCATCGGCGTGGCGGCGGTCATATCACTCATGGCCATCGGCCAGGGAGTGCAGCAGTCCATTACATCCAACATCGAGTCCCTGGGCAGCAATCTGCTGTTCGTGCAACCGGGGGATTCCAGCCAGGGCGGAATAGGCGGCGGCGCCGGCAGCGCCTCCACCCTCACCCTGCAGGACGCCTACGCCCTGGACGACCCGGTTTTCGCGCCGGCGGTAAAGGCCGTAGCCCCCGAGATAAGGGCGTCGGGGCAGGTGGAGGCGGGACGCAACAATACCTTTACCCAGGTGGTGGGCGTTACTCCCGACTATGACGAAGTCCGCAATTCCCCGGTAGAGGAAGGCAGTTTCATCACCCAGGGGCACCTGGACAACCGCTCTCAGGTGGCGGTGCTGGGACAAACCATCAAGGAAACGCTGTTCGGAAATCGCGACCCGCTGGGACAACCCATTCGGATTAACGGACGCCAGTTTGAAGTAATCGGGATATTGAAGAGCAAGGGCAGCGGCTTCTTTGGCAATTTCGACAATCAAATCCTGGTGCCCATAACCACGGCCTACTACCGGGTCAGTTCCCAGCGCACCACCCACGGCGAAATCAGCGTTGATTCCATAAACGTCCAGATGCCCGACATTGAAACCATGGACGAGGGAATGCTCCAGGTTGCCACGGTGCTGCGCCTGCGCCACAAGATAACCGGCGAGGACGACTTCATCATCACCAACCAGCGGGAGACCATTGAAACGCTGGAGCAGACGACCAACACCTTTGTCGTTTTCCTGGGGGCCATAGCCAGCATATCCCTGTTGGTAGGCGGCATAGGCATAATGAACATCATGCTGGTTTCAGTAACGGAACGCACCAGGGAAATAGGCATCCGCAAGGCCCTGGGCGCCAAGCGGCGGGACATCCTGCTCCAGTTCATGTCCGAGGCCACCCTGCTCAGCCTGGGCGGCGGCGTGGTCGGCGTGCTGATTGGCGCCGGAGTGGCGCAACTGCTGAACGGGAGGCCCCTGGTGGGCAGCAACCCTATGGAGACGGCCTTCAGCTGGGACATAGCCCTTCTCGCCCTGTTCGTTGCCGCCGCCATCGGCCTTTTCTTCGGAATCTACCCCGCCGTGCGTGCGGCCCGCCTTCATCCCATAGACGCCCTGCGCTACGAGTAGGTGGAGGATTATGAACAGGTCCTTTCTGTTGCTGCTGGTAATGGTCATTTTCCTGGGGGCCGGCTTTGGCGGCTCTTTCGTTGGCGGCGTCATTTACGGGCAGAGTCTTGAGGATGACCAGGCCAACGCCCTTTCACCCAGGCTGGGCGCCGGCCAGTTCGCCAGCCAGGATACTGCCGCCGGAGGGCCGATAGGCGAGGGAGAAAGAGTCCAGGGCCGCAGGGGGCAGGGTGCGCCCACCGGCGCGGCCCAGGAAGAAACTGCGGACACAACGACAGCGGTTCCTGCGACAGAGCGTCAGCCCCGGCAGGGCCGAGATGCACGAGCCTCAGCAGATGGCGCGCCCGAATCAGGCGCCCAGGGAGAAGCGGGCCCAGCGCAGACCCCAACCCAGGCTTCGTCCCGTCCGGCAAGTGAAGCCTCTCCCGAAACGCCCAGTCCTGCAGGCGAGTCCGTTCAGGCGCCGTCGCCGGGCGGTTCCGGCCGCGGCGGATTTGTGGGGACCATAGCGGGAGTGGAGGAAGATTTAATAACCGTTTCTTCATCTCGGGGTGACGTGGCGGTCAAAATGTCAGGTTCCACGCCGGTGTACGAGGTGAAAGAAGCCGCCCCGGAAACCCTGACGACGGGGACCAGGGTGCGGATAGCGGGTTCCAGGAATGAGGAGGGAGAAATAACTGCCCAATCGGTGGTAATAGTGCCGGAGGGTGCGGACAACCTGTTCGGTTCCGCCGCCGGACCCGCCGGCCGGCGACGGGGGCAATAACCACGAGGCCAAAATGGCCTCATTCCTGCCCGTCTTCTCCTCAGCCCAGGTTTTCCGATGCCTCGGGCGGTAACGCCGGCGGGCGCTCGCTCATGGGCTTGCGGCCCACGGCCAGCCGTTCCCGGTCCATGGAACTGGTGGGCATTTGCAATTGTTCTATTTTCTCTGACACTTGCTGGCTGACAAACGGTGGAGGGACGTTGTTGGCCAAGATGGCTTCAATCTTGCCAACCAGGCGCTCGATTGCGACGATAATCCGCTCGATCGTATAGGCATCCTCTTCATGGTGGTAAAAGTCGTAGTGGGCCTCTCTGGCTGCCAGAAAGCCCATCATCATGTCGTCGTCTCCCTGTTCAGCGGATATTACCCAGGCAGTTTCCCTCAATCGCCAGTCCGCGTCATTGAACCAGCGCCGCTTTTCGGCCACCGCCTTGATGGCATAGGCCGCCGCTCCCCAGGCCTTGTTGCCAGCCTGGAGCAGGTCCTGTTTTGCCAGTTCCTCCCGCGCCTGCCGCAGAAAGTTGTGGCTGATTTCCATGTTCCGGGCCGCTTCCTCGTCGGGAGAAGGCCCAGGTGCGGTGTCCAGGGGTAGTACCATTGTGCTGCCTCCGAGTTATGGCCAGTCTAGCACCGCCAACCCACAGCCGCCATACCTCGAAACGCACTGCGCCCCTATATGTCATGCACTTCGGAACGTCGTGTAACGGTAAAAAGGAAGGGGCGGGTACGTAACCCGCCCCGTTATTGGTCGCTGCGGCCATAGAACCGTTCTAGCCGGCGCCACCCGCTATCATGGTGGTCATCTCGTCCACGCTCTTGTCGCCAAAGTCGGGTTCCCCGCCGTTAATCCGGTAGGTGGGGGTGCCGAAGACGCCCAGGTCCCTGGCTGCCTGGTCCTCGTCCAGGACGTACTGCCGGTACTGTCCGGAATCCAGGGCCGCCCCCAGTTCCGCGGTGTCCAGGCCGCACTGGGCGCCCAGGTTCAGCAGCACCTCCCGGTTGCCCAGGTCAACGCCGTCCTCCCAGTAGGCCCTGGCGGCGGCGTGGTGAAACTCGCCGTCCAGTCCCTTGTCCCTGGCGAAGGCGGTGGCCTCGTGGGCCAGGTTGGTGTTGGGACTCAGGGCCGGTCGGCGCATCACGATTCCCGCTTCCTGTGCTCGTTCCTTCCAGGCATCGTTCAGTTCCGTTTCCGTCTCTCCTTCCCGCAGGGGTCGGGGTTCGCCCTCGATGGGGCGGTCGGCAGCCAACAGGAAGGGTCGGCGGTCAATTGCCGCGCCGGTTGCTTCCGCTGCCTTGTCCAGCCTGACCAGGCCGACGTAGCACCAGGGTCAAGTGTAGTCGTACCAGACTACGACGTTGGTTTCGTTGCTGGTAGTCATTGCATTCTCCTTTCTGGGAATAGGATTTTAGCATCGGGGATTTGGCGCATTGTACCATGACGGCGTTGCTCTCACCGACGGTCGCCCCGCCCCGGCCAAGACGATTGCAGGGTCCCTTGCGATCCGCTCATGGTGAGCCTGTCGAACCATCGTCAGCGTTAAAGGACATCCTTCGACAAGCTCAGGATGAGCGGCTAACGGCGGGCGATGGACTTTGCAGTCGTCCTGCTTTCCCGGCAAGGGATGCCGGCGCCCCCGGATATTGAGCCATATCGGGCTTCTGCCGCTTAAATGGACATCACTTATTTCGGTATAATGGGGCACGTCGGCCACCGTCCCTTCTTCCGAGGGTTGAATGGCATGGCCGCGCAATTCTTCAACAGCATAAGGAGGCCACTATGCCCTTCGGAGGGAACGACTGGCTTGAGCTAACCCGGGAAGAGACCCTTGAACCCGACCTGCCCATCATTGACCCGCACCACCATTTTTGGGACAAGCGGCCCGAGCGCATTCCCTACCAACGCTACCTGCTGGAAGAACTGGCCGAGGACGTTAACGCCGGCCATAACGTCACTTCCACGGTTTTCATCGAGGCGCGGGCCATGTACCGGGCCGACGGCCCCGTAGAGTTGCGGCCCGTGGGCGAGGTGGAATTTGTGCAGGGACAGGGAGCGGCCAGCGCCACCGGCCTCTATGGTCCCTGCCGCGCCGCCGACGCCATCATAGGCCATGCCAACCTGAACCTGGGCGCCGAGGTAGAGGGCGTCCTGGATGCCCTGCATGACGCCAGCCCCTACCATTTCCGGGGCATCCGCCATTCCGTAACCTGGGACCCGCATCCCGAGGTGGAGAACACCGCCGCCCACAACATGCCGGGGCAACTGGCCAGCGACAAGTTCCGCGAAGGGGCGCGGGTGCTGGCCGCCAAGGGGCTGACCCTGGAGGGCTGGCTCTACTTCCCGCAATTGCCCGAACTGGCCGATTTCGCCAAGGCCGTGCCTGACCTGACCATCATCCTGAACCACATCGGCGGTCTGCTGCGGGTGGGCCCCTACGCCAACGGCGGCGAAGAGCTGATGGACACCTGGCGCCAGGGCATTGCCGCCGTGGCCGAGTGTCCCAACGTGGTCTGCAAGCTGGGTGGCATCGGCATGCCCCGCACCGGCTTCGACTGGCACCTGCGCGACAAGCCCATCGGTTCCGAGGAACTGGCCAGCGACATGGCCCCCATCATCAACTACTGCATCGAGCAGTTCGGCCCCAGCCGCTGCATGTTCGAGAGCAACTTCCCGGTGGACAAGGTCTCCTATTCGCACCACATCCTGTACAACGCCTTCAAGCGCCTGTCCGCGGGCTACTCCGCCAGCGAACGGGCAGACATGTTCCACGACACGGCGGCCAGGGTTTACCACATAGGATAGCCCTCTCTTGCCTGAGAAAAACCTAGGGGCGGGTTTCAAACCCGCCCCAGGTACTTGCCTGGCTGATGTCCATCATCTCCAGACCAAGTCAACCCGTCTCCTGAGGCCCGAACAAGGGGTGTTCCATATACTCGCCCAGGCAGAGGGAGCCGAGCACGTCCTCCCACGCTGCCAGGGCTACCGCGGCGTCCTCGGGCCAGTAGTCCAGCGATATCAGGGCGTGGATTCCGGACCCCCGCGCCAGGCAGAAGAGGGAGTGGGCCGGACGCTTTTCCACCGGGTCAATGTACTCCAGGTCCAGCAGGGCCAGGTCATGCTGGGGCAGCTTCATGGCGAAGGCTTTGCTGCGCTGGCAGCTTTCGCCGATATCTCCGATAGAACCGTCAAGTACGTCCGCCAGGGGCGCCGTGAAAACCCGCGGGTCTGGTGTCTGGAGGACGGATACTTCCAGGCGAATGTTGTCGTTGGGCGGACGTCCGTCGTAGAACCGGACCGACTTGCCCTTCCCGCCGCTGGTGGGGTCGAACACCCAGCCGTCCGGAAACTCGAAGCGCACGTCCCCCTTGTTGGCAACGAAAATCTGGTTGCCCTCTTTGGCCTTCCAGCGATGGCGGTCCGGCAACCGGAAGGTCTGCCGGTCCATTCTCTTCCGCCTGGGCATTGTCCTACTTCCCGTTACCCCCGTTCCCGTTGCGGAACCTGGGAATAACCTCCTTGCCGAACAGCTCGATGGACGACATCACCTTCTCGTGGGGGATGGTCTCCGTCTGCATGATCATCATCACCTGGTCCACGCCGATGTCCTCGTACATCTGGACGGCGGTGGCGCAGCTGTCGGGGTCGCCAGCGATTATGACGCCCCGGTCGGCCAGGGTATTGGCGTCCAGTTGGGCGATGGCGGCACGGGCGGCGCCGGGGCCGGCATCCAGGGAAATGCCCGACTCTTCAGCCTGGGCGCGGTGAGCCTCGTCGGACTGGCGCAGCCACCGGCCGAAGTCGGCCTGCAGGTGGTCGGGGACGCCGCCCCAGGCCTCCAGCAGTTCCTCGTAGGCGCCGATGCGACCGGCGATGTAGGGCTTGTCGGGGCCGAAGAAGGTCTTCATGGACAGGGCGGCCAGTTCCCGCGCCTCGTCGTTATCGGTGCCGCAGTAGGCGTGAACGTTGTTGCCCCAGAACTCGGTGGCAAAGGCGCCCACCGGATTCACGTTCTTCAGGGCGTCCCGGTATATCTTGACCTGCTCGGCCAGCACCGAGGTGGCGTAGGAGGCGGAGGACAGGACTCCCAGGCCCTTTTCGGCAGCCAACCGGAAGCTGTCCTGCTGGGTGCAGGCCAGGTACATGCGCGGGTGGGGCTGCTGCACCGGCTTGGGCAACACCCGCCGCTTCGGCACCTGCCAGTGTTCGCCTTCCCACTCGAACTCGTCGGACTGCCAGATCTCGGGAATCATGGCGATGGACTCCTCCCACAAGGAGCGGGTGTTTCGGGGGTCCACCCCTTGGCCAATCTGCTCGTAGGCGTTGGAGCGGCCGGTGCCAAACTCCACCCGCCCGTCGGTAAGCTGGTCCACCAGGGCAACACGCTCGGCGACGCGGACGGGATGGTGGTAGGGCAGGATGCAGACCCCGTAGCCGATGCGGATGTTCTTGGTGATGCGGCTCAGCGCGCCGAACATGGCGTTCTGGCTGGGCGAACCGGAAAAGCCGGTGAGGAAGTGGTGCTCGACGAACCACAGGTTGTCGAACCCGACCTGGTCGGCCAGTTCGCACTGGGCCAGGGTTTCCTTATAAAGGGCATTCCAGTCAATTTCAGTACCCTCATAGGGCCGCTGGCACTCAAACAAAAGCCCAAACTGCATAAGGCGGTTCCTCCTGCGCGAAAAGACTTGGGGGTTGGTGGGATTATAGCGTATTTCGTGGTTAGGGTGGGTTAGGCGGTTGAAAAGGGACTCACCATACAACAGGGCGTTAGGAATGGCTCAGGATCAGGAATAGGGTAAACACGCTTCGTCTGCCTTAGAAGGTTAGATTTCCTTGCCATTTCAGGTCATTTCCGCGCATTGCCCGCTAGAGAGAAGCGGCGAGTGGTGGTGAAGTGGCAGTGGGACCGCCACGATTGGCGTTTCGGCGGGTAGGGAAGTTGAAATGTTCTATATTAGCTATATGCCAGATTCTACTCAAGATTTCGTTCCAGCCAATGCCTGTTGGGGCAGTTGCAACCACCATACCACGACTTGCGCTTCGGCCTGGGGTTGGAGACAGGAAAGAAGTCTATACCTTTTTGAGCAAAGAAGGATGTCGGGCCACCTTCGCCCCAATCTTGATAGCTAAGCCAGCGTATCGGTTGATGTGCCAATGCCGTCAAGCAAGCATCCAAGTATTGCTTCTGGTGCTCTGTGCGTTCTTTTGATGGTATTTCTACTATCGACTTGATAGCAGATACTCCACCTATGTTCAATTTACCCGAAGCGTTGGTAGTCATACAGTCTCCTTCGGCAACAGCTGTATATCATTCAGATAACTATCGTAGAGGGAATTAATGAAGCGTGTCTAGGTGCTGTTGTCAGTGGGGTAGAGGAATCCTTTCCTAGCTTGACTTAGCCGATGCGAAAGGCTGTAAGAAGGCCTTCCTGACAGTTATGGGCCGGTTTGACATTGGTTGGGTGCTAAAATCGATACCGTATTCACTATATTCCAGAGATATGGTTGACCAGCTTTAGTCTTCGGACTTTTCAAAATAGATAAGGGAGCGCACCGAATGCATGAATTGGAACTAAGTGAGAATAGGGACTCCAACTGGTGGAAGGAGTTGCTGTCAACTCTGAGGAACGGATGGCTGACAACTGCAATCGTAGTCGAGGTGCTTGGTCTTGTTGCTGCCTTTGCGACAATTCCCGGATTGCCTTTCCCGACCGCCTTGATGCTAACTGCTACGGGCATCCTTTCTGCGGCAGGCGTTCTGATAGTGACGGTCTATTTCATGCTGCAATACAATCGTCGCCGACTAAATTACATTCAAGTCGACGAAGTTAAAAACATGCTTGCTCCTCACATCTCGCGTGAGGAAGCACAAGGGAGTTTCGTACCCAAATCTGAGCTGTCTGCCCTTATTGAAGGCTTCGGACTGTTTTGGCAATGGCGATATCAAAGCAGCGTAATGGAGTTTGCGTGGGCAAGTCGGGAATTGCGCGGGCAGCCAGGGTACGTATTAGTAGCTACCCTTGAAGGGTTTGGCTCGCCTGCGGCGAGAATCAGGCACTTCTTGGTTCCACCCCCGACACAGGATCTGAGCGATCCGTTGGATAACAATGGTGAACGAGTTCCGAATCAATACAGTGAATGGGGGAAGATATTCGGCGAACAATATTCTCTTATTGTGCTTTATGAAGGTGCCGATCAGGAACTTAGGTACCTAATTGTGCGAGAGCAACTTCACAAAGTTCTTTTTAATGACCGCACGGCAACACCAATAGTAGTTCCCGAGAATAGGCCAGCCCAATTGCCTCGTCTCAAAAAAGTCGGTTGCCCAACCGACTTCAGTTGGGCATGGGAGACTCCCTAAAGCAGTCATCGATTTTGCGTCTCCTTTTGCCCCCAGCACTATAAGGTGGGCTTTTCATTTTGGCCTAGACAATCTTGTCGATCTCGTTCGCTGCCCAATGTCTCTTATTTCCAAACAAATATGTGGCAACCCCTCGCTATTCTTGCGAGGTAAAGGAAATTTAGTAAGTCGTTATAGGATTGGCATACAAGTCTTCGCCAATCAACTATGCGAAGGCGTTGTAGTATCAAGCAAACAGCCCGCCAAATGGCGGGCCGCCCTAATTTCCCCGAAACCCAAATCCCCTACTTAAAATGCGGAATAACATCCTCACTCAGGCATTTCAACGTGTCCATTACCACCTCGCGGGGGACTGAGGCGGTCCAGTTGCACTCGAACATTATCTCGTCGGTGGTGAAGGCTTCGCGGAACATGTGGATTTTCTCCACCACCTCTTCCGGGGTGCCGAAGAGGTTGACTTCCTCGGTGGCCTCGGGGCCGGCGCTGCCGGCGTCGGTGCTGCCGATGGCGATGCGGCCGGCGTAGTACAGGCGGGCCAGGTTCATCAGGTGCTCCACCCGCTCGTCGGCCTTCTTCTGGGTGTCGGCCACCAGGGTGGGCACCCGCACCACGGTGGTGGGTTCACCCTCGTGCCCGGCATCCATGTAGGCCTGTCTGTAGGCCTTGACGTCCTCGCGCAGGACGGCGGAGCCCCGCAGGTTATGGGGTGAACTGCCGGCGCCGATGGCGATCTTGTAGCCCTGTTCGCCCATGGGCACGAAGCTTTCCTGGCTGTCCACCGGCAGCAGCATGGGCAGGGGCTGCTGCACCGGCTTGGGGATGCTCATGTAGCCCTCGTAGAAGGCCGGATAGTTGAAGTACTTGCCCTCGAAGCCGGAGAACCGGTCTTCGTCCCAAAGCTGCTTGAGCAGGGCCAGGTACTCGAAGAAATACTCGCGCCGCTCGTCGGAGCCGCGGGTACGGGCGCCGGGGCCGTAGATGAAGCGGCCCTCGCTGATCTGGTCAACTATGGCAACCTGCTCCGCCACCTGGAAGGGGTCTTCGGGCTGGAGGTTGTCGAAGGCGTACCGTTCGTGGGGCAGGGCCCGCTCGGATACGGTTTCCCCCGGCAGCCGCAGGGTGGGCCGGTGGATGGACGTGCCGATACGAATGTTCTTGGTATGGTTGGCGACAATGGCGGACAGCATGATGGGTTGGGGGTCCATGCTGCCCTGGATGGAGAAGTGACTGCCGCCGAACCAGACGTAGTCCCAGCCGGCGTCCTCGATATGGTCAATCTCCTTGAAATTCTGCTTGTAGGCCGCAGCTTCCCTTAGCTTGCCGCCCTGGTATTCGGGGTCCCAGGGGACTTTGCCCCCGTCGTAAACGGCGTTCCAGGTGGTAAACAGTCCAAAGTCCATGGCGGCCCTCCTGCTTCAGTCTGGATTAAGTCCAGGAATTAGCTTTTTTCGTTATCCCCGATAATAGACCCGCCAGCTTACAGCGTCAATCTCAACGGTTGTCGGCTGCCGGATTCGGGAATAACATTGGCGAAAGAACACGTGCGAAAGGACGGGGGCATGAACTATAGACCACTTGGCAACACCGGACTCAGCGTATCGGAGATCGGCTTTGGCTGCGGCAACGTGGGCGGCCTGATGATTCGCGGCGAGCATCGCGAGCGGGTACGGGCGGTGGCCCGCGCCATGGAGCTGGGCATCAACTATTTCGATACGGCATCCTCTTATGGCGATGGTCAGTCGGAAACCAACCTGGGGCGGGTGCTGAAGGAACTGGCTGCGGACGTTTATGTGGGCACCAAGTTCCGGGTCACCACCCACGAGGCTGGCAGGATAAAGGACAACGTCGTAGCTTCCGTAGAGCAGAGCCTGGCCCGCATGCAGCGGGAGCAAGTTGACCTGATTCAACTGCATAACCACGTAGCTGCTGAGGCGGAAGGCGGCTCCGTTTCTCCTCAGGAAGTGCTGGGCGAGGTTGTGGACGCCCTGCAGGAACTGCGAACCCAGGGTAAAGTCCGGTTTTGGGGAATGACCGGCGTGGGCGAGACTCCAGCTCTGCACCAGGTAATAGATTCCGGCTCGCTGAACACGGTCCAGTCGGTCTATAACCTGATCAATCCCAGCGCCGGGGTCAGCGCCGGCTTCCAGGCTCCGCCGGGGTTCGATATGCCCGACTACGGCGACCTTATCGGGAAAGCCTCCGCCAGGGGCATGGGCGTGCTGGTGATACGGGTGCTGGCAGCGGGGGCGCTGAGCGGCGATGAGGGCCGCCATCCCGTTGCCGTGCCCACCGTTGCGCCCATCGGTTCGGGCAAGGACTACAGCCAGGACCAGGCCAGGGCGGAGGGCTTCCGGTTCCTGGAAGATGAGGGAACAGTTACCAACCGGGTGGAGGCGTCGCTGCGTTTTGCCCTCAGTAATACCGGTGTCAGCAGCGTGCTGGTGGGCTACTCCAGCCTGGAACACTTGGAACAGGCGGTGGCCTACGCAGAGAAGGGCCCCCTGCCGGTGGAAGCATTAGGCCGGTTGTCGGAGGTGTGGGCCGGTTTTACCGGTTGATTCACCCGCCGCCTGGCTGCGCCCTGCCGCTCAACCCGGCATTTCAACGTATAGATAGAACGTATAGATAGAAGGTAATGCGAGATGACTTCAGCACCAGATCTCATAACCATTCCCGCCCGCCGGGGCAAGGCGGCGTTGGTGAGCGAGGGGCAACTGGTCAAGGTGATAAATACCCACGGCCAGCAGGTGGTGGACACCTGGGCCTTCCGGCGCGACGACCAGGCCGAGTTCATGTCCATGGAACATTCCCGCACCGCCATAGGACGGACCATGCCTCTGCTGGGCCAGTCCATGGTCACCAACCGGCGCCGCCCCATCCTGACACTGGTGGAGGACACCTCCGGCGGAATCCACGATACCCTGCTGGCGGCCTGCGACCGCTACCGCTACGAACTGCTGGGCTGCACGGGGTACCACGACAATTGCACCGACAACCTGGCGGCAGCCCTGGCCGAACTGGGCCTCACGCCTCCCGAAACCCCCAGCCCATGGAACCTTTTTATGAATATCCCCGTAGGCTCGGATGGGACCCTGGGATTCGAGCCGCCGGTGAGCGGTCCCGGCGACTACGCCGTGTTGCGGGCCGAGATGGACTGCGTGGTGGCCTTCTCCGCCTGCCCCCAGGACATGGTCCCCATCAATGGCGTCGATTGCGTTCCCACAGAGGCGCACTTTCAGGTGATGTAGGAGGTCTGGCATGAAGGGCGGGCACCCACATGATTGCGCGTCATGTACTTGAACCGCCTGGCGTAGATTGTTGCTGGCGTAGTCAAAGAATGCGCTTCAACGTCCCGTATGCCGTACCTGACGGGCCTGAAGCGCAGCCACTGCCATCACCAACGCAGCATCAAGGTCGCTGCAACGGCCCTCTTAATTGGCTGTTGGTGAACTGACCCCATCCTTGAATAATAGGCGGGCCCCGTCTATCATCACAAGACAACGATGTGTTTAGAAATTACAAAGGGCTGGTTGCATTATGACTACGCAGCCGAAAGTTCCGGCGGCTCCCGCCGCTGCCCCGGCGGTTCCGGCGGCAACTCCCCCCTCTCCTCCCGCCAAGGAAACCCGCAGGTTCACGGTGGCCGAGTACTACCGGATGGCGGAGGCGGGCATTCTGAAACCCGACGAGCGGGTGGAACTTATCGAGGGGGAGATAATAGTAATGCCGCCCATTGGCCCCGGACACGCTTGGGATGTGGACCTTACCGGCGACTTGATTACTCGGCGTTTGGAAAGCAGTTTTATTGTCCGCAATCAAAATCCGATTCACTTGAGCGACGGGGCCGAACCGCAGCCGGACCTAGCCATATTGCTGCGAAGACCTGAGGGCTACGGGGCAGCCCATCCCACTCCCGCCGATGTGCTGCTGGTTATAGAGGTAGCTGACTCATCCCTTGAATACGACCGGAACGTCAAGGCCCACCTGTACGGGCGCAACAACATCCCGGAGACCTGGATAAAGAACCTTCCCGAAGACTGCATTGAGCGATTCACCGAACCCGGGCCGGAGGGCTACGGCCAGCACAGTGTACACCGCCGGGGAGAGACCCTGACGCCGGTGTCCCTGCCCGACCTGGAGCTGGCGGTAGGTGATTTGCTGCCGCCCCTGGATGACGGGGAGAATTAGCGCTTCATTAAAGCTACTTTAGTGGTTAGGTGTGGTTATGACTACGCAGCCGAAAGTTCCGGCGGCTCTCACCGCTGCCCCAAAAATTCCGGCGCCAACACCCCCTCCCCCTCCCGCCAGGGAAACCCGCAGGTTCACGGTGGCCGAGTATTACCGGATGGCCGAGGCAGGCATTCTGAAGGCCGACGAGCGGGTGGAGCTTATCGAAGGGGAGATTATCGTAATGCCGCCCATTGGACCGGAGCACTCCGGGAGTGTTGATATATCAACGGAGGTTTTCCCTATATTGGCACAGGGGCGTTTCAGCGTCCGAATTCAGAACCCCCTGCACCTGGACGACGGCTCCGAGCCGCAGCCTGATGTCGCCCTCGTCAGGCCCCGGGCTGACCGGTACACCAGGTCTCACCCCACCTCCGCCGATGTGCTGCTGGTTATCGAGGTGGCTGACAGCAGCCTGGAGTATGACCGGAATGTCAAGGCCCACCTGTATGGGCGCAATAACATTGTCGAAACCTGGATCAAGAACCTGCCTGAAGACTGTATCGAGCGGTTTACCGAGCCGGGGCCCGAGGGTTACGCCCAACACACCATACATCGCCGGGGAGAGACCCTGACCCCCGTATCCCTGCCCGACCTGGAGTTGGCGGTAGATGATTTGCTGCCGCCCCC